>CBDBMR010000015.1:0-352799 GCA_965207535.1 Rhodospirillales bacterium | reverse complement strand
CACCAGCAGGATCTCGGTCGAGAACCGGTCCGAGTCCTCGCCGTCCTTCTTCCACCGGCGGGTCTGGAGCTTGCCGTCGATATAGACCAGGCGGCCCTTCCGGGCATGCTTCTCCAGCATGGTGATGAGGCCGTCCTGGAAGGTCACGACCCGATGCCACTCGGTCTTGTCGACCTTGTCCCCGGAACTGCGATCCAGATAGCTCTCGTCGGTCGCGATGCTCAAATTGGCCACACGGCCCCCCGAGGCGAGATGATTGACGGTGACGTCGGCACCGAGGCGGCCGATGAGTTCCACGCGGTTCATTCCAAATGCCATTGCGATGCTCCTTGCATAGCTGGTTGATGACGATGGGTTCCGAACGGCCGGAGGCCGGGTTCACTCTCCCGAACCCCCGTCCGCTCACTTCCTCCAAGCCTTCCTTCGCCTCTATTTCCGCCGCCGGGTCCGGGACGAGGCCGGCGAAGCCGCGCTCGGGATAGACTGCCGGGCGCTCCGGACAGCGGATCATGCGGTCGTCCTCGGCGATTTCTCGGACGGTGCGGGGGTCGATGCCCAGGTCGGCCAGCAGCAGCCTGCCGTCGGGAAGGTCAGGGGAATGGTCGGATCGGAACATGGCGGGGAACTCCTCGTGCCGTTGCCAAGCCCGGCATCGGCGCGGCGAAACTCCTTCCCGCCGTCCTGCCGGACACACCCCTTCAACAGCTCCCCTCCGCCTCCCGGCCGAACCCCGCCGCCCCGCTCGGGCATCGGACGGCAGGGGTGATAGAGAGAAGACGGGACCGGAATCGGTGAACGGGATCGGGTGGTGACGTGGCGGGGCGACGATGCGTCGGCGGCAGCCAGATGGTTGCAGGCGCCGCGGCGGCATCGGCCGGGACGGACGACGGCGATATTGAGCGGATGAGATGATGGCCGAACGGCCGATATCTCGCCACCGCCCGCCCTCGGCTGCCGGCGCCTCTGGCATCCGGGTCACCGGCATGGAGCCTGGGCGGTGAAAATCGCGGTCGGCACGCCCGGCACATGGGCCTGGGCCTCGGTCCTCGCCGGGTTGTTCGGCCCGGTGCCTGTCGCCGGCGGAGGACCATCGAAAGCGGCATCGCCCCCATAATCGCGCTGTTGGCGACAGGACGGCGATACACATGACGGCGGGCGGCGGGCCGACGGCACGTGCCGGAAGCCGCCGCGAGCCCGGCCCCCGGGCACATCCTGCCGGAATGGGCCGTCGAGACGCGGGTCGCTAGACGCGCCCCGGAAGAACTGTTCTTCTCGGCGGCCGGTGAAGCGGAGCTGCGATACGGCGCGGCAATGGGCTGCGCTCGACCGGCCGGGCGCTACGATCACGGTCGGGCAATTCGGCAATTGAGAGCGCGCGCCGGAGTTTGATTAAACCGCCGTTGCTTTCGGGGGACGAACTCAACTAGGATGCCGGCATCGCAACCGCGGGCACTAATCGTCATGAAGATTCTGACCGCCGCACTGATCTGCGTCCTGCTCTCCTTCGCGCCCGCAATCGGTGGCGATGCGGCGGGCGGCGGGCTGCGCATCGGCGTGGATCCCGGCTACCCGCCCTTCAGCGGGACCGACGATGCAGGCCGGCTCCAGGGCTTCGACATCGACATCGCCAAGGCGCTGTGCGCTAAGCTGGAAACGGAATGCGCGTTCGTGCCAACACTGTGGGAGGGGTTGATCCCGGGGCTGCTCGCCGGGACCTTCGACGCCATCGTCTCCAGCATGTCGATAACCGAAAAGCGCCGGCAACTGGTCGCGTTCACGGACCGCTACTACAGCAATGTCGTCCGCTTCGTCGCGCGGAAGGGCTCGGGCTTCGATCCGGCCGCGCCGGCGGGACGGGTCATCGGCGCGGCCCGCGCGACCATCGCCTCGGACTGGCTGGAAGCCAACATGGCGGAGCTTGCGGAGATGGGGAACCACCTCACGCCCGAACTGTTGGATTTTCATTTGCCATTGACACGTCTGGACACCAAAACCGTTATCCGGACCAATGAAAATCGGCCTGTGGCGCGCTGATACTCTCACGGTCTCAGCAGGGGAATCCCCGCCGCATCACCGCCAGCTCGGAGGCCGGGGCGGGAGGACGCCGATTCGGAACCGCGACGGCTCACCAGGGGGGCGCCGTCAGCGAAGCCATGGGGCGAACGCCCGAACGGCGATATGTATGCGGTTCGCGACGGTGCCCGTCGGCGGCCCGACGGCGCCGCAGGGAGAGCTCCAGCCGCGCCGCCTGCCGGTCAATCCCATGCCGTTACACGCCCGGTAATTGGTGCGTCCGCCACTATCTCCACCCGGTCCCGGTCCAGCTTCTCGAAGGCGAGGCAGAGCGCCACGTCGGCCTCGCTGTCATAGGGGCCGTGCTCGCGGCCGGTCTCGAGTTCGATCACCGTATACTGCGGATCCCACACCGGGATGCCGCGGAAGTGGTCCGAGCCGTGGTAGGATTTCTCCGCGCATGGGGCGCACCTGCTGGCCCCCTGGGACGGCGCCCCGCAGGATGTACATAACCCCCGGGCCCGCCGTTCGGCATAGAGCTCCCGGGACCGCGCGTTCTTGCGCTCCGGGCACTTGCCGGCGTCCTCGATGACGGCGCATCGCGCGCACCGCGACAGGCCGTCATGAACGGGACCGCCGCACCGGGTGCAGAGACACTGGGCGCGCCGATCGCGGTACTGCCGGCGCTCAGCGGCCTGGCGCTTCTCGCGGCAGGTTGCGCAGGTGGTCCCGCCCTCCACCGGCTGCTGCTTGCCGCAGCGGATGCAGAGCCCGGCCTCGATCCGGGCCTTCTGGAGCTTCCGGCTCCTGGCCCGGCCGGCCCGTCTTTTGACCGCCGGGTTCGCACCGCCGTAAAGTTTCCCGGCCGCCTTGCCGGCCTCATAGCGCGCCCGGTCCGACGCCCGCCTCTTCTCCAGGCAGGGCTCGCAGGACGAGCGGCCCTCCGCTGCAGGGCGTTTGCCACAGCGGGTGCATATGCCTTCGGCAAGGCGCGCCTTGACCTTGCGGCGGGAGCGCTCGCATCCGTACTCGCGGGCACGGTCAGGATCTCTCCGAGGCATCCCGGCCTTCCTCAGCCGGGCGTCGCGGGCGCGGCTCGTCGCATTCCGTTTCTCGTTGCAGGGTTCACACACCGAGCGGCCCGGCATGGGTTTGGTCCGGCCGCACCTGGGGCATTGGCCCGCCGCAATCCGCGCGGCCGCCCGGCGCGCGACACGCTCGCGATCACGCTGTTTGCGAACTTCCTCGTTACGATAGGCCACGGCCGTTCTCCCTGTCGATATTGGAATCGGGATAGAGGACATCCGGCCGGCTGCCGGGGCTGGCGGGCCGGCCGGACGTCCGGTGGGGAAGGCCTCAGCCGCGCTGCCTGCGGTCGCAGAGAATGCCCGCCGCGATGACCCCCCACGCCTGTCTGCCGCCCCGGGTCTTTAAGCCGGTGCAGATGATGATCTCCGTGCGGCCGGGACGCATCGCCTCGGCCTCCTTGCGCGAGACCACCGTGCGCTTGACCTTGCACCCGCCCTTCGCCGCGAGGGCCTCGGCGGGGGCGGGAACAATGTTGCCGCAGGCCAGAGCCCGAAACCGCTCGACCACATAGCGGTCGTCGGCCAGGCCGGTGCCGAAGAAGTGAACCAGGAACGTCTCCGCCGTGTTGCCGGGCATCGCCATGGCTGCCGTCATTTGCCGTCTCCTTCGTGCCGATGAGGGAAAACGGCGGCCGGACGCCCTCCCCCGGACTTCCCGACCGCCGCCCCGCTCACGGCCAAGCCTTTCCTCTCCAAGGAGAAAGGCGCGGGGTTGGAGACGGCGGCACTATCTGACTTCGTAGCGAGCGGTGGATTGTCCGAAGGTGTCGGCAAGTGTGGTGTGTCAATGGCAAACGAAAATTCGATATTTCTGGCAAATGAAAATCCAACAGTTCGGGCGTGAGGCGGTTCCCCCCCCAGGCTCGGTGCTGGGGTGTTGGACTCGGTGGAACTGTGGGTAACCGGCTTTGCTTTAGTGCGCGGGACCACCGGCCCCGTCGAAAACCGCAGCTATTTTTCGGCTGCGGAAAGCGTATGGCAGAGCGGAGACAAGAAGATTAGCGGCGGCTCGGCGCTTTGCCCTCAAACTCGTCCCGATGCTCCTCTATCTGCGCAGCCAGCCGGGGAAGCCCCTTCGCCGTCAGGTCGCGAACGAATCCCGACGGCGTGAAGGACGGATTGCTGTACACTTCCCGAAGGGAGCGAAGCACACTAAGCGCTTCGGAGGGATAGAAGTCAAAAGTCGCAGACAGAAACCCGTCGGCGTCGATCGCCTCGATATCGAATTGCGCGAGAACCCCAGTCGGAAAGTCGGCCAGATTGTCGGTGACGATGTACTGTGCGCCGCAGCGGATCGCCGCTGCCAGGACGTGGCGGTCGTCGGCATCCGGAAGTGCGAGCTTAGTGATTAGCGGCTCGTATCCGGTGACCAGAGCCTCCGGAAAATGCTCGTGCATGGCTTGGCGCTGGGAGCGGACACTCGGTTCAAGATGCGGCTTCTGTTCGAGGAGGTTTCGTGTCCACTCGTCGAGAATTTGTTCAGTCCATCGCGCCCGGAACAGTCCGGCATGATGGAAGCGCAAGAGAATGTCTCGCTTGCGGAAGGGAAACAAGACGTTCGCATCCAGCAGGGCGACACGACGGTCGGCAAGCTGCATCAAGACGCATCGAACTCCTGACCGAGCCGGGCGATATCGTCGAGCGCCGCATGGCGTGCGGCGTCGCGACGGTCGATGTAAGCCATCAGATCGGTGTGCATGACGCGCCGGTGCGCACCGACCGAAACGAACGGAATCTTGCCCGATTTGAGCAGCTTGCTGAGGTGGGGGCGCGAGACGCTCAGGATGTCGGCCGCCTGTTGCGTGGTCAGCATCGCGCCGGCCGGAACCAGCGTGACCGTACGGCCCGATGCAACGCCGCCCAGAAGATCAAGTACCAGGTCGGCGATCGCGGGCGCCAGGCGAACGGGCTCTCCGTCTTCGCGGTTAATGGCCAGAACGCCGTTCCCGCCTCGGGCGTCGGCAAGTGCCGTTACCGCTTGTGCTGCGCACGCAATTTCGTCCTGCGTCGGAAGACGGTGCCCCAGGTCCACCGCGTCGGTAGCGTTGCTCATCCCGATGCTCCTCTCCTTCAGTATCCAAGCGCCTCGCTCGCGGTGCGAGGGTATGTGTGTGTCCAAGTGTAACATCAAAAATATTAGAAACAAGTGTAACGGCAAGGTTGATTGAGCCGATAGAGTCCGGCTCCGAATGTCAGGCGAAGTTGGAATGCGTGCCAGAGTAGGGCCAATTTCGGCCTGCGTCGCAATCGAGTTCCCGTCGAGGGTCCCGGTAAGCTGCCGGATACGAACCTGGCGACAACAGACGGCTGTAAGGAACGGCAACATGGAGAGGCGACCTGTTGACGTATTCCGGGCCGTCGCCGCCGTTAGGGGATGCCCCGCTTCAGGTGCGGCTGACCACCTCGGCAATCCCAATGCCGAGCAAAACCTGGGATTTCAGGACATCTACTACCTGAACCGCTTCACGTTCGACTCCGCCGATCGCTGGTCCCACACCTGCAACATCGACTACAAGGTGACGATCAACGGTAATTACTTCGAAAACGTTGTCGGCTCCGGCTACGAAAAGGGCTTCGTCGATGGCGTGTTCTTTGGCTCTGAGCATGAGCACATGGGCAGCACCGTCAAGCGGACGGACTTGATGGGGGTTTTTGGAGGCAGCGGATGACGGGCTCTGGGCTGACGACCATAGTGGACGCTTCTTGGCGCTTGCAGTCCCAAAACACATGGAGTAGCCAAGGAATGATCTAGGCCAAGTACGATCTCAAATGGAGGAAATTGTGATGGGCAAAGGCTCGAAAGGTAGCGGTGGTTCGAAAGGCGGTGGAGGTGGATCAAAGGGCAAGGGCTCGGGAGGCTTGCCCTCTAAAACCGGCAATAAATCCGGTCGCGGTCGGGACAATGCACCCTCGAAGCGATAGGCGGGAAGTCGGTGAGCGACGCGCAGTTCTGTAGAATCTGCCGAAGGTTCAAATCGCGATGACGATCGAATTTCGATGTCGGCTGTAGCGAGCCGGCGCGCCAGCGGATGAAAGTCGACCGTCCCATCAGCATCGACAGGGCGGGTGTATCGGTCGAACCAAAATAAACGATGACAAGGGCAAGCCACATGGGCGGAGCCCAAGTCGATACGTCCAATCCACTGCGTCCTCGGCTGTTCTTCAGGACGATCACATTCTCTGACGGGACCGAACTGGAACTGGAAGAGGATGACATCGTCCTGTTCGTCGGGCCGAACAACGCCGGAAAGAGCGCCGCGCGGCGTGAACTGGAAGCGTGAGTTACGTGGTCCGCGCCGGAACTTGTCGTCAAGGATGCTGAACCGCATAAAGATGGTGCCCAAGGATCAGATATCGCTTGTCCCTGTTTCGCAGCGCCCCACCGTGCACTCCCGCGGCGAACGGCTTGACGGATCTAGGCGACATCCGCCGTGGGAGGTGAGGCATGCCGCTTTTTGCCGACAGTTCGACGCAGGGAACGGACCCGGTGCGGTGGTGCATCTTTGTCGACATTCTTGGGTTCAGCAAGCTCTGGGAATCCGAACAATCGAAGGCGCTTTACGCCCTTCGGGAACTGATGAGGGCGATCCACCGCATCGGCACACGGGTGTATCCCGGCGAAGGGGATCGGCTGTTCGTGCATCACATGGGAGACGGCTTCGCCATCGTCAGTGAATTCGGCGAGCCATCATTTGATCGGCCTCTTGGCATAGCGGCTGCGCTGATGCGACATGTAGCCTCGACCGGCATGTTTGCTGCGGCAGTGGTATCAGAGGGCGACTTTGCCGACACTATCGGATGCTGCCCCGATGAAGTCATGAGGGACAGCACGGATGGCCATGTGGTCCGTCTGGGGGCAGGTTTAATGACCCTTTCCCCTGTGATGGGCACGGCTTTCATTCGCGCCTACCACTTGAATGACGATACGCCATCTGGGCCCTTCATGGTCGTATCCCGGGAACACGAAGACCGTATTCCCAATGGATTCGAGTATCGATCGGTTCAAGGCAAGCGGAAATCCAATCTGATCTCGGTTGACTGGATTAAGGCTGAAAGCCCGACCGTCACTCGGATTCAGGATGCGGCCTCCCTACAGGCGCCAAAGGCTGGCGAGTTGGTACAGACGATTCGGAACTATTGCGCGGAGTACCCCTGCGTAGGCAGGAGTTGGGCCGGCAATCTGCGTGATTTTCTATCTGTCGATTTAGAGAATGGTTGAGTTGGACCGGCCATAGCGCGTGGGGCGTCAGGCAAACGGTTCCTCAAGTGCGAGATCTGGGCTACATGTTAGGGTAGGATTCTTGAGGTCACCAGTGATCGAGCGCCCCAACTCTTGGCTGGAGTGTGCACTCGCCAGAGCGTTTTCCTTTTATCGGTCTTGGACCGTCCGTACCCCTTCGCGCGCAGGGGAAGTTCCCGCAAAAACAAATGTTTACCGCGCAACCGCACGCCGCGGACGCACCTCGAACGACAATGTATGAAGAGTCCTTGTCGCTTCGAGAAAATTTCCTCGCCAATGCCATCCTTGACCGTATGTGAAATTCCCCGGCCCGCGTACCGCTCCCACAGCGGCATTATCAGGTATGAACCAAGTTATGGACATATCCCTTAGCAGTAGTCGGGCAATTTCGGCCAAACCCACAAGCATTCCCGGGTTGGCCAATGTTTTTTTGAATTCGTTGGCAAAAATGTTTCGCAATTCGCCAAAATCTCCCTCGTCGATGCCCTCCATCAGTACCGTTATCGCAATCTTCATTTCTTCCCGGCACAATTCGGGCTTCTCTTCTGACGCGCACGAGGTCTCGAGATCGGGAAGATCCTTGATTGCCGGTAGCGGAACTCCAACAACCGATAGCCTGTATGGGTTGTAGCGGCCGGTCAACGGTTCGACACGCATACTCAAGACATCTTCGGCGAAGCTGGCCGAAAGCGTCCTCGGATCGTAAGGGCCTATCTGGATGGAACATCCGTTACCCTTGATGTCCGAGTACTCGAAGTCTATCGGCACAGGCACAGCCGAATAGGGTATCCCCTGACGTACAAAAGCATCCTTGTCGAGAATGTCATCCGCCCACGTGCATGCGTTGGCGGCCGAGTTAAGTTCGGCCCGCATTTCGGCAAGAAACGTTCGCTTCTTCGTGTGTGATTGTCGCCTCGAGCGCTCCGCGGCGTGCGTGACGGCGTCATGAAACGCGGCGATGGACGCAAGCGTCGACATCCTGGGTTGAAATACGACACGGTCAATTATCCACCCATCTTCGAGAACCGTGGTCGTCCCTTCGACTTTCAGGCATCCCGAAAGGACAATCGAGAATCCGATAACCGCGCAAACTGATTTCCAAGATCTCCTGTTCATGTCATTCCTTTTCCCGAAGATCATGCCAATTCCGGAATTTTCGCGCTTCCGGAGAAAATCGGAATGCTTGGCGTTTTCCGTCTCCGGCATATATCGCTCGGGCCAGCGACGCCGACGGAAAGGTTTGGAATGGTGGTTGGGCCCGACCGCCCCTGATCGCTCATCACTCTTGTCACCCTGGCCTCTCGCCCGGTTGCAATATACGTTCGCCCTACAGCATGAACACTATAGAGTTCCGAAGCAGTCACCTCAACTCGTACGGGCCAAAGTCGCGAATATGCGAGCACATGGACTGCCGTCCGCCCTTCGCTCAACATATTTATCGCGTTATCTCCGCAGGAGACGGCCGCTCGGCTGGAGGCGAGGCGGTGGGGCGCCGTCAGCATGCTTACCCCCCGCAGCCGGCCCTATGACGGCCGGCTTGGTGGGCTCCGAACGGGTTCGCCGCCATCCCCACCGCCGCGCTCGATCCGCCCCACAGTGCGGCGTCTCCCGCGGTCCCCGCGCTTGTCGGGTCCGGGTCCCCGTTCCGGCCGATCCATCGTTCCGCCCCGCCGTGGCGGACCGGCCGGCTGTCCGGCGCCGGGCGCCGAACCCCTGTTATTCGGCGGCTTCCGCTGCTGGCGCCGCCGCGTTGGGTCATACAAACCTGAGGAGGATTCCCGAAGGACGCCGGATGGTCCACCACACGAATCCTACATTTTCCCCGAGATGTTGGATTCGTGTAGGATTTTCGGAATTAACGCAGTCTTTTCAAAGTCTTGGTTAAATAAAGCGAAGGTGGGGCGGGTTTCCGACCTGACATGGATGCCGCCCGTTCGTTGCAGCGTTGTGCGAAGCCATGCGGCGAGCCAATGGGAGCGCGACGAGGAGCGCCCGCGGGGCGCTTCGCTGAAGCTCCTGACGCTGGTGGCGAAGAACGGTCTTGGCGGTGGCGTGAGATTCGCTGCCCGAAACGCGGTGTTGCGATAGTGTTGATATCCTGTGTGGCAGAACCAACGCTCCTGAAATAATCCAGTAATTACATTAGGTTATGGTATAGCTAATTTCCTTGTCGCACGGTTGGGAAGTGTCCATGCTGCTCCCCTCGATTATGATGGCGGCGGGGGGCATGCCAGTGAAACCCCCGCCGCCGGCCAGCGAGGAAACAGTCAGAAACCCAACTGGCCAGCCCGCCTCCACCGCATGAGGATGGCGGGCATTCCGAATTCAAGCCCGGCCCGCCGGTGATGACAAGGCATGACTGATCTATTCCTGGTTAAAGACCAACGTGTAGTTGGTGTCCCGACCCCGAAAGGACGGATCATGAGAGTTCTAATCCTCGCCCTGGCCGGCGACGTCACCCGATCCGCCGGCCGCGCCGAGGTCTCGGCGCGGCCGATCTTCCGTTTATTCCTGGGTAAGAACCACCGTGATGGTGGAAACCTCTCGGCCCGGGCTCTCGAACTCAGTGGAAATTCGGAATTTGCCGGCGCTGTTGCGCTCGACCGTCCATAGACGATGTTTTCGAGCGAAGGCCATTCTGAGCTTGCCGCGCCGAATTCTGACGTCTTTTTCATAGTCAAAGGGCCTTCCCCACATAGCCCCTGCAAATCTAAAACCTTGCCCTTCGTCTAAAATCCAGAGGTTCGCTGAATCGGAAAAGGGATTTCCGCCCAATAAGGGGCTTCCTTCGACTTTTCCGGAGAATTTCAGACCGTCCAATTGCTGGATACTCGTGTGGGTTACTTTGAACTCGGTCCAATCGGCGGCATGCAGTTGGGGAGGTGTCATGCCGAGTAGGATAAATAAGGTGAAAACCAAGAACATTGAGCGCTTCAGTGTACGAATTATGGCATTGCCTCCTATGGTGGTTGTCCAGCCGGAACGGATCCTTGCTGCCTCCTATTGGATGTGGTGGGCGCACGGTGCCGGTCCGGCCCGATGCACGGCATGCAAACCGGGCCGGGGATACGGCGATGATGAAAGACCGGGAAATGGTGAAACCCGCTACGCGGCCGGGTGAACGCCGACAAGGTTGGCGGCGGGGCGGCAAACGGCGACGCTCGCATGGGGGAGCGAACCGGGAAGTTTGCCGGTTACACTGCCAGCGGCTTTTGAAAGTGCGAGACCTGTCCGGGCGACCGGAAGAGCCTAACGGGGAGCTACAGCATCCATATGAAGAGGCGCGAGGCGATTATAATCATCAAACCAGCCACCAGTTCAAGTCCTCAAACCAACCGTTTTATCGCCAGCCTGGGAAACAATTATACAACTCTGGCATCAATAATAAACTTTAAAAGGCTGTCGAAAAACTCACCACGCGCAACGGGTTTGGTGGGTTTGGCCGGTTTTCCCGGGTTGTTGGCGGCGCGGTTTGGGGTTGGCGGTCCGGTCGAGCGGCCCATTGGAAGCCAGTGCATGTCCCTGAGCCGCTCTGTCTGTACGAAGCTTCGGGAGCGGGAAAGGGCACCGGGCGCGCCGCCCGCGAGGAAACCATCCGCCGCATCGTTGCCAGCGAACTCCCAGTGATTGGTAGGGCCCGCTCAGCACATGGACGCCGGGCGGGCCGGACGGTCGCGGAAGGCTGCGCGGGTACGGATTGAAAAAAGCCGCACTCGGTATTACAAAGAGACATGAAGACGGGCGTTCGCGAGGATCTAATTGCAGACGTTCAAGACCAAGGCGTTTGCCCGGTTCGCCGCCCGCGAGGGACTGGAGGATACGGCGCTGTGCGAAGCCATACGGCGGGCCCGGGGCGGACTGATCGACGCCGACCTCGGCGGAGGCGTCATCAAGCAGCGGATCGCCCGCAAGGGCGGCGGCAGGTCGGGCGGGTTCCGCATGATCGTACTGTTCCGCCGGGGCGCGCTGGCGTTCTTCGTCTACGGGTTCGCCAAGAGCGACCGGGAGAACCTGCGCAGGGACGAGTTGGAAACCTACAGGCTGCTGGCCAACAGGTACCTGGCGCTGGACGAAAAAGGCCTAGCGGCCGCGCAGGCCGCCGGAGCGATTGTCGAGGTGAAATGCGATGACCAAGCAATACAAGAGTGAGGCTCTGGCAGCAGCACACGAGGCGGCGCTCGGTCTGGCCGAGGCGGGCCTCATGTCGAAGCAGACCATGCGCAAGTTCGACGAGATGTGCCTGACGCCGGTACGGGAGATGACGCCGGAGGAAATCCGCGCGCTGCGTCTGCGCGAACAAGCAAGTCAGGCGGTGTTCGCCCGCTATCTCAACGTGACGACGGGTCTGGTGAGCCAATGGGAGCGCGGCGAGAAGCGCCCGCGGGGCGCCTCGCTGAAGCTCCTGACACTGGTGGAGAAGAACGGACTCGGGGCGGTGGCGTGAGATTCGCTGCCCGGCACGCGGTGTTGCGATAGTGTTGACACTCATATGGCAGAGCCAACGCTCCTGAAATAATCCAGTAATTACAATCGTTTATAGTCTAGCGGACCATATTTTCGCAAGATCGAGAAGCACGCGATGAAGGGCCGCCTGGTCTACGTCGACGGCAAGCTCCAGACCCGCCGGTGGAAGAAGGACGGCGAGGACGGCGACCGGTTCTCGACCGAGATCCTGCTGGTGCCGGGCGGCCGGGTGCAGTTCCTGGACAAGCCGAACGGGTCCAACGGCAACGGCGCTCAGGCCGCGGCGGCGGAGCCCGCGGACGGCGCAGAGATGCCGGCCGGCGGCGCCCCCGCGCAGGCCGACGATCTCGACAGCGAAATCCCGTTCTGAGTCGACCCTCCTCCCTCCGCCTCGGGGAGTCGGCGCCCTCCGGCGCCGGCTCCCCTTTCTTTTTGCTTTCGTCCTGGAGTCCGCTTCCGGCCCGACGGCCGCGCTCCGCCCCCTCTCACAATTCGGTGCATGACACGGCCATGCCGATCGACCGTTGCACGGCCCGGGACGATCCGTTCCGGATCGGCCCCGGCCTGCTGGAGGAAAAGGAGGGCGGAGGGCCGGGCGAGCCGACCTGAAGAGAGGAGGGAGGAGATCATGACCATCCGCTACGTCATCCGCACCATCGACGAGGACTGGATCGATCTCGCCGACGAACCCGTCCGCATCGACGACCGCCGCGCCGCATGGGCCGAGGCCAAACGGCGCGTCGCCGCCGATCCGGATCTGAAGACCGTCGTCCTGAATCGCGATACCGGCGCCCTCCTCTGGCAGAGCGATCCGGATATCCCGCCGCGCTACCAGGTCGTTACCGCCAACAGGACCTTCGTCCATGCCATCGATGATGTCGACTTCCCCGTCGCTGTGCTGTCGGAGCACAAGGAGAAGGACGACGCCTGGACCGCCTTCCATGATGCTGTCGCGGCATCCACCGAGAACCTCGTCTTCATCCACGATGTCTCTGGCTCACAGCGGCGCGTTATCGCTAACTCCGATGACTTCGGTCATCTCTGAGGCCGTACCGGGCCGAACCGCCTATGGGGGCGGTGCGGGTGGAGAGAGAATAGCCACCCCTGCGTGCTGCCCCATTGTGATCCACGTGCTCGCTGCAGCAACCCCTCCGGGGTCCTCCGGGACGCTCTGGGCAGTCGCTGCGCTTTGTGCCCGAGCGCCCTGCGGCCTGGCCGGGAAGCTCTAGGGGCGGACCGTGAAAGCCGCCGACCGTGAAGATCGAAGGCGATCTTCCGCACCAAGATCGGCGGCTTTCCGCACCACTCCACCCCAAGAGCATCCAAGGCCAGGTGCTTCCGCTGCGCGCGCGGCTCCCAACAGGACATCACGCCGGGGATCGGCCCCGAGCGTGCAACCCGATCATCAAGGAGATCGTCATGAACATCATCGAGAACATCGGCACCATCGACCACATCAAGACCGGCGGGCAGTCCGCCACCGCGACCGTCTGCGAGAACGCACAACTCTTCGGCGCGACCCCGGAGCGGGACGAGTTCGACAGCCGCGAGGTCTGGGACGCCGACGAGGCCACCGGCGCGGTATGCGAAGCGTTCCGCATCATCGCCGAGGGCGCCTGCCCGGACGGGCTACAGCTCGCCGACGAGCGCGAGAGCCTGCTCTGGGGCTTCGTCAACATGCTCGACGCCCAGACCCAGCGCCTCGACCGCGCCGCCGATAAGCTCGGCCCGGAACTCCGCGACCTCCAGCGGGACCAGGACGGCACCGAGATCAAGTCGTTCGAGCTCGAGCTGCTGACGGACCGCGTCCAGAACCTCGGCGACCGCCGCGACGCTTTCGAGACCATGCGCGACGCGGCGGCCGAGGGCTACCGCACCGTCACCGGCAACACCTGGCGGCCCCGGCGCGGCTCGCACACCAGCCAGACCGGCAAGCTGACCTCGGCGGCCATCGACGCCCGCGACTACCAGCGCGCCCGCAAGGACCGCAAGACGCAAGCCCACCTGCCCCAGGGCACCCTGGTCGCCGTCGCCGGCAGCAAGGACATCGCCGACCCGGCGGCGGTGATCGCCCGGCTCGACAAGGCCCGCGAGAAGTACGCCGACATGGTGCTGGTCCACGGCGGCGGTCCCGGCGTCGAGAAGATCGCGGCAAGCTGGGCGGAGCGCAACGGCATCGACCAGGTCGTCTGCAAGCCGGACTGGGACCGCCACGGACGCGCCGCCCCGTTCCGCCGCAACGACGAGCTGCTGAACCTCCTGCCGAAGGGCGTCATCGCCTTCCCCGGCAGCGGCATCACCGAGAACCTCGTCGACAAGGCGCGGACCCTCGGCATCCCGGTGCAGCGCTGCGCCGCGTAGCTGGCACCGCCTCGACGGGCCGCGTCGTCATCCCCGGCAACGGGCGGTGGCGGCGCGGCCCGCTTTCGCGTGCGAACCTTGGTGGCGCGTCGACGCCGTCCTCGCGGGCGCTTCGCGCCGCGCTCGGCGTCCCCGGCAGCATGCTTCGCACGACTGCCGGCGCGGCCGGCACTCAGTCGCCGTGGCGGCTCCATCGTCCGGGGTTCCCCGGCGGCGATTCTCCCATGAAAATCGCTGCACGATTTAGTGCCTTCGACGCCCGTAGGACGCTGTTTCGTCACACCGCCCGCATCGCTCGCAGACCTCGTGCCGGCGCAGGCGCCACCGCGAGGGCCGGTTCCCGCTTCGGCGAGGGACCGGCCCTTTTCTCTTGTGCCGTCTTCTTGTGTTATCCGGTCGGAGACGCCCATCGCGGCGGGGCGCTTCGCGCCCACCGTTGCGCCGTCATGCTTCCGGATGCGGCGCCTCCGGGCAGCCCGTCCTGGAAGGTGACGACCCGGTGCCACTCGGTCTTGTCGACCTTCTCGCCGCTCTGCTTGTTGATGTACGACTCGTCGGTCGCGATGCTCAGGTTGGCCACGCGGCCCCCCGAGGTGAGGTGGTTGACGGTGACATCGGCGCCGAGGCGGCCGATGATCTGCACTTTGTTCAGTCCGAATGCCATGACGATTCTCCTTCATGGACAGGTTGATGACGATGGGTTCCAAACGGCCGGGGCCGGGTTCACTCTCCCGAACCCCCTTCCGTTCACCTTCTCCAAGCCCTTCTCCACCTCTACTTAGCCGTCGGACCCGGTGGTTGCCCGGGAGGCGATGAAGCCGCGGATCGCGTGGGACGGCATCCCGATCTCGGTGAGCAGCGCGGTCGTGTCGGGCCGCGATGTCTCGGCGCGGTAAAACGTGCCCATGCCATCGGGGCTGGCGGGATCGGACGTGGCGTCGCGGGGTTCGCTGGTCGTAAAGGTACGATTGGACATTGCAGTTCTCCGGTGATGAGGGTTGGGACGCAGCCGGGCGAAGGGTCTTCCTCCGCCCCCTGGGCGTCATACCCTCTCCCGGCTTCCCCCTAACTCCGGGGCACCGGATCCTGCCACCGGTACGGCGGTTGGCTGTCTATTCGATGATGTTGCGACCGTCGCCGATGTGACGCGGCCGCGGGCGGCAACCGATGAATTAACCACGAACGATATGGCGATGGCTGTGGGACGCCCCGGACGGGATGCGGGGAGCGGCTGACGCCCGGCCGGCCGGCGGCGCAGCAGGGTGAGCCCCCGGCGGCGCCTCGCGGTTATTCCCATGCCGTGAGGGAACTCAGGGGACTCGCGTCGCAGAGCACCTCCACCTGGTCGCGGCGGAGCTTCTCGAAGACGAGGCAGAACGCCACATCGGCCTCGCTGTCGAAGGTGCCGAGCTCCCGGCCGGTCTCAAGCTCGATGACGGTGAAGCTCGGGTCCCACACCGGGATGCCCCGGAAGTGGTCTGAGCGGTGATATGACCGCTCTGCGCACGGCGCGCAACGGGATGCGCCCTGGGACGGCGCCCCGCAGGTTGTACACAGCCCTTGGGCCCGCCGTTCGGCATACAGCTCCCGGGACCGTGCATTCTTGCGCTCCGGGCACTTGGTAGCCTCCTCGATGACAGCGCATCGCGCACAGCGCGACAGGCCGTCGAGCACCGGTGTGCCGCACCGGGTGCAGAGCCCCTGGGCTCGCCGCTCTTGGTACTGCCGGCGCTCCGCCGCCTGGCGCTTCTCGCGGCATGGCGTGCAGGTGGTTCCGCCTTCGACCGGGGACTGCTTGCCACACCGGATGCACAGGCCTGCTTCCTTGCGCGCCTTCTGGTTCCGCTTGCTCTTGGCCCGGGCGGCCCGTCTCTTTGCAGCTGCATTAGCACCGCCGTACTTGAGGCCCTGGGCTTTGCCGGCGGCATAGCGTGCCCGGTCGGAGGCGCGGCGCTTCTCCAGGCACGGCTCGCAGGACGAGTGGCCCTCCTCAGAGGGGCGCTTGCCGCAGCGGGTGCATGTGCCTTCGGCAAGGCGCACGGCCCTTTCCTTGCGCGAGCGTTGGCGTTCGTACGCCCGGGCGTGTTCGCGGTCCCGGCGCGGCATCTTGGCCGCCCTCAGCCGAGCATCGCGGGCGCGGCTGGCGCGGTTGGTCTTCTCGCTGCACGGCTCGCACAATTGATGATCGGGTGCGGGCTGCTGCTTCCCGCACTTCGGGCACAAGCCCTGCGCGACACGCTCGGCGGTGCGCCGGTGATACCGTTCCAGGTCGGCGGGCCGTCGCTTCGCAGTACAGACCTCGCACTGGCTACGATGGGGTGCGGGCTGACGCTTCCCGCACTTCAGGCACAGGCCCTTCGCCCTGCGCTCGGCGGTCCGCCGGTGGTACCGCTCAAGATCGCGGGCGCGCCGCTGGGCGATGTCGTGCTGCTCGCACATGGGACGTCTCCTTGCCGGGGGGTGGGAACCGGTCGAAAGGCGCCCGGCCGGCGATGGGCCGGCCGGACGTCCATCGGGCGCGCCTCAGCCCTTCTGGCGGCGGTCGTGGAATAGCCCCGTCGCGAAGCAATCCCAATATTGGATCCCGCAGTCGCGGATGTTGAGGCCGGTGCAGACGATGATCTCGTTGCGGCCCGGGCGCATCTCCTTCACCTGCTTCAGGGTGGCGAGGACGGGCTTGGCCTTGCGCCGGCGGCTTCCCTTCGGCGCCTCGGCCTCGACGGGCCGAATGTCGCCGTCGAGCATCGAGCGGAAGCGCTCGACGACGTAGCGCGTGTCGGCGAGGCCGCCGCCGACGAGGTGGGTGAGGAACGTGGTAGCGTTGGGAGCGAATGCCTGGGTTGGCTGCATGGTGCCGTCTCCTTCGTGCCGGTGAGGGAAAACGGCGGCCGGACGCCCCCCGGACGCCCGACCACCGCCCCGTTCACGGCCAACCTCTTCCTCTTTTGAGGGCACACGCAGTCAAATGGAGAATCCGGTTGGGTTCAGTGCATGGCGGAATCCCCTTCCGGGTTGGTGGTCCGCTCGACGGTTGGATTGCTTTGCGGCCAGGACAGTCGCTACGTATTGTGCCGGAGCTCCAGAGCATCGGCGACCGCCCGATATGGAGGAGCAGGCCTCGCCGAGTTCAAGACCCATGGTTGGAATTTGCCGGAAGATACTCTACCGGTCTATGGACGAGCCGGCGGGGCAAGGCACTAGATAGTTCCTCTAAAACTCGCTGCCAGGAGCAGAACTGATCCGGCTTTGTCGGATCGGTCTCAGTCCACACACGCGAACAGATATCTATGGGCATAAATTACGCCACTTTCATTGTACCAATTCTGCCTAACTGTGGACGCATGGAACCGATTTAACATGACTTCGCGAAAAGCCGAGATAAACACAGCCCTACGGCCATGGACCGCGCAACCTCTTTGCGCCTCAACCATCACCACGGATGAACCATGAGGATACAAATAGCCGTCAGCGTCCTTTCCAGGCTCGACTACAACCTTGTCAATACGGAGATCAATAATCTTGGTCCCGGCTGACGCTGACCCTGACCATGAAACCAGCGCCAGACACAAAGCGACGTAGAAAATCTTCCTCATAAAACCAATCCTCGCTGTCAATAGGAAACGCCGGCGGCTTTGAAAATCAGGCTTTACATCACCAAGATCATGAACGCACAAGGCAAGCCCGCGACCAGTCACCAGAGAAACATCGCAAATTGCTTCATGGCACACAATCCAACCGCGGGGCGCGCCAGGCACTTTGCGGGAGACCACGTCGAGAGGTTGGTGAGGGAAATCCCGAGACGTAGACTCCCGAACTCATATGAGCCCTACAAGCGTTCGCGCGGCTCATCGGGGCCGCCGCCCTTCCGATCGAGAAGGCGGCCGAGCGCAGCAAGACCGGCACGAGCGAGACCGGGGGGCGGGCGTTACAGAAGGAGACGTCCAGGTGTCAGACTCATCGAGAGCCAGTCGTGGAGAATAAACCTAACGTCAGATAACGAGAAGCCAGTCCGTCGCACCTACTCCGTCCGGTTTAATAATGGAGACGTTGAGAAGTTTAATGCCGATACGGTCACGTCGGCCAGCGGAGGGGTTCTTGATCTTTATGTTGGATGGGGAAGAAGTCGCCAAATACAGGGCGAATACGGACACTGAAGTACGACCGGCAATCCTTGCAGCGGTATGGCATGGGCTTGGTGTTCGTCACCTCGGAGACGCGGAGGCTCCCGCAGTCCGGGCCAGTTCGGCCGCTTGAAACCTCCAACAGCCACGTTCGCGATTTTCATGATGGAATCCGGGCGAGGCCTTCCGAGCCAAATATTTCGGGCACAAGGACGCATTTCAAGCGCACCGGCGGTGACGGGGTAGATCTAGTCCTCGCCGGCCTATTGGCCTCGATAGCGGACCCGTTGTTGCAACCATTTGGGTCGTCAGGCTTTGGGTGCTTTTTTTGTGTGCTCCATGCGGTCATCTCGATCGCGCACTCGGGCGCTGTCAGCGTCGTTTATATGGGACCGGCGCCGGGGCGGCTCAGTTCAATTGATCAAATATCGAACTCAACATTTGATCAGTTCATCGATGCGGTCGGCGACCCTCTGAGCCGCGTCTCGAAGCTGGTCCATGGTCCAGTCGGCGGCGTAGCCCTCGGTCACGTCCTGGGGCCGGGCGTGGTTGACCAGCCGCTTGGTCAGGCTCGGGGGCAGCATGAGATCGCGGTCGGCGACGGTGATGAAACAGTTGCGCAGCGCGTGGAACCAGAACTTCGCCCCGCCTTCCTCGCCGATGCGCGCGTTCAGGTGCTGCATGCCTGCGAGATGGCCGCTCCCGGACCCGGCATTGTCCGAGGGAAAGACCCAGCCCCGGCTCTTCTCGGGAAAGCGGTCCCGCTCGGCGAGGCGGCGTTCGAGGATGGCGGCGAGCTGGCGGGTGATGGGGAACGCAAGCGGCGTGCCGGTCTTGGTGTCCTCGATGCGGAGCTTCATCGCGGCCATGTCGACGCGCGCCCATTCGAGCCCGAACACTTCCGCCCGGCGCATGCCGGTATAGAGGCCGAAGCGGAAGGCGTCGCGCGCCACCGGGTTGCGCACGCCGTTCTCGATGCCCCGGTGCCAGCGCGGCAATATCTCGGCCGGCGGCTGGATGGTGCGCCGGCGCTGGCGATGGGGCCGCCCGCCCGCGGCGCGCCATTGGTCGACCGGGTTGTGCAGCCCCTCGAAATCGATGCACTGGCGGCGGTAGAGCACACCCAGCATCTTCACCGCGTTGTTGGCCTGCACCCAGCCGGCCTGCTCGGTGAGGCGCTGGAAGCGCTGTTCCACGTCCTGGCGCCCGATGGTCTCGAGGGACCGGTCGAGCCAGTCGCCTAAGTCCCTGTGGATGGTGGCGCGGTAGACGGCAAGCGTGCTGTCCTTTCGCGCCGGCCCGGCGGCGAGGTAGTCGTCGAAGGCCTCGCGCAGCGTGGGAACGGAACGGCTACGGGCGCGGCCCGCGGCCGGGTCCTCCCCGCCCGCGACCTTGCCCAGCGTCTCCTGGGCCATGCGGCGCGCCTGATCGGCGGTCACCCGTCCGTGACGTCCGAGGACGAGGCGCCGGTTGGCGGCCTTGCGCCCGCCGCCGTGGGCGCGGTAGTTAACGAGGTAGGAGCGTACGCCCGAAGGCTGGACGCGAAGACCGAAGCCGGTCACCCGGTCGTCCCATGCGATGTAGGGCTTCTCGGCGGGTTTGAGGGCATCGACGTTGCGCTTGTTGAGGGTCATCTTGAGGTTGGCGGTTCGCTTGCCGGATTGTGTTGACATATTGAGACCTTTTGAAACATTCGCCAAAAAATCACCATATGGATCAACACATGAAAGTCAACCAGAGACGTATCAGGCGTAGCTGTGTCCGGGCCGGCATGGCGGAACCCTATGACAAACCGCTGAAATACTTCATTTTATCGCAACGGTGCGCATCTCCGCGCAGGTAGGCGCAATTGAACTATTGAAACGATCTATTTCAATAGTGTAGAGCCGATTCACATGGATTGTCGGCATCGCAAAGCGATTCCGACAAACCATGATCGGCTCTAGGGCGGCTAAATAGCACACCGGTGGGTATTGTCGAGCCTACAAAGACATTGATTTTCCCCGCTTCCCGACCATAGTGCGGCCCCGTCTTATCCAAGGCTTAACTCTTTCCGGTCACTCATTCGCCTTGATGATCATCGCACTGCAAATCATCGGTGGATTCCTGCTGTTGCTGGGCGGGGCCGAAATCATGGTCCGCGGCGCCGTTGCGCTGGCGCGGCGGTTCGGCATTTCGGCGCTGGTCATCGGCATGACCGTCGTGGCCTTCGGGACCTCGGCGCCCGAGTTGCTGGTGTCCCTGAACGCGGCGCTGTCGGGCGCGCCGGGGCTGGCCGTCGGCAACGTGGTCGGCTCGAACATCGCGAACATTCTGCTGATTCTCGGCGCGGCGGGGCTGGTGACGCCCATCGCCTGCGCCGCCGCCGGGCTTCGCCGGGACGGGATTATATTGCTGGCCGGCACGCTGATTTTCTCGGCGCTGTCGTTTCGCGGCGTGGTCGATGTCTGGTCGGGCGCTGTCCTGCTGATCGCCTTCGCGTATTTCCTCTGGAACTCCTACAGGCGCGAGGCCGCCGGCGAGGGCGGCGCGGGCGGCGGCACGGCCGGGGAAGCCGGGGATTTGGGCGTACCGCCCGCAAACCTGGTTGTCGCGGTCCTGATGTTCCTTGCCGGTCTCGCGGCGCTGCTCGCCGGGTCCGAGTTTGTGGTGCGGGGCGGCGTGGCGGCGGCCCGCTTGTTCGGCGTGAGTGACGCGGTGATCGGGTTGACGGTGGTGGCCTTCGGCACCTCGCTGCCCGAACTCGCCGCGTCGGTGGTCGCCGCCTATCGCGGCCACACGGATGTGGCGCTCGGTAACGTGGTCGGCAGCAATCTGTTCAATGTTCTGGGGGTCATCGGCGTCGTCGCCGTGGTCACGCCGGTCACGGTCGAGGCCCGGGTGGTCGATTTCGACATCTGGATCATGATCGCGGCGACGCTGTTGCTTCTGCCGTTCATGATGGGCGGCCTGCGTCAAATCGGCCGAGCGCCGGCGCTGGCCTTCCTGATCATGTATATCGCGTATATCGGCGCCATCGGCCTCGGCGTCGATCGTATTTTTCCGGCCTGATCTGCGTCTATCGCCGCCCCCAAAGCGTGGATGCCCGTGTCGAGCACGGGCATGACGGGTGGAGGGTGCCCCAAAAAGAGTGCGTCATGCCCCGACCCACTGGTTCGGCTTTGCCGGCCAGCCAGCAAAGTGGCGGGGCATCCAGGATATTCACCAGGTCGAACACCGGGGACACGGAGTATCCATACTCGAATCCGCTCAGTGATCTCTGTGTGCTCCGTGGTAATTTTGCCCCCTCTCCCCCCGAAGTTGGGTGAGGGGCTGGCATCTGGCGGCAGATCGCACACATTGTTATGGGAGCGTTGTCAGCGGGTGCCGCCACATGATTTCACCAGGGGCTCCCGCGCACAAAAATGCGCTCAAAGGCACGGAATTGGAATTTAACCAAGTCATCAAATGTCCATAAATGCCTATAAATGCCTATTGCAGCCCACACGATCGGGCCGAATCCGAAATTTTCGTTGGAAGAAAATTCCAAGTCCCGTGATGACGGCTGGAGTGCGCCCCGAATGGAGTGCGTCATGGCCGGGCCAGCCGGCAAAGTGACCCGGCCATCCACGCGGGACCGACTTCCTTGCGCAGCGGCCAGGGACTTTTATGCTGCACCCATGACCAATGAACCTTCCGGTACCGTCCTGATCACCGGCGCCGCCCGGCGCATCGGCAAGGCCATTGTCGATGCGCTGGCCGAGGATGGCTGGCGAATCGCGCTCCATTATGGCGGCTCTGCCGACGAGGCCGAGGCCGGGGCAGCCGATCTCCGGGCGCGGGGCGCCGAGGTCGCCCTCTTCGAGGCCGACCTTCGGGACGAGGCCCAGGTCCGGGGGTTGATCCCACGCATCGCCGACGAGATGGGCGGCGTCGACTGTCTGGTCAATAACGCCTCGGTGTTCGAGCGCGACTCTCTCGGTGATGCCGCCCGGGGAAGCTGGGATGCGCATATGGAGGTCAATCTGCGGGCGCCATTCGTTCTCACGCAAGCCTTCGCGGGCCAGTACCGGGGCGAAAACGGAAATATTATCAACATTCTAGACCAACGGGTGTGGAACCTGACGCCGCATTTTTCATCCTACACGTTGAGCAAGGCCGGTCTCTGGACCCTGACCCAAACCACCGCGCAGGCGCTGGCGCCCGCCATCCGGGTCAATGCGGTCGGACCGGGCCCGACCCTGCCTTCGCCGCGGCAGTCGGACGACAGTTTCCGGGCGCAGTGGGAGCGTACCCCTCTCGCCCGGCCGGTCGGCCCACAGGAAATTGCCTCGGCGGTGCGCTTTATCCTTGCGACGCCGTCCATGACCGGGCAAATGATTGCTCTCGACTCCGGACAGCATCTCGGCTGGGCTTCCCCCGCCGCCGGTGCCGGTGACGAAGACGAGTAGACCTATCGGGAAGGACCGATCCGACCATGCCGCCATCTGGTTCAAATGTGGTTCATGCCTTCCGGATTGCCGATGCCAAGACGTCGGTCCGGCATGTATTTATCCGCGACCTTACGCTGACCTGCTTCATCGGCGTCCATAAGCACGAACGCAAGCAGAGCCAGCGCGTGCGGATCAATCTCGATCTGGCGGTGCGAGAGGGTGTCGCCGCGATCGACGACAGACTGGAGCATGTGGTGTGCTACGAGGACGTGGCGGACGGCATTCGGGAGCTGGTCGCGGACCGCCATGTCAACCTGGTCGAGACCTTGGCCGAACAGATCGCCGACATGTGCCTATCCGATGAGCGGGTCACCGTCGCCCGGGTCCGGATCGAAAAGCTCGACGTATTCGAGGACGCCGCAAGCGCGGGCGTGGAGATCGAGCGGTCCCGCATCTCCTGAGCCGCTTCTTCGGCAACGGGGCGCAACCCATTGCGACTATGACATCTTTATGGACGAAATGGGCGCAAGTTGTGCACAGGATGCAAGGCTTTCGGGTTTGATTCCTTTAAGGTGACGATGCCCTTCAAATGACCGGGGTACGAATGAATTTTATTAAAAAATCCATTAAAATCAAAGAGTTAATAAAATGCGATAATTATGCGCATATTGTGCCGTCAACAAAAAGCCACGTCGCGGCGGGCAGCCGCATTGTTTTCAACAAGCTTATTCACAGCGTTGGCGGATACAATTCGACTAATGCAAGTCCCGAATGAATGGACTCATCCGCGACGAGGCATTTGCGGCAGAATATAATGATGGAGCGTTTCACGTTTCACAAAAGGCGTGAATCGCTCCAGGGCCACACCGAGGATGTACGCGAAAGCATGTCTAAGGACGGCAACGAGATCGTCGGACCGCGCCGGATAGAATACCGGCTCAAGACCGAACCGAAGGCGGACGCGGCTGCGCCCAAGGGCGTCGAAATCATCAAGTCCTGTCTGCCCAAAGCACCGGCCACGCCCGGCGTTTACCGGATGATCAACGAGGCCGGCGACGTCCTCTATGTCGGCAAGGCGAAAAACATCCGCAAGCGGGTGACCAGCTACGCCAACCCAAATCGCCAATCTCCGCGCATCCGGCGCATGGTCGCCCAGACCCGGTCCATGGAGTTTGTCTCCACGCACACCGAGGCCGAGGCGCTGCTGCTCGAAGCCGACCTGATCAAGAAGCTGACGCCGCGCTACAACATCCTGCTGCGCGACGACAAGTCCTTCCCGTCGATTCTCATCACCGCCGACCACCCCTTCCCGCAGGTGCTGAAGCATCGCGGGGCGCGCAAGCGGGAAGGCGAATATTTCGGCCCCTTCGCGTCGGCGGGTGCGGTCAATCAGTCCCTGCACGTCATGCAACGGGCCTTTTTGCTCCGTACCTGCACGGATTCGGTTTTCGCGGCGCGCACCCGGCCCTGTCTGCTGCATCAGATCAAACGCTGCGCGGCGCCTTGCGTCGGCCGGATCAGCGAGAACGAGTACGGCGACCTGGTGGCCCAGGCGCGCGATTTTCTCACCGGCAAGTCGGCGGAAATTCAGCGCGAGCTGTCCCGCCGGATGCAGGCGGCTAGCGACGCCCAGGCGTACGAGAAGGCCGCGGAAATCCGGGACCGGATCAAGGCCATGACGAGCGTACAGGCACGCCAGGATATCAGCGTCCAGGGCCTGGAAGACGCCGACGTCATCGCCCTCCATCAGGCGGGCGGACAGAGCTGCATCCAGGTGTTTTTCGTCCGAGGCGGCTACAACTTCGGCAACCGGGCCTACTATCCGTCCCATGGCAGCGAGGCGACCAAGGACCAGATCCTCGAAGCCTTTGTGGGCCAGTTCTACACCAACAAGGAGCCGCCCCGGCTGCTCCTGCTCAGCGGCCAGGTGACCGAGCCGGCCCTTTTGGCGGCCGCACTGACCGAAAAGGCCGGCCGCACGGTGCGGCTGCAGGTCCCCAAGCGCGGTGACAAGCTGGGCTTGATCGCCTTCGCCCTCGAAAACGCCGAACGGGCGCTCGGCCGGCGTCTCGGCGAAAGCGCGACCCAGCGGGAGCTGCTCGACGGCGTCGCCGAGTTGTTCGAGTTGGACAATCGCCCCGAACGCATCGAGGTGTACGACAACAGCCATATCTCCGGCGCCAAACCGGTCGGCGGGATGATCGTCAGCGGTCCCGACGGGTTCATGAAGAACGCCTATCGAAAGTTCAACATCCGCTCGGCGGGATCCGGTGGCGAGGCGGCCGGCGCCGAGGCGGGCGACGACTACGCCATGATGCGGGAGATGCTGACCCGGCGTTTTGCCCGGGCGTTGAAGGAGGATCCGGACCGGGCCGAGGGGCAATGGCCTGATTTGGTGCTGATCGACGGCGGCGCCGGACACCTGAGCGCCGCCGGGGAGGTGTTCGATGAGCTCGGCGTCAACGATGTCGCGCTGGCCGCGATCGCCAAGGGCCCGGACCGCAATGCCGGGCGTGAGCGGATTTTCGTCCCCGGACGCCGGCCCTTTCGCTTGGACAACCGCGACCCGGTCCTCTATTTTCTCCAACGTCTGCGGGACGAAGCGCACCGGTTTGCCATCGGCGGCCACCGGGCGCGGCGTTCCCGGGATATGGAACGATCGCCCTTGGACGAAATCGAGGGTATCGGCGGCGTCCGGAAGAAGGCCCTGCTGCATCATTTCGGGTCCGCGAAAGCGGTTTCCCAGGCGGGGTTGGCCGATTTGGAGGCGGTCGAGGGAATAAGCAAAGCGATGGCGGCCAGAATTTACGGCTGGTTCCACGCCGAGGACTGACGAGACCGGGCATCCCGGCGAGGGGAAGTAGGTCCGATGCTGACACAGTTGCCGAACATGCTGACCATGTCGCGGATTGCCGCGATCCCGGTCCTGGTGGCGAGTTTCTATATGGACTCGCCCTTCGGCAATTGGCTCGGGCTGGCAATTCTGGCGCTCGCCGGCCTCACCGATTTCTTCGATGGATACGCCGCCCGCGCGCTCAGGCAGCAATCCCTGTTCGGAAAATTCCTCGATCCGGTCGCCGACAAGCTGCTGGTCTCGGCGCTGCTGCTGATGCTGGTCTGGTCCGAACGGGTCGATGGACTGGCGGTGCTGCCGGCGGTCGTCATCCTGTGCCGGGAAATTCTGGTGTCGGGACTGCGGGAGTTTCTGGCCGGTGTCCGGGTCGGCGTGCCGGTGAGCAAGCTGGCCCGCTGGAAGACGACCTTGCAGATGGTGGCCCTCGGCTTCCTGATCGTCGGCCCTGCGGGCCCCGATTTCGGCCCGCTCTCGACCACCCAGATCGGTGAAATCGGCCTGTGGCTCGCCGCGCTGCTGACCTTGGTAACCGGCTACGACTACTTGAGAGCGGGGTTCCGCCACATCGAGGCGGCGGACAACGAACGAACCGCGGCCAAGGATGCGGGCTGAGAGACCGGTTCATGCGGATCTTCGGCATTATCGGTTGGAGCGGCAGCGGCAAGACGACGCTGGTGGAGAAACTGTTGCCCGAACTGATCCGCCGGGGAAACAGCGTTTCGACCCTGAAGCACGCGCACACCCAGTTCGATATCGACCGTCCGGGCAAGGACACCTTCCGTCACCGCGAGGCGGGGGCGACCGAGGTGATGATCGGCACGTCGAGCCGTTGGGCGCTGATGCACGAGCTTCGCGGCGAGGACGAACCAACTCTCGATGAACTGGTGACGCTGATGACCCCCGTCGATCTGCTGATCGTCGAAGGGTTCAAGTACAATCCGCACCCCAAAATCGAGGTCCACCGGCCGAGCGTGGGCAAGCCGATGATCCAAGGCGAAGACCCCTACATCGTCGCGATCGCCAGCGACGAACGCCTGGAGGACGCCACGGTACCGGTGCTGGACATCAACGATGCCGAGGCAGTGGCCGGATTTATCATCGAGCATTGCCGCCTGAAGGCCGCCTGAGGATGGCATGAGGACGGCATGAAGTCGCCCACCTTCAACGATTGTTTTGCGACATCGGGCGCCCGGATGACCGTCGCCGAGGCGCTCGCCCGGTTCTCCGGGAAGCTGGCGCCGACGGTGGGGACCGAGGAGGTGGCGACCCGGGCCGCGGCCCGCCGGCTGCTCGCCCGGGACATCGTTTCGGCGCGCCGGATCCCGCCCCACGACAATGCCGCCGTCGACGGATTTGCCGTATTCTTCGATGACCTCGACCCGGAAGCTCCAACCACGCTCGGCATCGGCGGCACCGTCGCCGCCGGCCATCCGTTGGGCCGGTCCGCCGAACGGGGCAACGCCTACAAGATTTTTACCGGCGCGCAGGTGCCGGACGGCGCCGATACCATCTTCATGGTCGAGGATTGTGAAATCTCCGGTGACCGGGTGACGCTTCCCCATGGGATCGAGCGCGGGGCCAATCTGCGCCTTGCCGGCGAAGACGTGCAGGCGGGCGATATGGTGATGCGCCGGGGTATGCTGCTCAGGCCCCAGGAAATCGGCATGGCGGCGTCCCTAGGGCTGGAACGGCTGCCGGTCTACCGCCGTCTCAGGGCGGCCGTGTTCTCGACCGGGGATGAAGTGCGGGACCCGGGAGAGACGCTGGATGAGGGCAGCATCTACGACATCAACCGGTACACGCTGTTGAGCCTGCTGGATGGATTGGGCTGTGCGCCGACGGACCTCGGAATTTTCAAGGACGAGGCGGGCGTGATTCGCCGGGGTCTCGCCGATGCCGCCCGGGATCATGATGTGGTGATTACGTCCGGCGGAGTGTCCATGGGCGAGGAAGACCATATCCGTGGCGCGGTCGAGGAGCTAGGCAGCCTGTTTTTCTGGAATCTCGCCATTAAGCCGGGCCGGCCCATCGCGCTCGGCTGCATCCCGGGCGGCGGCGGCGAGGTGCCGTTCATAGGGCTTCCGGGCAATCCGGTGGCGAGCATGGTCACGTTCATGCAGATCGCCCGCCCGATCCTGCTGCGCCTCGCCGGGGCCGAAAATCTCGCGGCGGCATCCTATCGGGTACCCTCCGCCTTCGACTTCAAGAAGAAATCCGGGCGTCGGGAGTGGCTCAGGGCCCGGCTGGAGGCGCAGGCCGACGGCACGCTGGCGGCGGTCAAATTTCCCGAAGAAGGGTCGGGAATTTTGACATCCATGGTTCAATCTGATGGGTTGGTGGTGCTCGACGAGGCCTGCGAGGCAGTGCAGGCCGGCGAGCTTGTCGAATTCGTTCCGTTCAACGAGGTGCTGCGGTGAAATTGGTGTATTTCGCCTGGATGAAGGAAAAGGCGGGCATCAGCGAGGAGACCGTGAACCCGCCGGCCACCGTGACCGATCTCGGCCAGCTCGTCGAATGGCTGAAGGAGAGGGGCGAGCCCTACACCAGCATGTTCCAGAACATGGCCGCGATCCGCGCGGCAATCAATTACGAGTACGTGAAAATCGACGCGGCGGTCGGCCCGGACGACGAGGTCGCCTTCTTTCCGCCGGTAACCGGGGGCTAGCGGCATGATCCGGGTGCAGGCCGAGGACTTCGATCCGGGAGCCGAGCTTGATGCGCTTACCAGGGGCAACGCCGGGATCGGGGGCGTGTGCTCGTTCATCGGGCTGGTGCGGGACGTCGCCGATGGCGACCGGATCGGGGCCATGACCCTCGAGCACTATCCCGAGATGACCCGCCGCCGGCTGGAAGAGATCGAAGCCGAGGCCATGCGCCGCTGGCCCCTTGAGGGCTGCACGATAATTCACCGTCACGGCCGGCTGGCGCCGGGCGACCGGATCGTCTTCGTGGCAACCGCTTCGGCCCATCGTCAAGCGGCCTTCGAGAGCGCCGCGTTTCTCATGGACTGGCTGAAGACGAAAGCGCCGTTCTGGAAGCTCGAGGAAACCCGCGACGGCGAGCGCTGGGTCGCCGCCCGCCAATCCGACGATGACGCCGCCGCCCGATGGGCCGACAAGCCGGCCCCCGAGTGACCAACCTCCATCCATAAGGGAGGCCGACATGGCCAAAGCCCGCAAAAGCCCGGTGAAGGCCTACCGGAACGAGCGGTTTCTCGACAGCCCCGATGCCCGATCACTGCGTATCCAGGCCGAGTACCTGGAACCGGAAGCCCGCTTCCACCACTACGACGTGAAGGACACGATCGTATTCTTCGGCTCGGCCCGGACCCTGCCGCGGCGGCAGGCGCGGGCCCAACTCCGGGCGGCCCGTTCCGGGGGCGGCGACGTGGCCGCCGCAGAACGGGATTTGAAGATGTCCCGCTACTACGAGGAGGCCCGGGAGCTCTCCCGCCGGCTGACCACCTGGTCGAAGGAACTGGACGCCGACGGCCGGCGGTTCGTGGTCTGCACCGGCGGCGGCCCCGGGATCATGGAAGCGGCGAACCGGGGCGCGTCCGAGGCCAAGGGCCTGAATATCGGGCTCAATATTTCGTTGCCCTTCGAGCAGCACGAGAACCCGTACACCACCAATCATCTGGGGTTCGAGTTTCACTACTTCTTCATGCGCAAGTTCTGGTTCATCTACCTTGCCAAGGCGCTGATCGTCTTCCCGGGCGGGTTCGGGACGCTCGACGAGTTGTTCGAGGTGCTGACCCTCAATCAAACCGGCAAGCTCACCAAACCGGTGAGCGTGGTCCTTTACGGCAACGACTATTGGGACAAGGTGATCAACCTGGAGGCGCTGGCCGAGTTCGGCACCATCAGCCCTTCCGATTTGAAGGCGGTTCGGCGCGCCGACACGGTCGACGATGCGTTTTCCTATATCACCAGGGATTTGAGCCGCCGGGCGTTGAAATCACCGGGCGGCGTTCTCTAAAAGTCGCCGCCGCCGCCGAAGCCGCCGCCGCCCGAGAAAAACCCGGCGAGCGGCTTCATAAGCCAGATTTCCGTATTCACCGGCAGCTTGTCGCGCCGCACATCGATAGTGTTGGCGTCGAGAAGCTTGACCGCGTACCGGTCTTCGACCGTGGCCGCGAAGTCCATTGCCAGCCCCATGCTGAAGAAATGCATCGGAATGATCACCCGCGGCTTGAGTTCGCCCAAATTGTGGAGAATTTCCTCGATGCTCTGTGTCACCCGCCGGTCGACCGGCATCAGCACCACGTCGATGCGGCCCATGGCCTGAAGCTGCTCGGCATTCAGCGCGTGCCGCATATGGCCCATGTGCGCGATGCAGAGCCCCCCCATCTGGAAGACGAAGATCGAACTGTCATTGGTCACCCGGCCGCCGAATTCGGAGATGTTGGTCGGGATGTTGTAGACCCGGACATCCTTCAGCCGGATGTCGTGGCGCGGCAGGCCGGTGCCGGTGTCCCAGCCGCGCAGCACGTGCTTCACGCCCGGATCGACGCTGTAGGAGGAGTGGTTGCCCCGGTCGATATTCATGGTCGCGATATCGGGCGGGGTGCGCGGCGGATAATTGTCGTTGTAGTCGGTAACGGCACGGACGCCCTGGGGCGAGCGGAGATCGAACGATGCGTGTCCGATGAAGGTCAGCCGCACTTGATTGGCCGTTACATCGGCGAGCGTAACGCCGGCCTGATGAAGCAGGGGATGAGTGTTGTGAACAAAGCCGACGCCGCAAGGGAACTTGGGCTGCGGCTTTTGGACAAGTTGCTGGGCGTTTGCCGAACCTCCCGCCAGAACGGCGGCTCCGGCGATGGCGGCGAATATGAACGAGCCGGCGCGTATCATGATATTCCCCTTTTTCAACCCCGTTTTAAACCCATTTCAGTCCAGGGCCTGATATTCAGGTTGAACGGCCATCAAACCACGATTCCGTCGATGGTGACACGGGAATCGGGATCGTCGATATCGATGATCCATATGTCGGGGTCGAAATTTACCTGTTTTTCAAGGATTTCAGGGAGGTCCTCATTCTCGGCAAGCCGGCGTTCCGACCATTCGAGGGCGCCGTCGAGGTTGCGCACCTCGCTAAGGATGCTCAGGTCTCCCTCCCGCCGGTCGATGACGATCAATAGTGCGCCTGCGTCGTCGTCGCCGCTGCGCCGGACCACGGCGCTGATGTTCTGCCGGTCGAAATGACGGATCAGCGCCTGGACCCGCATCCGCGACTTGAGGCGGTCGGTTTCCCAGCCGCTCAAGACCTAGCCCGCATTTCCCGCCGGGGTCATGGTCTGCGCGGCGCAATCGGGCCGACAGAGCAGGAGAGGCGCGCCGCGCGATGCGGTGACATCGGACAAGCGCCTCGACGCACGCTGTCGGCCCGAGAGCGCCGCCCTTCGGGTCGCGCCCCGGCGTCCGCCCGCGTCGTCGCAGCCCTCAACCGTAGTCGCCGCTACGCTTTTCGGGCCGCTCCTGGCGGCTCGACCGCCTGGACGCGACGCAGGCCGTAACCCTGGCGGGAAATACGGGCTAAGCAGCCGACGCCGCGTCGACATCGGATTTGCCGACGAGCTTGTCGTAATCGGCCATCAGGTTCTGGGTGATCTCGCCAACGGTAAAGGCGTGATCGTCGATGGCGCCGACGGGTGTCACCTCGGCGGCGGTGCCGGTCACGAACACTTCTTCGGCGGCGCCGATTTCCTCCGGCATGATACGCCGCTCGATGATTTCGTAGCCCCGCTTCTCCGCCAGTTCGATGACCGAACGGCGGGTGATGCCGTCGAGGAAACAGTCCGGCGTCGGCGTATGGATTTTGCCGTCCTCCATGACGAAGAAGATGTTGGCGCCGGTGCATTCGGCGATGCGGCCCTGCCAATCGAGCATCAGAGCGTCATCGTAGCCTTCGGCTTCGGCCGCGTGCTTCGACATGGTGCATATCATGTAGAGCCCGGCCGCCTTGGCGTGCACCGGGGCCGTATCGGGCGCCGGACGCCGCCATTCGGTGGTCTTCAGCCGGATACCCTTCATCCGCGCCTCGGGCGAGAAATAGGATGGCCAGTCCCACACCGCGATCGCCAGATGGATTTTGGTTTCCTGCGCCGAGACGCCCATCATCTCACTGCCGCGCCACGCAACCGGCCGCACGTAGCCCTCGACGATATTGTTGGCCTCGCAGCACTGGATGCAGGCAGCGTTGATCTCTTCGACCGAGTACGGAATCTCAAATCCCAAAATGCGGCCTGAATTGATCAGCCGTTCCGTATGCTCGGTGAGTTTGAAAATTTTGCCGCCGTAAACCCGGTCGCCCTCGAAGACGCTGGAGGCGTAATGGAGGGCGTGTGAGAGAACGTGGAGATTGGCGCTTCGCCATTCCACCATCTCGCCGTCGTACCAGATGAGGCCGTCACGGTCGTCAAACGTAGAGCCAGCCATGAAATTATCTTTCTAAGTCAGCTTAATCCCAGAAATCATATTGCGTTTTTTATCAATCCCTGGCATTTATGTCAATAACACTGACATAAATTTCCGGCTCTAATTCGGTCGGACGATTTCATAGGCGCCCCATGGATACTCCGCTCACCGATCAACCGGATGACGCCGCGCCCGACGCCGAGCCCGGCGCCGAGGAGGAATTACGGGCGGGTATGGAGCACCTGTTCTTCGCCTACCGTGATTTCATCGCCCAGCCGGACCGGATCCTGACCGAATACGGTTTCGGGCGTGCCCATCACCGGGTCATTTTCTTCGTCGGCCGGTACCCGGGCATGGCCGTGCGCCAACTCCTCGAAATTCTCCAGATCACCAAACAGAGCTTGTCGCGGGTACTAAGTCAGTTGGTTCGGGAAGGATATGTGGAACGGCGCCAGGGTGAGACCGACCGTCGGCAACGCCGTCTCTATCTGACCAAGCGGGGGACCGAACTCGAGCGCCGCCTGTCGGAGGATCAGCGGCAGCGCTTCGCCCGGGCTTACGGCACCGCAGGACCGGACGCGGTTCGGGGGTTTCGCACGGTTCTCGACCTGATGATCTCCGGGCCGCCAAAGGGAGGGAGCGGCGGCTAGATGAGTGCTCTTTTTCTCCGGGTTCTCAATACCAAGCCGAAGATCACCTATGAGTCCCGTCAACGGGAATGATCTATAGTGAGTCATGGGCCTCGACAATAATCATATTCTGGTCGTCGATGACGACAACCGGCTGCGGGAACTGCTTCACCAATATCTGAGTGATGCGGGGTTCCGTGTGACGGCGGCCGAGAGTGCCGAAGACGCCCGGCAAAAGATGGAAAGCCTCGCCTTCGACCTTGTTGTGCTCGATTGGATGATGCCCGGCGAAGACGGGATCGAATTCGCCGCTTCCCTCCGCGAGCTGGGGCGCACCCCGATCCTGATGTTGACCGCGCGCGGAGAGTCGGACGACCGGATTGCAGGCCTCGAAGCGGGGGTCGATGACTATCTCGCCAAACCGTTCGAGCCGCGGGAACTGGTGCTGAGAATCGAGAGTATCCTGCGCCGCTTTCCCGCCGAAATCGAGGTGCCGACGGAAACCCGGATGGGCGATGTGGTGTTTGATCACCGCCGCGAGGAACTTCGGCGCGGCACATCGACGATCCACCTTACGGCCTCGGAGGGCAGGCTGCTCAAGGCCCTGGCCGAGAATCCGGGATCGGTCTTCAGCCGTGCCGAACTGGCCAAACGATTCACCCCGGGCGGCGGCGACCGGGCCATCGACGTCCAGGTCAATCGGTTGAGACGCAAAGTCGAGCCGGAGCCGCGAACCCCAAGGTATCTTCAAACCGTTCGCGGAAAGGGGTATGTTTTGCGCCCCGATTGAAGCGGCGACGCTTAGGAGAGGGCAAACGTGATCAAGCGGTTTCTGCCCCGAAGCCTGCTCGGCAGATCGGTGCTCATCATCGTGACGCCCTTGATTCTGCTGCAGGTCGTCTCGGCGGCGGTATTCTGGGAGAGCCACTGGGACAAGGTGAGTGTGCGCCTTGCGCGCAATCTCGCCGGCGATATCAGCGCGCTGATTTATCTGCTGCGGGAACAGGATGCGCTGCCCGGCCGAAACAACACCGTCGGCATGGCGGCTCGAAACATGGGCCTGAACATCAACATGCGGCGTGGCGGAATTCTCGCCAATGCTCCGGCCAAAAAATCCAGCGGCTTTATCGAAGGTGTGTTTTTCGAGGCTTTGGATGAGGTGGTGAAGAAGCCGTTCGTCATCGACATGGACGCCATCGACCGCCATGTCCTGGTTTCCATACAACTCCAGGACGGGATTCTGGACATCGTCGCCAGCCGCAAGCGGCTGTTTAGCTCGACCACCTATGTTTTCGTCCTGTGGATGGTAGGTACGTCGCTGATCCTGTTCGCCGTCGCCATCATCTTCATGCGCAATCAGGTGCGGCCAATCCGGCGCCTGGCGACAGCCGCGGACAGTTTCGGCAAGGGCCGGGACGCCCCGAACTTCAAGCCCGAAGGCGCCGCCGAGGTGCGGCGGGCGGCCTCGGCGTTCATCGCCATGCGGGACCGGATTCAGCGCCAGATCGCGCAGCGAACGGATTTGTTGTCCGGCGTGTCACACGATCTCCGGACGCCGTTGACCCGGATGAAGCTGCAATTGGCGATGCTCAAGGACGGCCAGGCGGCGGAGGATCTCAAGGAGGACGTCGCCGAGATGGAGTATATGCTGGAGGGTTACCTTGCCTTTGCCCGCGGCGAAGGTGACGAAGCTCCGGAACTTACCGACATCGGCGGCATGCTCGACGAGGTGGTCGGGCAATCCCGGCGCAACGGCGCCGCCGTCGACCTCCATACCGAGGGCGAAATACAGGTCGCGGTGCGGCCGAACGCGTTCAAGCGCTGCGTCACCAACCTGGTCGAAAACGCCGGCCGCTACGGCGAGCACGTCTCGGTGCGGGCGGGCCAGCGCGGCGAAACCATCGAGATCACCATCGACGATGACGGTCCGGGCATTCCCGAGGATCAGCGGAGCGACGCGTTCAAGCCGTTCTTCCGGCTCGATAATTCGCGGAACATCGATACGGGCGGCGTCGGGCTGGGGCTGTCGATCGCCCGGGATGTGATCCGAGGGCACGGCGGCGATATCGATCTCGATCAGTCGCCCGCGGGCGGTCTGCGCGCCCGGGTAATCCTGCCGATCTAAATTCGCGACTCAGAAGAGCCGGCCGCCGAGCGGAACCTCATGGTCGGCGCCGATCAGCACCACTTCGCCCTCTTCGTCCGGAACCCCCAGGACTAGGCATTGCGACATCATCGGCCCGATCTGCTTGGGGGGAAAGTTGACCACCGCCAGGACCATCCGCCCGATCAGCTGCCCGGGCTCGTAATATTTGGTGATCTGCGCCGACGATTTCAGGGTGCCGATCCCAGGACCGAAATCAAGCTCCAGTATGATGGCTGGCTTGCGCGCCTCGGGAAACGGCCGGGCGTCGATCACCTTGCCGACGCGGATATCGACTTTCAGGAAATCGTCGTAGGCAATGTGATCGGACATGCCGCAGGCGCGTTCAGCTCTCCTGGGCGGCTTCGGTGCGCGGCCGCCGGAACGGTCCCTTTTCGAGCACGTTGGCCCACTGGCCGGCACGCCGGAGATTCCTGTCCAGCGCCGCCATGGTCGGTGCCAGATCGTCCGTCTCGTCGGTCATCCAAATTCGCGCCGTCGCCAGATAGACCCCGATCAGCCCATTGATCTTGAGCCGGCCGAGGCGGCCTCCCGTATTCACCGGCGCCGCATCGAGGGCCATCCGCATGGAACCCGCGAGGCCGCAGGCGCCCGCCAGCGTCGCCCTGGGGTCGATGCCGACGGTCCCGCGCAGCATCGAGAGAATGGCCGCTTTGTTGGGTTGCAGCGCATCGAACCGGGCCATCAGAAGCTCGAAGAGCCGGTCGCGAACCGTCTCGTCGGGGTCCGGCTTCCCCGCCGATTTGACCATGGCCTCGTCGATCATCGAATTAATTCCGGCGAGAATTGCCGATTTCGACCGGAATTCCCTGGTGAGGGTGTCCATCTTGACATTGGCTTCCTCGGCAATGTCGTCCATGCGGACGTCCCGCCATGGCTTGTCCGCCGCCAGCTTGAGCGCCGCCGTGATGATCCTGTTTCGGGGTGACGGCCGTTTCGCCATTTTTCCGAACCCTGGTGCTGTGTTGACGGTCCACTCTATCGCGTATTCCGGGGGACACAAAGCATTCCCATTCCCGCCTCGGCCGGCGGCGCGGATTGCCTCAATTTCCTATGGGGTTGGCGGCGGAACGGCGATATGATCCCCGACTTGAGGAGGCGGGCCCGTTTGACGGCCCGGTATCAGGTCATGACGCGTGATCGCCGATCCCTGCCGATTGCCGAGCGCGCCACCGCGCCGCTGGACCGCGAAGAGGAGCGCCGCCTCGCACGCCTGGCCGGCGAGGGGGATTCGGATGCCATCGACCGGCTGATTACCAGTCATGTCCGCTTCGTCGCCAAGATCGCCGCCAACTACCGGCAATCCGGGGTTCCCATGCCCGATCTGGTGCAGGAGGGCATGGTCGGCCTGATCCAGGCGGTGAAACGGTTCAACCCCGACAAGGATGTCCGGCTTTCGACTTACGCGGCGTGGTGGATTCGCGCCGCCATCCAGGATCACGTGGTGCGTTCCTGGTCGCTGGTGCGGCTTGGCACGACCTCGGCCCAGAAGTCGCTTTTCCTGAACCTGCGCCGCATGACTTCGGAGCTGATCGACGGCGCCGACGCCCTCGGTGAGGACATCGTGAACAAGCTCGCCGAACGGTTCGAGACCACCGCCGCCGAGGTGCGCGGGATTGCCCGCCGGGTCGCCCAGCGGGATCAGTCGCTTGACGGCAGGACCGGTGACGAGACCGGACGGCCATGGCTCGACGCGCTGGTGTCCCCCGAGGCATCGGCCGAAGACCGGCTGGCCGAGGAGGGCGAAGCAAAGACCCTCAACGAATTGCTGGCCAAGGCGCTTGAAATGCTGCCCGACCGGGAGCAGTTCATTATCCGCCGCCGCTATCTGGGCGAGGCGCGCCACACCCTCGCCGCGCTGGGCAAGGAACTGAACCTCTCCAAGGACAGGGTCCGGCAGTTGGAGGCCAAGGGTTTGGAGATGCTGCGCGAGTTTCTGGAACCGGCCATCGCCGAGGCCAACGTCCGGCTCCCCAAATAACGTTTATCCGGCCAGTTCCCGGGAGCGTTCCGTCGCCCGCCGGATCGCTTCGGTGAGCAGCGGCTGCATGCCGTCATCGGCCATCAGGGCGCCGAGGGCCGCTTCGGTGGTGCCGCCCGGGCTGGTCACGTTCTCGCGGAGGGTCGCCGCCGGGGTGTCCGTCCGGTGCAGCATTTCGCCCGCCCCGGCTACCGTCGCCCGGGCGAGTTGCTGTGCCAAGTCACCCGGGAGGCCGGCCGCGACGCCCGCCTCGGCCAGGCATTCGGCGAGCAGGAAGATATAGGCGGGTCCGCTGCCGGAGACGGCGGTTACCGGATCCAGGAGTGATTCGTCTTCGACCCAGGCCACTTCGCCGACGGCGGACATGAGCTTTCCGGCCGTCTGGCGCGCCACGGCCGATGTCTGGTCGTTGGCGCAGAGCACCGAGATGCCGCGCCCGATGGCGGCCGGGGTGTTGGGCATCGCCCTGATGACCGCCGGAGATCCGCCGATCAGGCCGCTCAGTTTGCCGATCGTCGTTCCCGCGACAATGGACAGCGTGGCGGCGTCGGCGGCGAGGTTCGAGAACGCCGGTACCACGTCTTCGATCCCCTGCGGTTTTACCGCGATGATGATCATGTCGGGCTTGAACGCGGCGGGAATTTCCTCGACCGAGCCGACGATATCCGGCCCAAGCGCGGCGGCCGCCGGCGCTGGCGCCGGATCGACGCCGACGACATCACCCGGACTCACACCGGTATCGAGCCAGCCGGCCAGCAGCGCGCCGCCCATGTTCCCGCAGCCGACGAGGAGAAGTTTCATCGCTTCATGGTTCCCGGGAGGCGGCGCCTATGCCTCTCCCATGGGCTCGATCATCGAAGCCTCGATGGCTTCGTCGGCCGGCTTGCCGCCCCAGATGACGTACTGGAAGGCGGGATAGAACCGCTCGCACTCGAAGACCGCCACATCGAGCAGATCCTCGATCTGCTGTGAAGAAATGCCGGCGCCCCGGAGCAGCACTGCGTGCCGGTACATGGGCAGGCCCTCATTGTTCCAAAGTCCGAAATGTCCCAGCCAAAGGCGATCATTGACCAGGGCCAGGAGCCGGTGAACCGACGACTTGCGCGCCTCGGGCACCCGCATATCGAAGGCGCAGGTGAAGTGGATGGCGTCGAATTCGGTCGACCAGGCGAAATGGACACCGTAGTCGCACCATGTGCCGCGGTACTCGGCCGATACTTCGTCATCGCAGCTGCGGTCAAAACGCCAGTTTTGCTCCTGCATCACGTGCTCGACGACGTCCAGCGGATGAGAAGAGTATGTGGTTGTCTGAAGATCCAAATGTGCCATGGCGGAAGCCTTCCGGAAGCGGTGGCGCCTGCTGTTTCGAAGCATAGGTGAAACAGCCCCCATATATATGGCTATTACCTACATATAGGGGGTTTGTGGCATCTATCCTACAAAGTCTAGCCTGCCAGAAGGAGTTCTGGCGCGCAACAAGAACCTCCGCGGGAGGCGGCGAAATCTGTGGATAATTGAAGCGGCGGACGATCCGGGCGCCGATCCGGCTATTTCCCGGCGGCCGGGGTCTTCCGTTTTGCGGCTCCGGCCACCGGGTTTTGTGGGCGATGAGCGACGCGATCGCCTACGCCGCACCGATCAGCCTGTTTCTGGTCCACATCGCCAATTTCATCGGCGGCGAACTCTATGGACGGGTGACCGGCGTGCCGTGGGGCATGGCGTTTCCCGCCGTCGACGATCTGCCGCGCCTCGCTGCGCAAGGAAGACATGGTCCGCGCTCGCTCAACATCGGCCGGAATACCTAGACTCCTTACGCGGTCTCTCGCATAGTTCAATTAATAACTAACGTAGTGCTATTAATTGAACTATGCCAACCGGGACGTTAACCAGCGGATTGAGGAGATATCATCGCCATTTGGTACTGACCGGCATTGACGCGCAACCCGGCATTTCGCGGGTTGAATTGGCGGACCAGACCGGATTGTCGGGCATGGCGATCAACCGGATTGTCCGCGAACTCATTGAAAGCGAGTTTGTCGAGGAGACCGGCAAGTTGGACCGCGATGGCGTTCCCGGCCGACCCCAGACCGGTCTGCAAGTCGCCGCCGACGGTGCCCACGTACTCGGTCTCGTCATCTCCGCGTTCGGCCATCTCATCGATCAGCCGACCGAGTTTACCTGCGTTTGCGGACGCAACGATTGCCTGAATACGACGGCGTCGGGTTGGGCGATCTTGGCCCGCCTCGGCAAGGTTTCCTCCAAGGTCATTCGAGCGGAGGGGTTCGAAGCTTGTTCCGACGTTAGGAGAGCGGCGGGGTGATGGCCAATTCCGACTTGGCACGAGGACTGAAGATGACACGAGCGGGTGTCGCGATCGTGCTGGCGGCATTCAGCCTTTATTCGGCGTTCTTCGGCGTGTTCTCGGACATGATCCAGCGCGGCTTTCACCTCGCGCTCGTAATTTTCCTGGTCTACACAGGGTACGGCGCCTTCACCAAGAAAGCGCCACGTCTGCATGAGCTCGTGATCGACAGCGTGCTGCTCGTGGTCGGTTTTTCGGTGCTCATCTACCACGTGATCTATTTCCATGAGGTCTCCGGACGGTGGGGTGAGTTGACCGAGCTCGAGTTCTGGCTTGGAAGTCTCTGCGTCATCACGCTGCTGGAAGCGACCCGCCGTTGTATAGGTTGGCCAATCGTCATCTTGGCCGTGATCTTCCTGGCCTATGCGTTTTTGGGCCCGCAGCTGCCCGGACTACTGAACCACCGGGGATACTCGTTTGAACGCGTTGTATCGCACCTTTATTTGGGCGGCGGCGGGATATTCGGGACGCCGTTGGGCGTCAGCGCGACGTTCGTGGTGATGATCGTCATCTTCGGCGCCCTGCTGGAACGCTCCGGGGCCGGCCGTGTCCTTATGGATATCGCCACCGGTGCGACCGGGCGCTCCCGGGGCGGCCCTGCCAAAGCCGCCGTCGTCGGCAGCAGCCTGATGGGCATGATTTCCGGCACGGCGGTCGCCAACGTGCTCACCACCGGCACCATCAGCATCCCACTGATGAAGCGCAACGGATACCGCCCCCAGGTCGCCGGAGCGATCGAGGCGGTCGCCTCCACCGGCGGTCAGCTCATGCCGCCGGTGATGGGGGCCGCCGCCTTCATCATGGCGGACCTCACCGAAACGCCGTACCTCGACATTGCCGCCGCCGCCATTCTCCCGGCGACGCTTTACTATGTGGTGTTGTTCGCCGTCGTTCACCTCGAAGCCGTGAAGCGGGATATTCCGGTTCTTCAACTGGACGAACTACCGAAGATCATTCCCACGGTCATGACCGGCGGGCACCTCCTGCTTTCATTGCCCGTATTCGCCTACCTCCTGATCGACGGCTTCTCCGTGATGTTTGCGTCGTTCTGGGCGATCGTCACCACCGTTGTTGTCAGTTATGCGCAACGGGCGACCTGGCTCACGCCAAAGAAATTCTTTGCCGCTCTCATCGACGGAGCGGAAGCGGTGTTGCCCGTCGCCGTTGCCTGCGCCACCGCGGGGATTATCATCGGCGTGATCACCCTCACGGGGCTCGGGTTGAAATTCAGCTCTTTGATCGTCGCGGTGTCCGGAAATAACCTGATACTCGCGTTGATTTTGACGATGGCGGCATCGTTGTTGCTCGGCATGGGGCTGCCGACCGCAGCCGCCTATATCCTGGTTTCGACCCTGGTGGCTCCGGCGCTGGTCGATATGGGCGTCAAACTCCTGGCGGCGCACCTATTTGTGTTTTACGGCGCGATGTTGTCCTCCATCACGCCGCCCGTGGCCCTGGCAGCCTACGCCGCGGCCGGATTGGCCGAGGCAAATCCATTCAAGATCGCGTTGGTGGCGGTTCAGTTTGGGATCGCCGCCTTCATCGTGCCGTTCTTCTTCGTCCTTAACCCGGCGCTTTTGGGCTTTGGCGACGTTGCAACAATCGCGATAGCGGCCGCGACGTCGATCATTGGCGCCGGCGCCATCGCGATCGCCGTTCAAGGCTGGTACCTGCATCGCGCGTCCCTTGTCGAACGCGTTCTTGTATTCGCGGGGGGACTGCTGATGATGGGGCAGCATTTCGAATCAAATTTGACCGGCATCGCTCTGATCATTGCCGTTACGGGTTATCAGTGGTTTCGCAGAGACGCATCGGCACGGAGCGAGTCGAAGACGGAGCAGGCCGGATCATCGTGACGTCAAGGAGTTCATGTTTTGCGAGGGCGTGATCAGAGCCCTTTATCCCGGTATAGATTACTGATCCAAGTGTCGAAACCCAGATATTCAGAGGAGGAATGACAATGAATATTAAACGACAATTGACCATGTTCTCGGCGGCGATCGCCGCCGTCGGGGCGTTGGCCGGTTCAACAACAGTGTCGGCCCAAACGAATGTGTCCATCGGTTCGTGCCCGGTGGGCTGCACGGCATACACCTGGTCGGCCGGGATCGCCGACGTGATCAACAAGAATGTCAAAGGTGTCCGTGTAACCGCCGAGGAGACCAAGGGCTACGTGGCAAACGTCAAGCTGCTGAACAGCGGCGATCTCGAGGCATCCATGGCGACGACCTTGTCGGCCTTTGGCGCCTACAAGGGCACCGGCCCTTTCAAGAGTAAGAATCCAGGCCAAATCTTGAGCTGGATGTCGATCGCGCCCGTGGCCATGCACGTCATCACCCTTGAAGGCGGCCCGGTCAAGACGCTTGCCGACCTTAAGGGGAAACGCGTGGGCATGGGCCAGCCGGGCGGCGTGTCGATGCTCGACGCGGATGCGTTCATGAGCCAGCTAGGCCTCAAGCCGGGCAAGGACTTCAAGGATTTCCGGGTTCGCCTCGGCAACATGGCGAACATGCTGAGTGACGGCAATCTGGACGCGGCGCTGTGGAACGGAAGTTTTCCCCTGCCGCCGGTGATCAAGTTGACGGCAAAACACAAGGTGAAACTGCTGCCGATTTCAGACGAGTTCTTTGCCGATCTCCGGAAAAAGCATCCGCCCTATTTCCGCATTGCGATTCCCGGCGGAACCTATAAGGGTGTCTCTGAGGCGACACCGAGTTTCGGTCTCGGCAATGCTCTCGTGATCCATAAGAAAATTCCCGAAAATCTCGTCTACGAGATGACCAAGACCATCTTTACCAATCTTGGCCGCCTTAAGGGTGTTCACCCCGCGTTTGGCCGTGTGAACAAGAACACGGTCCTGAACGGATTTGCCGCTCCCCTGCATCCCGGCGCGCTGAAATACTATCGCGAAATCGGCGTTCCCGGGGTCGAGGAATTCGTGAAACGGAGTATGTCGAACTAAATTGCCGACGGCGGAAGTGCAGGCTCGAAATTTCTCGAGCCTGCACGCCATCGCCGGCAATTTGGTCCGATTGGAACGTGCCGTTAAGGGCACGACGCTGGAGTCCTGTCGACAAACGAGGAACACATACCGATGAGCACCCCCAATATTCTTCTCATCCAGGCCGATCAGATGGCGGGGCCTGCGCTGCCGATGTACGGGCATCCGGTCGTCAAAACGCCCCATCTGCAACGGCTCGCCGAAAATGGGACGGTGTTTCAAAACGCCTATTGCAACAACCCGGTCTGCGCGCCGTCGCGCTTTTCGATGATGTCCGGCAGACTTTCGTCCAAGATCGGCGCCTATGACAATGCGTCGGAGTTTCCCGCTTCGATCCCGACGTTTGCTCACTACCTGCGCGATCTCGGCTACAAGACCTGTCTCAGCGGCAAGATGCATTTTGTCGGCCCGGACCAGCTGCATGGATTCGAGGAGCGCCTGACCACCGATATCTATCCCTCGGATTTCGGCTGGACGCCGGATTGGAGTCAGACCGACCACCCGTTCGCACCGTCCGTCATGAGTCTCAGGGGTGTCGTTGAAGCGGGTCTTTGCAAGCGATCCCTGCAGTTGGACTACGACGACGAGGTCGGCTTTCTCGCCGTTCAAAAGATTTACGACTACGCGCGCGATAAGGACCGGTCACCGTTCTTCCTGACGGCTTCCTTCACCCATCCCCACAATCCCTTCACCATCACCCGGGAATACTGGAATCGCTACGCCGACGACGAAATCGATCTGCCGTCGGTACCGTTCATTCCCTTCGAAGAGCGCGATCCGTGGAGCCAGCGCTACTATCACCTGATCCGCCAGGATGAGCACACCGTTACGGACGAAATCATCCTGCGTGCCCGGCGTGCCTATTACGGTATGATCAGCTATGTCGACGACCACGTCGGCAAACTGATGGCGGCGCTGGAAGACACGGGTGTTGCCGACAATACCGTCATCGTCTTTACGTCCGATCATGGCGACATGATGGGCGAACGGGGCATGTGGTATAAATTCAATCCGTACGAATGGTCGGTCCGGGTGCCGATGATTGTTTCCGCACCGGGAGGCGCAAAGGGCCACCGGGAGGAGCGTGGAGTCTCTCTGCTCGACCTGCTTCCGACCTTCATCGATATCGCGACGGACGGTAATCCCCCCGATCTCATCGACCCGGTCGACGGCAACAGCATGACCGGGCTTCTGCACAACGATGATACGGAATGGCAAGATGACGTTATGATGGAGTTCACGGGTGAGGGCATCTACGCGCCCTGCTTCATGTTGCGTAAAAACGGTTTCAAGTACGTCTATTGCGAAGACGATCCGGGGATGCTCTACGACCTTGGAAACGATCCCAAGGAGCTGCGGAACCTATGCGGCGATCCGGAATTTGCGGAGACCGAACAGGCGATGCTGACCGACATTTTGCAGCGGTGGGATCCGGTTCGGCTGAAACAGGACATTATCCAAAGCCAGAAGCGGCGGATTTATCTCCAAAAGGTATTGCTGAAAGGCAACCGCGCACCCTGGGATTATTACCCCTATCGGGATGCGTCCAAGGAGTTTGTACGTAGCGCGGCGAATACGGATACGACATTCACCAAGGGGTTGGCCCGCTTTCCCTACATGGAGCCCATTCCGCCGGACACGCCGCGGTCATGAGGGCCGGCGTTAGGCAAAATTCTCGTTCGACTGGGGGGGAGCCGTGTCCCGGTCCGTTGAGACGGCCTACGACTATATCATCGTAGGGGCCGGCTCGGCCGGGTCCCTCCTCGCCAACCGGCTGAGCGCCAACCCGGACCACAGGGTGCTGGTCTTGGAGGCCGGTCGTGCCGACCGTAATTTTTGGCTCAAGCTGCCGGTCGGATACTTCCGCACCATTTACGATGATCGGTTTTCCCGCCAGTTCGATACCGAACCCGGCGAAGGAAGCGGCGGCCGCAGTATCGTCTGGCCGCGAGGCCGGGTGCTCGGCGGGTCGAGCTCCATCAATGGTCTGATCTTTATCCGCGGACAACACGAAGATTTTGACGATTGGGCGCGCCTCGGAGCCACAAATTGGAGCTTTCAGGACATCCTTCCTTTTTTTCGGCGCCTGGAAAAATACTCCGGTGGGGAGTCTCAGTATCGAGGTGCCCTCGGCGAGTTGGCCGTAAGTGACCTTCGCAATGACCACCCCGCCTGCAAAGCTTGGGTGATGGCGGCGCAGGAGTTTGGCCTCCCGTACAATTCCGATTTCAATGGTGAAACCAGTTTTGGTGTCGGCTCCTACCAGCTTTCCATTTCACGGCGATGGCGCGCCAGTTCCTCGGCTGCGTTCCTCGCTCCGGTGTGGTCACGTCCCAATCTAAAAGTGGTCACAGGGGTTCACGCCAAGCGCATCATCATGCAGGGTCAAAAAGCCGTCGGCGTCGAATGGCTCAAGTCAGGGAGAATGGAGAGCGCTATGGCCGCCGCGGAGGTCATTCTCGCCGCTGGAGCTCTTCAGTCGCCGCAGATTCTCCAGCTGTCCGGTATCGGCCCCGCCGATCTCCTCAAGGGGCTTGGAATCCCTGTGGTTCTCGACGCGCCCGAAGTCGGGTGCAATCTTCAGGACCACTATCAGATGCGCACCATCGTCCGCATGCGGAACAAAAACTCGCTCAATGATCAAATTCGAAATCCTTTCAAGTTGGCGCATATGGGCCTGCAATGGCTGGTGCGCGGCTCAGGACCCCTGACCGTCGGCGCCGGCCAGGTGGGCGGTAGCGCCTGTACCAAATACGCCGTGGACGGGCGTCCGGACGTCCAGTTCAACGTAATGCCTCTATCCGTCGACAAGCCGGGAGAGCCACTGCATGAATACTCGGGATTCACAGCTTCCGTCTGGCAGTGCCACCCGAAATCCCGGGGCACCGTCCGGATTCAATCGCCGGATCCCTTCGAACAGCCCCGCATCGAGCCAAATTACTTTGGCGAGGTGGAGGATCGGAATGTGATCGTCGAAGGCGTCAAAATTTTACGGGAGATTTATAGTCAGCCCTCGTTCCGCGATCTGTGGGACGAAGAAGTTTTTCCGGGCAAGGATGTGCAGACCGACGAGCAGATTTGGGATCATGTCCGCCACAATGGCGGGACGGTCTTCCACCCCGTCGGCACCTGCCGGATGGGCAGCGATGTGGAGTCGGTCGTGGATCCGAATTTGAAGGTCCGCGGCTTGGAGAATCTGCGTGTTATCGATGCGTCGGTGATGCCGCAGATCACGTCGGCAAACACAAATGCTCCAACCTTCATGATTGCTGAAAAAGGCTCGGCAGCTATTCTCAACTCCCGTGAGGATGCCGGTGTCGAGAACGTGGTTACCTGAGCAGACCACCGGGGGCGCCTCAATGGGCGGGCGAACCGGCGCTCGAACAACCTGAGTCGCCCGGGAGCGGCAGATTCCCTATTGTGCAGCGCCCGCCCGCGCCGGCCGGCTATCTCCCGGCGGCCGGGGTCTTCCGCTTGGCGGCGGCTTTGCGGGTCCGGCCCCCCGGTTTTGTGGCGGATTTCGTGGTTGTTTTCGAAGCCGATTTCGCGGGTCCGCGTTTGGCCGCCGGTTTCGCCGCCGGCTTTGCGGCCCCTGCTTCCAGTTCGGCGACACGCTTTTCCAGCTTTTCCTGTTCGGCCCGGGCCTTGGATGCCATGGCCTTGACCGCGTCGAATTCGTCTTGCGTGACCAGGTTCAGTTCGGACAGCACCGCTTCAATTCTCTGCCGAACCACGGCTTCCACTTCATCCCGGATGCCGGCCACGGTCCCCGCCGCGCCGCCTGCCACTCGGGCGAGATCGTCGAGAAGTTTGTTGCGGCTTTGCATATCCGTCGCTCTCCATCTTGATTATCCGCTCCGCTGCCGGGCCATTATGCGGACTTTGCCCCGCCCGGCAATAGAGCCCCCCGCACGGTTCCCCGACCGGCGTCTTGCGGCCAAATTGCGGGCGACATATAACCCGCGTCACATGTCCGATTCTTCGCCTACCTATCTTGTCACCGGCGGCGCCGGGTTTATCGGCTCCAATCTGGTTGCGGCGCTTGCCGAGCGGCAGGCGCGGATCGTCGTTTGCGATTGCGACGACGATGCCGGCCGTCGGCGCAACTTGGCCAAGCGCGAACTCGCGGGCTGGATCACGCCGCCTGACCTGTTCGCGTATCTCGGCGACCGGGGAAATTCGATCGACGGCGTATTTCACCTGGGCGCCGTCTCGTCGACCACCACCACCGATTGGGAGTTGGTCGTGCACCAGAACTACGGTGTCCCGCTCCGGCTCTGGGACTGGTGCGCCGGCAAAAATATCCCGCTGATCTACGCGTCGTCGGCGGCGACCTATGGCGGCGGCGAAGCCGGGTTCGATGACGACGGAAGCGCCGAGGGCCTCGCCAGGCTGACGCCGCTCAACCCCTATGGCTGGAGCAAGCACATTTTCGACCGCAAGGTGGCGGAGATGGTCGGCAACGGGGAGCCCGCGCCCAGCCAATGGGCAGGGCTCAAGTTCTTCAATGTCTACGGACCCAACGAGTACCACAAGGGCGGCCAGCGCAGCGTCGTGCCCCAGATCTATGAGCAGATCGCAGGCGGCGGGCCGGCGCGGCTGTTCAAGTCGCACCATCCGGACTATGCCGACGGCGGACAGCTCCGGGACTTCATCTGGGTCGAGGACTGTGTCGACGTGATGCTTTGGCTGCTGGATCATCCGGCGGTCAACGGCCTGTTCAATTGCGGCACCGGCCGGGCCAGGAGTTTCGAGGACCTCGCCGTCGCCGTTTTCAAGGCGCTGGGAAAGAACGCCGACATCGAGTACGTGCCGACGCCCGAGAACATCCGGGACAAGTACCAGTATTTCACCGAGGCGCGGATGGAGCGCCTGTTGGCCGCGGGCTATGACAAGTCGTTCACGGCGCTCGAGGACGGCGTCCGGCGGTACGTCCGGAATTACCTGATGCAAGACGATCCGTTCAAATAACCCTGATTTGGCTTTGCTCCTTCACCGGCCTGGAACCCCCGCATGCTTGCCATTCCCTTTCCCGCCATTGACCCTGTGATCGTCGACTTCAGGCCGCTCATCGGTCTGCCGCTGGCCATCCGCTGGTATTCGGTCATGTGGCTCGGCGGGTGTGTGCTCGCCTGGCTGTATGTCCGCTGGTTCGTTGCCCGGCCGCCCCACGCCATGAGCGATCGGGATGCGTCGGATTTTCTGGTCTGGGCCATTCTGGCGACCGTAATCGGCGGACGGCTCGGCTATGTGGGGTTCTACATGCCCGGGCTGATGCTCGACAGCCCGCTCAGCCTGTTTGCCGTCTGGCAGGGCGGCATGTCGTTCCACGGCGGCCTGATCGGCATGATCGTGGCGATGATCCTGTTCGCCCGGAAGCGCGACCTGGATTTGTGGGCGATGAGCGACGCGATCGCCTGCGCCGCGCCGATCGGTTTGTTTCTGGTCCGCATCGCCAATTTCATCAACGGCGAGCTCTATGGACGGGTGACCGACGTGCCGTGGGGCATGGTGTTTCCTGCCGCCGGCGATCTGCCGCGCCATCCGAGCCAGCTTTACGAAGCCCTGCTCGAGGGCCTGGTGCTATTTTTGGTCCTGTTCGCGGTCTCGCGCTCCGAACGCATCCGGATGAAAACCGGCATGCTGGCCGGCATCTTCGTCATCGGTTATGCCGCGGCCCGCGGCTTCGTCGAACTGGTCCGCGAGCCCGACGCCCACCTGGGTTTCCTGCTGGGCGGCGCGACAATGGGCCAGCTTCTCACCATCCCCGTGCTGCTGTTGGGCCTGTATCTCGTGATTCGCGCTCAAAGGGCCGTGTGACAAATCTCGACCGCATTCTCCGCGAACTGATCGGGCGGGACGGGCCGATCACCGTGGCCGAGTACATGGAACTCGCCCTCTCGCACCCCGAACACGGTTATTACACGACGCAGGAACCCTTTGGCGCATCGGGCGATTTCACCACCGCTCCGGAAGTCAGTCAGATGTTCGGGGAACTGATCGGACTGTGGCTGGGGGTGGCGTGGCGGAACATGGGGCGGCCCGGTTCCGTCAATCTGATCGAGCTGGGTCCCGGCCGCGGCACCTTGATGAGAGACGTCGTGCGGGCGGCAAAGGGTGTATCGGGATTTCCGGAAGCGATTTCCATGACGCTCGTGGAAATGAGCGGCCGGCTGATCGAGGCGCAGCGGGAAACCTTGCGCGGCGCGGAGATTCCGATCCAATGGCAGCCTGCTCCCGATCCGCTGCCGGTTGGACCCTGCCTGATCGTCGCCAACGAGTTCATTGATGCGCTGCCGGTCTCGCAGTTCGTCAGGGCGGAAAACGGGTGGCGGGAGCGTCTGGTCGGTTTGGAAGACGGCCGGCTGGCATTCGCGGTCTCCGATCACGGGACGGACTGCGCGGATGCCGTTGCCCGGGATTTGAACGCGTCCCCCGGAGATATCGTTGAACGGAGAGCGCGAGCCGAAGCACTGGCCCGTGACATCGGTTCCCATCTCTCGGCCCACGGCGGCGCCGCCCTGTTGATCGATTATGGGCATCGCCTGAGCGGGATTGGCGATACCCTGCAGGCGGTGCGGTCCCACGAGTACCACCCGCCCCTCGATGCGCCCGGCACCGCCGATCTCACCGCCCATGTGGACTTCGAGGCGCTGGCGCGGGCCGGCCGTGAAGGCGGCGCGCGAATTCACGGTCCGGTAACCCAGCGGTCGTTCCTCACCGAACTCGGCATTCTTCATCGCCATCGGTCCCTGGCGGAGACGGCCGACGACGCCCAAAAGCGTTCGCTCGCGTCGGCCCTCGACCGCCTCATCGGCGCCGACGAAATGGGCAGCCTGTTTAAAGTGCTGGCCCTCGCCGCGCCGGGACTGCAAATTGAGGCCGGTTTCGATGGCACCGAGTGAAGCCGGGAGCGCCGCGCCCAGATGATTACCTTTGCCGCCCTCAACAGTCTGACCAATATCCGCCATGCGTTCTTCACCAAGCTCGGCGGCGTCAGCACGGGCGTCTATGATTCCCTCAATTGCGGCTACGGCTCGGGCGATACGCCGGAGAACGTCACCCGCAACCGGCGGATCGCGCTGGAACGTCTCGGCGTGACGGACTGGCCGCTGGTCACGGCGTACCAGGAGCACACCAACCATGTGGTTACCGTCGCGGAACCCTGGGAGCCCGACGATGCGCCGGTTGCCGATGGTCTGGTCACCGACCGTCCGGGATTGATTCTCGGCATTTTGTCGGCCGATTGCGCGCCGGTGATGCTGGCCGACCCCGACGCCGGCGTGGTCGGCGCGGCCCATGCTGGCTGGCGTGGCGCGCGGGCGGGCATTCTCGAGGCGACTATGGCCGCCATGTCCGGCCTCGGCGCCGATCCGGCGAATACCTTTGCCGCCATCGGCCCGTGCATCGCCCAGCGCTCCTACGAGGTCAGCGACGAGTTTGCCGGGCCGATCCTCGAGGAAGACGAGCGCAATGCCGACCTGTTCGCGCCCGGCCGCCGCGAAGGTCATCCCATGTTCGATCTGCCCGGATATGTGGGCCGGCGGCTCAACGACATGAAACTGCGGCATGTGGTCCGGTCGCCCTGCGATACCTGCCGGGAGAGCGATCGGTTCTTCAGCTATCGCCGGTCGGTTCTCAATGACGAGCCGGATTACGGGCGCGGCCTCTCCGTGGTTACTCTTCACGAATAGGCGGCACACCGGCGTCACCCATGCCCTATATGATTATGCTCTTGATGTTCGCGTTGCTGGTCATGTTGGTTTTCTGTGCGGCATAGCTCGATCCTGGTTTCCGTTGTGGCGCTCGGTGTGCTGGCCGCCTGCGGGCCGATCCCGCAGCCCTTCGCCCATCAGGGCGGGCCGGAGCGCTCAAATCCGCTGGTCGAGGTGCCGGCCGCCGCCGAGCCGGCCGCCGACGAGATGCCCGCGCCGCACCGCCGCGTTCGGGTCGCCGGCGTATCCGGTGCGCCGGGAGACGGCAACACGGCCCTCGCCGGCGCCGTCCGCCGGGCGCTGCTTCGCCTGGGCGTCCGCATCGCCGGTGCCGAAGGCGAATCGGACTACCAAATTGCCGGACAAGTGGAGCTGACCCCGCCCTCGGTTGGCCGCCAGGAGATCACCATCCGGTGGGTCGTCAACGGCGCGGACGGCTCAGAGCTGGGCGATGTCGTACAGCGAAACGCCATCCGGGCCGGCGCCCTCGACAGGCCGTGGGGCGCGGTCGCCGGGGTTATTGCGGCCGCCGCCGGTCCCGGCATCATCGAGGTCATGGACAAGGCCGAGGCGGCCAAATCGGCGGCACAGCCGGGCCGGTGAGCGATCCCGGAAAGCGGCCCGGGATTCCCGTTTACAGACTCATGACACGCTGATACATAGATCGCGCTCGAAAGCGGTGCCGCGGATCTCTCAGGCGAGGTCTCCATTGAGCGCGCCGCCCGCCGACTCGGGGGTCCGCCAGGGATGAAAATCCTCACCTGCAACAGCAACCGTCCTCTTGCCGAAGCCATATCCGCCTACCTGAATCTGCCGCTGACCAAGGCCAGCATCCGGCGCTTTTCGGACATGGAGGTGTTCGTCGAGATCAACGAGAACGTTCGCGGCGAGGACGTCTTCGTCATTCAGTCGACCTCTTATCCGGCCAACGACAATCTGATGGAGCTGTTGGTTACCCTGGACGCGCTCCGGCGCGGATCGGCCCGGCGGGTAACGGCGGTGGTGCCTTATTTCGGCTATGCCCGCCAGGACCGGAAATCGAGCCCCCGTTCGCCGATCTCGGCCAAGCTGGTGGCCAACCTGATCACCAGCGCCGGCGCCGACCGGCTGCTGACCCTTGATCTTCATGCCGGCCAGATCCAGGGCTTCTTCGATATTCCCGTCGACAATCTTTATGCCGAGCCGGTGTTCACCAAGGACATTCGCGACCGGTTCGACAACAACCACACCATGGTGGTATCGCCCGATGTCGGCGGCGTGGTCCGGGCGCGGGCCATCGCCAAGCGGATCGACGCCGATCTGGCGATCATCGACAAGCGGCGCGAGCGGGCCGGCGAATCCGAGGTGATGAACATTATCGGCGACGTCAAGGACCGGCGCTGCATTCTGATCGACGATATCGTCGATTCGGCGGGCACGCTGTGCAACGCGGCTCAGGCGCTCACGGAAGCGGGCGCGGATTCGGTCACCGCCTACGTGACCCACGGCGTATTGTCCGGCGGGGCGGTGGCGCGGGTTTCGTCTTCGCCGATGGAGACCCTGGTGACCACCGACAGCATCATGGCGACCGAGGCCATGCGGGTCGCGCACAACATCAGCCAGCTGACAATCGCGCCGCTGATGGCCGAGGCGATCCGGCGGATTTCGGACGAGCATTCGGTCTCCTCGCTATTTGACTAATCCCCGTTAAACCACTAAAACGCGGCACTTTCCCGGCGGCGGCACCCCTGGAGGCCGCCGCATTTGATTGAGGAGCGCGACACATGGCTGACGTTTCGACGTTCACTGCCGAACAGCGTGACCGGGCCGGCAAGGGGGTGGCACGGGCGCATCGGCGCGAGGGCCGCATTCCGGCGGTCATTTACGGCAACAAGATGGACCCGGTGATGATTTCCCTGGATGGGCGGGAGCTTTCGAAGCATCTCTCCCAGACCGGATTCTTCACCCGGGTGTTCAAGGTCAAGGTGAACGGCGACAGCCACGACGTGCTGGCCCGTGACGTACAGGTCGATCCCTTGACCGACCGTCCCCTTCACGTGGATTTCCTGCGCTTCGGCGCCGATACCAAGATCGCGGTGGATGTGCCCTGCGCCTTCCTCAATGACGACGAGTCGCCGGGCCTCAAGCGCGGCGGCGTGCTGAACGTCGTCCGCCGCGAGGTTGAATTGCTGTGCTCGCCGCTGAACATTCCGCAGGAACTGACATTCGACCTCACCGGTCTCGACATCGGTGATTCGATCCACATCAGCGCCATCGAGCTGCCCGACGGTGTGACCCCGACGGTGACCGACCGCGACTTTACGGTCGCTACCATCGCCGCCCCGACCATCCAGGTCGAGGAAGAGCCCGAAGAGGATGAAGAAGGCCTTGAGGGTGAAGAGGGCGAAGAAGGCCTCGAGGGCGAAGAGGGCGTCGAAGGCGAAGAGAGCGGCGAAGAAGAGCCGGACGGCGGCGAAGAGTAATTCGAAGCCTGATCCGGCGATTTTCCGGTGCCCGCCGGAGCGGGCCGCAGGAGGCAGCCATGTTGCTCTTGGTCGGTCTCGGCAATCCCGGGCCCAAATACGAGAACAACCGTCACAATGTCGGTTTCATGGCCGTGGACGCGCTGCACGACCGCTACGGCAAGGGTCCCTATCGCTCGAAATTCGGCGGCCGCCTGGCCGAGGCCGAGATCGGCGGCGAGAAAGTCCATCTGTTCAAGCCGGCCACCTACATGAACGCATCGGGCCGGGCGGTGCGCGGCGTCACCCGGTTCTTCAAGATCAAGAACAGGGACGTAACGGTGCTCTACGACGAACTCGATCTGGTTTCGGGAAAGATCAGGGTCAAGCGGGGCGGCGGCGCGGCCGGTCACAACGGCATCAAGAGCATCAGCGCCAATATCGGGCCGGAGTTCAGGCGGGTGCGGATCGGGATCGGCCACCCGGGCGACAAGGGCCGGGTGACCGGCCATGTGCTGGGGAACTTCACCAAGGCCGACCGGGGCTGGCTGAACGACATGCTGATGGCCATCGTCCAGGCGGCGCCGGTGCTGGTGGAGGGGGATGACGCGCGCTTCATGTCCGACGTGGCGCTGATCACCAATCCGCCAAGGGAAAAATCGAAACCCGGCGACGAAAAGACGGCAAAGGAAAAAGATTAGGTGGGATTCACCTGCGGCATCGTCGGCCTGCCCAATGTCGGCAAGTCGACCCTGTTCAACGCGCTCACCGCCACCGCGCAGGCCGAGACGGCCAACTATCCGTTTTGCACCATCGAGCCCAATTCGGGCCGGGTGAACGTGCCCGACCCGCGCCTCGACCGGATTGCCGAAACCGCCGCCTCGGCGAAGGTAGTGCCGACCCAACTGGAGTTCGTCGATATCGCCGGCCTGGTCGAAGGCGCCTCCGAGGGCGAGGGGCTCGGCAACCAGTTCCTCGGAAACATCCGGGAAGTGGACGCCATCCTTCATGTGGTCCGGTGCTTCGCCGACGATGACATCTCGCACGTTTCCGGCGCCATCGATCCCCTGGGCGACATCGAGACGGTGGAAACGGAGTTGATGCTGTCCGACCTGGAAAGCCTGGAACGCCGCCGCGAGCCGCTGGTCAAGAAATCCCGGGGACAGGACAAGGAGGCCAAGGCGCAGCTCGAACTGGTCGACCGGACGCTCGAACTGTTGCGCGGCGGCCAGCCGGCCCGCGCGCTTCAAGTGGCGGAAAACGAAGCCAAGGCGTTCCGGATGCTGCATCTCCTGACTTCGAAACCGGTGCTCTACGTCTGCAATGTCGAAGAGGATGCTGCGGCCGGGGGAAACGGCCATTCGGCCGAGGTCGCCGAATACGCCGCTGCGGCCGGCGCCGGTGCGGTGGTCATTTCGGCCAGGATCGAGGCCGAGGTGTCGCAACTGGCCGGGGACGAGAAGCGGGAGTTTCTGGAAGCCCTCGGCCTTGAGGAGACCGGCCTCGCCCGGCTCATCCGGGCGGGTTACGAGCTGCTGGGCCTGATTACCTTTTTCACCGCCGCGCCCAACGAGGCCCGCGCCTGGACCGTGACCGCCGGCACCCGCGCCCGGGACGCGGCGGGCGCCGTTCACACCGATTTCGCCCGCGGCTTCATCGCTGCCGAGACCATCGATGTGGACGATTATCTGTCCCTCGGCGGCGAGCAGCCGGCCAAGGATGCAGGCAAAATGCGCCAGGAGGGCCGCGACTATATGGTCCAGGACGGCGACGTCATCCTGTTCCGGTTCAACGTCTAAATCACGTGGCCCCAGACTATCCCGGCGGCGAGCGCCACCAGGATCAGCCCGGTCACAACTGAAATCCCCCTGGCGACCGACGGGGTCACCAGCCAGCGGCGCATCCGCTCGGCGGCGACCACCAGGGCCGTCTGCCAGACGATGTTGATGGCGATCAGCGCTGCGCCGAGGACGGCCAACTGGGCCGCAATGTTGCCCTTCTCGACCGCCACGAAGCCCGGCATCAGGGCCAGGAACAGCAGGATGACCTTGGGGTTGAAGACATTGGTCGTCATCGCGTCCCGCCACGCCTTGTGGATGCCGACCGGGGAACCTTCGCCGGAGAGCCCCAGCCCGCCGCCGCTGGCCTTCAGCGCCTGGCAACCGAGAAACGCGATGTAGGCGGCGCCGGCGATGGCCACGCCCTTGAACAGCACCGGCGAGGCGGCGACGATGATCGACAGCCCCGCGGCCGCGGCGATGGTGTGGATGGCGAGGCCGATCTGGACGCCGGCCATGGTGACCATGCCGATCCGCCCGCCGGACGTCATGGTGTAGCGGATGATCAGCACCGTATCGGGCCCGGGCGAGACGACGATGGCCGAGGCGGCGATGAGAAACGCGATCAGAATGGCGGGATCGACGGGCATGGTCCCACCGGTAGGTGGCGGTTTGGCTTTAGTCAAGCGCGGGAGGGGGGTAGCATGATCCCCAACCGACGTGCCGTTAAGGAGGACCGACATGGCCGCCAGAAACAAACCCCCGTACCGCGCCGATCATGTGGGATCGCTGCTGCGCCCCGATGCGCTGTTGATCTCGCGCAACAAGTGGCACGATGGGGAAATCAGCCTCGAACTCTTGCGCGAACACGAAGACGCCTGCATCAGGGAAGCGGTCAAGATGCAGGAGGATGTGGGTTTGACGGCCGTCACCGACGGCGAGTTCCGGCGCGCCAGCTTCCACGTCGATTTCATCCAGAAGGTGATCAACATCGACGCGCCGTGGGATTTCGAGCGGGCGGTGTCGGTCTCCGACGAGAACAAGGAGCATGAAGCGAAGAACGAAGCCAAGGCGACCCCCTTCGTGCCCAGGGTGGTCGGCAAGATGGCGCTGCCGGACGGCGGCATCGAGGTGGAGAATTACAAGTTCACCTCGTCGCTCACCGATCATCCGGTGAAGGTCACCCTGCCGTCGCCGACCATGACCCATTTCCGGGGCGGCCGCGACGCCATCGACAAGGAGGCCTATCCCGAGCTCGACGCCTTCTTCGCCGATTTGTCCAAGCTTTATCGCGAGGAGCTGGCGCTGCTGGCCGAAGCCGGCTGCCGCTACGTCCAGTTCGACGACACCAACCTGGCTTATCTCTGCGACGAGAAGATGCGCCAGGGGGCCATCGACCGGGGCGAGGATCCGGACGAATTGCCGGCGACCTATGCGGCGCTGATCAATGATTCCATCCGCGACCGCCATCCCGACATGGCCGTCTGCGTCCACCTCTGCCGGGGGAACGCCAAGAGCCAGTGGTTCGCCTCCGGCGGCTACGAGCCGGTGGCCGAGAAGATGTTCAATCTCACCGACGTGGACGGATTTTTCCTCGAATATGACGATGAGCGCTCGGGCGGCTTCGAGCCGCTCCGCTTCGTGCCCGAGGGCAAGCAGGTGGTGCTTGGCCTCGTGACCACCAAACGCTCGGATTTGGAGAGCAAGGACGAGTTGAAGGCGCGGATCGAGGAGGCGTCCGAATACGTCGATGCCGATCAGCTTTGCCTCAGCCCCCAGTGCGGGTTTTCCTCCAACGCCATCGGCAATCTGGTGACGGTCAACGACGAAATCGCCAAGTTCCGGCTGATCATCGAAACCGCGGAGGAGGTCTGGGGCTAGCTCCACTCCCCCCACCCTCGACGCCCGGCTGGTTGCCGGCCGTCTCGACCTCCCCCTCCATGGGGGGAGGTGGACCAATCCAACTATTCCCTCCCCCCCCCAGGGGTCCTAGGGGACACCCCTAACCCCGATGAGGGGGAGGGTCAGGGAGGGGGGGGTGATTCGCCCCTACGCCGCCAGCTTCAGGCCCTTCAGGATCTTCCGGCCCGAGCGGGCGAGGAGGGCCTTCTTCTCCTCGAGCCCGCGGTATTTGAGCTTGCCGTTCGCCTTCATCACCCGGCCGGCGATGAGGACCGTGTCGACGTTGGAGCCGTTGGCGTGGAAGACGACGCTCTCGACCGGGTCATGCACCGGGAACATGTTCAGGTCGTTGCCGTTGATCAGGATAATGTCGGCCTGCTTGCCGGGTTTGAGCGAACCGACCCGCCTATCGATGCCGAGGGACCTGGCCGCATCGATGGTCGCCCAGCGGAGCGCCTCGATCGGCCTGATGGAGAGCGCCTGCGCCGGCGCCTTGGTGCGCCTGGCGGTCGCCCGGTTGTCGATGTTGCGCTGGCTCTGCAGCGCCGTCCGCATGACCGTGAACATGTCGCCGGAAATGTTGCTCTCCACGTCGACGCCCACCGAGAGCAGCCCGCCGTAGCCGCGCACGCGGCCCGTAAGCGGCGCGCCGTGGCCCATCTGCAGTTCGACCTCGGGCGTCACGGTGACCGATGCGCCCGTATCCAGGATCAGCTTGAGCTCGGCGTCGGACAGGTAGACCCCGTGAACCAAATTGTGCCGCTTGTCCAGAAGCCCCTTCTTGGCGAGCTTTTTGTACCCGTCCTTGTTCATCCGGTTCGGCGCCCCCCAGACGTGGGCGCTGACCAGCAGGTCGAACTCCTTGGCGAGTTCGAAGTCATGCTCCGTCACTTCCCAGGTGGAAAAATCGGGGCCGAGCACCGCCATCCCCAGGGTGACCAGCTGATCGTCCGAGGCGAAGGGGCCTTTCCGCAGGCGCTCGATCTCGGACTGGGGGTGCGGGATATGGGTGTAGGGCGTCTGGTCCTTCTCGGCGTCCGGCTTCGGCGAGCCGTGACCGAACACCGCCCGGATGCCCGATTCCCTCAAGCCCTCGATGGCCGCGTCGGTGTGCCCGGGAGTGGCGTTGTTGTGGCACCAATCGAAGATGGTCGTCGCGCCGTTGCCGATCTGATTGAGGGCTCCCACCAGATTGCCGAGATAGGTGTCGTTGGCGGTGTAGCGGGGCGCGATGGTGGCGTGCATATGATGGAGGTATTCGGGGATCGACCAGTTGCCGGCGACCCCCCGGATGCCGGTCTGCCAGGTATGCAGGTGCGCGTTGACGAAGCCCGGCATGGCGATCATGCCGGCGGCGTCGATGACCCTGGCGCCCGGCGAACGGACGGTCCGGCCGATCTTCTCGATTTTGTCGCCGTCGATCAGGATATCGCCCCTGGCGAGGTTCTTGATGCCGCGGTCCATGGAAATGATGGCCGCACCCTTGATCAGCGTCTTGGACATTACCCGAGGCTCCCTGAATTTCTTTGGTTGTCATCGAGGATTGATGTTGGCGGCAGCGTTGGGCTACCCTTCCCGCCAACAAATCACGCGCCCGCAGGGAGGGCAAGTACGAAGGGAGAACGTCATGCCGAACTCGGTTTTGAATCTGAATTTCCTGTCCCACGGGACGCTCGAATCCCGCGATCTGGATAAAATCCGCGAGTTCTACGAGAAGTTCCTGGGGCTCGAGGTGATCCGGACCAGCAACATTTCGCTGCTCATCCGGCTGGGCGGACCCAACACCATTGCCGTCGTCCACAATCCCAAGAAGCCGGACATGCCGTTCCTCAATCACAACGGCCTTGATGTCGAAACCCAGGAAGAGGTGGATGCGGCCTATGAGCTGACGGTCCAGCATCAGAAGGAGTGGGGCATTACAAAGCTCCGCAAGCCCAAGCTGCAGCACGGCACCTACTCGTTCTTTTTCAAGGACATGGACGACAATTGGTGGGAAATCCTCACCAATCCCAAGAACGGGTATTCGTGGCTGTTCGAGAAGGGCGATCAGGAAGGCCGCGGCCATCTGGACGACGAATTCGACCGCCCGGGAATGAGCGCCGCCGAGTAGGGCTCAGAGCCACACCGTCGACAGCCACGGGAACATGATCAGGATGATGGTGACGAACAGCATCATGATCACGTAGGGGAAGGCGCCGGCGAAGATCTGGTTGAGCGTCACCGTCGCGTCTTCGATGGTACTTCGCACCACATAGACGGCGATGCCAAAGGGCGGCGTCAGCAATCCCATTTCGACCGCGATCACGGTGACGATCCCGAACCAGATCAGGTCGCCGCCGAAGGCGCTGACGATGGGCAGCACGATGGGCAGCAGGATCAGCATCATCGAGATGGAATCCAGGAACATCCCGAAAATGATCACCAGGATCACGTAGAGGACGAGGAACCCGGCAAATCCGAGATTGACCGCGCCGATGAACTCGCCGAGGGACTGGGGAAAACCGCTGAGCGCCAGCATCCGGCCATAGATGTTGGCCGCCAGGATCAGGAACAGAACGCTGACCGTGGTGTGGCCGGTCTCGATCAGCACGTTCCACAGCTTCCTCCAGGTCAACCTCCGCTTGAGGATCGCGATAATCAAGGCGCCGGCGGCGCCGATCGCGCCCGCCTCCACCGGCGTGAACAGTCCGCCATAGATGCCGCCCATGACGACGACCACCAGCAGCAGGATGGGCAGGATTTTCCAGAACGCCGATGAGACGCTTTCGTCTTCTATATTGTCTTCGGTGGGCCGGCCGACGAAATCCGGGAAGAAGTGGGCCATGCCGATGATCGAGACCGCCATCACCAGGGCCAGGATGATGCCGGGGATGATGGCGGCGAGGAACAGCAGCCCGACCGACTGTTCGGCGACGAATGCATAGACGATCAGCAGCAGGCTCGGCGGGATCAGCATCCCCAGCACGGACGACCCCGCCACCGTGCCGACGGCGAATTTCCGGGTGTAGCCGTTGCGGAGCATATGCGGCGTCGCGACCTTGGTGAACACGGCCGCGGACGCGATGGAAGAGCCGGTAATGGCGGCGAATATGGCGTTGGCGAACACCGTCGCGACGCCGAGGCCGCCCTTGATCTTTCTGAGCAGCCAGCGGGCGACGTCGAAGGTGTCCTTGCCGATATCGGATTCGCTGATCACCAGGCCCATCAGGACGAAAAGGGGAACGACCCCGAGGAAGAAGTTGCGCAGGAACTCGTTGGACGCCAGCTTGACCGCGTTGACGGCGATGTTGGGGTTGTCCAGCATGATCCAGATGCCGAAGAACCCGAGCAGGATCAGGGCGATGCCGATATGGATGCCCATGAAGATCAGGATCAGCATGCCGACGATGGAAACGGCACCGATCGTCACCTTGCCGAGGTCGGCTTCGAACATCCCGGCAATGGCGGCGATGACCGCGACGACGATGAGCAAGTTCAGCCAGCCGAATTTTTCGCCCGATCGTTCGGCGCGGTGCTCGCGATACGCGGCGACGGCATCCGACAGGTGTTCGAGTGTCAGCACCAAATATTTGACGGCGACCATGATGGCGCCGGTCATGATGATCAGCCGGAGCGGCCAGACCAGGATCGTGAACTCGCCTTCGACGCCGAATTTCAGGTCCGGCCAGGCTTCTTCCAGCTTGTCCCGCGTTCCGAAGGCGATCAGGCCGAATACGAGGATGCCGGCGGCCGAAAAGATGGCGTGAAAGAGGGCTCCGACCACCGGCCGCTTCTCGGCCAGCGGGTCGATGTACATCTCGGCGCGGGCGAACCGGCCTACGTGAAGGGAGTGGGCGAGCTGGAGAAAGACGGCGCCGGCCAGCGAATAGGCGACGATCTCGGAAACCCCGCGGATTGGCGCATTGAAGAACCCGCGCGCGATGACGTCGGTACATATGAGGAATGTCAGTCCGAATACCCAGACACTCCCGATACCGTTGGCAACCGAGATGAACTGAGAAAAAAGAGAGGAAAGACGCTGAAATATATTCAGCGTCTTTCCCTCGGTAATTGATCCACCCGAGCCGGTGGATTCCACCTATTTGTCCCAGTTGCGAAGCGGTTTTTCGCCGCGGGCCCGCATGCCGTCCATGTAGACCTTCAGCACTTCGCCGGCCGGCAGGCCGCGGGCTTCCGTCCGTTTGACCCACTCGGCGGCGATGTTCGGGACGCTTTGCGCCCACTTGCGCTGCTGTTCCATGGAAAGAACGGAAACCTTCACTTTCGGGTTCTTTTTCATGACGTTGACGGTCTTGTTGTAAAACCCGATAACCCGCTTGGCGACCCAATCGCCGTACTCGTGCCCCAGTTCCAGGAACATCTTCTGCAGTTCAGGGGGAAGCTTCTTCCAGGTGTTGAGGTTCATGGTCAAAGCGCCCGGGAGGGCGCCGCCCATTTGGAGCTGGGTCAGATCCGGCGCCACTTCGTGCAGTTTGAACGGCAAAATTCCCGTGGTCGGCGATATGACGCCGTTGGCGACGCCCGTCTTGATCCCGTTGTAGTAGACAGGCAGACCGGCATCGATACCGATCGCACCGGTGCCCTCGACCCAGCGGGCGACCGCGCCGGGCGCGAAGAGCTTCAGTCCCTTGAGGTCCGCAACCGATTTGATCGGCTTCTTGGTCATGAGGATGTAGGCATCGGTAGCGAACACACCCAGGAGCTTTTGATTGTACTTGGTCCACTGCTGGTTCATTGCCGGAATTTTTTGGTGCATTTCCCGGCCGATTTCCAGGAGCGCCTGGACGTTCGAGGTGCCGAACGGGGCGAAGTAGGTGACATTGTGGAGCGGCATCTTGTTCGGCTCCCACAGGGTGCCGACCCAGCCGACGTCAGCCAGACCATCCTGCACGCCCTCCAGCGTATTCTTGAAGTTGTACAAGACGCCCGAATAGGCCTCGGTCCACTCCAACGTGTGTCCAAGCGCCTTGGCGCGTTTGGTCGATTCCGGAACGATCAGGTCGCGGAGCGCGACAGCCCACGGGACGATTGGGGGGTGGCTCGATCCCGCTGTAAGTTTGAATGTGGCGGCTTGTGGCTGACCCGTGACCGCAAGCGTCGTGAACGCGGCGGCGGCTACACCAAGGGCCAATCCCTTGAAGGATTTGGGCATTAAGTCTCTCCCTGTTCGTCCAGCAGGTTGGCTGTCGGCCGTGCCACCGGCTGGACACTGCGGAAAACCGGCACGGCAATCGATTGCAGGGCGGATTGTCTGTCAGATCGTTTGGATTTTCAATAACATTCGTGCCGGGACGATATCCCCCCGGCCGATCGCTTCGATGTCGTCAAAAGGGGGCGGCATGGCCGGTGAGTATATGACCGAGACCGCCGTTTTCACCGTGGGGAATGCCGAGGACCGCGGCGATATCGTCCGGTAATCGGACACAATTTTATTGACCGGTTTGTTCAGCGGGTTTTCTTCCAGTGCCGGTAGGCGGCGGTGAAATCCTGGTCCGCACCCTCCGCCGCAAGGGCGTCCCGCCACAGATTCTGAATGAGAGTCGCGACGGGCGCGTCGACCCCGATCTGTTTGGCGAGGTCCCCGGCGATGCCCACATCCTTGGCCATCAGGGACAGGCCGAACCCGAAGGAGAACGTTCCGGGCAGCACGTGATCCTTGATCGAGTGTTCGGTGTTGAAGTTTCGGCCGGTGGAGACGTTGATGATGTCGATCATGGTGGCCGGATCGAGGCCGAACTTCTCGCCCACCAGCATGGCTTCCGCGGCGGCGGTGAAACCGGCGGCGAAGACATAGTTGTTGAGCGCCTTCATGGCGTGACCGCTGCCCAGCGGGCCGGTGCGGAACAAATTCCTGCCCATGGCCTCCAGGACCGGCGTCGCTCTTCCGATGGCATCCTCGTTCTCGCCGCCGATCATGATGGTGAGCGTGGCCGCCTTGGCGCCGAGTACGCCGCCCGACACAGGGGCGTCGATCAGAACGATATCATGGACCGCCAGTACGGCGCCCAGCTCCCGGGTGCCGACGGGCTCGGACGAGCTCATGTCCACCACGATGGTGCCCGGCCCGAGATGGCCGGCCAGACCGCCGTCCATTTCCATCAGGACCGCGCGAACGTCCGCCCCGGTGGGCAGCATGGTGATGATAATCTCGCGGTCCCCGCCAACCTCGCCGATATCGGCGGCGGCGGCGGCGCCGTGCTCCTGGACAAACGAAGCCGTCCGCGCCGTATCCAGGTCGAACACGGTGACCGCGTGACCCGCTTTGGCCAAGTGGGCCGCCATGGGCCAGCCCATACTGCCGATGCCGATAAACCCGATTTTCAAGGGCTCATTCTCCGTTTGGTGTTGTTAGACCCCGCCCCAGATTTCGTTGGCGGTGGTGACCACCAGCTCCAGCTTCCGGCGCTGGTCGTCCATGGTGATCTTATTGCCTTCCTCGGTGGATGAGAAGCCGCACTGGGGCGCGATGCCCAGTTGATCCATATCGGCGTACCTGGCCGCTTCGTCGAACTTCAGTTTGAGGTCGTCCAGGGGTTCCAATCCCGGCGTCTTGGTGGTGATGAAGCCGGGCAGCACCCGTTTGTCGCCCTTGGGCAGCAGGCGGAGCGGCTCCAGCCCGCCGGCGCGGTCGGAGTCGTACTCCATAAAAAAGACGTCGACGTCCGTTTTGTTGAAGATGGCGTCCGCCGCCGGATCGTAGGCGCCCTCGGCGATCCAGGTGGACTGGAAATTGCCGCGGCAGAGATGCATGCCGATGGACATGTCGTCGGGCCGGTCCTTGATCGCCTCGTGCATCATCCAGGCGTACTTCTCGATCAGTTCGTCCGGATCGTCGCCGCCGGCCTCTTTTTCCGCCCGGATCTTCGGATCGCACAGATAGGCGAAGAAGATGTCGTCCAGCTGCAGATAGCGGCACCCGGCCTGGTAGAAGGCGTCCACCGCCTGGGCGTAGGTCTTGGCGATGTCGGCGAACAGGACGTCCGGGTCCGCATATTCGGGCGGCCGGATATCCGATTTGAGCAATCGGAAATGACAGGCGCTGGGGCCGGGGATGGAGATTTTCGGCGTCTTGGCCGCCACCGAGGCCAGGTAAGTGAAGTGCGCGATCATGGGATGATCGGCGGGGAACGACAGGGGGCCCGAGATCACCGGCACCACCGCCAAGGCGAAGGTGCCGACGGACCCGTCCGACGAACGTTCCACCAGATCGAGCCCATTGAGCCCGGCCATGAAATCGTAATGCCAATAGGCGCGCCGGAACTCGCCGTCGGTGACCACCGGCAGGCCGAGTTCCTCCTGGAGCTTGACCGCCTCGATGATTTCCGCGTCCTCGGCCTCCTTGAGGTCGGCGGGGGTTTCGCCCTGGCCGAACCGGGCCAGCGCCCCTTGTTCGAACAGTTGCTCCCGCGCCCGCTTGACCCGTTCCGGCCGAAGCAGGCTGCCCACGTGATCGGCCCGCGGCCGGATTTTCCCGTTCGTCATGTCGAGTGCCCCCCGGTGGTTCGCGGCCTTTAGTATAGAAACCGGAAAGTCGCAGCCAAAAGAATATCGAACGGGCGGGTTGGGATGGAGCCCACGACGTTGTTCATTTGATCCGGTGCGACTAATCTGGCGGGTGGACGGCTCTTTCGAACACGACAAACGAGCCGGGTCAAAGGGGGGCAGGAACATGCTGGACCAGGTGCAAGGCTATACCACCCAGGACATGGAGTATCTGCGGTTCGGCGACCGTGGGATCGGTCTCAGATTATTCACGCCGGAAGGGAAGGGACCCTTCCCCCTCGTCGTCGATATTCATGGCGGGGCCTGGAACCTGAGCGATTTCAGCAGCTGCCAGGACCGGGACGAGGTGCTGGCCGGGGCCGGTCTCGCCGTGGCGGCCATCGATTTCCGCCACGGGCCGGACAAGTACCCCTCGTCCCTGGCCGATATCAACTACGCGATCCGCTGGCTGAAGTCGAAGGCGGAGGCGTTCCATATCGATGCCGGACGGGTCGGCATTTGCGGTCAGTCGAGCGGCGGGCATCTCGCCATGTTGGCTGCCATGCGGCCCGCCGATCCGCGATATACGGAGCTTCCCGTGGAAGGCGCCGGTCCGGAGATCGATGCGGCCGTCCGTTGCGCAGGGGTATCCTGGCCGGTGATCAACCCCCTGTCCCGCTACCGGCACGCCGTCCGGACCCGTGAAAGCGGCGAGAACGCGGATTGGGTCGGGGAACTGCCGGAGTTTCACCACATCTATTGGGAGACCGAAGAGGTGATGGAGGAAGGCAACCCGATGCTCGCCCTGGAGCGGGGCGAGGACGTGGAAACGCCCCCCGCCCTTTGGGTTCAGGGCCAGCCGGATATCGTCCACGACTACCGGGACCTGTCCTCCGGCGCCACGATGAACGAGCCGGAGCGGTTCGCGGCGAACTACCGCGCCGCCGGCGGCGAGATCGAGGTCGTCTACGTCGAGCAGGCGCGCCGCGGAACCGAGGTATCCTGGAATCCGCTGGCCGCGTTCTTTCTCAAGCACCTGGGGTGAGCGCCGTGGTATTGATCCGGCCGCTCGCGCGCACGGACCCGGCGGGATGGTGAAGGGTCCGTTCCGCGCCGATCACGTCGGCAGTCTGCTGCGCCCGCCGGAGCTTCTCGAGGCCCGCGAGCAATTCAAGAACGGAGAGATGGATGCCGGCGGCCTTCGCGAGGTCGAGGACCGGCTGATCCGCCGTGCGGTAAGGCTGGAGGAGGAAACCGGCATCCAGTCGGTGACCGACGGCGATTACCGCCGCGAATCCTGGTCCAACGATTTCCTGGATGCCATCGAGGGCGTGAAGAGCGCCTCGCCGCCGGCCACGCGCTCCGACGATCACCACACGACCGAGGTCGGCGGCGTGGTGAAGACATTCAAGCTGCCGGCGCCGGCCACACACGGCAAGCTGGGCTGGCCGGCGGGCGGCATTCAGCGCGGCTCGTTCAACTTCCTCAAGGGCGAAACCTCCCGCACGCCCAAGGTCACCATGCCGTCGGTGAGCATGCTGCATTTTCGCGGCGGCCGCGGCGGCGTTTCCGAGGAAGCCTATCCGGACATGGAGGAATTCTTCGCCGACGCCTCGGGGATTTGGCGCGCGGAAATTCTCGACCTCGCGGCGCAAGGCTGCCGCTACGTGCAGCTGGACGATACCAACCTCGCCTACCTCTGCGACGATCGGCTCAGGGAAAACGTGCGCGGGCTGGGCGAGGACCCGGACGAACTGCCCCATCTCTACGCCCGGCTGATCAACGATGCCATCGCCGGCAGGCCGGACGACATGGCCGTCACCATTCACCTCTGCCGGGGCAACTCCTTCAGCCGGGGCCACGCCGAGGGCGGGTACGAACATGTGGCCGAGGCGATCTTCAACGAGGTCGAGGTGGACGGCTTCTTCCTCGAATATGACGACGAGCGCTCGGGCGGGTTCGAGCCGCTACGCTTCGTTCCCAAGGGACCGGGCGGGCCCAGGATCGTCCTCGGCATCGTCACGTCCAAGTTCGGCGAATTGGAGGACAAGGACGGCCTCAAGCGCCGCCTCGACGAAGCCGCCCGGTACATGCCCCCGGAACAGATGTGCCTCTCGCCCCAATGCGGGTTTGCCAGCCACACCGGCGGCAACTTGCTGAGCGAGGAACAGCAATGGGCCAAGCTCCGCCATTGCGTCGAGGTGGCCGAAGAGGTCTGGGGCACCGCGATTTAAGCTATTCCCCCGATTTGCTTGCCGGGTTAAATGGGTAAGCTGGCGAAAATGTCTGGAGGGACAGCGTGGAATTCTTCGCCTGGGGGGTGAGCCATCCGGGAGTCGCGGAAAAGCGCTCGGCGATCATCCGCGAACACTGGGACTTCATCGACCGCTACAAGGACAGGCTGATCGCGCGGGGACCGGTGCTCGATCCGAGCGACCCGTCGCAGGTCACGGGCTCCATCCATATCGCGGCGCTCGATGACTGGCAGGAGGCCAGGCGCTTCGTCCACGAGGAGCCGTTCCACCAGGCCGGTTTGTTCGAGCACGTGCTCATCCGGCGTTTCGAGCTGGAACTCGGCCGCACCCAGTTTGAATTCGAGGGCGCGGGCGATCTGCCCCGTTTCTTCATCTATTGTCCCGCGGTCCCCGGCAACGAGGCCGGCCGGGAGCGGGCCGCCGACGAATACGGCGCCTATTGCGCCGGGTTCGATGCGAATTTCCTGTGCCGCGGCGCGCTGCTCGGCGACCGGGGCGGCTGGGCCGGCAGCATCTACCTGATGGAGATGGCGGACACGGACGCCGTCGACGAATTCCTGGAAGGCGAGCCCTATTTCGAGGCCGCGCTCTACGGTGACGTCGAGGTCCACCGATGGACCCCGGGCGGGCCCGAAAACCTCAACCGGCAGGGCGAGCTTGCCTGAGGGCCCGCGGCCCCGATAACCTGCCCCCATGCCACCGCCCCTGGAAAAACTCCCGCCGGGATTTCCGCCCATCGAGGTCAAGGTCTGCGAAGCCTCCCGGCGCGAGCCCGGCTGCATGATTCTCTCCCTCGGCCGGGGCACCCGCGCCGTCCAGCAGAGATCCGACTTCGAGGCCCTGGTCGCCATCGACCGGGAGGGCCGGCCGGTCTGGTGCTGGCAGACGGCCTCGTCGGTCATGGATGTGAAGCGCACACCCCGCGATACGCTGCTGGTGGTAACCACGGACGGCTGCATCCAGGAGATCGACGCGGGCGGGGCCACCTTGCGGAAGTGGAGCACGCCGGGCGCGTCGCCCAGCCTGGCGGGCAATGAAATCCCGGTCGACACCCTCTATTTCCATCATGCGGTTCGCGAGCTGCCCGGCGGAAATCTGGCGGCGCTCTCCATTTCCGCCCGCGAGTTCGATGACTACCCCCTCAGCCTGAAGAACCCCGAAGCCGGCCGGGGAAAACGCAAGCTGGTGGCCGATGTGCTGGTCGAATTCACCCCCGAAGGCGACGTGGTCCACGCCCACGATTTTTTCGACATTCTCGATTCGCGCCGGACCGCCTACGGTTTGGATGCCCCGTTCTGGACCGTTTGCGGCGTGGTGCCCGGCGGTGCCGACCTGACCCATGCCAACGGTCTCGTCCACGACCCCGCCGACGACAGCTTCATCGTCACCGTCCGCCACCAGGATTGTCTGATCAAGATCGACCGGGCGACCGGCGCGCTGAAATGGATCCTGGGCGCGCCCGAGGGCTGGACCGGGGACTGGGCGGACAAGGTGCTCAGGCCGGTGGGCGAGACGTCGTGGCACTGGCATTCCCACGATCCGAGCATCATGGCCGACGGATCGATCCTGCTGTTCGACAACGGCGAGAGCGGCGCCATCCCGCCGGCGCCGCCCCGCGACCTCGATGACTGCGTTTCACGCGCCATCGCCTACCGCGTGGACGAGGCGGCGGGCACGGTGGAGCAGGTGTGGTCCTTCGGCGGTCCGGAACACGGGACGCCGTACGCCATGTATATCAGCGGTGCCTATGAACTGCCGGCGACCGGCAATGTTTTCGTCACCTTCGGCGGCATCATCCTGGGTCCCGGCGGCGAGCGGGTCCACCTGCCGCCGGCGGGCCACGGCTCGGCGGAAGTCTATGAGGTCACCCGCGCGGACGATCCGGAAATTCTGTTCCACGCCGAGATCGACAACCGCCACACGGACGAGGAGGTCGGCTGGGGCATCTTCCGCGCCGAATGGGTGCCGGACGGCTTCTTCGGCGGCTAGGGGTCCTCATCCTCCGCTTGTCCCGGCCCCTCCGGTCTGACAGAACCCTCGGCGATGAAACTGCTGCTCAACAACGGCTATCTGATGATCGTGATCACCGCGGTCGCCTGGTCCGGGAACGCCATCGCCGCCCGCGCCGTCCATGAGGCGGTGCCGCCCATCGGCCTCGCGTTCTGGCGCTGGGTGGCCACGGTGCCCATCTTCCTGGTCCTCGCCTGGCCCCATTTGAAACGGGATATCCCCGAAGCCATCGCCAACTGGAAAATCCTCGTGGTGTTGAGCGTGCTGTCGGTGAGCATCTACAATTCGTTCCTCTACATCGGCCTCAATTCGACGACGGCGACCAACTCGTTCCTGATCAACACGTCGCGCCCCGTGATCATCGTGATCTTGTCGCTGATCATCCTGCGGCTCGCGGTCACCGGCCAACAGGCCGCCGGGCTGGCGCTCGGCCTGGTCGGCACGGTCGTGATCGTGGCCCGGGGCGATCCCGGCGTCGTCGCGGCGCTGGATTTCGTACCCGGCGATCTGTGGATCCTGGCGGCGACCCTTTCCTGGGCGCTGTACACGGTCTATCTCCGCAGGCGCCCCAAGATCCGTCTCGCCAGCTTCATGTTCCTGACCGCTATCATCGGCCTCGCCGTGCTGGCGCCGTTCTATTGGTGGGAGCACGTCTATGTCCGCCCCGTGCCCCTGGCCCCAGAAACCTTCTGGGCGGTGGCCTATCTTTCCGTCGTCGCCTCGGTGATCGCCTACATGGCCTACAACCGGGCGGTCGAAATCCTGGGTCCCAACGTGGCCGGCCTGACGTCCTATCTGCTGCCGGTGTTCGGCGTCACCCTGGCGATCGTTCTGTTGGGCGAGAGCTTCCGGCTGTTTCACGCCGCCGGCATCGCGCTGCTGCTTACCGGTGTCTATCTGGCGACCAAGGCCAAGGGATAGTATAAGCCCCGCATGTCCGATACTTCCGAAGAGCTCATCCTCACCGAGCGCGACGGCGCCGTCGCCACCGTCATCCTCAACCGGGCGGAAAAGCTCAACGCATTGAACAAGGAGATGTGGGCGGGCGTCGGCGAGGCATTCCGGGCCCTCGACGGCGACGGGGATATCCGCTGCGTGATCCTCAGGGGCGCCGGCGAGGAGGCCATGGGGCCCGGCGCCGACATCGCCGAGTTCGCCGAGGCGCGCAGCAACCCGGAACAGGCGGCGGTCTACGGCGGGCTGATGCACGCGGCCATGCAGGCGATCCGCGATTGCCGCCATCCGACGGTGGCGCAAATCCACGGGCTGTGCGTCGGCGGCGCGCTCGAACTGGCCTTGTCGTGCGATATCCGCATCTGCGGCGAGGGCTCCCGGTTCGGCATTCCCGTCAACCGGCTGGGTCTGGTGATGGCCCATCCGGAGATCGAGGCGCTGGTCGGCCTGGTCGGCCGCTCGACGGCGCTGGAAATTCTCTATGAGGGGAGGGTGTTCGATGCCGCCGAAGCCAAGGACAAGGGCCTGGTGAACCGGGTAGTGGCCGACGACCGGGTCGCCGAGGAGGCCCTGTCCGCCGCCGGGCGCATCGCCGAGGGCGCGCCCCTGGTCAACCGCTGGCACAAGAAATTCGTCGACCGCATCCTCGCCGGCGGCGAATTGTCGGCGGAAGAAGCGGCCGAGGGTTTCGCCTGCTTCGAGACGGACGATTTCAAGGAAGGTATCCGTGCCTTCCTCGCCAAGGACAAACCGGACTTCAAGGGCGAATAGAGGCGAATAGGGGCGAGCAGCATGGGCGGCCTGCTGGACGGTATCCGGGTGATCGAGCTCAGCCACGTGATGGCCGCCCCCACCTGCGGGCTGCATCTCTCCGACATGGGCGCCGACGTGATCAAGGTCGAGCGGCTGCCGGACGGCGACACCGTCCGCCGGAACGGGCCGTTCGTCGACGGCGAGTCCGCCGGGTTCGCCATGATGAACCGGGGCAAGCGGGGCGTGGCGCTTGATCTCCGCTCCGGCGGCGGCCGGGCCATCCTGCGGCGGCTGGCGGACCAAGCGGATGTGTTCATCGAAAACTACCGCCGGGGCGCCATGGAGCATTACGGCGTCGGCTGGGAGAGCGTCCGCGGGACCAACCCCCGGCTGGTCTATTGCACCGTCTCCGGTTACGGCGCGACCGGACCGCTGGCCGGGCAGGGCGGTTTCGATCTGGTGGCGCAGGGGATGAGCGGGCTGATGAGCATCACCGGCGAGGGTCCGGGCCGGCCGCCGGTCAAGGTCGGCGCGCCGGTGACCGACATCACCGCCGGGACGCTGGCCGCCATGGGGATCCTCGGCGCGCTGGTCGCCCGCGAGCGCACCGGCGAAGGGCAATATGTGGACACCTCGCTCTACGAGGCCGGAATCATGCACACCTACTGGCAGTCGGCGATCTTCCTCAATTCCGGCGAGGTGCCGGCGGCGATGGGGTCGGCCCATCCGATGATGGCGCCCTATCAGGCGTTCCCCACCGCCGACGGATGGATTAACGTGGGAAGCGCCAACCAGGGCCTGTGGCTCAAGCTGATCGAGCTCCTGGGCGCGCCGGAACTGGCGGACGACGAGCGGTTCGCCGAACCGCCGCAGCGGATCGAAAACCTGGACCGGCTGGTGGAGGTGCTGGCCCCTCTGTTTAAGGCCAAATCCACCGCCGAGTGGCAGGCCCTGCTCGACGGGGCGGGCATTCCCGCCGGGCCGGTCTACGATGTCGCCGAGATGGCGGCCGATCCCCAGACCCGGGCCCGCGGCATGATCCGCGAGACCGAAACCCACGGGGGTTCGGCCATGCGGGTGCTGGGTCATCCGGTGAAGTACTCCGCCGCCGAAACCCCGGTGCGGCGGCCGAGCCCGGCCCTCGGCGAGCACAACCGCGAGGTGCTTCTCGAGTTCGGCTATGACGCCGCCGAAATCGACGCCTTTGAGGAATCCGGCGCAATCGGCGGCTCTTTCGGCGGCTCTTGACGTGACGTTCGTGGATGCCCCGCACGGGGCCGGTCCAGCCGACAAAGTGGCCCGGCCATCCACCCGGTCAATCCCCGGCGGGGAACGACCTTTTGTAGTGCCGCCCCCAAAGCGTGGATGCCCCGGACAAGCCGGGGCATGACGGCTTGGTTTGTGTCGTATATCCACTCGTCATACCCCGCTTTATGCGGGGTATCCAGGACCGGTGGTTCCCCCTCACCCTCTTCCCCCGTCGGGGGGAGAGGGGACGTGCTGGCCCTGACTACGCCGGCGCGTCCTTGCCGGCGGTGAACGTAAAGCCGGTCTTCTCGAACTCGGCGGTGAGCCCCGGCTGGATCGCCTCGATCTGGTCGCGCGCCTTGACCGCGAAGTCGATGTCGTTGAGGTCATGGACCCCGCCGGAGATGATCACCTGCAGGATGCCTTCCTCGTCCGAGATATTGCGGAAACCCCGGCAGACGCCCGGCGGCACGGAAATGGTGTCGTAGAGGCCGAGTTCCACCCGTTCGGCGCCGTCGTCGTTCCAATAGACCTCGAAGCGCCCCTTCATCACGGTGAAGGTCTCGTAGGTCTGGAGATGGGCGTGCAGCGACGGGCCGGTGCCGGGCGGGCAGACCGCATGGGTCATGGTGATGCCGCCGGCGCCGGTGATCGGCGCGGACGCATTGATCGGCGTATCCAGGCCCTCATCCAGGCCGATGACGCTCATCAGCTTCCGCGACCAGACGATGTCGGCGGCCTCGACGGGAATGCCGGTGTTCTTCTGGGCCTCCAGCGGCTCCAGGTCGTCGAACCGGGCGACCCGATCCTGCATCTCGGCGCCCGTAATCTCGATGGTGCGCATCTCTTTCCCCTCCGGTGAGTGCTGCTCGCCGCAAGGGTGCCGCGATCCCGGCAAGAGATCAACCGTGTCGGATCGTGGTAGGCTCGAGGATGACCGAAACCCACGAGGCCAAAATGCCGGCGCTCCCCGGCGGGCTCACGCCCTACCGCAAGACCCCGGTGTTCACGGCGACAACCGTGCCCGACGGCATCACCGGCGATCACAGCACCAAGCCCGGCGTCTGGGCGCTGATCCATGTGGTGGGGGGGACGTTGCGCTACGAGATCGTCGAACGGGGCGAAGTGTACGAACTGACCCCTGATCGGCCGGGCGTCGTCGAGCCGGAGACGTCCCACAAGGTCACTCCCGACGGCGGGTGCGAGTTCTTCGTCGAGTTCTGGCGGTAAGCGCTCGCCGTTCTAAGCCGCCTGCGGGCCCTGGTCTTCCTTCTTCGGACCGGACAGTCTGGCCTTGAGGCGCGAGAGGTCGAACTTGATGTGCGCCCAGGTGATCATCGGCAGGGCGACCAGCAGATCCCAGACCGCATCCCAGCCGCCGCGCAGCACGACGGGGAACATGATCCACGGCGCGGCGGTGATGATCTGGATATGCTCCTGGGTGTGGAGCCGGTCCCGGTTCCGCAGCACCTTCTCCACGTTCTTCGGGAACGACCAGTCGCAGCGGTAGATCACCTTTCCGTCCGGGTTGATCACATAGATCATGTTGGGGAGCGTGCCGTACTGGTGATGCATGGTGCCCTGAAGATCGTCGACCAGGACCGTGCGCGGGTCCTTGTAGATTTCCATCATTTCGGTCGCCAATTGGAGCTTCTGCTCGTCCGATTCGTGGGGGCCCAGGCGCGAGCCCGGATGGGCTTCGCGGACATAGACCAGCAGGAACTCCACGTCCGGGTACCGGTCCTTGAGCCTGGCGAAGCCCTTGACGTTCTTCACGTACATGGAGCAGGTGATGGAGCCGGTCTCCAGCACCACCCACTTGCCCTTGTAGTCCTCCAGGCTCACCTCCCGGCCTTCGGGGGTGCGGACGGTGAAATTGCCGGCGAGTTCGCCGGCCTTGGGTCCGTTGAACGAGCTCAGATCGTACTCGGACATCTTGTAGCGTTTGTAATTGTACGTCGTGGGCATGAATGCCTCCGTCGAAATTCCGCAACCCGGCAGCCGCAAAACCGGCGCTTTATCTCATATGTCTTATATAAGAGTGTGCCGGCATCGCCAAGTCAAAGGCCGGTGGGGGGCGGAGGTTCGGGGCATCCAGGATATTCACCACAGAGAACACCGAGGACACGGAGTATCTACACTCGAATCCGCTCAGTGATCTCCGTGTGCTCTGTGGTTCAAGAGTTGGAAATCTGGATACCCCGGACTGGCGCCGGGGTATGATGGAATAGGGGGCTCTAACAACACGCGTCATGCCCCGCCTCCGTGCGGGGCATCCATGAACTCCACCATCGCGTCGATGGCCTCCGCCCAGTTCTCTGCGGTGGTGCGGCCCGACTTCCTGCGCGGCTCGAAGGCGTGATCGCCGTCCTCCAGCCACACCACCTCGCAGGCGTCCGACAAGGGGTAGCCCGATACCTCGTCGAGGGTGCCGAAGGGATCGCGGGTGCCCTGCAAAATCAGCGTGCGGGTGAGGAGGGTATCGACGCTCCGGAAGCGGGCGGCTTCCGGCTTGCCGGGCCCGTGGAAGGGAAAGCCCAGGCAGATCAGCCCGGCCACCGGATCGCCTGAGCCTTCGGCCTGGTCGGCGGCGTGGCTCGCCACCCGTCCGCCCATGGACTTGCCGCCGATAAACAGGTTTTCGGGCCCGAAGTGATTGACCACCTCCATCCACGTCTCGAGCAGCACGTCGGCCCGGTCGGGCGGCCGGCGGGTGCCGTCGGCCCGCATCTTCCGCATGTAGGGGAACTCGAACCGGGCGACGCGGACGCCGCGGGCGCCCAGGCTCCCGGCGAAATGATCCATGAATTCCGAATTCATGCCGATCCCCGCCCCGTGGGCGAAGGCGAAGGTGCGATCCGCGCCGCCGGGGCCGTCGAAATGGAGCGGCGGGAGGGGCATCGATCAGTAGGGCGTACCGTGTCCGCCGAAGGTCACCCGGGTCAGCTCCCGGTATTCCGGAAAGAAATCGTCCACCGCCGCGTGCTGGGTCGCCGAATTGTCCCACACCGCCAACGTTCCTTCCCGCCACTTGTGGCGGTACTGAAACTCGGGCCGCGCCGGGAGGGACAGCAGGAAGTTCAGGATGCCCTGGCTTTCCGGCCGGGGAATGCCGACGATGTGGCTGGCGAAGTTCGAATTGGCGTTGATGATCTTCTTGCCGGTCCTGGGATGGGTGCGGATGAGGGGCTGGGCGATGGGCGGGTTGGCGGTCCTGTGCTCGACGTAATGCTCGCCGCCCCGCTGAAATGTTATCTGCCGGCCGGGGAATCCCATGTCCCAGCTGTGCACCACCTTCAGGTCTTCCAGGTAGACCTTCATCTTGTCCGACAGCGAATCGTAGGCCGCGGTCATGCTGGCCCATACGGTGTCGCCCTTGCCCTTGGGGATGACGCGGGAATAGAGGCTGGTGCCGCCCGGCGGCTCCGCTGCCCAGGTCAGGTCCGCGTGCCATTGCGCGGTGCCCGTCGGCGGCGTGTTCTCGTCGTTGATGACGATCTCGACTTCCGGGTCGTCGTCCAGGTGATCGAAGAAGGTCTCGGACGGCAGGAGGGGTCCGAAGATGCGGGTCGCTTCCTTCTGGTTGTCCGGGGTCAGGTCTTGATCCGGGAAGAAAATGACCTGATGGTCGTCGAGGGCCCGACGAAGCTCGTCCTTTTCGCCGTCGGATATCTCCGCCGTCAGATCGACATTGTGGATGACCGCGCCCAGGCGCGCGCCGACGGCCTCGATCTCCAGCCTGGAATTCTTCATCCGACCTCTCCCGGAATATTCGACGGGGAGGGAGTATAGACCAACTCGGCGGGGGGAAACCGCAATTCGTTTACGGCGCGGCCTCCGTCGCCTACGCTGAGGCCGAAGGAGAGCCCCATGAGCGAGCCCATCCGCATCGCCTACGGCGATACGCCGACCAGCTACGGCGAGCTGTCGGTCCCCGGCGGGCCGGGACCGTTCCCAGTGGTGATGCTGCTGCACGGCGGGTGCTGGCTCGCCTCGCGCGGCGCCATGGAGGATTACCGCCAGATGGCCGAGGCGCTCGTGGGCGACGGCATCGCGGCGTGGAACGTGGAGTACAGCCGGGTCGGCCACGATCACGGCGGCTGGCCGGGGACGTTTCGCGATCTCGGCGGCGCGCTGGACCATCTGGCGGTGCTCGCGGGCGCCCACGCACTCGACCTCAACCGGGTGGTCGTGCTGGGCCATTCGTCGGGCGGGCATTTCGGCGCCTGGCTGGCGGCACGGCCGAAACTGCCTGCGGAAAGCGACATCAAGGGCGCGCCGAAGGTGGCATTGGCCGGCGCGGTGATCAACGATGCCTTCGTCGATCCCCGGGTCATCGACTCGACAGGCATCGACGGCGAGCTTTATTGCGGCGAGCCCATCATCGAGCGGCTGATCGGCGGCGATCCGGCCGAGCGGGCGGACCGCATGAAAGAGATCTCGCCCCTGGAATGGCTGCCCTGGGGCATGCCGCAGGCTTATGTGGTGAATTCCGGGCGTTATCCGGTGACCCCGTACCGGGCGCTGGCCCAGGGCCGGACGACCCTGGAGATGCCCGACTATCCGGCGCTGGCGCGGGCCGCCGGAGATGCGATCGAGGTCGAGATCGTCGAGGGGGCCGATCATTTCGACTTCATCCACGAGCCGGACACCGAGGGCTTCAAGGCGGTGCGCCGGGCGGTGGTGAAGCTGGTTGGCCGGATTTAACCCAGGGGAGGGGAAGCCGTGGAGAAAACCTATCAGGGGGCTTGTCATTGCGGACGGGTCCGGTTCGAGCTTACCGCCGACATCGATCACGTGCGGGTCTGCGATTGCTCCGTCTGCCGCAAGCGGGGCGCGCTGATCCACCGGGTGCCGGAGGACGCGGTCAGGCTGTTGACGCCGCTGGACGACATGACCCTCTATGAATGGGGTTCCGGGACCGCCAAGGATTATTTCTGTCCCGCCTGCGGCATCCTGCCGTTTCGCCGCCCGAGCATGCCGACCCAGGAAGAACTGGACGAGGGTAAGGCGCCCTTTGCGGGATGGGCGGTCAACGTCCGCTGCCTGGACGGGTTCGATATCTTCGAAGCCGACGAGCGCCGCATCTATCGGAGGGATACGGATGTGGCCCATATCCTGCCGGAGTCGCGGGGCCTTTAGACGGCAGAGCCGGTTCCCGGTCATCGGCATTCCCCCAAAGGGCCGAGCATTAATGTTGACTCCGCCGCCGATAAATGTTCCTGTTTTGTTCGAGCCCGATGAACGCCCAATGAACAAGTGACCAGCCACCAGGAGGAAGTAATGGCCGACAGCTACATCAACGAGGGCATGACCGCCGTGACGCCCTGTCTATTCATGGAAAAGGCGGCGGACGCGATCGACTTCTATGTCGAGAACTTCGGCGCCGAAGAGGTGATGCGCCTGGAGGGGCCCGGCGGCGGCATCATGCACGCCGAGATCGCCATCGGCGGCGCGCGCATCATGCTGGGCGACGCCAACCCCGACTGGGGCACCGCGAGCCCGAAGGACCATGAGGGCAGGTCATCCTCCACTTTCATTTACGTGCCCGATGTGGATGCCGCCATGAAAAAGGCGGAGAGCAACGGCGCCACGATCGTCGAAGATCCCGAGGACAGGTTTTGGGGCGATCGGCTTGGCCGGATCATCGATCCGTTCGGCCACATGTGGGGAATCGCCACCCATGTGGAGGACGTCCCGCCCGAGGAGATGCAAAAGCGCACCGAGGCCGTCATGAAGGAAATGGCCGAAGCGGGCGGCTAGGCGGCAGTATTTTCGCTCTCCCCCTCACCCCCCCACCCTCGACGCCCGGCTGTCGCCGGCCGTCTCGACCTCCCCCTCCATGGGGGGAGGTGATCCGATCCGCCTATTCCCTCTCCCCTGGAGGGAGAGGGATGTGAAGGCTTGGCGAGCCCGCGAGCCATAGCCGGAACTGGGTGAGGGGGATTAAACGCAGGCCAGGGTGGGAGATAGCGATTAAGCCGCCTTCTCCGCGAAATATTCCTGGGTGCCCCGGTGGAGGACCGTGTCCGTCACTTCCACCGCCGCCGGCGTCAGTTCCGCGGCGGTTTCCAAGCGCTCGTACAGCGGCTGGAAGTCCTGGTAGCACTCGTCGAGCAGCGCCTCGAAGCTGTCGATGACGAAGTAGGTCTGCTGGTAGTCGTCGATCCTGTAATCGGTGCGCATGACGCGCTCGGCGTCGAAGGCGATGCGGTTGGGGGACGCATCGTCGAGCGCGAAAATGCTCTCGCCCTTGGACGATAGGATGCCGGCGCCGTAGATGCGGAAACCGCCGTCACCGTCTCGCGGGGCCTTCATCAAGCCGAACTCCACCGTGTACCAGTAAAGCCGCGCCAGATGATCGAGGGCGCCGAACTCGAGGGAGCGCAAGCCCCCCTCGCCGTAGGCCGCCATGAAATCGGCGAACACCGGATGGGTGAGCATGGGCACATGGCCGAAGACGTCGTGGAAGACGTCGGGCTCTTCGAGGTAGTCCATCTCGTCCGGCTTGCGGATGAAACGCCCGGCCGGAAAGCGGCGCCCGGCCAGCATCCGGAAAAACGCCGCATCGGGCACCAGGTCGGGCACCGCCTCGACGGTCCAGCCGGTCAGCCCATGGAGCTTGTCGTTGAGGCGCCGGAAGTCGGGGATACCGCCCTCGCCGAGATCCAGCTTGGTCAGCCCGTCCATGAACGCATCCGCCGCGCGTCCGGGCAGCATCTCCGCCTGGCGGCGGTAGAGCCGGCGCCACATCTCGTGCTCGGTATCCGTATAGCGCTCCCAATCCTGGGGAATGGTGTAGTCCCGGTCGAGGTCGGTGGTGTGTTTCGGCGATCCCATCGAGCTGTCTCCCGTGTCCGGTCAGTCCCGTCACTTCAGGTCAGGATACGGAAGACCCGCGGTCAGGTGTGACCTGATTTGGACCGTAATGTGATAATATAGGTCATAAATTCATTTAATTTTACATAATCTGAATATAATATGACCTAATGGACCTTTCGGCCACCGACTTGAAGATCCTCGACGTGCTCCAGACCGACGGACGGATCAGCAACGTGGACCTCGCCGAACGGGTGGGCATGTCGCCGTCCCCCTGCCTCCGCCGGGTCAAGGCGCTCGGGGACGCGGGGGTGATCTCGGGATATGCGGGCCTGGTGGACCGGCGGGCCATCGGCCTCGGGGTGCGGGCGGCCTGCCACGTGAAGCTCCGCGACCACGCCGAGGACAAGGTCAGCGCGTTCGTCGCCGAGGTGATGGCCATGGAGGAGGTGACGGCCTTCTTCTCGCTCACCGGCAAGTCCGATTTCCTGCTGATGGTGATGGCGACCGATCTCGATGCCTACGGCCGTTTCGCCACCCATCGCCTGCTGCGCCTCGCCAACGTGCAGGAGGTGGAATCGTCGCTGGTGCTCGAAACCTACAAGAACTCGACGGCGCTGCCCCTTTCCCACCTCAAATAGCCCCCATCTCAAATAGGCGCGCTTGCCCGCCGGGCCGGGCTCCCCGATACTTCGGGAAACTTTTAGCCAGGGGAGGAAGCCCGATGCCCGAGCGTTATCCCGCCATGCCGCCGCGCGACCCCGATCCGCCCTACAAGCGGATTGCCACCGAGGAGGCGTGGCTGCCCCCCGACATGATGCAAATGTATCTGAAGGAGCTCGCCGACAAGAGCATCGACGATCCCGGCTTCCACAGCCTGTGGGGTTTCTTCACCGGCTCGACCCAGAAGGCCCGGGATCACTCCCGGCGCATCCAGAGCCTGGGCGAGGAGCGCATTTCCGACATGGACAGGTCCGGCATCGACATCGCGGTGGTGTCGCTGACCGCGCCCGGCGTCCAGCTGTTCGACCCGGAAACCGCCAGCGCGCTGGCCATCAGCGCCAACGATCAGCTGGCCGAGGGCATCGCCCGGTATCCGGACCGCTATGTCGGCCTCGCCGCGTTCAGTCCGCTGGACCCGGCCAATGCCGCCAAGGAGTTGGAGCGCGGCGTCGACAAGCTGGGACTCCGGGGCGGTATCTTCAACTCCCATACCCTCGGCACCTACCTGGACGACGAGCAATACTGGGAGATCTTCGAGGCGGCCGAGGCGCTGGACGTCCCCATCTACCTCCACCCCCAGACCCCGTCGCCGCAGATGATCGAGCCGTTCCTGAAGCGCGGCCTGGACGCGGCGGTTTACGGCTTCGCCTGCGAGACCGGACTGCATGCGCTCAGGCTGATGGCCGCCGGGCTTTTCGACAAATTTCCCAAGCTGCAGATCGTCCTCGGCCATTGCGGCGAGGCGCTGCCCTACTGGCTCTACCGCATCGACTTCATGCACGGCCACATTTCCGTCAGTCCCCGGTACGAGCATGTGGGCCCGCTGAAGCGCCGGGCCTGGGACTACCTGATCGACAACTTCCACTACACGTCCTCGGGCGTCGGCTGGGGACCGCCGATCAAGTTCTGCCAGGAAGTGATTGGCGTCGACCGGATGATGTACGCCATGGACTACCCCTGGCAGTTCGTTCCCGAAGAGGTCGGCGCGCTGGACGCCATGGACATCGGCGCCGCCGCCAAGAAGGCGTTCTTCGAGGACAACGCCCGCAAGCTGTTCAAGATCGAGTAGGGGATTCAGTTTTTGCGGATTTTTTGATTCATGCGTTCCCCCTCACCCAGCTTCGGGTAGGCTTGGCGTTCGCCTCGCCAACCCTCCGCATCCCTCTCCCCCTGAAGGGGGCGAGGGAGCACTTGTCCCCTCTCCCCCTTCTTCAGGGGGAGAGGGTCAGGGTGAGGGGGTCTTAAAATAAAGCGTGAGGGGGTCTTAAAATAAAGCGTGAGGGGGTCATAAGAGATGGGGTGATATGGAAATTCCCCTTCACCCAGCGGCGTCCTACTCGGCGGCGTGCTTGCCCACGTTCCAGCCGCTTTGCGCCAGATGGTCGTCCCCGTACTTGATCGGAACGGCTTCCAGTTCCGTCGCCATGGTGTCGTTCCACCTATTCAAAAAGCCGAACACGGCGACCTGGCCGACCAGTTCGACGATCTGCCGGTCGGTGAAGTGCTTTTTGAGTTCTTCCATATCCTCGTCGGTGACCATGTTGGGCACCGAGGCGGCGGACTGGGCCACCCGAAGCGCCGCCCGCTCGGCGTCGGTGAACAGCGGGCTGGTCTCGTACTCGAAGGCCGCCTCGATCTTCTCGGCCGGAATGCCGCCCGACCGGGTCGCCTGAAAGCCCGTATGGGCGATGCAGTACTGGCAGCCGGCCGAGGCGCTGGCCACATAGCTGACCAGCCGCTTGATGCCCACAGGCAGTTCCGTGTCGCCGAAGTTCACCGTCCGTGCGAGCTGCAGGAAGGCTTGGGCGAGTTCCGGCCAATGGGCCATGGTCAGGAAACTATTGGCCGGAAAGCCCATGTTTTCCGTCGTCTTGGCGATCAGGTCCTTGACGAAATCATTAGCGTCCGGATCGAGAGGTTGGATACGAGGCATGCCGCCGCTCCCTGGGATATTCGTTTGTCCGGCCGAGGATATGACAGGCCCCGAAGACCCATAAACGGCAAAAGGCCGATTTTCCGCCTGGCGGAATGCCCTACAGCCGATCTACGGCATCAGGATCGACGAGCCGGCGGTCTTGCCGGCTTCCGTGTCCTCGTGCGCCTGCACCGCATCATCGAGGGCGTAGCGCTGGCCGATATTCACCCGGATGCCGCCGGAACGGATCATGTCGAAGACCGAGTTCGCCGACATCACCAGATCCTCGCGCTTGGCCGTATAGGTGGCGACGGTGGGCCGGGTGAAGTAGAGGGAATCCCGTTTCTGCAGGATCGGCGGATCGACCGCCGGCATGGGCCCGCCGGTGGTGCCGAAGGAGATGAAGAAGCCCCGGGGGCCCAGGCAGTCGAGGGTCTGCTCATAGGTCGGGCCGCCGATGGGGTCGTAGGCCACCGGCACGCCCTCGCCGCCCGTGATCTCCTGGACCCGGCCCGCCACGTCCTCCCTGGTGAAGTCGATGACCTCCGTATAGCCGTTGGCGCGGGCGAGTTCGCACTTTTCCTCCCCGCCGTCGACGCCGATCATATAGGCGCCCTTGGCGGCGCCCCACTGGCCGGCCAGCGTGCCGACACCGCCGCCGGAGCCCAGGAACAGGACCTTCTCGTCCTTCTTGATGTCGTAGCAGCGGTTCAGGAGGTACTCGACGGTCATCCCCTTGAACAGGGTCGCCGCGCACTGTTCGTCCGAGATGTCGTCGGGCAGCGCCACCACGCGGACCGCCGGGAAGTTGCGGTACTCGGCGTAGGCGCCGCAGGGCGCGGTGGCGTATGCCACCCGCTGGCCGGCCTCGAACCCGGTGACGTTTGCGCCGAGCGCGGACACCGTGCCCGCCGCTTCGAGGCCGATGCCGCTCGGCAGTTCGAGGGGATAGAGGCCCGAGCGCTGATAGATATCCATGAAATTGAAGCCGATGACGTTCTGCTTGATCTGCACCTCATCGGGGCCCGGCTCGCCGATATCCCGGGTCTCGACGGTCATCACCGAAGGCGCGCCCTGTTCGGCAAGCATGACAACGCGGTTCTGCACTGAAATCTCTCCCTCGCGAAAATTTCGATTTGCCGTTCCGCCAACGGCTCGACGGGGGCATGATTATCGCGGCAATTTCGGCGGGTCAAACAGGGAGGCGGGAGAGGCGTGCGCATCACCGGAATTCGCGAGCAAGCGGTCAAGCTGGATGTGAATATCCGCAACGCGGTGTTCTCGTTCGACGACATGACCACGTCCATCGTCGCGGTGATCACCGATGTGGTCCGGGACGGCGCGCCGGTCGTCGGATTCGCCTTCAACTCCACGGGGCGCTACGCCTGCGGTGCGCAGATGCGGGACCGGTTCATTCCCCGGATTTTGCGCCAGGACCCGGACAGCCTCGTGGACGAGGCGCGGGGCAACTTCGATCCGGACGCGGTGCTGCGGGCCATGATGTTCGGCGAGAAGCCGGCCGGCGATCTGGAGCGCTCGGTGGGGATCGGCACCATCGAGGTGGCGCTCTGGGATGCGATGGCGAAGATCGAGGCCATACCGCTCCATCGGCTGATTGCCGAACGGTATGGCGACGGCGCCACGTCCGACAGTGTCTTCTGCTATGTCGGCGGCGGGTGGTACTCCCCCGGCGAGACGCCGGAAAGCCTGATGGATGAAATGCGCGGCTATCTCGACCAGGGCTACACCCTGGTGAAGGCCAAGGTCGGCGGGCTCTCCATCGACGACGACGTGCGCCGCATCGAGACCATCCTCTCGGTCCTCGACGGCGGCCACCAGCTGGCCGTCGACGCCAATTGCGGGCTGAGCCCGGCGCGCGCCCTTGAATATGCGGAACGCCTCAAGCCCTTCGGCCTCCGCTGGTTCGAGGAGCCGGTCCATCCCGTGGATTTCGACGCCATGTCCGGGTTCGTCCAGGCCTACGGCAATCCGGCGGCGGCCGGGGAAAACCTGTTCAGCGTCGAGGATTTCCGCAACCTGTTCCGCTACGCCGGGTTCCGGCCCGGCACCGACGTGGTCAATATCGACGTGCCGCAGAGCTACGGGATCGGGACCTGCGCGAGGATACTGGAGACCGGCCGGTCATTCGGCTGGGCGCCGGCTTCGTTCATTCCCCACGGCGGCAATCAGATGTCCCTCGCCTGCGCCCTCGGTTTCGGCATGGGCATGTGCGAAGCCTACCCCCATGTCTTCGGCGTGTTCTCCGGTTACGCGGACGACGCGCGGGTCCGGGACGGCTATCTTCCCGCACCCCAATTGCCGGGCATCGGATTCGAAGGGCAGAACGAGCTCTATTCGCTGTTCCGGGAATTGGCCGCATAGAGGGGTTCGCCAAGGCCGCCGCCACCGGATATAAACGGCGGACAGGAAAGGAGACGGAATGGCCGAGACCTCCAAGGACGAGCTGGAAATCGTTGCCGTCATCGAGGGATACATCGAGGGCTACGTCAACGCGGATCTTCCCGCTCTTCGCGGCGCATTCGCGAGCGATGCGGTCATGAACGGATATGTGGACGACAGGCTCGTCACCGGAACGCCCGAACCTTTTTTCAGGCAGGTCGGGTCGAACCCGCCGCTCGGATCGTCCGCTTCCGGCCTCGACTACGAGATCGAGCACATCTCGATCACGAACAATGCGGCATCGGTGGTCTTGAGGGAAACCGGCTTCGGGCGGCACAACTTCACCGACTACATGCACTTGCTGAAACGGGACGGGGTCTGGAAGATCGTCAGCAAGACCTTTTCGACCTGTTAGAGCCGGAGGCCGCGGACTTGACCATGCCCGAACCGACGACCGGTGAAGAGTGGATCGAACGAGACCGCAACGCCGTGCAGCATCCCGGCGGCGGCGGGGGCGCCGACACGGTGGTGCTCAGCCATGGCAGGGGATCGACGGTTTGGGACGTCGACGGCCGGGCGTACCTGGACGCCCAGGGCGGCGCCTGGTTCAACCTGGTCGGCCATGGCCGCACCGAACTCGCCGTGGCCGCCGCACGGCAAATGGCGCGACTGGCCCACTTCTCCATCGGCTTCGACTATTCGAGCATGCCGGCGACGGCGTTGGCCGAGAAACTGATCGAATTGGCCCCCGGCAATATCCGGCGGGTTCGGTTCATGAGCGGCGGGGGCGAGGCGGACGATCATGCGCTGCAGCTCGTGCGCCTCTATCATCATCGGAACGGCGATCCCCAACGGCGCAAGGTGCTGACCCACCAGGGCGCCTACCATGGCGGAACGTCCGGGGGCGTGGAGCTTGCCGGCGGCGTCCCGGGCGTGGCCGGAACGCCGGAGGAAGTCATACAGCTCACCGCGCCCCGTCCCTACCACCCGGAGCTCTACGGCAATCGCGGCATGACCGACTTCTGCGTCGACGAGCTGCAATCCGTCATCGCCAAGCACGGGCCGGAGAATATTGCGGCCATGTTCGGTGAATTGGTGATCGGCCCGGGCGGCATGATTCCGCTCCCTGACGACTACTGGCCGCGAATGACGGCTGTCCTCAAACAGCACGGGATACTTTTCGTTGCGGACGAGGTCGTGACGGCATTCGGCCGTGCCGGGGCGTGGTTTACGTCGAACGATTACGGCCTGGAGCCGGACATCATTGTTTTGGCCAAGGGTATCGCCAGCGGCTATGTGCCCATCGCCGCCCTGCTGCTGGATGGCAGGCTCGCGGACGCGGTCAACGGTATCGGCCCGGGCAATTCCTATGCCGGTCATAACGTCGGGTGCGCCGTCGCGTCCGCCCACATGGACATCATCGAGCGCGAGAACCTCCTGGAAAACAGCCGGGCCCGCGGCGCGCAATTTCTCGACGAACTGTCGCAGCTGGCATCGCATCCGCTGGTTGGAAATATTCGGGGGCGGGGCCTGATGATCGGTGTCGAACTGGTCGCCGACAAGGACAGCCGCCGGCCCCTATCCGGCGCCGCACCGGAGCTGTACCGGGAACTTCCGCGCTATGTCCGGCGCGAGCACGCCGTTCTCTTGGGGCTGCGCGCCAGCGCCGTCGTGCTCACCCCGCCGTTGATCATAACCGAACCGGAAGTGAGCAGAATCTGCGGGGCGGTGGTCGATGCCGTCCGCCGAATCGATCCCGAGACCCTTGCGCTGCCCGCCTGAAATCGAGTGCGGGCCCCGGCGTTTTCCCCGGCAAGGCGGCCTGCCGCCACGAAATCCCCCTCACCCAGCTTCGGCTAAGGCTCGCAAGCTCGCCAAGCCTCCGCATCCCTCTCCCCCTGACGGGGGCGAGGGTTGAAGAGTAGTCCCCTCTCCCCCTTCTTCAGGGGGAGAGGGTTAGGGTGAGGGGGTCACAAAAAAAGGGTGAGGGGGTGCGGCCGGGCGCGGGTCTGATTGCCCCCTTGAGCCACCCTCTGATTCCCAACGGCCACGCTACATCTTCAATATGGCTTCGGCGTTGCCGTGGAGAATCTTGGCCTTGTCTTCGGTGTTGAGCATCAGCCGTTCCATCCAGAACGGCCCGGGCTCATTCCTGACGAACGGATAGTCGATGGCGAACAGGATGTGATCGGTGCCCATTTCCTGGATGCAGCAGAGCAGCGCCGGGTCGGAGAAGAATCCCGACGTGGTGACGTAGAAGTTCCGGCAGAACATCTCCTTGAAGGGGAAGGCGGCATTGCCCGGCCGCTGCAGGGCCATGTTGATCCGCCAGGCGAGGAACGGCAGGGCCTCGCCCAGGTGCCCCAGGATGATTTTCACGCCCGGGTACTTTTCCAGGACCCCCGACAGGACGATGCGGATGCCGATGGTCGCCGTCTCCATGGTGAAGCCCCAGCCCGCATTCACGATTCCCGGGAAGTCTTCGACGTAATCCTTGAGATAGGCCTCCACCACCGCCGGGTGGGGGTTGGCCGGGTGGATGTAGAGGGGCATGTCGAGGGCTTCGGCGCGCTCGAAGATGGGCCAGAAGCGCTTGTCGTCGATGAACGCCCGCTCCTCGCCGATCAGCCCGTGGATCATGGCGCCTTTCATGCCCAGATCGTTCACCGCGCGCTCCATCTCGTCCGCGGCCGCCTCCGGATCGGCGGTCGGCAGGGCCGCGAAGCCGGCGAACCTGTCGGGGTGGGCGTCACAAACGGCCTTGAGGTTGTCGTTCACCAGGGCCGCCATCCTCTTGCCGGTTTCGGCGTCCAGGCGCTGGGTGGACGGCGCCCCGTGGGACAGAACCTGAACGTCGATGCCGGCATCGTCCATGGACTTGATCCGCTCCTCGCCCACCTCGACCAGGGCATCCCGCACCCAGCCGCCGGTCCTGGCGTCGACCCCGGTGTACAGGTCCACCAGTTCCACGTCGTAATAGTGCTCTTCGATGGCGATGACCCGCTGGCCGTCGAGAATAGTCATGGTGGTCCCCCCTTTTTCGCCGGAAAATTGCCGGTCGGAATGCTATCAGCCCCGAACGCCCGAGTCAGGGGCGGCGCATCCGATTTTCCGGCCAAATTCCCGTCGGAATCCCTCCCTGCATTGTGGGCTGTTCCAGGGCGCCGGAATAGGCTAGTATATTTGCGACGCGTTCTGCATTTCCGGTGTGATCCTTTTCTCTTCAGACGAAACGGCACTTCCAGAAACAGTATCGCCGTAACTTGGGTAGCCGGCCGCCAAACCGCGCTGGCGCCCGTTTGAAAAGGAAACGAGAAGGAAGTGTTATGCCTACTGGTACCGTGAAGTGGTTCAATGCCACGAAGGGTTATGGGTTCATCGAGCCCGAAGACGGCGGAAAGGACGTGTTCGTGCACGTTTCCGCCGTGGAGCGTGCCGGTCTGACCGGTCTCCGCGAAGGTCAAAAGGTCGAGTTCGAGGTGGTTCCCGGCCGGGATGGCCGCTCGGCCGCCGACAACCTGAACGCGCTCGACTGACGTTTGCCCGCGAACGGGGCGGCCGTCCCTTGTGATCGGCCGTCCCCGGAGCAGCCTCAGGGAATGGGCGATACGGTCGCACGCGCGCCGGATCGCCCTTTGTCTTTTGGAAGGACCCCGCCATGGCCGCGGCACTGGGAAATACGGTTCACGTCCACTTCGTCGGCAAGGTCGGCGACGGCCGGGAGTTCGAATCCACCATCAACGCCCGGCCCATGCGCATCCAGCTCGGCAAAGGCGAGATCATGCCTGTCGTCGAAAACGGCATCGTCGGCATGGAACAGGGCGACAGGAAGACGCTGAACCTGTCTTCGGCCGACGCCTTCGGCGAGCGGAACGAGGACTTCGTCTACGACATTCCGAGGGCCGATATCCCGGACGGGGTGACGCTGGAACCGGGCGCCATGCTCTCGGCCCGGAGCGACGAGGGCCAGGAGGTCCGAATGATCGTCCTATCCTTCGATGACGAGAAGGTCACCGTCGACGGCAATCATCCGCTGGCCGGCCACGACCTGGTCATCGACCTGGAACTGGTCAGCATCGAGTAGGGCCCCGCGTCCGCGTGCCCGGGGTTTTAAGAATCGGAAAAATTATCCCCTCCCCCTTGAAGGGGGAGGGTTAGGGTGGGGGTGAAACGACGATTCCCCCTCACCCAGCTCCGGCTATGGCTCAACTATCGTTTCGCCAAGCCTCCGCATCCCTCTCCCTCCAGGGGAGAGGGAACACGATGGGGGGAGGTCGAGACGGCCGGCAATAGCCGGGCGTCGAGGGTGGGGGGGGGTAGACCGCAAGTCGTCATGTCCCGCCGATAGCGCGGGGCATCCATAACCAACCGCCGGATTTTCCCCACGGTTCAGCCGGGCAGCACCCGGCCGGGGTTCATGATGCCGTTGGGGTCCAGCGCGGCCTTGATGGATTTCATCACCTCGACGGCCACCGGGTCCTTGTAGGCGGCCATTTCCGCGAGTTTCGAATCCCCGATGCCGTGTTCGGCCGAAAACGAGCCCCGGTAGCCGCCCACCGAATCGAGGACCGCCCGCTTGATCTCCGCCCTGAGTTCCTCCAGCCGGTCCGCCCCGCCGTCCGGCGGATAGACCGTGTAGTGAAGGTTGCCGTCGCCCAGATGGCCGACGCTGGAGAGCCTGGCGCCCGGAAAAATCCCCTCGACCGCGGCTTCCGTATTGGCGACGAAATCGTGGACCTGGTCCAGGGGCAGGGAAATATCGAAGCCGATCCGCGGCCCCGATTTCACCACTGCCTCGTACGCCGATTCCCGAAGCTCCCAGAACTCCAGGCGCTGCTGTTCGGCGACAGCGATCACCGCGTCGGTGACGTGGCCGGTCTCGAAGGCTTCGCCCAGGATGGTCTCCAGCTGCGCGGTCACCGGTACGGTGCCGTCTTCCGCCGGCGTCGCGTCGCGGTCCGAGGTCGCCGCGACCTCCATCAGGATCGAGAGGTCGGGCGGGTCGGCGAAGGGACGCTTCAGGTGGGGCAGGTGCTTCTCGTACTGCTCCATCATCAGCTTGGGGATCATCTCGAACGCCTCGACGGCGCCGCCGGTTTCGGCCTGCATCCGGTTGAGCAACTCGAGGGCGCGGTTGATGTCGGGAACGGCGGCGAAGGCCGTCGCCCGGGCCTTGGGCAGGGGGAAGAGCTTGAGAGTGGCCGCGGTGATCACGCCGAGCGTTCCTTCCGAGCCGATGAACAGGTCGCGGAGGTCGTAGCCCGTATTGTCCTTGTGGAGCCCGGTCAGCACGTCCATCACCCGGCCGTCGGGCAGCACCGCCTCCAGTCCCAGGCACAGCTCCCGGGCGTTGCCGTAGCGGACCACGTTGATGCCGCCGGCATTGGTCGCGAGGTTGCCGCCGATCATGCACGAGCCCTGGGCGCCGAGGCTCAGGGGGAAGAACAGGTCCCGTTCCTCGGCGAGCCGGTGGATCTCCTGCAGCACGACGCCGGCTTCGACGGTGATGGTGCGCGCCGATACGCTGGTCTCCCGCACCCTCTTCATGCGCTCCAGGGAGAGGACGATGGACTTGCCCGCGCCGTCGGGCACTCCGCCGCCCGAGGTCGCCGTGTTGCCGCCCTGGGGAAACACCGGCGTTCCGGTTTCGTTGGCCCATTCGAGCACGGCGGAGACTTCCTCGGTGGAAGCGGGCCGGACGACGGCCTCCGCCCGGCCGGTATTCTCCCCCGGCCAATCGGTGAGGTACTTTTCCTTGTCGGCCTCGGCGGTGAGTACGCCCGCCTCGCCGACGATGGCGCCGAGGGCGCTTTCGAGATCGGCCATTCCGTCCCCCTGTCAAAACCTTCCCGGAGTTGGTAGGGGCTAGATTAGCGGCGATTGGCGGATGGGCAATTCGAAATGATGGGGCGAGGGAGCACTTGTCCCCTCTCCCCCTTTGGGGAGAGGTCGGTCATTTCCCGCAGGGAATTGACCAGGGTGAGGGGGTCATCAGAGATGAGGGTGATATGGAAATTCCGCCTCACCCAGCTATTGCCCGCCACGCAAATCAGAGCGGCGGCCGGAGGCTACATCCTTCCGCGAGGCAGCGCCGCAATGCGGTTAGAGTTTCCTCAACGGTTGCCGGCTCCCCGGTGACCGGTCCGGCGAAATAGCCTTCCAGCTTCAGCCGGGTTTGGTATTTTTTCAGGCGTTCCCTCCCGCCCTCCTGGATGGACACGTCGATCATCTGCAGCGCTGCCTCGGTTTGGGAGTTGTTCGCGAGCACAAGCGCGATGGCGTGAAAAATTCGCGGTGCGTTCTCCAGTCGTCTGGTTTTCTCCAGTAACCGTTGGCCCACTGCCGTGCCGTCCGCTGGATTTCCCCCGGCAGCGGCAAAGGCCTCGCGTACGCCGATAACCCACATGGAGGCGTACTCCAGATCGTCCGGCACGCCCTCCATCGTCTTTCCGAAATCCTTCTCGGCCAACATTGATTTGCCCAGCTCACGGTACGCATGGCCTCGCATATAATGCCGCAATGGGTGGCCGCTTTTGCCTGTCTGCGCATCGTTCGGCCCGGGCAAGCCAAGTGCCTGGAGGTCATCGATAACCTGTTGAGGCTTGCCCGCCTTCAGCTTCACCCATCCCCGGGTTTCCAGGTATCCCTCGTTGGCGTATCCGTAACGGGTACGCCAGATGCTTACGGCCTCGTCGATATCTCTCAGGGCTGCCGCTTCGCGGCCTGCTCCGGCCAATGCAAGAGCGCGAAACCGCAGCATGTATGCCCTTTCGGCCTCGGTAATCGCCGGTTTACTCTCCAATGCGAGTGTCAAGAATCTGACCGAATCACCAAAATTGCCGGCATGTAAGTGTTGGCGGCCGAGTTTCTCGCCTGGCCGCCGTCCTCCGGGCATCGGCAGTTGGGTTGTGGCAAATCCCACGTAGTCGTAGTCCGGTCTATCGGCCGGTTGAGTAGATGGGGAACTCACACACCCTTGGATCAAGACCAGTGAAGCAACAACGGCCGCCGTGCGCCAGGCTGCGAGACCGGGGATCACCATGCCGCTTTCAGCCTTCCCCGCTTCGGTGCCCGCTGCGGTGGATGGCGTCCCACACCTTTTGGGGCGTCAGCGGCATGTCCAGGTGCTTGACGCCGTAGGGTTCGAGGGCATGGATCACCGCATTCGCCGTCGCCGGCATGGCGCAGGCGCAGCCCACCTCGCCGACCCCCTTGGCGCCGATGCGGTTGTTGCCGGTCGGGCGGGGATTGCTGATGAACCGGATGTCGCAGAAGTCGATGCCCCGCGGCATGGCGTAGTCGAGGAACGAGCCGGTGAGCATCTGGCCGGTCTCGCCGTCATACTCGACGCCTTCGAGCAGCGCCTGGCCCGCCCCCTGGCCGATGCCGCCGAGGATCTGGCCCTTGACGGTGAGCGGGTTGATCACCGTGCCGACATCGTTGACCGCCGCGTAGCGGGTCATCTTCGCGGCGCCGGTCTCCGGGTCCACCTCCACCTCGCAGACATGGCAGCCGTTGGGATAGGTGGCCGCCTTGCCGTCGTACTGGGCGTAGTATTCGAGGCCGGGCGCGCGGCCGCCGTCCCCGTCCGCCGGCGGGTTTTCGTGGGCCGCCCTGGCGACGTCGGCGAGGGAGACCTGCTTGTCGGTGCCCGCCACCCGGAAGGACCCGCCGGAAAACTCGATGTCGGCCGCCGCCGCTTCCAGGATGCCGCCGGCCACTTCCTTGCCCCGCTCGATGAGCCCCGCGCCGGCGGCCAGCGCCGCGTGGGTTCCCATCACCGATACCCGGGAGCCGCCTGTGCCGTTGCCCGCGGCCTGCGCATCCGTGTCGCCCTCGATGACGGTGATGTCGTCGGTGTCGATGCCGAGCTGGTCCGAGGCCAGGATCCGGTACATGGTCGGGTGGCCCTGGCCCAGTTCGGTGGTGCCGGCGATGATGGTCAGGCTGCCGTCCGCGTCCAGTCGGTAGGTGGCGAATTCTTGGCCGACGCCGGCGGCCTGCTCGATGTTGTTGCCGACGCCCAGGCCCAGCAGCTTACCGCGGGATTTGGCTTCCTCGCGGCGCGCCTCGAAGCCCTCGTAATCGATGGCGGCGAGCGCCTTTTCCAAATTGTCCGGGAAGTCGCCGGAATCGTAGACCGTGCCCAAGGGCATGGTGTAGGGCAGCTGATCGGGCCGGATCATGTTCCTGCGCCTGAGTTCGATCCGGTCCATGCCCAGCTGGGCCGCCGCGTAGTCCAGCAGGCGCTCCATGATGAACGTGCTGTCCGGCCGGTTGGAGCCCCGGTACGGACCGGTGAAGCAGGTGTTGGAATAGCCGCCCCGGATGGTGTGGTGGATGGCGGGCGTCCGGTAGACGTTGATCATCCCGACCAGGCTCAAGTGGGTGTGCATCACCCCCATGGTGCCGAAGAAGGCGCCCAGGTTCTGGACGCTGTGGACCCGGAGGCCGAGGAATCTGCCGTCCTTGTCGAGGGCCAGCTCGGCATCCACCACCTTGTCCCGGCCCGCCTGGTCGGTAAGCAGGCTCTCGGTCCGCTCGTTCTCCCATTTGACCGGGCGGCCGAGCCGCCGTGCGGCCACCGCCGTCAGCACGGTCTCCGGATAAAGGGCCTTCATCCCGAAGCTGCCGCCGACGTTGCCGGTGACCACATGAAACTGTTGGGGCTCGCACTTGAAGATCAGGTTGGCCATGGTGGCCTTGAGCCCGAAGGGGCCCTGCACCGGCACGTAGATCGTCCAGCGCCCCTTGCCGCCGGCGCCGGCGGGATCGTAGTCCACAAGGCTGGCGCGGTTCTCGATGGTGGCGGGCGCCACCCGGTTCACCGTCAGGGTGAGCTTCACCGCGTGATCGGCCTTCTTGAAGGCCGCGTCCGTCGCATCCTTGTCCCCGAAGCTGCTGTCGAAGGCGAGATTGTCGGGCGCATCGTCGTAGCGGGGCGCGCCGCCGGCCACCTGGAATGAACTGGCGAGCGCATCCAGGGGCTCGTAGTCCACCTCCACCAGTTCCGCGGCGTCCTTGGCCTGCGCCAGGGTTTCGGCGACCACGAAGGCGACCTCGTGGCCGACCATGCGGGCGGTATCGGTGGCGATGGGATAGCGGGCATGCTTGACCATGGCGTCCTGGTCGATTCCGGGAACGGGAGGCGCCACGATGGGCAGCGCGCCGATTCCTTCTTCTTCCAGGTCCTTGCCGGTCAGGATGCACAATACGCCGGGCGCGGCGAGCGCCGCCGCCGTGCCGATGCCGTTGATCCGGGCGAAGGCGTGGGGGCTCCTCAAGACCACGCCATAGGCCTGGTTCGGCAGGCTGCGGTCGGCGGTGTAGGCGCCTTCGCCGCGCAGCAGATAGGGGTCCTCGTGCCGGGGGACCGACTGTCCAACAGAGACAATGCCCATGGGTCTGAATTCCTAAGAGTTCTGAGTTAACTCTTCTGCGAGACCAGAAGATTTTCCGATATCAATTCACGTAGTCTGCAAGCTCTTGCCAGATTGTCACGTCCCAATATCGCCGCCCGGCTCCGGACGGTGATGGGAGGACAAAAATCTCGGTAGCCCCAATTGGCTTGGGTTGAAATCCATAACCTGTCGGCCGCCCAAGAAATGCCTTTGCCGGTTGTTTGCCCGAGAATGCAAGCACCCTAGGCTGAAAACGCTTCATTTTTTTGACAAGTCCAGCGGAATCGTCCTTGGTGCCCGAGAGAGCTTCATCCATACCAAATTCGTGTTTGTTGAGATCGGTCAAACCGATACCGAATTCGATCAGTACCCGGAACTCTTCTGGTTTAATTAAGCATGGCGTTAGACCGGTTTGATGCAGGGTACGCCAAAACTGATTTCTAGGGTCCGCATAATATGCGCCCAATTCCGCTGAGCGACGCCCCGCCGCACTTCCGCAGAAGACGACTCGTAGACCCCTAACGATGAGGTCGGGCAACACATCTGAGGTATCGTGAACCATTTCCAACGCTCCGGTTAGTTCACCCCGACGCTACACGTCGCGGTCTTGCCAATGCCGTTGATTTTGGCGAGGGCGTGGGGGCTCCGGAGCACCACCCCGTAGGCCTGGTTCGGCAGGTTGCGGTCGGCGGTGTAGGCGCCTTCGCCCCGCAGCAGATAGGGGTCCTCATGCCGAGGGGCCGACTGTCCAACAGAGACAATGCCCATTCATGTATTCCTTGTTCAGGAGGCAGCGCCGCTCAATATCAAGTGGCCGGCCGGCCACGACCTTAAGTCCACCATGCCACCGCGGCGGTTGCAAGACGATGACGTAGGAGGGTATAGAGTGGGTGGTGCAACCCCGCTAACGCAAGGCTACACCACCCGCCACAAAGCCCTGGATACCTCTCGGGTATTGGTTCGGTCTCTCACAACTTTCCCAAACCCGCTGTCTCTACCGTACAGGGCAAGGATTTTGTAGGGTGAGCCCCTACCTCCTGCGGCGTCCTTTCGGCGTCTCCAGGTTTTCCTGAATTTGCCGTTTTTTTTCCCGAGCATCGGCAAAGTCCGGTTCCAGCTTCTTAAGCTTTCTCACGAGCCCGCGAAGGTCGTAAAGATTTGTGTCTGGATCACCGTGACGGCTTTTTCTGGCCACGCGTTTAACGAACCCGGCCTCTTCAAGCTCCTTTATGACCTTTTGAACATACCTAGGCGTGATGTCCATCCGCTCCGCAATTGTCGCCTTTGCAGGAAACGGCATCTTGTCGTTTTTCCACCAATGGTCCAAAAGCTGGAGCAAGACGTTAAGTTGAACGGCTGATAGTCCGAGCCGTCTCTGGCCTTGGACCAGTATCGACGGCACGACTGTATAGCCATGACTGAAAACTTTGGTACCCCAGCGCTTCTCCAGGGTGCCATCGTCATTGGTTTCCTCTGACCGAAACGGGATGACATTTGATTTGCTCATATCAACTCCTTTCTTGCCCGAAGAAATACTGCGGCAAACGTAACAGTTCAATGGGTGCAAACATCGGCGGTGGAGAACTATAGTACCCGACCGGCCTAGTATGCTTGTGTTAAACTATATCTAGCTTAGGAATGTATTGATTCGGGAGAACTACAGCTCCCTACCGTGGCGACAGATAGTTCGGCACCTAGAGAATATCCATTCTCTACCTTGAAGTTTTTTTACCCCGTCACCCCGACGCTACACGTCGCCGTCGTGGATGGGGATTCACCCCGACGGCTGGAATTCGGCGAAGAAGTCGTTGCCCTTGTCGTCGACGACGATGAAGGCGGGGAAGTCCTTCACCTCGATCTTCCAGATGGCCTCCATGCCGAGTTCGGGATACTCCACCACTTCGACAGACGTGATGCAGTCCTGGGCGAGGCGCGCCGCCGGGCCGCCGATGGAGCCCAAATAGAACCCGCCGTACTTGTCGCAGGCCTCGGTGACCGCCTTGGAGCGGTTGCCCTTGGCGAGCATGATCATGGAGCCGCCGTTGCCCTGGAACAGCTCGACGTAGGAATCCATGCGCCCCGCCGTGGTCGGCCCGAAGGAGCCGGACGGCATGCCTTCCGGCGTCTTGGCCGGGCCCGCGTAATAGACCGCGTTGTCTTTGAAGTAATCGGGGAGGCCGTCGCCCGCATCCAGGCGCTCCTTGAGCTTGGCGTGCGCGATGTCCCGGGCGACGATCAGCGGGCCGTTGAGGGACAGCCGGGTGCGAACCGGATGCCTGGAAAGCTCGGCCCGGATCTCGTCCATGGGACGGTTCAGGTCGATCTCCACCACGTCCCCTTCAAGTCCGTCATCGGTTACCTCGGGGAGATATTGGGCCGGGTTTTCCTCCAACTGCTCGAGGAAGATGCCGTCGGCGGTGATCTTGCCCATGGCCTGGCGGTCGGCGGAGCACGAGACGCCGATGCCGACGGGCAGCGAGGCGCCGTGGCGGGGCAGGCGGATCACCCGGACATCGTGGCAGAAGTACTTGCCGCCGAACTGGGCGCCGATGCCGACGTTCCGGGTCATGGCGTGGATTTGCTTCTCGAGCTCCAAATCGCGGAATGCCTGGCCCGCCTCGTTGCCCTCGGTGGGGAGGTGGTCGAGGTAATGGGTGGAGGCGAGCTTCACCGTCTTCAAGTTGTATTCGGCGCTCGTGCCGCCGATGACGACGGCCAGGTGATAGGGCGGGCAGGCCGCCGTCCCCAGCATCTTCACCTTGTCCTCGAGGAACGTCATCAGGCTCTCCGGGTCGAGGATCGCCCGGGTCTCCTGGAACAGGAACGACTTGTTGGCCGAGCCGCCGCCCTTGGCGATGAACAGGAACTTGTAGGCGTCTCCCTTCTCGGCATAGAGCTCGATCTGAGCCGGCAGGTTGTTGCCGGTGTTCTTCTCCTCGTACATGGTGAGGGGCGCCAACTGCGAATAGCGCAGATTGTCGGTGCCGAACGTGTCGTCGACGCCCTGGGAGATGGCTGCCTCGTCGTCGCCCGCCACCCAGACGTTCTCGCCCTTCTTGCCCATGACGATGGCGGTGCCCGTGTCCTGGCACATGGGCAGCACCCGGCCCGCCGCGATATTGGCGTTTTTCAGCAGATCCATGGCCACGAACCGGTCGTTGTCGGAGGCCTCCGGGTCGTCGAGGATGGCGGACAATTGTTCGAGGTGTTCGGGGCGCAGCAGGTAGGAGATGTCCGAGAACGCCGCCGCCGTGAGCATCCGGATGCCCTCCGGGTCCACCTTGAGGATGGTCCGCCCGTCGCATTCGACGGTAGAGACATGGTCCGACGTCAGTTTGCGGTAAGGCGTCCTGTCCTCGAAGCGCGGCATCAACGGCCGGAAGTCCGCGTCGTTGATGGTGGTCTTGGGGCTGAGATCGTCCATCACGCAATTCCCGGTGCGGTTCCCATCTGGCCCCCGTTTTATACCCTCAAGCCCCCGATGACGAGGGGCGGTTCACCCTCACCCCGACCCTCTCCCTCAGGGAGGGAGAGGGAGTAGTCTCCTCTCCCCCGTCGGGGGGAGAGGGTTAGGGTGAGGGGGCGATGGGACAGGTCCATATGGAGGACAGAAACTTCATTTCCGTCGACCGCCTTCGTCATACCTGACAGCATGGCCTGACAGCATGGAATATTCACCCGGGGTGGGGAGTCGATGGCGGCGATCGAAACGGACGTTCTGGTGGCCGGTGGCGGGCCGGTCGGTCTGGTGCTGGCCATCGATCTCGCCTGGCGGGGCGTGGATGTGACCCTGGTGGAGAAGAATCCGGCCCCCACCGGCCATCCCAAGATGGAGCGCTGCAACGCCCGGACCATGGAGATCTTCCGCCGCCTGGGGATCGCCGACGAGGTGCGCGCGGCGGGCTATCCGCCGGATGCGTCCATGGACGTGTTCCTGGTGACCCGCCTGACCGAGCCGCCGGTGCTGCATCTCCCATACCCCACCGTCGCCGAGAGCCGCGCCCGCATCGCCCGGTGCCGGGACGGCTCCATGCCCCTCGAGCCCTATCAGGTCACCTCCCAATACGCGTTGGAGCCGCTGCTCAGGGGAATCGCCGAGGGGCTCGGCAACGCCCATATCCGGTTCGGCACCGAACTGCTCGCCTTCGCCGAGGAGGCGGACGGCGTCACCGCCGCCTGCCGGGCCACGGACGAAGATGGCGGCGAAGACCTGACCATCCAATGCAAATACCTGGCCGGGTGCGACGGCGGCGGCAGCACGGTCCGCAGGCAACTGGAGATCGGGCTCGCGGGCGAGGGCGGGCTTACCCTGCGCCAGGCCATGTTCCGCTGCGACGATCTCTACGGCCGGATCAGGACCGGCAAGGGCCGGCACTATCACGTCATCGACGGCCGCCAGGGGTTCGTGATCACTCAAGGAGACCTCAGGCACTTCACCCTCCATGCCCAGGCCGAACGGGACGAGGACATGGCCGCGGCGTTCGAGGAAATCGTCGGCATACCCGTCGATTACGAGATGGTGCATGTGAACGAATGGACCCAGCGGCTGCTGGTCGCCGAGAGCTATGGCACCGGGCGGGTGTTCCTCGCCGGCGACGCCTGCCATCTCATGATCCCGACGGGCGGGCTCGGCATGAACACGGGCGTCGGCGACGCCGTCGATCTCGGCTGGAAGCTGGCGGCTTGCGTCCATGGCTGGGGCGGGCCGGGACTGCTCCAAAGCTACGACGAGGAGCGCCGCCCCATCGGCGAGAAGAATGTCGGGGTGTCCCGGCGGGCCTCCGAGGGGCGCCAGCGCTGGCGGAGCTTCCATGACCCGGCGGCGTTCACCGATACGCCCGAAGGGGCGGCGGCCCGGGAACGGATCGCCCGGGTGGCCGACGAGGAGCAGCGCAAGACCAACGAAATCCTCGGCACCGAACTCGGCTATATCTATTCGGGCTCCCGCATCATCCCGGACCCGGGGCCGCCCCGGCCGGAGTCGCCCATCGACACGTATGTGCCGAGCGCCTTTCCGGGCGCGCGGCTGCCCAGCACCTGGTTGGGCGATGACATCGCGGTACAGGACCGCTGCGGGCCGTGGTTCACGATTCTTCGGGTGGGCGGCGATCCGCCGGACGGGGGGCCGCTGGCCCGCGCGCTCGAACGGCGGGGCGCGCCCGCAACCATATTGGATCAGCCGGACGGCCAGGCGGCGGAGGTGTACGGGGCGAACCTGTTGGTGCTCAGGCCCGATCTCCATGTGGCGTGGCGGGGGGATGCCGCGCTGGACGACCCGGAGCGCATCGCGGCCATCGTCACCGGACACGGATAGGAGGGGCCAATGGGGGATAATGGAATGCTGGAGCTTTATCATCACGGCAGTTCGGTGTGCGCGGCCAAGGCCCGCCTGGCGCTGGCCGAGAAGGGCCTCAAGTGGAAGGGCCATTACATAGACATCCTCAAGGGGGAACAGTTCGAACCGGAATTCATGGCCCTCAATCCCCGCGCCGTGGTGCCGGTGCTGGTGGACGGCGGACGGGTGATCGTCGAATCCACGGTGATCTGCGAATATCTGGAGGAGCGGTTCCCGGACCCCCGCCTGATGCCGGACGATCCGGGCTCGCGCGCCGATCTTCGCGTCTGGACCAAGTCGGTGGACGAGCACCTCCACCCGGCCTGCGGGGTGATCACCATGGCCACCAACCACCGCCACTCCATGGCCGAGCACATGGAGGGCGAGGCGCTGGAGACGTTTCTGGATGCGGTCCCCGACCCGGTGCGCCGGGCGCGGAAGAAGGAGGACGTGCTGTCCGGGTTCTCATCGTCCCATTTCGAGAACGCGGTCCTGGTTCACCTCCAGTACCTCGACAAGATGGAGGCGGCACTTCAGGACGGCGAGTGGCTGGTGGGGAATGCGTACAGCCTCGCCGATCTCGCCATGACGCCCTACGTCAACCGGCTGAACATGCTGCGCCAGGAGCATCTTTGGACCGGCCGGCGGCACCGCGTCGCCCAGTGGTTCGACCGCATCCGGGCAAGACCCAGCTTCGCCTCCGCGGTCACCGGCCCCGTGCCCGCCGACCTCACCGAGTCCATGGCCCGCAACGGCGCGGCGGCCGTGCCGGTGTACCTGGAAACCATCGGGAGGCTGGCGGGCGGGTAGGCCGCAAGCCGTCATCACCGGGCTGACCCCGCCACGACGCTTTGGGGCACATTCCAGTCGTCATCACCGGGCTTGACCCGGTGATCCACGCTTGGCGGTCAGCGGTACAAAAGGTCATTCCCCGCCGGGGATTGACCGGGTGGATGGCCGGGCCACTTTGCCGGCTGGCCCGGCAAAGCCGGTCCAGTGGGCCCGGCCATGACGATTTGGATGGCTACCTAACTCTTGTTCCGGAACGTATCCGGCGCGGTCACCTGGGCGCCTTCGCCGGCCTTGCCAGGGGATGGCTGCGCCCGACCAGGGACTTCAGGCGTTCATCCAGAACATGGGTATAAATCTGGGTGGTCGAGATATCGGCATGGCCGAGCATCTGCTGCAGAACCCGCAAATCCGCGCCGTGGGCGAGCAAATGCGAGGCAAAGGAATGACGCAGCACATGGGGCGACACGCGGCCGGGATCAAGCCCCGCGGCGGCGGCCAAACCTTTGAGAAGATTGGAGAAATGCGCTCTCGACAGGTGTCCGGCCGCCCCAGGGCCGGGAAACAGGAACCGGCTTTCCCGCCGCTTGCCCAGATGCTCCTTTCGAACCGCCAGATAGGCGGCGACGGCTTCGCGCGCCGGATCGCCGAGCGGGACCATGCGTTCCTTGCCGCCCTTGCCGCGAACGGTGAGCGTCCGCCCGTCCCGGGCCAGCGCGCCTGTGGGCAGGCCCACCAGTTCCGATACGCGCAGCCCCGTCGCATAAAGAATCTCGACCAGCGCCGCCAAGCGCAGCCCATCCGCCCCGGCTGCCTCATGGGCTGCCTCATGGGCTGCCTCATGGGCCGCCGCCAGCAGCCGTTCGACCTCCTCTTCGGCCAAGTATTTCGGCAACGGCCGGCCAAGCTTGGGATTGTCGATCCCGGTACAGGGATCGTCGTCCCGGATGCGTTCGGCATGGAGGAAACGGAAAAACTGGCGCAATGACGAAAGCCGCCTGGATGCCGTGCGGGCGGAGCGTCCCTTTGCCTTGAGCCAGCTCAAATAGTCGCGGATCAGCCGCGCGTCCGCCGCCTCGATCCGCCGTTCGCGCCGGGCCGTGAAGCCCGCGAAGTCCGCGAGATCGATCCTGTACGAGGCAATGGTGTTGGCCGCCGCGCCGCGTTCCGCGGCCATCATTTCAAGGAAAGCGTCAACCTCGCGCGACGCGGGCGGCTTGGTGGCCGCGCCCAGCGGCCGGCTCATATGCCCGCCGCGACCGCCGCCTCGAGGGCGATCGCCCTTGCATCCTCTTCCAGCCCGGCCCGCCTGAGGCTCGACAACACCCGGCCCAGGACAATCGGGTCGGCCTCCGCCGGTCCCGCCTCGCCCAGGGTCAGCAATGCCAGCAAGACGGTCTCGCCGATCCTGCCGTTTTCCGCCGCGTCACCGAGGGTTCGCCAGATAGCCGCCCGGGGCATCAGGATAGGCGCCCGGGGCGGTCCGGCCAGCAGCCCGGCCCACAATACCGGCGGCACCTCATCGCCGAGGGACTCCAGAATGTTGAACAGCAGCGGAACGCGCCGGGCCGGTTGCCCGCCGGAGCCGCCATCCGCCGCCGCCGCCGCATCCTCGGCCCAGCGGCGAAGCGCCTGTTCGTCGATGCCCCCCTCCTCCGACAGACCGGCAAGCTTGAGCAGCGGCATCAACCGGTCGCGCTCGAGGGCGGCCTCCTCGTTCAGCACCGCGCCCGACCGCAAAACGGCAAGCCAGCGGCCGGCGGTGTCCGCATCATTCGCGGCAATGGCCGCCCGCACCGCGCTCGGCGCGAACCACGCCAAATCCTGTGTCGGGTTCAAGTTGCCGAGAATCCCCGAATAGGCCCGCGCCGCGGCCATGAACCGGCCCCCCTCGCGGGCCAGCCCGAAGGCCCGGTTCAGCACCTCGGCGAGGGCGGTGGGCACGCTTTCGACCAGCGCCTTCCGGTACAGGAGCGCGCGGCTGAGCGGCGAGCGGTCTCCCTCGGCCCGGGTCAGCGGATTGTCGAGGGCATCCTCGGAGAATGTGACACCGGCATAGAGCTGCCGCAGCACATCGGTCCGGAGCGCGCCGATGTTTTCCGCCCGTTCGGCGGCATCGATGCGGAGTTCGGGCCGGGCATTGGGGCTGGTCGCGACGGTGCGCAGGACCGACGGGTTGTCGGACGAAATCACGTCCAACGGCAACCGGGCGCGCGACGCCCGGACCATGGCGAAATGCAGCGGCGCCGGGTTGGACAGGCTCTCGATCTCGAACTTCTCGACCCCCGACAGGCGGTCGATCAGCCCGAAAAAGACCGGGTCCTCCTCGCCCTCCTCGCGGAGCAGGCTGACACCCAGGGACGCCTTGGCGTGCTCGCCGGCAAGGGATTGGCAGAAGATGAACGCCTTTTGCCAATAGGTGCTCACGTCGTCCTTGATCTGGCCCGCCACCAGCGGACAGGCCCGCGCATTGTCGTTGGTGACGAACAAGAGGTCGGCCTCGGCGCGCAACAGGTCCTCGCTGATCCCCCGGGACGGCGCGGCCTTTATCAGGGCATCGGTCCCGGCGACATCGCCAAGCGCCGCCAGGGCATCGAGACGCATGGCCACCAGCCTCCCGGCATTTTCCCCGCCCGGCGGCGCGGTCGCGGTGCTCAGCAGCAGCCGCTGCATCAGGTCCCGCATGGCCCGCGACGTGGTCCGGACCGGCAGACGCGGCAACAGGGTTTCAATCACCCTGCGGCCGGTTCCGGCCCACATATCGATGCCGAAGCCTCCCTCTCCGGCGGTCAACGTGCCCACCGAATCGGGACTGATTCGCCTGAGCTGGTCGACTTCGATCCGAACGGGCGCGGGTCCGCCGGGCTGGGTGGTCGCCGGATCGGACATCCGGCCCGCGGGCTGCCCCGGAATCCGGGCGGGCGGCGGCGCACCGTCGGCGGCCGCCGCGCCGGGCCGCGGCGGATCGTTTCGATTGGTTGCCGGCGCCGGGTCGGCGGCGGGCGGCGGCGCGAGGGTGGTCGGCGTCAGCGGCCGGGGGCCCTTCTTCTGGGCAAGGACGGGCGCGGCCGCCACGCTTATGACCACACTGGCCGCCACGGCCAGCGCGAGCGCCGGCAGGCACCGTCTAACGGGGGAATCGTTCATTCGGTATCACCTTCTCCACCGGCGCCGTCGGCGGCGGGATCTCCCACGTCATGAGGAACACCGCGGCGCCGGCAATCACCAACGCCACGACAATCAGCAAGATACCCGGCAGACCGCGCATCAGCGGGACCATGACGTTTTAACGCGGTGCGCGGGACGAATGCGGGTCATCCAATGATCAACCACTTTGACGACTGAGTTCCGGGATATACTATGAATGGATTATGGCGATTTTTCGGCAGTCTACCGCCTCACCCATGGGCTTTCAACGGCGCCTCCCGGAGGGAGCCGGCGATTAGCGCCGTCATGGACCGATTCATCATCCTGATCGGCCTGATGGGCGCCGGCAAATCCAATGTCGGCAAGCGGCTCGCCGCCCAGTTGGAAATGCCGTTCATCGACACCGATGACGAAATCGAACTCGCCGCCGGCTGTTCCATCGAGGATATCTTCGAGGAACACGGCGAGGCCTATTTCCGGGACGGCGAGCGGCGGGTGATCGCCCGGCTGCTGGAAGGGGAGCCGGCGGTCATGGCCACCGGCGGCGGCGCCTTCATGAACGAAGAGACCCGCAGGAACCTCTCGGCGAAAGGGACCGTCATCTGGCTCAGGGCCGATCTCGAACTGCTGCTCAGGCGCACCCGCCGGCGCGACAACCGGCCGCTGCTGAAACGGGGCGACCCGCGAGAAACGTTGCAATCGCTGATCGACCAGCGCTATCCCATCTACGGCGAAGCGGATATTATCGTCGACGTAGGCGAGGAACCCGCCGACGTGACCACTGGCCGGGTACTCGAGGAGTTCAAGGCGCACCATGACCGACCCGATGGTTGAACCGGATACGCTGAGATTGGATCTCGGCCGGCGCGGCTATGACATCGTCATCGGCCAGGGCCTGCTGTCCCGCGCCGGCGGCCTGATGAAGCCACTGCTCCGCGGGCCGCGGGCGGTCATCGTTACCGACGAAAATGTCGGCCCCCTCTATCTCTCCCGGCTCGCGGACGGTCTCGAGGCCGAGGGCATCCGCACGTCGGCCATTACGGTTCCGGCGGGCGAGGAATCCAAGACCTTCGCCCAGCTCGAGGACGTCATGGAGCAACTGCTCGACCGGCGGATCGACCGCAAGACGGCGCTGGTCGCGCTCGGCGGCGGCATCGTCGGCGATCTCACCGGTTTCGCCGCGGCGACCGCGCTCCGCGGCATCGACTACATCCAGGTTCCGACATCGCTGCTCGCCCAGGTGGACAGTTCCGTCGGCGGCAAGACGGCGATCAACAGCCGTCACGCCAAAAACATGATCGGCGCCTTCCACCAGCCCCGCCTGGTGCTCGCCGACATCGACACGTTGGCCACATTGCCGCACCGGGAGGTCATTGCCGGCTACGCCGAGATCGTCAAACACGGCCTAATCTCCGACCCGGCGTTCTTCGACTGGTGCGAGCGGAACGGCGCCGCCGTGGTCTCCGGCGATCCCGCCATCCGCCAGGAAGCGGTGCGGCGGAGCTGCGCCATCAAGGCCCAAGTGGTCGCGGAAGACGAGACCGAGCAGGGCCGGCGCGCCCTGCTCAACTTCGGTCATACGTTCGGCCATGCCCTGGAATCGGAAACCGGCTTCAGCGCCTCCCTGCTGCATGGCGAGGCGGTCGCCATCGGCATGATCATGGCGTTCGAACTCTCCCACCGGCTGGGTTTGTGTTCGGGCCAGGATGCCGAACGGGTGAAGGCGCATTTCGTCCAGGCCGGACTCCCGGTGGGACCCGATTACGTCGAGGGCATGCGCTGGGACGCCGATGCCCTGCTCGCCCATATGGCGAGCGACAAGAAGGCGGCCGACGGCAAACTGACCTTCATCCTCACCCGGGGAATCGGACAAGCCTTCATTACCGCCGGCGTCACGCCCGAAGACGTCCTGGGCGTGGTGCGCGAGGCCGTCGCCGCCTAAATGCCCTCCTACCTCAATGACATCAACCAAGTGGATTGACCCATGGTGACACTGATCATCGCCATCGTTGTGCTGCTCATCTTGTCGGCGTTCTTCTCCGGATCGGAGACGGCGCTGACCGGCGCGTCCCGCGCCCTCATGCATCACCTGGAAGGCCAGGGAAACCGCCGGGCGCGGCTGGTCAACCGGCTGATCGAACGGAAAGGGCGCCTGCTCGGCGCCATCCTGATCGGCAACAACCTGGTCAACATCCTGGCCTCGGCCCTCGCCACGTCGGCGTTTCTCGTCTTCTTCGGCGATGCGGGCATCGCCTATGCGACGCTGATCATGACCGCGCTGGTGGTGTTGTTCGCGGAAATACTGCCCAAGACATACGCCCTTCATAACGCCGATCGCATGGCGCTCGTCATCGCGCCGGTGATCCGGCTCGTCGTCGTCGTCCTGGCTCCGTTCGCGAACGCGGCGCAAGCCATCGTCCGGCTCACCCTGCGTCTATTCGGGGTCAAGCTCAGCCCCGACCAATCGTTCTTCTCCAGGACCGAGATGCTGCGCGGCGCCATCGATCTGCATCGGGGCGAAGGGGAAGTCATCGGGCATGAGCGCGCCATGCTCAGAAGCGTGCTCGATCTTTCGGAGGTGGAGGTGGGCGAGATCATGGTCCACCGCAAGACCGTCTCGATGATCAATGCCGACGACCCGCCCGGCGATATCGTCGATCAGGCGCTGGACAGTCCTTATACCCGCCTGCCGCTTTGGCGCGAGGACACCGACAACATCGTCGGCGTCCTGCACGCCAAGGAACTGCTGCGCGCCATACGCGCGGCGCCGGAGGGCGAAGCGGACATGGACATCAAGGCCATCGCCGCCGATCCGTGGTTCGTGCCCGAGACCACCCGGCTCCTCGACCAGCTTCAGGCGTTCCGCGAACGCCACGAACACTTTGCCCTGGTGGTCGACGAGTACGGGAGTCTGCTCGGCGTCGTGACCCTCGAGGACATCCTGGAGGAAATCGTCGGCGACATCTCCGACGAGCACGACATCAGCGTGCCGGGATTGAGACCCCAGGGGAATGGGTCCTACATCGTCGACGGCCAGTTCACCATCCGCGACCTCAACCGGGCGCTGGAATGGAATCTGCCGGACGAGGAAGCCGCGACGCTCGCCGGATTGATCCTCCACGAAGCCCGGCGCATCCCGGAGGTGGGTCAGACCTTCATGTTCTTCGGATTCCGCTTCGAGATATTGCGCCGCCAGCGCCACCAGATCACCGCTGTCCGGGTGACCCCGCCGCCCGCGGAGGCCGAAGAGGGCGAGGGCCAATGAGAGAATGGGGCGGGGGTGAATCGATAATCCCCCTCACCCGGCTACGGCTATGGCTCGCAGGCTCGCCAAGCCTCCGCATCCCTCTCCCCCCAAGGGGGGCGAGGGTAAGGGAGTAGTCCCCTCTCCCCCTTCTTCAGGGGGAGAGGGTTAGGGTGAGGGGGTCATAAATAAATGGGTGAGGGGGTTGCGCAAACGGCTTCAAAAACGCCGGATACGCTTCCCAATGGAATCACCAAGTGCTAGGGGACCGTCTTGCGGACCAGGACGTGGTTGTCGAGCACCAGGCTTCGCGACCAGATGAACTTGGCGCCGGCGCCGATGAACTGGTCTTCGAAGTTGGTGTAGCTGGGCTTGCCGCGCACGCCGACGGTCTCGTTGGTGAAGACCGTGGCGGCCCGCCAGCCGCCGTCGTCGAAGGCCGGGTTCATCCAGCCGTCCGGCACGTCGAAATGAACGGCGAAGCAGTCGGTGCCGCAGCGCTGCCGGCGCCAGTCGACGGCCGCGCTGTTCCGGTCCGCCAGTTTCTCGGCGGTCCGGCGGTCGGCAATCGGGGCGATGTAATAGGCCCGGGCCTTCCAGCTTCCGTCGGTGCGGGTGCCGTCGCTGAAACTGGCCGCAAGCCCGCCGTCCCCGGGGTGAAAACGGCTCCCCCGGCCGGCCTCGGTTCCGAGCCCCAGATTCTCCTCCCAATCGACCAGCCGGAAGGCATAGGTCACCGGCCGTTTGGCCCGGAAGCGGACGATCACCGAATTGAACGGGGTGAACGCGTTGGGATCGACGGCGATCAGCTTGCCGTTGACGAACAGCTCGAAATAATTGTCGGCGAAGATCAGGCCGCTGATCACGTCGCCGTCCGCGTCGATTTCGGTGACGGGCACCCGGTCAATGTCGACCTCGGAGATGTTCCGCGGGGTCACGCCGGTGCAGCGATTGTACAAATCCGTCCCCCGCGGTCCGGTCATTATCGCGGTGTCCGCGGGCACCCGGATTTTCCTGCCGCCGGCCGTGATCTCGCCCATGCGGACGGGCCGGCCGCCGCAGCGGCTCAGATTCCCGGTGACGGCCTTGGCGCCGCCCTGGGAAATAATCATGGTCTCGGCGCCGGCGGGCTGGGCGGCCAGCAGGCCGAAAAAGGCCAGGGCAAGAATTCGCATGGGAGTTCCTATCGCCTGATCGGTGCGGAAGGTCAATCGTCTAACGGGGCAGGCGCCGATGTCCGTCGGGATCAAGGCGACGGCCCGTTTGACGCCCCCGCGCCGGTCACATATATGGACTCTCGAACCTCAGGCAAATTCAGGCACGTGAAAGGCTCTGCCATGCCATTGTCCCAGCCCGCCGAACGCAAGCTGATCCACACCCGCCGCATCGAGTGCCACGGCTTCGAGCGCGAGGACGGCCTGTGGGATATCGAAGGCCGGATCACCGACACCAAGAGCTACAGTTTCGAAAACCAGGACCGGGGACTTGTCGCGTCGGGCGTGCCGGTCCACGACATGCACGTCCGGATGACCCTGACGCCGGAGCTGGAAGTGGTCGAGGCGGAAGCGGCCACCGAAGCCTCGCCGTTCAACATCTGCCCCGCCATCACCGGCCGGATCGCCGAACTCAAGGGCCTCAAGGTGGCCCGCGGCTGGACCGAGGCGGTACGCAAGGTGCTGGGCGGGAAACTGGGCTGTACCCACATCACCCATCTTCTGATTGGGCCGATGGCCGCCACCGCCTACCAGACCATCGTCCCCTACAAGAACCGGAACGTGCCGAAATCCGCGCCGAAGGTGAGGCCGGACGTGCTCGATACCTGCCACGCGCTGGCCAGCGACGGCGAGGTGGTGCGTGAGCGCTGGCCCCAGTTCTATACCGGCGACGGCGCCGCGGACGAACCGGTCTCCGATACGGACGCGGTCTCTTAAGCGTTTAAGCGTTCCAAAGGCGTCATGCCCCGCCCACCGGCCCGGCCTTCAGCCGGCCGGGGGACAGGCTTTGACCCGGCGCACCATGTCAAACCCGTCATGCCCCGACTTGTTCGGGGCATCCACGTTGTTCTGGATTACCCGGACAAGCCGGGTAATGACGAGCTTCTTTGCTTCAGCATCACCCGCGATACCCCGCCCGATGCCGGACGGTCCCGGCCTGCGCGCCGATACCGTCTATTGCACCGAATTTGACCTGCGGGTACGCTTCCAGCCGGGAAGAGAGGGACCGATGTCTCTGTCGTTGACATCTAGCGAATCCGCGGAAGTCTTCGGAATTATGGAAGACCTGACCCACGGCTACGACAAAGCCGAGGTGAGGGAAAGGACGGGTCACCGGCTGCTGCGCCTGCTCAAGGCGGATTATTTTGCCTCCTACGTCTGGAACGAGGAATTCGGCGATTTCCGGGACGGCATCGCCATCAATTTGGCCGACGACGTTTTTTGCCGATATGAAGAATACTTTCAGTATCGGGACCCCATCACGCCCACCCTTCAAAAACGCAAACGCGCCACGCCGGTCAGCGCCGTCATGGCCCACCGGAAACTCGTAAAGACGGAATTCTTTACGGATTTCCTGGCCCGTGAGGGCATGTGCTATGGGATCAACTATTACGCCTACAGTTATGGCCGGAATATCGGGGACGTCCGGATATGGCGCGGCCGTCACGGCGACGAATTCGACCAGCGGGATGCCGATTTGCTGGATGCGATCGGACCGGCATTTACGAACGCCATGCGGCGTTGCTCCCGTCCAACGATCGAGAACGAAGGCACCATGGTCTGCGAATTGGTAAACCGTTTCGGATTGTCGAAGCGGGAGGCCGAGATTGCGCGCGAGTTGCTTCACGGCGCTTCCGATGCCGGAATCGCCTACAGGCTCTGCATTTCGATGCCGACGGTCCGGAGCCATGTGCAATCGATTTTTCAGAAATGCGGCATCAATCGCAGAAGTCAGCTCTTCGCGAGAGGTGTCTCCATAATTCATCAGAAATGATGATGTAAATCACCCCGGCCCGGACCTACCCTACCGACGTTAAACGGGCTGCTTGGGGCCGGTATCGTTCCCGCTCTCGGCGGACGGCCCTATCGATTCGCGGCGCTCCGCATGCGAGCAATCGAGCAGGCGCACTGGTGCGCCGTAACGGAGGGGGAGTGGAGATTTGGCCGCTCGAGATGATGTTCCCGTAAGGTTTTGGGGTGCCAGGCAGGCATGTGAAGCCATCTCCGCCCGGAAAATTTCCTGTTCCGAGTATGTGGGCGAGTTGCTGACGGCCCATCGGGAAAACAGGAATCTAAACGCGTTTATCTCCCTGGACGAGGAAAGAGCGGCCGCGGCGGCCGCGGCGCTCGACGAGCAATCGGGCACGGGTGTCCTCCACGGCCTTCCCATCGCCGTAAAGGATGCCATTGCGGCGGCCGGTCTGCCGGCAACCGCCGGAACCGAAGCGCTTGGCGGCTATTTGCCCGAAAAGGACGCGGATGTCGTGGAGCCTCTGATCGCGGCCGGCGCCTTCGTCCTGGGCAAGCTCAACATGCACGAGCTGTCCTACGGAATTACCTCCAACAACGGCGCTTTCGGACCCGTCCGCAATCCGTACGACCTGGAACGAATTCCGGGAGGCAGCAGCGGCGGCGCCGGGGCGGCCGTGGCGGCGGGCCTCGTTCCCGCCGCGCTCGGTACGGATACCGGCGGCTCCGTGCGCATTCCGGCGGCCCTTTGCGGCGTTGTGGGATTTCGTCCGACCACCGGCCGCTATTCGCAGAAAGGGATCGTGCCGGTCTCCCACACGCGCGACACCGCGGGACCATTGTGCCGGTCGGTATCCGATGCGGCGATGATCGATGCCGTGATTACCGGAGATCCCGATCGGCTGGAATCCGTTTCGCCGGGCGACATCCGGCTTGGGCTGCCCAATCACCATTTTCTCGACAATCTCGCGCCTGAAACGGCGGATGTATTCGAGGCCAGGATAGACGATCTCCGCGCCGCCGGGTGCGAGGTGATCCATGTGGACCTTTCGGGCATCGAGCCGCCGGCGGAAGCCTGCGGTTTTCCCATCGCGGTGTACGAAACCAAGGGCGATCTGGAGTCCTTCCTGGCCGGCATCGGCGACGGCGCGCCAACCCTGGATCAATTGGTCGAGGGAATAAAAAGCCCCGACGTGAAAGGCATTCTGGGCGGAATGCTCGCGCCCGAGTTCGAACAGATGGCCGGCGTCTATCAGGACGCCATCGAGAACCGGCGCCCCCGGCTTCAAGGGATTTTCGCGTCGTGTTTTGCCGACAATGGCTTGGATGCCCTGATCTTCCCGACCACGCCCCTGCCGGCCTGCAGGATCGGCGAAGACGAGACGACAATGCTCAACGGCGAGCAGGTGCCGACCTTCCCGGCGTTCATCCACAATACGGATGCGGACAGTACGGCGGGGATACCGGGTATCTCCATACCCGGCGGACTCTCGCCGGGCGGCCTGCCCGTGGGCATGGAGATTGACGGTCCCCGGGACAGTGACCGCAGGCTATTGGCGATTGCCCATATGATCGAAGACGTTTTTCCCCCAATTACACGCCCGCCCAACCGGAAAACGACCTAACGGGCGCGTAGTTAGACAGATAGTTCAAGGAGGCAACCATGACCGACAAAACGAGACATTTCTCCAGGCGAAGCGTGCTTGCCGGACTGGCCGGCGGGGTTTCCCTCATGGCGCTGCCCGGCGGGATCGGAACCGCCAGCGCGTCCAATCCCTTCAAGATGGGGACTTTCTTTTCCCTCTCCGGGCCCGCATCCCTGTTCGGGCCGACCCAGACGGCGTGCAACGCCCTCGCCGTGGACGAAATCAACGCCGCGGGCGGTATTCTCGGGCGGTCCGTGCAGATCGTACCCGGTGACGGCGGCGCGCCGCCCGCCGAGGCGGCGAAAACCGCCGTCCGGATGATGCTGCGGGACAAAGTGGACGTTGTCGTGGGCTCCCATGACAGTGCCGTCCGTCAGGCCATCGTCGGCGCCCTGAAGGGCCGGATTCCCTACGTCTATACACCCCTTTACGAGGGTGGAGAGTGCGCGCCGAACACCTATGTTCCCGCGGACACGCCGCAGCAGCAGGTCAAGCCCTCGATCAATGCCCTGCATGATATGTTCAGCACCAAGAAGATATATCTGATCGGCAACGGGTACGTGTGGCCTCAGCAGACCAATGCTCTGGCGAAGCGGTACATTTCCGAGTTCGGCGGCTCGATCGCCGGCGAGGAATACGCGCCCCTCGGCCCCGGCAACAAATTCGACGATGCGGTAACCCGCATCAAGAACGCGAATCCGGATCTCGTGCTGATAACCCTGGTCGGCGGCGACAACGTCAACTTCAACCGTACCTTCGCCGGATTCGGCCTGGACAAGAACATCAAGCGGCTCTCTCTTTTGCTCGAGGAACTGACCCTTCAGGGCATTGGCCCGAAAAACGGCAACGGGCTGTTCAGCTGCATGTCCTACTTCTCCGCGGTCGATACGCCGGCCAACAACGCATTCAAGGCTCGTTATGCGAAGAAGTTCGGCGCGAAGGCGCCGCCTCTTTCGATGATCGGGGTCGACGCCTATTCCGGTACGAATTGCGCCGCATCCCTCATCAACAAGGCCGGGTCCACCGATGCCAAGGCGGTGATGGCCGCCTCGGAGGGCTTGCAGTACAAGACGGCAACCGGAACCGGAACGATGACGAACCGCCATGTCGCCAAGGACATGTTCCTCGCCGAGGCGAAAGGAGCGGAATTCAAAATCATCAAATCCTTCGGTAAGATCGAACACGGAGAGAAGTGCTCGGTTTGAGTCTACCCCGACCCAGGAGCGGCCACGCGCATGGATCCGGTGCTGATTGCCAATGGGCTGAATATCTCATTTGAAATCGTCACCCTTGCGCTGGTCGCCATGGGCCTGGCCGTTACCCTGGGCCTGCTCGGCGTTCTAAATCTCGCCCACGGTGAGTTCGTCATGATCGGCGCCTTCTGTGCATTCTTCGTGCAGGAGCAGGGGCTGTCCTATTTGTGGGCGTTTCCGCTGGTCGTCATCGTGTGCATCGCCGTTGGCTGGCCGGTGGAGCGGACCATCATCCGCGCGCTGTATTCACGGCCATTCGACACGATCCTGGCGACCTGGGGCCTCAGCCTGCTGCTGCGGGAAATCGTGGAATTTTTCTTCGGGCCGGGTTTCAACAGCGTCGATCAGCCGGTTTCCGGCACGGTGAACATATTCGGCGCGGACTATCCCCTGTATCAGCTTCTCGTCATGCTGATCGCCGTACTCCTGATCGGCGCGCTGGTGGCGTGGTATGTCAAAAGCTCCACCGGGCGCCGTATTCAGGCTCTGGTGGACAATCCCGATCTCGCGAAATCGGTCGGAATTCCCACCATCGCCCTTGCCAGAAATACATTCATCTTCGGCCTGTGCCTGGCGGGAATTGCCGGTGTCCTTCTGGCCCCGATCGTCGCCGTATATCCCGGCATGGGGATCGATCACGTCCTGAAATCGTTCTTCGTGCTGGTCGTGGGCGGCCTCGGCAATGTCGTGGGGCTCGTCGTCGGTTCCGGCGTGATCGGCGGCGCGGAATCCATCGTTGCCGCGATCCTGGACCGGACCGCCGGATACACGTTCGTCTTGATCGTTGCGCTCCTGTTCCTGTGGAAAAAACCCGGTGGCCTGGTTAGCCGCTAATCTTGCGTTCATCACCGCGATCCTGGTGGTGCTGCCGCAGATCGTCGGCGACTTCTGGGCGTTCACGCTGGCCCTTTTCCTGCTTTACGCCGTCGCTTGCCTGGGTCTGGGGCTTTCCTGGGGACAAGCAGGCCTGCTCTCCCTGGGCCAGGGGTTCTTTGTCGGGTTCAGCGCCTACACGTCCGGCCTTGTCCTCATCGGCTTTTCGAAAAGCGCGTGGCTCTTTCCGCTTCTCGGGCTCAGCGTCATCGCGCCCGGGCTTATCGCCTACTTCCTGGGGTGCATGATCTTTCACGGGCGAGCGCAGAACACGGCCTTCTTCGCCATTATTACGCTGGCCCTGATATTGCTGGCCGCCCAGATCGCCACGGCCTGGGAGTCCGTGACCGGCGGATACAACGGGCTCCGGAATATTCCCGGTCTGCCCGGGTTCTCCGAGCTAGAGGATGCGTATACCCTGTCGGCCGTCGCTCTCGGGCTCTCCATGATGTTCGCCGCCTGGATCATGCAGACGCCGCTGGGGGTATTGTGGCGGGCCTTGTCCCAGGACGAGCGGCGCGTCGCGTTCCTGGGGTTCGACCACAACCAGCTCAAGTCGGTCGCCTTTGGCCTGAGTGGACTGTTCGGCGGTATCGCGGGAACCCTGTATGCGCCGCAAAACAGTCTGGTGACGCCGGATCTGTTCGGGTTTCTGCTCTCCACCAGCTTTGTCGTGTGGGTGGCCATCGGCGGACGAAATACGCTCTACGGTCCCGTTCTCGGGGCCATCGGCATCGGACTGGCCACCAATACGCTGCGTGAGAGCATCAGCTTCTGGGAGGTTATTCTCGCCGTCATCTTCATTGTTGCGGTTCTATACTTCAGAAAAGGACTGACCGGGACGGTGGAGCCGGCCGTCAGGCGCCGGTTCGAGCGCAAGGCCCGAGTGCGGAAACCCGCCCCCGTACGGCATTCGGCCATGACTTTCGATCCGATCAGCATCGAAAACCTGAACCTGAGGGTCGGGAATGTCGGCATATTGGAAGACCTCGATTTGAATATCGGTTCTCCGGGCATCTACTGCCTCATCGGTCCGAACGGCGCGGGAAAGACCACCATATTCAACGCCATGACCGGGGAGCTCGAGGCCCAGTCCGGGACCGTGTCCATGCTCGGCGCCCGGGGGATCAAAATGGACGCCCGGACGCAAACGATTGCCGGACTGGGCCGCAAGTTCCAGGTGCCCAGCGTCTTCGACGAGCTTACGGTCGGTGAAAACCTGGCAATCGCCCTATGGTCCGGGCGGGCGTCCCGATGGGATCTCCTGAGAATGTCCCTGCTGGACCGGGAGAGCCCCGTGCTCACCGAGCTGGAACGCCGCTTTCCGTTTCTGGCCGAGCGCCGGCAAATGGTCGGCAGCCTTTCCCATGGCCAGCGTCAGGTTCTCGATCTCGCAATGGTGCTCTGCACCGAACCGCGGCTCATACTGCTGGATGAACCCTGCGCGGGACTGTCCCTCGCCGAAACCAACGAAGTCATAAGTACCGTCCGCTGGGCCGTCGACCGCTTCCGGGCAACCGCGATGATCATCGAACATGACATGGCGATGGTGCGGGAACTCGCCGACCGCGTATTCGTTCTGCACAACGGGAGCATGCTGTTCGAAGGCAGCGTCGCGGAAGTTCAGTCGAACGCGGCCGTTCAGGCCGTGTATACGGGGGGCACGAAATGACCGTTCCGGCCCGCTTTGCGTTCGAGGGGATCACCGGCGGCTATGGCGCCATGATGGTCGTCCGGGGACTGTCGGCCGAGGTCGGGGAAGGCCAGTGTCTCTGCGTGCTGGGCCGCAACGGCGTCGGCAAAAGCACGCTCATGAATGTTCTTTCCGGCCATCTGGGGGCCGCCGAGGGAAGCATTCTTTTGAATGGCCGGAACCTGGTGCCCCTGTCCCCCGATGCCCGGCGCCGTGAGGGAATGAGTTATGCGATGCAGGAACGGCCGGTCTTCGACCACCTTTCCGTCTTCGACAATTTGATGCTCATGCGGGCCCCGGCCGGCATCGATCTCTATCGCCCTTACTTCGACAGGTTTCCCATATTGGAAAACCGCCTGGACCAGAAGGCGGGAACCCTCAGCGGCGGGGAGCGGAAAATCCTCTCCTTCACCCGCGCCCTGGCGGAAGAAGGCGACATCACGCTGCTCGACGAGCCGTCCGAGGGCGTTCAATCGGAAAATATTTCGCATATGGAGAATATCATCACCGAAGCCAAGTCGAGAGGCCGCTCCTTTGTCGTGGTCGAGCAGCATCTCCATCTGGCCGAGGCCATCGCGGACCAATATCTCATCATCGATCAGGGCGAATGCGTCCTCCAGTGCGCCGCCGCCGGCACGGACAGGCAGGATTTGCTGGCGCATCTGGAAGTTTGAGCCCGGTCACATTTTATCGGCTGAGGGTTGGCGGAACACATGGATGGCCGGGTCTGCGCCCGGCCATGACGCTTTGGCGGTGCTCCAAGCCAAACCCGTCATGCCCCGACTTGTTCGGGGCATCCACGTTGTTCTGGATACCCCGGACTTGCGCCGGGGTATGACGCACTTCTTTTGGGGCATACTCCAGCCGTCATCACCGCCCCCGCTCGAAGGGGGCGAAGAGACTTGGGGCACACTCCAGTCGTCATGCCCCGCCTCCGAGCGGGGCATCCAGGAAAATAAGAATCTCACCACAGAGACACAGAGGTCACTGAGGAGGAATGGTTAACTTCTCCTTTCTCACTGTCTCACCGTCTCTGTGGTTCAAAAAGCCGTCATGCCCGTGCTTGACACGGGCATCCACGAGAAAGCCCGGCCATGACGATTTGGCGGTGCTTCTCACTGCCTCCGTGGTTCAAGAATCTTGGGGATTATTTGCGATTCAACCCATAATTCGTTGACGCATTCACATTTTCATCGGATGTTACCCCTGCAAGCACTCAGGAAATCCCGCTTTGTCGGGTTTCCCGCTGAATACAAGAGCCTGTACGCGGCTGGGGGTAGCTCCCTTGGCCTGGGTGAATAGGCGGGGGATTCACACGATTTCCTGTGATGCTTGCAAGGCCCGGCACCGGCCGGGACCACTAGGTCCTGTTGACAATTAACGGACTATTCATGGTTGGCGTGATTCAAGCAAGACCGTTTCAACTGGCGGGAGCGTGTCATGCTTCGACGGGAACTGACGGATATGCAATGGGACCGGATCAAGGGTTTGGTTCCGGGCAAAGAGGCGGATCGCGGCTCCACGGGTCGGGACAACCGCCTGTTTGTGGACGCCGTGCTGTGGATCGCCCGGGCGGGTTCGCCGTGGCGCGATCTGCCGGACGCCTTCGGCAACTGGAACAGCGTCTACGTGCGCTTTTCGCGGTGGGCCAAGGCGGGGGTTTGGGAGAGTCTTTTCAATGCCTTGGCGGAGGATCCCGACTTCGAATACCTGATCGTGGATTCGACCATCGTGCGGGCGCATCAACATGCCGCCGGCGCAAAAGGGGGGCTCAGGCTCAGGCCATCGGCCGCTCGCGCGGCGGCCTGACGAGCAAAATCCACATCGCCGTCGATGGCCTGGGCAATCCCTTGCGGTTCATCCTCACCGGCGGCCAGGTGGGCGACGTCACCCAGGCCGAGGGGCTGATCGCCGGGCTGCCGGGCGAGACCCTGATCGCCGACACCGCCTACGACGCGAACCGCTTCCGCGCCCGCCTCGACAGCGCCGGGATGGTGGCGGTGATCCCCTCCAACCCGTCGCGGGCACAAGCCGTGCCGTACGACCCCGAACTCTACAAGGAAAGGCACGTCGTCGAATGTTTCATCAACAAGATCAAGCACTTCCGCCGCATCGCCACACGCTACGAAAAGACCGTCACCGCCTACATGGCCATGCTGTGCCTCGTCGGGGCGCTCATTTGGATGCGATAAATGTCAACAGGACCTAGCGCAAGCGAACTAGGAGATACCGATGCACATAAGGAACGTATTGGCGGCCTTAATGGCCGCTTCGTGTTTTGCCGCCACGGCGAAGGCCGAGGACATGAAGGCGGATGGGATGTACCTCAAGGCCGATCTGGGGGCGGCGTTCGTCCAGGACATTAGCGAGGATCTTGGCGTCGCCGGTCTCGGCGTGACGGTGGGGTTCGATACGGGCCTCATGGGCGCAATCGGGATCGGAAAGCACATGGGCGATTCGTTCCGCATCGAAGGCGAGATCGGATACATCAATGCCGATGCCAATGATTTGACCCTTTCCGGCGCCGGCGGCAGCGTCGGCGTTGACTTCAGCGGAGAAGTCTCGACGCTCAACTTCACTCTCGCCGGTTACGTCGACCTTTCGGATGGGCAAATCAGGCCCTATTTCGGCGGCGGTCTCGGCGCCGCAAGATGGGAGACGAAAATCACCTCCATTGCCGGTGTTGGTCTCAACGAGGAAGAGGACGGCACCGATCTCACGGCCTTCGCGGAGGCGGGCGTGGCCTATCACGTATCCGGCAACGTGGCCCTCACGGGATCGTGGCGGTATCAGATGGTGGACTCCGATTACGATCTAGACGGCCATATGGTGAAGGCGGGCATCAGGTACAGCTTCTGACCGGAGTTAATTTCCTGACTTGCCTTTGGGGTAATCCCTGTCTTTCCTCGGTGGCCCGTTCCCGGTCGAGCGGGCCACATTTTTCGGCGTGCCGGGAATCGGCGATGGCACTTTGGCGGTGCTCCATGTCAAGCCCGTCGTGCCCCGCCTCCGTGCGGGGTAAACGTGCCCCGGAACAAATCCGTCACTTTGGCAAGATACGCCACCCTACCCGAGGAACAACTTACAAAGGCCCCAATCCCTTTTCTGCACCCTCCAGATTAGTGAAGCACCGAACGCAGCTGGCGAACTCTGCGCTACACATGCGGCTTTCCCTCAGCTCTTCAAGAAGAGCATTGGTAAGAGCCTGATTTCCTCGGCTAGCTATAATTAGGTCCATTATCCGCAAAACATCTCGAAGCTTCTCATGTCGCTTGTGGAGAAGTTCCGGTCGATTCAGTTTCAGTTTCACAATCGTGATCTTTGCCTTGGCGCTACGTTCTATCGCCATCGGACCATAAAAGAACAACTCAGCCTCTGGGTCGTCCACGTATGGATTCAGGAGCGGCGCTGTGGGATCATAGTATGTGTCCTTGTTGGTGTTGCACATCGGGCACGCCAGTGTGAGATTTGACCATGAACAAACTAGCAAAGGCACTCGAGATTTCGGGAGTATGTGTTCGATATGTGAGTAAGCAACGTGCTCGAATATGCTCTCACAATATGCACATTTTCGAGAAGTCTCTGTCTTCAGTGCATCCCTTATTTCCCTTCTTCGATATTTCTCGGGCGGCCTATTGTGACCGTTTTGCAGAGCATTTGCATATTCCCGCCCCCAATCAGTAGAATTTTCCACCAATATTTGAGGTTCCGGACCCAGAGCAATAGAAATCAACTTCCCTCTCCTGCCCGTTCAAAGAGCCGATCAATCACCGTTGGGAACATGCTTCCCAATCCCAGATCGTTCAGCTTTGTCTTGGTTTCCACTAATACCTGCTCGGTGATCTCCGCCCCCTCTAGCATGTGGACTAGTTTTTCAACCTCGTTCTCGACCCATAGAGGCATAGGGAACGGAACACCCAATACGTCGGCAAGTACCTGGTTAGCCGAAGCCGCACGATCGAAATCAGATAAGCTACGGGAATACACGAAACCTGAGCTGTCAAAATCAAGAACAATCACATTGGATTCTGACACCGAAGTGACCACGAACGGATTATGAGTAGCTGCTATTATTTGCACGTTTGCGAATGCTTCGAGTAAACCTGGAAGAACTGTTCGCTGTAGTCTTGGATGAAGATGGTTTTCTGGTTCATCAAGTACGACACAAAACGCATCTGAAGTGAGAGACTTCATGTGAATTTGCCAAGACAAGTCGATTAGGGCAGCGATTCCGCCAGAAGCAGCGTCGAGGGAGAACTCGTTGTGTGCACACTTTAGTATGACGTCGGGGAGCCTTATCAAGATTTCTCGGAATTGTAGATCGGGAGGCAATACGCTGCGCAGCACTTCCTGGAACGACTCAAATGTTTCTCGCGCTTCGGCATTTTCTTGGACAGCGCGGTTCCCATAGCCAAAAGTCGCCAACGAAATTAACGAACTCTTTAGTCGAAAGCTTGGCGAGTCAATTCTAGCTTTTGGAGTATAGTATTGCCTTAGATTGTTTATGTATTGATCGAATAGTTCTTCTGCTGCGCTAACCGTCGTGGGGATCGTATTTACACGTTGATAAGCATATACTGGCCTGTGAGACGTAATGTACAAGCCGTCCACAGATTGTTGATTGTCAATTTGAATATTGTAGCTCTCATTTACCTGGACAGGCACCGATAACCTAGCTTCTGGAGAATTGGAATAGCGAATGTGTCCAATGGTTCGAGAAGGATTTGTTTCGTCATCCGGGGACGTGTCGTAGACGCCCGAAAAGTAACGCAGAGCGCCTCTCTTGGTTATCTTGAGGGTGCCGATTAGGTCTATAGACCACCCAAAGTGGCGGGCCAATAGATTCAGAATTGTGGTCTTACCGGAGCCATTGGCGCCGGTCAAAATGGTCATACGATCATGAATGGGTATCTCAACTTCACCGAATTGACGCCAGTTGTGGAGTCGCAAATGATTAAAATGCGGAGACATTGCGCGGCCTTTCGGTGGTGCGACAGACGTTCAGGGAATGGGCAGGAATAGTGAAGAAGGCATGTTCCGGAGTTCGGCTTCGAAAGTGGAATCCTTTGTACAGACAGAGGGTTCGGCAGACAATGGGTGTTCTGGACACACGCTTGGTCAGCGGCGGTGCATGTGGATGGCCGGGTCTGGCGCCCGGCCATGACGCTTTGGCGGTGCATCAAGTCAAACCGTCATGCCCCGGCTTGTCCGGGGCATCCACGTTGTTCTGGATACCCCGGACTTGCGCCGGGGTATGACGACAGGGGTGGCCGTCAGCTTTTATTCCGGAACTTATCCAGCGCGATGACCTCGGCGCCTTCGGCGGCCTCTTGCTCACCTGTGGCCTCTTCGTCGGCGGCTTCTTCCTCGTCCGCCTCGGCGGCCTCGGCCTCTTCTTCGTTCCCGCCCTCATCCGCTTCCGGCAGGATGGCCGTCTCGGCGTTCGGCTGGACGTAGTCCCCGTCCGCCGCGTCTTCCCCTTCGCCCGGCCCGTCGACCGGCGCCGCCTCTTCGGCGTCGGCGCCGGCGATGTCGGGGGCGAGCTGCGCCACCTGGATGCCGAAATCGACCGCCGGGTCGGCGAACGACACCACCGCCGAGAAGGGCACGAACAGGGCCTGGCGCCTGCCCGAGAAATAGAGCGCGACGCGGAAGCCGTCCTCCTCGACGTGCAGATCCTCGAACTGATGCTGGAGGACGATGGTGATCTCTTCCGGGTACTGGGCGCGGAGGAAGGGCGGCATGTCGACGCCCTCGGCCCGGGTCTTGAAATTGATGTAGTAGTGGTGCTCGCCGGCGAGGCCCTGTTCCTCCGCCTGCCGGAGCGCGCGCTTGAGAATCCCCGTCAGGGCCTCCTCGACCCATTGCTGATAGGGATAACTCGGTTCGGTCATCGTACGCGCTTCGCCGCCCTGTCGTTGTCCCGGCGGGTCCCTTATTCCGGGACCGCCGGATTGTCCCGGCCACTGCACGGGCGGAACATATGTCCCGGCCCGCTGCACGGGCGGAACGATTATGGTACCGGCGGGTCCCGGATTCCGGGACCGCCGGATTTAAGTGAGGGGCTTCTGTTGCCAGGTGCCCCCCGGACCCCGTTGCAGCCTTAAGCGGCTACAGCAAATGCCTCGTTATCGTTGGCATCTGTAAATCGGCCCGATAACGGCGGTACCATGCCGGGCGAAAACCAAGCCTTTACCACGCGCGTCGATCCTGTTTCGCCCCCATAACGGCTCCGGACCGGGTCCGGAAAGCCTGAGAATTGGTGGAGGCGCCGGGCACTGCCCCCGGGTCCGCTACGCTTATTCCACAAGGCGTTTATCGCCATAGCCGGCAAGCCGGCGCTCACGAATATAGTCCCATCGCGGGGCCAAGGAAAGCGCGCGGCGATAGTGAATTCGCGAACCGCGGCGCGCACGGAGGCGATCTATGTATACCTCCACCCCCTCACCCAACTCCGGCTATGGCTCGCAGGCTCGCCAACCCTCCGTATCCCTCTCCCCCTTCGAGGGGGAGAGGGTCAGGGTGAGGGGGTCATAAAAGATGAGGGTGAGAAAGTTGGGACTGGCATAAAGCGGCAAATCGCACACATTGTTAAGGGAGCATGGCTCACGGGGTTTCCCGCACGGATTCCCGCGCACAAAAATGCGCTCAAAAGAGCAGAATTGGAATTTAACCAAGTCATCAAATGTCCATAAATGACTATAAATGCCTATTGCGGCCCACACGATCGGGCCGAATCCGAAATTTTCGTTGGAAATATATTCCAACGCTGTTTCGGGGCGAAGGTCCGGCGCGCTTGCTCCCCGCGACGGGAATCGGGTAAGGGGGAGCCATGGAACTGACGCCCGAACAGCAGGCGGAAATCGACGACGCCCGCGCCGCCAGGGCCGAGACCCGCCGGGTCACGGTCCCCGAACTCGAGGCGCTGCTCTATACGCCGGTGCCGGTGCTCGATCACGGCTTCGTCCGGGTGATCGACTACATGGGCGACGACGGGGCCATCGTGCAGGCGGCCCGGGTCTCCTACGGCAAGGGGACCAAGCGGGTGTCCACCGACCGGGGGCTGATCCGCTATCTGCTGCGCCACCGGCACACCACGCCGTTCGAGATGTGCGAGATCAAGTACCACATCAAGATGCCGATCTTCGTCGCCCGCCAGTGGATCCGCCACCGCACCGCCAACGTCAACGAATACTCGGCCCGCTACAGCGTCCTCGACCGGGAGTTCTACATCCCGGCCCCCGACCAGCTGGCGACCCAGTCCCGGTCCAACCGGCAAGGGAGAGGCGCGGTGCTGGAAGGGGAAGAGGCCGCCCGGGTGCTCGACATGCTCAAGTCCGACGCCCAGCAGACCTACGACCACTACATCGAGATGCTGAACGAGAGCGAAGCGGGCGAGGTGATCGACGAGGGGAGGGACGGGCTCGCCCGCGAGCTGGCGCGGATGAACCTGACCCTCAACACCTATACCCAGTGGTACTGGAAGACCGACCTCCACAACCTGCTGCACTTCCTGAGCTTGCGCGCCGACGACCACGCCCAGTACGAAATCCGGGTCTATGCCGAGGCCATGCTGGAAAGCCTCAAGGCGTGGTGCCCGATCACCCACGAGGCGTTCATGGATTACCGGGCCGGCGGGACGCACCTCTCGGCGGCGGGCCTCGGCGTGGTCAGGCGGCTGCTCGCCGGCGAAGACGTGGACCAGGAGAAATCGGGCTTGAGCCCCCGGGAATGGCGGGAACTGATGGAGAGCCTCGGCCGGGAAACCTGAGGAGCGCCTGTCCGGTCACCGCGCACAATCATTTGATGAGCGTGATCCGGCGTGGACTCCGGGGGCAAGATCGGTCAATGTAAATAATTGTACGGATGCCGAACAATATGCGGTTAGCCGCGGATTCCTCCCCCCCCGCCTGGAATGGAAACGGCAAGAAACAACCACGTTTCGGGAGGCGAAAATGATCGTTTTGAACACTCTTCAAGGAGACAGGGAATGAAGACCTTTCTAAATTCAAAAAAGCTAATGCTGTCCGTGGCGGCAGCCGCCTTTACGGCTGCCGGCGTTTTCGGCGGTGACGCGGCAGCGCAACAAACAATTAAAATGGGCATGTCGGCCCCGAAAACAGGCCCGCTGGCCGGCGGCGCGACGGTTACCCACTGGCCCAATGTAAAACTATGGGTGCATGACGTGAATTCACGTGGCGGCCTGAAGCTCAAAAACGGCCGCGCCAAGGTCGAGGTCATCGAGTATGATGATCGCACGAACCCGGGCGAAGCCATCAAGAACATCAATCGCCTCGCCACACAGGACAAGGTGGACTTCATTCTCGCCCCGTTCGGCACGGGCTTCAACCTCGCCACGGCGCCGATCTTCAACAAACTCGGCTACCCGCAGCTCGCCGTCTCCGCCATTACGGATAAGATCCCGACGCTGACCAAACGCTATGACAACATCTTCTTCATGCTGGGCTCGACATCGACCTTCACGGGCTCTGTCGTCAAGATCCTGAAGAAAATGCGCAGTGACGGCAAAATCGGCAACCGTGTCGCCATGGTGAATGTGGCCGACGCGTTTGGCATCGAACTTGCCGCGGCGGCGCGCCCCGTCTTCAAGGAAGCGGGCTTCGAGATCGTCTATGACAAATCCTATCCCCTGGGCGCAAAAGATCTTTCACCGATTGTGAAGGGCGCCAAGGCGTCCAACCCGGATGCCTTCGTCGCCTGGTCCTATCCGCCGGACACTTTTGCCCTGACCGCCCAGGCCCGGATCAATAAGCTGGATGTGAAAGCGTACTATACCGCCGTCGCGACGCCGTTCCCTTCCTTTAAGGGCAAGTTCAAGGACGCGGCCGAAGGTATTCTCGGCGCCGGCGGGATCAACCCCGACACACCGGAATTGAAAGCCTACTTCAAACGCCACAAGGAAGTGACGGGCAAGGACGCCGATTACTGGGCCAGCGCCGTAACCTACGCGAGTTTCGAGGTTTTGGGTCAAGCCATCGAAGGGGTCGGTTCCATCGACCGGAAAGCCGTCACTGAATACATCAAGCAGCATGAGTTCAAAACGGTCATTGGTCCGGTTAAATTCGTAAATCAGAATAGCGAGCGTTTCTGGACCGTCGGCCAGTGGCAGGGCAACAAATTCTATGGCGTGAGCTCCGAAGGACGGCCCGGCGCGCGGCCTGTCATCGACAAACCAGATTGGAAGTAAATATTTCATCCCGGCGGTGATGAGCACCGCCGGGACCCTTCTCTGAAATCTGGCTGAACTATGGAAATTTTGCTCGGCGGCATATTGCTGGGCGGTACCTACGCGCTGATCGCCATGGGGCTGCAACTGCAGTACGGCGTTGCCAGGATCATGAACCTGGCCAACGGCGAAGTTCTCGTGGCGGGCTCCTTTGGGGCGCTGTGGCTGTTTACCGGCGCCCAGATCAATCCGATCCTGGCCATCGTCTTGCTGGCGCCGGCTGCCTACATTCTCAATTATTTCATTTATCTGATTTTTCTCCGGCCGCTGGTGAGGCGCGCCAAGTCGGAAGGACAGCTCGAAGTCGACAGCATCCTCTCCACTTTCGGCATCAGCTTTATATTTATCGGCCTCCTGCACGCCATTTTCGGCGGTGAGTACTTCAATTACGAGTATCTCGAAATTCCGTTTGAGATTTTTGGCCAAGCCTACGGCGTGAATCGGATCATTGCCTTCGTGGGCGCCGCGATCCTGGCGGCACTCCTCTATATATGGCTCACCCACACCCGGTCGGGTTTAAGACTGCGGGCCGTCTCCGTGACCCCCTCCTCCGCCAGGCTGGTCGGCATAGACGTGGAGCGCACTTCCGCCATGGCGTTTGCCTTGGGCGGCGCGGTGACGGCGGCGGGCGGCTCGCTCATCAGCATGTTCGACACCTTTGATGCCTCCATCGGTGTGGTCTTTACCATGAAGGCCCTCATCATCGTGATCCTGGGGGGCGTGAAAGAAATTAGAGGCACCATCGTCGCGGCCTTTATCCTGGGCTTTGCCGAGACGGCGGTCGCCACACTGATTGATCCAGGCCTCACCCTGGCAGCGGCGTTCCTGTTGTTTATCCTAGTGCTGCTCTTCCGGCCCCAAGGGCTCTTCGGGAGGCAGTCATCGTGACCAGGACTGAAATCCGCAATTTCCTGATTACGGTTGTTCTGTTTGCATTGGCTGCCCTCATTCCACTGAGCGACAGCGGGTTCTGGCTCTCAATGGGCATCACCATTGCCACCTATATGGTGCTGTCCACAAGTTGGGCGCTGTTTTCAGGGCCGACACACTACATCTCCCTCGCGACCGGCGCCTTTTACGGAATCGGCATGTTCACCGTCGGTGTAGGCATTGAAGCCCTGCCCTACTGGGTGCTCGTGGTGGTGGCCGCGGTCATCGGCGCCGTCGTCGCGGCTCTGGTCGGACTTGCCACCCTGCGCCTCTCCGGCGTCTATTTCGTGATCTTTACCCTCGGCCTCGCGGAACTCATCCGCCAGATTGTGACCTGGGTCCAGACCACCATGGGCAGCAGCAGCGGGCTCTATGTGCTCACCAATATCACGGAGCCGATCATTTTCTGGGAGCTCCTGATCCTCGGCATTATCGTCTACTTCATCGGCTGGTGGATCAACCGGTCCCGGCTGGGCTTTGCGCTTCGCATCATCGGCAATGACGAAGTGGTCGCCGTGCACAGCGGGATCAACACGGCGGCCGCCAAAATCATCCTGTTTGTCGTCTCCGGCACCGTGGCGACCATCGTCGGCGCCCTCCTGGCCCCTCGCCTCAGCTATATCGAGTCCAGCATAGCCTTTAGTCCGATGCTGTCCTTCATCGTCGTGATCACGGCGCTGCTCGGCGGGGCGCAGCGGCTCTGGGGACCCATCGTCGGGGTGGTCCCGTTCATGCTGGTCTGGGACTTCCTGACGGCGACGTTCCCGAACCAAACGACTCTCATGCTCGGCATCTGTTTCCTGTTGGTTGTCTACGCCATTCCCAACGGCTTTGCCGGCCTGATCGAGAAATACTCCCACCGTTTGCGGGGGAGGACGTAGATGGCCGCACGCTCCGCCCTTTCCGTCAAGAACGCGACCAAGAACTTTGGCGGCCTCATCGCCGTCAACCAAATGTCGTTCGATATCGAAGAGCACGAGGTGCTCGGCCTGATCGGGCCCAACGGGTCCGGCAAGACGACCATGATGAACCTGATCTCGGGCGCGCTCAGGATCAGCTCCGGCCACATTCAGTTGTTCGGCCATGTCATTTCCGGCCAATCGGCCAGTCAAATCTCCCGGCTCGGTGTCGCGCGTACGTTTCAGCTTGTGCGTATGCTAAACTCCATGACCGTGCTCGAGAACGTGGAGGCGGGCGGCGTGTTTGGGCATCGCAAATTGTGGGGCGGTTCGCTGCAGATGCAGGCGGTCGAAATGCTGGAAAAAGTCGGCATGGGCGACGCTGTTTACAGCCCTATCTCGGCCCTTACCTATATCGATCAAAAGCGGGTGGAACTGGCGCGCGCGCTGATGTCCGATCCGCGGCTCCTGCTGCTCGATGAATGGCTGGCGGGATTGAACCCGTCCGAGCTTCAAATCGGCATCGACCTGGTCAATAGCCTGCGGGAAGAAGGCCGCACCATCATCGTCGTGGAGCACGTGATGGACGCGATCCGGAGCCTCTGTGACCGCTGCGTCGTCATGAACAGCGGCTACAAAATTGCCGAGGGCACACCGGTCGAAGTGCTGGCGGACGAGGAAGTGATCCGCGCCTACCTGGGAGATGATCATGCTTGAGTGCAAGAACCTCTCCGTCTTCTATGGCCAGCACCACGCCCTGGATCAGGTGTCCCTTAACATTGCCCCGGGCGAGATCGTTGTGATCCTGGGCGCGAACGGCGCGGGCAAAAGCTCGCTTCTGAAAGCCATCGCCGGGATTGTGAAGCCGGAGGCGGGCAGTGACATCCGCATGGACGGCGTGGACCTCTCCGTCATGCCCGCACACCAGATCGTCGAGACGGGCCTCGCCCTCGTCCCGGAAGGCCGCGGCATCTTTGGAGAACTCACGGTTCTCGAGAACCTGACTCTGGGCGCCTTTCCGGAACGCGCCGATGCGTCCGAAGCCGCAAACCTGCGCCGTATCCTGGAACTGTTCCCGCAGCTCGAGGAACGAAAAAAGCAGATCGTCCGCACCATGAGCGGCGGCGAACAGCAGATGGTCGCCATCGGCCGGGCGATGATGTCGGCGCCGTCGATCCTCATGCTCGACGAACCGTCCCTGGGGCTTTCCCCGATACTCTGCAGCGAGCTTTTCAAGACGCTGGAGGCGGTGCGCCGGACCGGCGTGGGTATTCTGCTTGTCGAGCAAAACGCCAAGCAGAGCCTTGCGATCGCCGATCGCGGCTACTTGCTGGAGGTCGGCCGTATCACCGGGGAGGATACGGCGGAAAACCTCGCCCGCGATCCGGCGGTGCAAAAAGCCTATCTGGGCGGGGCCGCGGGCTCGCAATCCGGCGCTCATGCGGACGAACCCAAGCTGCCGGCCCGGGCGCCCGCGGCGGCTTCTCCGGCGCCGCCGGCCGAGGATGCCGTTTCCGCGCCTGCCCCGCCGAGGGACGATCTTCGGATCACGGCCGGAGGACACGGCTCGCGCCGCATCGACGCGGACAGTGTCATCCCGGAACGTATCGACGATATGGTGACGCGGGCGGCTTCGATGCAATCGGCTCCCGCGGAGACCCCGCGTCCCGCGCCGGCGCCCAAGCCGACGGCGCATGATGTGACGCGGCCGCCGGCAAACGGCGACGTCCAGCGGATGCTTTCGTCCATCGAGCAGGCGGCGGCCAATGCGCTCAAGCGGCGTCCGGCGGCCACCGACGGCTCGGTCCACGCGACGCCGGGGAACGGCGCCCACGAGGAGGTGCTGCCGGAGATCGAAGTTTACAGGAAGCCGAAAATCGAGGTTTACCGCCGGGTCAAAACCGCTTCCGGCGAGGAAATGAAGAAGATCAAGGGAGATTGATCGTGAACAAGATGTTTGATCGGATCTATGTCGGCGGAAACTGGTCTTCGACGTCGCAGGTCTTCTCGGACCTGAATCCCGCGGATGGGTCCGTCTGGGCGCAAATTCCCGACAGCGGCGTTCAGGAAACCCGCGCCGCCATCGATGCGGCGCATGCGGCGTTTCCCGCCTGGTCGGGGCTGAGTCATGTCGAGCGGGCGAAACTGATGCTCAAGGTGGCCGATGTCGTCGAAAAGCGGCGTCCGGAGATCGTCGAAGCCATTCAAGGCGAAGGCGGCGGCTGGTTCGGCAAGGGGATGTACGAGACCAGCGCCGTCGTCGACATATTTCACGCCGCCGCCGGCGCCAACTACGGCTCGATCGGCGAGGTGCTGCCGTCGCCTCATGGCAAGTTTTCCATGGCGGTTCGATATCCCCTGGGTGTCGTATCGGTCATCAGTCCCTGGAACTTCCCGGTCATTCTGACCGCGCGCAACATCGCCTTCACCCTCGCTTTGGGGAACACCGTGGTCCTGAAGCCGTCCGAGGAAACACCCTATTGCGGAGGCCTCTTCTTCGCGGAAGTCTTCGAGGAGGCCGGCGTGCCGCCCGGCGTTCTGAATGTGGTGACATGCTCACGGGACAATGTGGCGCAGGTCGGCGATGAACTCATCGAGAACCCCGCGGTCAAAGCCGTTTCCTTCACCGGTTCCACGGCGGTCGGGCGCTCCATCGCCGCGAAAGCCGGCGCGCATCTAAAGAAATGCTGTGTCGAACTGGGCGGAAAGGACGCATTGATCGTTTGCGACGATGCCGACATGGAGCGGGCGACGGCCGCGGCAAGCTTCGGCAGCTTCATGCATCAAGGTCAGATCTGCATGGCGGCCGAGAAGGTCCTGGTGCAGGAAGGCGTTTTTGAGGAATTCCTGGCCAAGTTCGTGGATCGGGCATCGAAGCTCAAGGTCGGGCCCCCGCTGGCCGACAAAGGGAATGTCATTGGTCCGTTGATCAACGACAAACAAGCGGACAACGTCAAAACCCAATTGGACGACGCCGTGGCCAGGGGCGCCGAGATCGTCCTCGGCGGCGGCGTGAACGGCCGGTTCGTCGACCCCACCATCCTGGTGGGCGTCACGCCGGAGATGAAAATCTACCACGATGAGACATTCGGCCCGGTCGCTCCGGTGATTCCGTTCCGCACCGACGACGAGGCCGTCGCCATCGCCAACGACAGCCAGTACGGGCTGTCTTCCGGCATCATTACCGGCGACGAACGGCGGGGACTGGATATTGCCCATCGCCTGGAAACCGGAATGAGCCATATCAATTGTTCGCCGATCAACGATGAGCCGAATGCACCCTTTGGCGGTGCGAAGTCATCGGGCGTCGGCCGCTACGGGGGCAAATGGTCGGCTGAATCCTATTCCGAAACCCGCTGGATCACCCTCGAAAGAGGTGGGAAGGATTTTCCGCCGGTCTTCTAACGCCGAGCAGACAGGAGAGAACTCGCCATGGTCGAGAACTACAAGATCGCCGACTGGAAACCCAAGAGGCTTCTCAAGGGTAAAACCATCATCGTCACCGGCTGCTCGTCGGGGATCGGATGGGAGACGGCGAAGACGGTGAAAAAGCTGGGCGGCGACGTACTTGGCGTGGATCGCAACATGACGACCGAGAACGTCGACGAGTTCTACAAGGCCGATCTGTCCGACAAGCTTACCATCAAGGCCCTGGTGCAAGCGCTGCCCAACGGCGCGGATGGGATTGCCAACATTGCCGGCGTTCCGCCCACGCTGCCGCCGGAAACGGTCCTCAAGGTCAATTTGGTGGGGCTCAAATACTTTACCGAGTTAATGGTGCCCAAGCTTGCGGACGGCGCGTCCATCGTAAATCTCGCTTCCTTGGCGGGATTCGGCTGGGCCGACCATGTCAATCAGATCAAGGCGAGCTACGATTTGGATTTTGACGGCGTTCCGGATTTCGTGCGCCGCTACGGCATCGACCAGGAGCAGGGCCGGTCATACTTCTTTACCAAGGAGGCGCTCGTCGTCTGGACGATGAAAATGCGGTGGGAATGGCGGGACCGGGGCATCCGGATGAATTCCGTGAGCCCGGGGCCCGTCGATACACCGATCCTCAAGGACTTCATCGAGACATTGGGCGAGCGCGCCGAAGAAGATAACAGGGTCATGGACCGGCCGGGGCTGCCGGCCGATATCGCGCCCGTTGTCTGTTTTTTGCTGTCGGACATGAGCGCGTGGATGCGCGGCCTTGATATCCCGGTTGATGGCGGCATGTCGTCCCATCTCCAGTGTCATATCCATGACCTTTAGGGCGGGCGGTTTGGAGCCGCAGGCCGGTGAATGTTTAAACAGGGTAGGTAAGGTGAGGTAGAAAAATGGCTAACGTTCTCGTCTGGACAGTGATTGTCCTGATCGCGCTGGTGATCGTCGTTGCCGTCTTTGCGAAATTTTATCAACGGGCGACGCAAGAGATCAGTCTGGTGAAGACCGGATTTGGCGGTCGCAAGGTCATCCTCGACAAGGGAACGATCGCGATCCCTTGGTTCCATGAGGTTTCCAAGGTGAATATGCAAACCCTTCGGCTGGAGGTGCAGCGCGGCGGGGAGTCGGCGCTGATCACCAAGGATCGGCTGAGGGTCGATATCGGCGCCGAGTTCTATGTTTCCGTTGTACCGAACCCGGAGGGAATTTCACGGGCGGCGCAAACCCTCGGCAACCGCACTTTCAACCCTGACCCGTTGCGCGAGCTGATCGAGGGCAAGCTCGTCGATTCGCTGCGCTCGGTAGCCGCTAAATTCACCATGGACGAGCTTCACGAGAATCGCGGCAAATTTGTCTCCGAGGTCCGGGAAAGTCTTGCCGAGTCCATGGCGAGCAACGGATTGGAGCTGGATTCCGTCTCGTTGACCGGGCTCGATCAGACGCCTTTCTCGGCCCTCGACGACAACAACGCTTTCAATGCGGTCGGCATGCGAAAGCTCGCCGAGGTGATCGCCAAATCGAAGAAGGAGCGGGCCGAAATCGACGCCGACGCCGAGGTTTCCGTACGCCGCGCCGCCATGGAGGCGACCAAGCGCAAGCTGCAAATCGACCTAGAGGAACAGGAAGCCGAGATCGCCCAGGTCGAGCAGATCGAGAGCATGCGGGCGAAACAGATTGCCGAATTGGCCAAGCGCAAGGCCGACAGCGAGCGCGATGCCGCCCATGCCCGCATAGAAATGGAGAAGCAGATCCAGGCTGCCGATATCGCTCGTGAACGGGCCATTCGCGAGGCCGAGATCAGCAATGAGCGGGAGATCGCCCTGGCCAGTCAGGAACGGGAAATCTCCCTGGCCGAAAAGTCGCAGGAGCAGATCAAGGCCAGGGCGGCCGCGGATATGGCGAAGGCCGACGCGGTGAAGGCCGCCGAGGCGATCTCGACCGCCAAGGAGCTTGCCGAGGCCGAACGCCGCAAGGACGTGGCGCTGGTGGCCGCTCAGCAGGAAGGCATGGTCGCCGGCAACCGTAAGCGCATGTCCGCAAGCGCGGAAAAGGACGCAGCGTCCGACGCGGCGGCGGCCAGGCTGGAGGAAGCCCGCGCCGACGCCGAGGCCGCGGCTCTCAGGACGGCGGCCAAGAAGGAGCAAATCCTGGCCGAGGCCGAGGGGCAGGAAGCGTTGGCCAGGGCCGCCAACGCTCTCAGCGGCGATGCGATGTCGTTGAAAGTGGACATGGCGCGGCTGGAAGCGTTGCCCAAGGTGGTTGCCGAAATGGTGAAACCCGCGGAACGCATCGATTCCATCAAAATCCACCACGTTACCGGTCTGGCGTCCGGGACACGTTCAGGCGAGGAAGCCGATGGGGCGGGCGAAAAGCCGGTCGTCAATCAGGCGGTCGACTCGATTCTGGATATGGCGGTGCAATTGCCGGCCCTGAAGAAGATCGGCGAAGAGTTGGGAATGAGCCTCGACGGCGGATTGGCCGGTGTGTCCGAGGAGTTGTCGGATAAGAGTACAAAAGGCAAATCCGGTTCATCAAAATAGCGGTTCAGGCGCAAAGAAAAGGGCCGGCCACTTAAAAAAGTGACCGGCCCGGATTCAAAATACGCCGTGTTCTATTTCTTCTTCTTCGGCTCAGGCTTGGCCTTGGCGTCCGAGGTGCCGAGCACCTGCTTCAGGTACGTCAGCGCGCCCGGCGAAATCTTCTTGTAGTTCTTGGTGATGAAGCCGGTGTCGTCGCCGACCAGCGTGGTGCCGCGCATACCCCACGCCTTGACGAAGCCGTCGATGACGCGCTTGTCGTTCCAGGTGTCGGCGTAGCCTTTCCGGAGATCGGCAACGACCTGGGCCGACAGGCCGGGAGGGCCGACGACCCAGTTGGACCAGCCGTTGTAGGTCGCATACCACCGGTAGGCTTCCCACTTGTCGCCGGTCGGATCGGCGCCTTTGACCTTTTTGTAGTAGGCGGCAAGGGTGGGAACCCCGCTCTTGTCGAGATCGGGCGCCGGGATGAACTTGCCGTCGGCGCCGATTGCCGGATGGTAGTAGAGGGCGTGGGCCGTCCCCTTCTTCAGGAGATCGTTCTTGTAGAAGGCGTAGTAGCCCGGCGCGCCGGTGGTCGCCGCGACGATTTCCTTGCGCATCAGCGCGGCTTTCAGCTTGGGCTGGTTGCGGTAGCCGGTGATGTGGGTGGTCGCCTTGCCCAGGAGCCCGAAGCCCATCACCGTGTAAACGTCGAGCGCGCCGCCGGGAATCCGTCCGCCGGCGTTGAACTTCGGCTGCGCCATCAGATCGTCCCGCGACTTGATCCCGTTGCCGAGCGCCGAACTGGCGATGGTGACGAACGGAACGCCGCCGGTGGTGCCGACAACCGAGAACTTCGAGGGATCGTATTTGATCCCCCGGAGGCCGCTGACGATGCCCGAGAAGTTGAGGGGCCCCCAAAGCAGCGTGGTGCCGTCCTTGTTGCCGCGCTCATAGACGAAGTTGATGCCCCGCTGACCGCCGCCGCCAACGATATTCTTGACGATGACCTTCGGATTGCCGGGGATGTAATCGCCGAAGAACTGGGCGAACCGCCGTGCATTTCGGGTCAGGCCGCCGCCGGCGCCCGCGGGCACGATCAACTCGATGGTCTTGCCCTTCAAGGCCTGGGCGTCGGCAGGTGACGTCGAGCCGGCCACGGCAATCGTGCCGACTGCCGCCACTGCTGCCAGTGCTGTTCTGAACATTTCGATCTCCCTGTGGGTGTTGATTCAGAGTTTCCAATTACACCCGCAGTATGCAGAGTTTCCCGCAGTCGGGCAACTGAGCGCGCTCAGCTTGTCCGGTTCGCTTCGAGCCGGGACATGTAAACGCCGGCACCGATGATCAGGGCGGCGCCGAGGGCGGTCCACGGGCCCGGGATTTCCGCGAACAGGACGAACCCGAAGAGCGCGCCCCAGACAAGGCGGGAATAGATCAGGGGGGCCAGTATGGTGACGTCTCCCATCTTGAGGGCGCGTGTCAGGGTGGCGTTGCCGGCCGTTCCCAGGCCGCCCATCGCCGCCAGGGCAACCAGTTCCAACGGGGACGGCCAGGTCCAGACGAAGCTCGCCGCGATGAAGGTCAGCGGGGTGGAGAACAGGAGCGTCCCGGTAATCACGCTGGGAATCGGAAGTGTTCGCACCAGCACTTTCCCATTGAGGGACAGGGCCGCATATCCCACGGTCGAGAGAACGACCAACGCCGCGCCCAAGGCCCGAAGGTCGGTGGTCTCGCCATCCAGAAACACGGCAAGCAGGCCGGCGTCCGGGCGGGCGACCATGAGGGCGCCGGCCATTCCGGCGATGACGGCGAGCCAGCGCTTGAACTGCGAGGGTTCGCCCAGGAACAACACCGCGCCGATCGCCAGAAAAAATCCCTGGGTCATGGTCAGCGTGACGGCGGCCGCCAGGGTGGTCAAAACGATGCCGAAATAGAACGCGGTCTGCGCGCTTGCCTGAACGATGCCGCGGATGAGGAAGATAGGCGCCCGCTGCATATTCAGGCTGCCCAATCCGTTCCTGAAAAAGAACGGTAACACCGCGGCCAACCCGAACAGATTTCGGAAGAACACCATCTCCAGCGGATGAATGGTGCCGGCCAGCCATTTGATGATGGCCGCCATCCCGGCGTAGCAGGCGCCGGATAAAACCATCAGGAGGACCGCCTGCATGGGCTTAGGGGCTCAGGCGCTATTGCATGACGATGCGCGGCGCGCCCGCCTCTCGGCTGGATTGGATGGCCGCGATTGCCGCCCAAACCTGGGCCGCAATGTCGCGATAGGCCTGGCTGTGAGGCGAATCCGGCGATGAGACGACAATCGGATCACCGCCGTCCGAGGTCTCGCGAATTGCCATATCGAGGGGAATTTCCCCCAGGAACGCCGCACCCAGCTTCTCGGCTTCGGCCCTGGCACCCCCGTGACTGAAAATATCCGAACGCTCTCCGCAATGGGGGCAGACGAAATAGCTCATGTTCTCGATAATGCCGAGCACGGGCACATTGACTTTCTCGAACATCCCAAGACCCTTCCGGGCGTCGAGCAGCGCGATGTCCTGGGGAGTCGAGACGACGACGGCGCCGGTGAGCGGCACCCGCTGCGCCATCGAAAGATGAATGTCGCCGGTGCCGGGCGGCAGATCGACGATAAGGGCATCCAACTCGCCCCAGGCCACATCGCGCAGCAATTGCTCGAGCGCGCCGGTTGCCATCGGTCCCCGCCAGATAATCGGGGTTTCCTCGTCGACCAGGAACCCCATCGACATGCACTTGATGCCGTGATTTTCCATCGGCGCGACCTGTTGCCGGCCGTCGTCGCCGGGCGTTATGTCGGGCTTGCCCGAAATGCCCAGCATGCGGGGGATGGAGGGCCCATAAACGTCCGCATCCAGGACACCGACCTTGCGGCCGCCGGCGGCCATGGCGAGAGCCAAATTCACCGCGGTTGTCGATTTTCCCACGCCGCCTTTTCCCGAGGCCACGGCGACAATCGCATTGATACCCGGCAGTTCGAGACCGCCTTGCCCCTGTCGCTCCTGTTGCCCCTGTTGCGCTTGCTGCGCCTGTTCCGCCGGTTGCTCGGATTGCGGCGGCGGGGCGGCGCGTTCCGCGGTCAGAACCGCGGTCACCGTCAGGACCCCCGGCAAGGCATGAACGGCTTTTTCGGCGGCGGCCCGCATGGGCTCCAATGCCTGGCCCCGCGCCGCATCGACCTCGATCCCGAAGGCCACATGACCGTCCTTGATCTGGATCCCGGCGACCATGCCGAGCGCGACGATGCTTTGGCCGTGATCAGGATCTTCGACGTTTTCGAGCGCGGACAGGATGGTCTCGCGGGTAATTTCAGCCATGGAACCTCCCGGCTTCCGAAGAATTCGCGATCAAGGGCGGCGGCGCCAGGGAAGTTAGCCCTGGATTCCGTTGCGCGCCCCGACTAGCTGTCATATAAGGCACACAAAGCCGAGACGCAAAGCGGATCAACATGCGCTTAATTGGCGCGATCTAGGAGAGGGCGAAATCCCATGAATTCGAATACGCAACGCGGCGGCCCCTGGGGCGGCGGCGGAGGTGGCGGTGGCGGCCCCTGGGGCGGCGGTGGCGGCGGCGGTCCGAGAGCGCCTCAACCGCCCGACATCGAGGAAATGCTGCGCCGCGGCCAGGACCGGTTCAAGAAGTTCATGCCGGGCGGCATCGGCGGCGTACGCCGGCTCGTCATGTTGGTGCTGGCGGCAATCGTCGTTTGGCTGCTGACCGGCATCTATACCGTCGATACGGATGAAGAGGGTGTCGTCCTTCTGTTCGGTGAGTGGGTCGACCGCAAGCCGTCGGGACTTCACTGGTGGTTCCCGGCGCCCATCGGTCAAGTGATCACGCCCAAGGTGACCCGTCAGAACCGTACCGACATCGGCTTCCGGGGCACCGGCGAGTCCGGCATCGGCGGCTCGACCCGCGACGTCCCGGAAGAAAGCCTGATGATCACGTCGGATCAGAACATCACCGACGCCGACTTTACGGTGTTCTGGCGGATCAAGGATTCCGGTCAGTTCCTGTTCAATATCCGTGATCCGGAGGGGACGGTGAAGGCGGTGGCTGAAAGCGCCATGCGTGAGGCCGTCGGACAGACCTCGCTGCAGGATACCCTGACCGGCCAGCGTCAACAGATCGCCGTCCGCGCGTCCGACCTGATGCAGTCGGTGCTCGATTCCTATAATTCCGGTATTTCCGTCGAGCGCGTGCAGTTCCTGCGGGTCGACCCGCCGAACCAGGTGATCGACGCCTTCAACGAAGTGCAGCGGGCGCGGCAGGACAAGGAACGGCTTCAGAACGAGGCCCTGGCCTACAAGAACCGTATCGTCCCCACGGCTCGCGGCGAGGCTTCCAAGATGGTCGAAGAAGCCAACGCCTACAAGGAACGGCTGATCAAGGAGGCCGAAGGCGAGGCGCAACGGTTTCTGTCGGTCTATGAGGCCTACAAGGAGAATCGCCAGGTGACCCGCCAGGGTCTGTTCCTGGAACGGATGCAGGAAATCATGCAGGACACGGAGAAGGTCATCCTGGACAGCCCAAGCGGCGGAACCGGTGTCGTCCCGTTCCTGCCATTGCCTGAAATTCAGCGACGGACCCGCGCCGCCGCCGATGATGACGAGCAGGGGAGTAACTAGCCAATGAGGAACCTTACACTTGCCATTGTCGGCATTCTCGTCGTGGCGCTCGGTGTCTTGGCCTTCAGCGCCCTGTTTACGGTCAATCAGGCGCAGCAAGCGATCGTACTCCAGTTCGGCGAGCCCCGCCGCGTGATCAAGGACCCGGGTCTCAACTGGAAACTGCCGTTCATTCAGAACGTGGTCTTCTTCGACAAACGGGTATTGGAATTGGATCCGCCGCCGGAGCAGGTGCTGCTGTCGGATCAGAAGCGGATCAACGTCAACGCTTTCGCCCGGTATCGAATTCTCGATCCGCTCATCTTCTTCCAGGCCGTCCGGGACGAGTTCCGTCTCCGCGACCGGTTGGGCAAGACCTTGAACTCCGGTGTCCGTGACGTGCTTGCGTTGCATCCGCTGACCGACCTTTTGTCCGAAAAGCGGGGCACGATCATGAACGATATCGACGAGCGCATGAGGGCGGCAGCCGGCGATTTCGGAATCGAGATCGTCGACGTCCGGATCGGCCGGACCGACCTGCCCGAAGAGATTTCCAACAACGTTTATGACCGGATGCGGTCCGAACGGCTCCAGGAGGCGAACAAGGATCGTGCCGAAGGCCAGGAGATCAACCTGCGAATTCGTGCCGAGGCCGACCGCGAGCGGACGGTCATTTTAGCCGATGCCCAGCGGCAGTCTCAGATTCTTCGCGGTCAAGGGGAAGGGACCGCGCGTTCGACCAAGAACCGCGCCTTCGGCCAGGATGCCGAGTTCTACGAGTTCTATCGGAGCCTGGAAGCCTATGGGACCTCCTTCGGGGACGGGACGTCGCTGGTGTTGAGCCCGGATTCCGACTTCTTCCGGTTTTTCGGCAATATCGACGGGTCGGCGAAGCGGCCGTCGAACTAAGGCTTCGGCGGAGAGCGATTGACTGAGCTTCTAACGGCTCTTGCGCTGGCATTGGTGATCGAAGGCGCGCTCTACGCCTTGTTTCCCGAGGCCATGCAGCGTTTCATTCGTCAGGTGATGGAAGCGCCGCCGGGTTGGTTGAGGATTGCCGGCGCCATTGCCGTGGTGGCGGGGCTTGGCTTCATCTGGCTCCTCAGGCAGTGAGGTTCACGCTGATTTGACGTCATGGGAGCGCCGGAAATGCGTGACTTATGCCGTTAAACCGCCACATTTGGGTGGTGCGATCCATTGTCGGTCGGCGCCGGGTCAATCTTCGATTTGCGAAAGATTGACGGCGACCCCGAGCGGGCTATTTTGTGGGTATTCGGTTCTGGAGGCGGTAGGGATTTGATGGCGAAGTTGCACCGGGCGCGGGCGCGCGCCGACGCATCGGCTCCGACCATTTGGCTGGTTGCGGCCCTGGTTACGACAATGATCGCGATGACGGCCCTTGCGCCCCGTGTCGAAGCACGGGCCGCGCCGGAGAGCTTTGCCGACCTCGCCCAGAAGCTGCTGCCCTCGGTGGTGAACATTTCCACTACGGCGGTGGTCGGCCGTGGGCAGGGCCGCCAGCGGATTCTGCCGCAACTCCCCGAGGGTTCGCCTTTCGAGCCTTTCTTCCGCGACTTCTTCGACCGCAACCGGCCGCAACAGCCACAGCGCCGTGCCACGTCGTTGGGCTCCGGCTTCATCATCGACGCGGCGGGGATCATCGTGACCAACAATCACGTCATTGAAGACGCCGATGAAATTACCGTCACGTTGCACGACAACCGGACCCTGAAGGCGGAAGTCGTCGGCCGCGACCCGAAGACCGACCTGGCCGTGTTGAAGGTTGAATCCGCCCAAGCTCTGCCGGCCGTGCCATTTGGCGATAGCGATGCGATCCGGGTGGGAGACTGGGTGGTCGCGATCGGCAATCCCTTCGGTCTCGGTGGAACCGTGACAGCGGGTATCGTTTCCGCGCGGGGCCGCAATATCAATTCCGGCCCTTACGATGACTTCATCCAAACCGACGCCTCCATCAACCAGGGGAACTCCGGCGGCCCGTTGTTCAACATGGCCGGCGAGGTGGTCGGAATCAATACGGCCATCTTTTCGCCGTCCGGCACCAGTGTCGGGATCGGCTTCTCTATTCCGGCCGCCTCCGCCCAGTCGGTAATCAGCCAGCTCCGTCAGTATGGCCGCACCCGCCGCGGCTGGCTCGGCGTCCGCATTCAGCCGGTGACCGAGGAAATCGCCGAGAGTCTTGGTTTGGACCGCCCGTCCGGCGCATTGGTCGCCAGTGTCACCGAGAGAAGCCCGGCGGAAGACGGCGAAATCAAGGCCGGCGATATAATCCTGAAGTTCGCCGGCCGCGACGTGGACGAAATGCGCAAGCTGCCGCGGATCGTCGCCGAGACCGAAATCGACAAAGCCGTCCCCGTCGAGGTGTGGCGGGACGGCAAGAAGATCACCACGACCGTGACGGTCGGAGAGCTCGATGAGGGCAACAAGGAGGTCGCCTCGGCGGACCCGGCCCGGGATGCCGGTGAAATCGGCGATCACTCCGTCGCCGAGCTTGGCATCACCTTGTCCCGGATCAACGGGGCGGCGCGCGAGAAATTCAGCCTCAAGAACCAAGCCCGCGGCGTCGTGGTCGTCGGTGTCGAACCCAACGGCGCGGCCGCCGAGAAGAACCTGCGGGCCGGCGACGTGATCGTCGAGGTCAGCCAGGACGAAGTGCGCTCGCCCGAGGACGTGGACCAAAAGATCAAGGAAGCGAAAGAGGCCGGCCGGAAGTCCATTCTGCTGCTCGTCGAAGGACAGAGCGGTCTGAGGTTCGTCGCCCTGCGGATCGGCGAGAGCTGAACCTCCCGTCTCGCGGGCGTGCGCGATATGAACAACGCTCCGTCAAACGAATGAAAATACCGTAGGAACCCAACGTGCCGGAACAACTCGTCCAACCCTTTCGGGGGCTTCGTCCCGCCGCGGACAAGGCCCAGCCGATTGCCGCGCCGCCCTACGACGTGATGTCGAGCGCCGAGGCGCGGGAGATGGCCGCCGGCAACCCGCTGAGCTTTCTTCATATTTCCAGGCCCGAGATCGACCTGCCCGAGGGCACCGACGTCTACTCGGATGCGGTCTATGCCAAGGGCGGCGAGAACATGGCCAGGATGGTCGCGGACGGGGTGATGGTTCGGGACGAAAATCCGGGCTACTACATCTACCGGGTCGAGATGGACGGCCATGTCCAGACCGGCATCGCCGCGGCTGGTTCGATGGAGGCTTACGAGACCAATCTCATCCGCCGGCACGAAACCACCCGGCCCGACAAGGAAACCGACCGGGTGAAGCAGATCGAAGCGGTCAATGCGCACACCGGCCCGGTGTTCACCACCCATGCGGACAACGCGGAATTGTCCGATGTCGTCGCCTCGGTCACCGCAACGCCGCCGGCCTATGAAGTAAAGAACGTGGGCCGGGCCGACCATACCCTCTGGGTGGTCTCCGAAGACGATTTGATCGGCCGGATTACCGAGGCGTTCCAGGATATCGGCGTGATCTATATTGCGGACGGGCACCATCGCTCTGCCGCCGCCTCGCGGGTCGCGGCGGCGAGGCGGGCCCAACACGGCGCGGGGCCCTGGGACCGGTTTCTGATCGTCAGCTTCCCCGAAAGCGAGGTGCAGATCATCGACTACAATCGGGTGGTCAAGGGGCTGAACGGCTTGAGTGTGGAAGCATTCCTCGCCGCCCTCGGTGAGGCTTTCCTGGTCGAAAAGCGGGATGGGGCCGCGAAACCGGAGGCCCGCCGGACCTTCGGCATGTATCTGGCGGGAAATTGGTACAGCCTGACGCCGAAGGACGACGTGCCTGCCGGCGCGCCCGCCGAAGACCGTCTCGATGTCAGCCTGTTCAATGCCCGGGTCATCGGCCCCATTCTCGGCATCACCGATCAGCGCTCCGACCCCCGCATCGATTTCATCGGCGGCGCGCGGGGCATGGCCGAACTGGAGCGCCGGGTCGACTCGGGCGATTGGGACGCCGCCTTCGCCTACTACCCGATCAGCGTCGCCGAGCTCATGGCCGTGGCCGACGCGCAAGCCGACATGCCGCCCAAGATCACCTGGTTCGAGCCCAAGCTCGCCGACGGCATGGTCTCTCTCGTTCTGGACTAGGTCCATGACGGGCGCCCCCGTCATCGTCATTTTCGGGCCGACGGCGTCCGGCAAGTCGTCCCTCGCCATCGACATCGCCCGGGAATTCGACGGCGTGATCATCAACGCCGATTCCATGCAGGTCTATGAAGAGCTGCGGGTCTTGACCGCGCGGCCGGGCGCGGCGGACGAGGCGCTGGCCCCCCACCGGCTTTATGGCGTACTCGGCGCCGCGGAGGTCTGCTCGGCGGGCCGATGGCTCCAACTGGCCGTCCCCGAGATCGAGGCGGCGTGGGGGGCGAACAAGCTTCCCGTCATCGTCGGCGGCACCGGCCTCTACATTCGCGCCCTGATGGAGGGCCTGAACGACATGCCGGAAATCTCGGATGAATGCCGCGAAACCGCGCGGGCGAAGTTCGCGGAAACTGGCCCGGACGCCTTTCACAAGCTTCTGGCGGATGTGGATCCGGCAACGGCCGCCCGCATCCGGCCTTCGGACCCGCAGCGGATGATGCGCGCCTACGAGGTCTATCTCTCCTCCGGGCGGCCACTCTCCGAATGGCAGGCCGAGGCTCCGGCGCCGCCCCTCGATGCCCGGTTCCTTGTCATCGCGCTCAAGCCCGACCGGGACGATCTGTATGCCGCCTCCGATGGGCGCGCGGAAGCGATGCTGGCGGCGGGAGCGCTCGACGAGGTGGCGGCGCTCGCCGAACTGAACCTCGACCCGGTGCTGCCGGCCATGAAGGCGTTGGGTGTGCCCGATTTGCTTCGCCATATACGGGGCGAGGCGAGCCGGGAAGAGGCGTTGGCAAGCCTGCAGCAAGCCACCCGAAACTACGCCAAGCGGCAATTGACCTGGCTGAATCATCAGATTTCTGCGGATTTGACCATTTTTGAGCAATATTCGGAAAGTTTCCGGGAAAAAATCTTTTCAAAAATTCGAAAAAACGTGTTGACGACGCAACGTTGAAGCCCTAATTTCCGCCTCCGTTGCGCCGCCGGCTGGCTTTTGCCGTGCCGCCGGCGCGCTTCGTTTCTGGTCTGTTGCATTGCAAAATCCCGGCTCTGCACGGACCGCAAAACTGGGATAACGAAAAGCGACCTGAGGGCCCCGTACGAAGGCCGGGTCGAGGAGAAGCACCATGAGCACGCGACGCATGATCGGTGGCGAAATCATCTTGAAAGCCCTTGCCGACCAGGACGTCGACGTCGTCTTCGGCTATCCGGGGGGCGTGACCCTGCCGCTCTACGAGAAGATCGGCCAGCAGAACCGGACCGAACACATCCTCGTCGCCCACGAGCAGGGCGGCGTGCATGCGGCGGAGGGCTATGCCCGCTCCACCGGCAGGGTGGGTGTCGTGCTCGCGACCTCCGGGCCCGGCGCCACCAATACGGTCACCGGCCTGGTCGACGCGCTGATGGATTCGGTCCCGGTCGTTTGCTTGACCGGTCAGGTAACCTCCCACCTGATCGGCAACGACGCCTTCCAGGAAGCCGATACGACGGGCATCACCCGGCCGGCGACAAAGCACAACTACCTGGTCAAGAGCACCGATGATCTGGCGCGTGTCCTCCACGAGGCCTTTCATGTGGCGACCGCCGGCCGTCCGGGCCCCGTGCTGGTCGATATCCCGAAGGACGTCATTCTCGGCGAGGGCGCCTATGTCGGTCCCGACGAGATCGAAATCAAGCAGACTTACAAGCCGCAGATCAGGGGCGACAGGAAGGCCATCGAAGAAGCCGCCGAGCTGCTGGCGTCGGCCAAGAAGCCGATCATCTATGCCGGCGGCGGGGTGATCAATTCCGGCCCCAGGGCCTCCAAGCTGCTGACCGAGCTGGTCGACATCACCGGCTATCCCTGCACGCTGACCTTGATGGGTCTCGGCGCCTACCCGGCGTCGCGGGCGCAGTTCCTCGGCATGCCGGGAATGCACGGCAGCCTGGAAGCCAACATGGCCATGTACCATTGCGACGTAATGGTGAACATCGGCGCCCGGTTCGACGACCGGGTGACCGGCAATACCACCGAGTTCTCGCCCAAGTCCAAAAAGGTGCACGTGGACATCGATCCGTCGTCGATCAACAAGAACATCGCCGTCGACGTGCCGATCATCGGCGACTGCGCCTCGGTGCTCCGCGACATGCTGAAGGTCTGGAAAGAGAAGAAGCTCAAGACCGACAAGGCGGCGCTGAAGAAATGGTGGGCGCGGATCGACCGCTGGCGGGCCAAGGACTCCTACGGGTTCGACCAGGGCCCCGACATCATCAAGCCGCAATTCGCCTTGTCCCGGCTCAACGAACTGACCCGGGGAATGGACATCCACGTCACCACCGACGTGGGGCAGCACCAGATGTGGGCGGCCCAGCACCTCCTCTTCGAGCAGCCCAACCGGTGGATGACCTCGGGCGGGCTCGGCACCATGGGCTACGGCGTCCCGGCGGCCATGGGGGTCCAGAAGGGCAATCCCGATTCCAAGGTGGTCTGCGTCACTTCCGAAGGCTCGCTGCTGATGAACATCCAGGAGATGGCGACCATCGCCAATTATCGGCTGCCGGTGAAGATCCTCAACCTGAACAACAAGGTGCTGGGGATGATCCGCCAGTGGCAGGAACTGTTCCACGGCAATCTCGAATCCGAGTGCGATTTGAGCGGGTCGCCCGATTACGTCAAGCTGGCGGAAGCATTCGGGTTCGAGGCATTGACCGCCTCCCATCCGGACGAGGTGGATGACGCCATCATCGCCATGCTGGAGAGCGAGGGCCCGTGCTTTCTGAATATGGCCGTCGACCGGTTTGAGAGCGTCTATCCGATGATCCCGGCGGGCGCCGCCCACTATGACATCGTGCTGGGGCCCAACCAGCAGGCCGAGGTCGACGACGACGACCTGGCGATGGCATCCCTGGCCTAGACGTCCGTGGCCTAGACGTCCAATTGACACTGGCGGCGGTCTGCCGGCCGGGACCGGTGTAAAGCGAGGAAAACGTGGCAGCGAGAAAACCAAGGAAGGCGGCGACCAAGCGGGAGCTGGCCGCGGCCAAGGACGCAATTCAGGAGCACACCTTCTCGGTCCTGGTCGACAACGAGGCCGGCGTGCTGGCCCGGGTGGTCGGCCTGTTTTCGGGCCGGGGCTACAATATCGAAAGCCTCACCGTGTCCGAGGTCGATCAGGACGCGCACCGGTCCAAGATCACCATCGTCACCAACGGCACGCCGATGATCATCGAGCAGATCCGGGCGCAACTCGAGCGTCTGGTGCCGGTGCACCGGGTCGCCGACCTGACCGTCGAGGGGCCGTCGGTGTCCAGGGAGCTTGCGCTGGTCAAGGTGAAGGGCAAGGGCGAGAGGCGGGTTGAATCGCTGCGCATTGCCGATATATTCCGGGCCCACGTCGTGGACAGCACGAACAGTTCCTTCGTTTTCGAGATCGTCGGCGATACCGGCAAACTGGACGCCTTCATCGAACTCATGGAGCCGCTGGGGCTCGTGGACGTGTCGCGGACCGGCGTGGTCGCTATCGCCCGCGGCAGTCAGAATATGTAGTTGGCAGGATATGTAACTGGGGAAGATCATGCGCGTATATTATGACCGTGACGCCGATATCAACCTGATCAAGACCAAGAGGGTCGCGATCATCGGCTATGGCAGCCAGGGCCACGCCCACGCCCTCAACCTCCGGGATGCCGGCGTCAAGGAAGTGGCCGTGGCGCTGCGCCAGGGCTCGGGCTCCATCGCCAAGGCGGAGGCCGAGAACCTGCCCGTGATGACGCCGACCGAGGCGGTCGAGTGGGCCGACGTCACCATGATCCTGGCGCCCGACGAGACCCAGCAGGACCTCTACTACAACGAGCTTCAGGGCCACATCAAACCGGGGGCGGCCATCGCGTTTGCCCACGGCCTCAGTGTCCACTTCGGCCTCATCGAGCCGCCGGACGATATCGACGTCTTCATGATCGCGCCCAAGGGCCCGGGCCATACGGTGCGCTCCGAGTTCGCCCGCGGCGCCGGCGTGCCGTGCCTCGTCGCCGTCCATCAGGACGTTTCGGGCGCGGCCCTCGACGTGGCGCTGTCCTATGGTTCGGCCATCGGCGGCGGCCGCTCGGGCATCATCGAGACCACCTTCAAGGAAGAGTGCGAAACCGACCTGTTCGGCGAGCAGACGGTGCTGTGCGGCGGGCTCACCAGCCTAATCCAGGCCGGCTACGAGACCCTGGTCGAGGCCGGTTATTCGCCCGAGATGGCGTATTTCGAGTGCCTGCACGAGGTGAAGCTGATCGTCGACCTGATCTATCAGGGCGGCATCGCCAACATGCGCTATTCCATCTCCAACACCGCCGAATTCGGGGACTACCTCTCCGGGCCCAGGATCGTCGATGCGGACACCAAGGCGCGGATGAAGGAGGTGCTCGACGACATCCAGTCCGGCAAGTTCGTCAAGGAGTGGATGCTGGAGAGCAAGGTCGGCTCGCCCCGCTTCAAGGCCATGCGCAAGGCCTCCCAGGCCCACCATATCGAGGAGGTGGGCGAGAAGCTGCGGAGCATGATGCCGTGGATCACCGAAAACGCGCTGGTGGACAAGACGAAGAACTAGGTGGCGGAAAAGCCGGAGAACTAACGCTGGGCGTCGGACCTGAGTATCAGGACACACGGTGCCGCGTTCTTTTGATTTAGCTCCAGGCCCTTTTCGATCATGCCGGTCAAGCAACCGAGGAACGGGACTGTATTCTTCTCCAGTTTCTCGCCGCGTTGTTGGGCGATTATTGCGTGTTCCATCGCTTGTCGAAATTTCTGCTGTGCGGTGTAGGCCAGGGTTAGTCCCCTATGCGCGTCGCGCACATTTCCGTCAATCTTAAGCGCACGTTCAAAATAGACGCCGGCCTTTAACGGATTGCCGGTCTTGCCGAAGAATCGACCGACATCGACGTACAGTTCGGCGTCTTTGGGCGATAGTTCGGCAGCCTTCAGGAACAAACGTTCCGCCGTTGCGGCGTCCTTGTCCCTCTCGATGCTGATGATGGCCAGCCCCCAATAGGCTCGCCCGTATTTGGAATCCAGCAGCCACGCTTGGTTGAAGCGCTTCACCGCGGCGGCCGTATCGCCCTCGCGAAAATGCCGGAAGCCGACGACCACGGCACGCCGCGCCGCATCGCGGCGGCTTACGCCGCTCCGATCCACGGATTGAAGAAGGTCATTATTGGCCTCCAGTTCCGCCGGAGAGAATTGGCGGTCGCCGTACATGATCTGTTCATTGCGGGGCAAGGTGCTCGACTGAGCAAATGCGCCCGGGATTGAAATCAGGTGGCAAAGCACCAGACCAGCGATCGACAAATACCTCAGCACGACCTCCTCCATCGAAATTACCAATTCACTATAGACCGATAGCCGGGGGGTTGAACGTGATGCTATTCACTATTTGTCGCTTCCACCTTCGCCGGCCACGCCGGCAACAATTCCTTGGTTAACTCCTTGTTTCTGGCGATTATTGTTGACTTATGGCCCAAACAGGACAATTTAGGGGCCTGAACGCGCCGTTTCGGCGCTTTTCGCGGGAATTCCCGCGCACGGAGACGACCATGAACCGCTCGCGCGAGCACATGAACCGTCTGATCACCGGGCAGCAGCCCGGCCGGTCCGCGCGCGCGCTTTCCGCCATCGCCATCTCCGATCTCGGCCTCCTCCTGGCCCTGCGACTTATCCGCCCCTGAGCGGTCTCGTCACCTAACTGGCGGACGTTCGGGGGAGAGAAGCCTTCCAGTCGCAATCAGATTTCTTCAAATGGTCCAGTGAGATGACAAAAGCCAACGAAACAACGACGGAATCGCCCGAGTCCGCCACGGACCCGGAGCGTATCATCATATTCGACACCACCATGCGCGACGGCGAGCAGTCGCCGGGCGCCTCCATGAACCTGTCCGAAAAGCTCCGCATCGCCGAGGTGCTGGAGGCGATGGGCGTCGACGTGATCGAGGCCGGTTTCCCGATCGCTTCCGAGGGCGACTTCGAGGCGGTCAACGAGATCGCCAAGGTGGTCAGGGACTCCAGCGTCTGCGGTCTGGCCCGCGCCGGCAAGGCGGATATCGAGCGGGCCGCCGAGGCGGTGAAGCCCTCCGCCCGGCCCAGGATCCACACCTTCATTTCGACCAGTCCGCTCCATATGAAGTACAAGCTGCAGATGGAGCCGGACGACGTCTATCAGGCGGTGATCGACAGCGTGACGCTCGCCCGCAACTTCACCGACGATGTCGAATGGTCGTGCGAGGACGGCTCGCGCACCGAGCACGACTTCATGTGCCGGTGCGTCGAGGCGGCCATCGATGCAGGCGCCGCCACGATCAATATTCCGGACACGGTGGGCTATGCGCTCCCCGACGAGTTCGCGGCGATCATCACCATGCTGCGGGAGCGGGTCCCCAACATGGACAAGGCGATCATCAGCGTGCACTGCCACAACGATCTGGGATTGGCGGTCGCCAATTCCCTGGCGGCGGTGAAGGCCGGCGCCCGCCAGATCGAATGCACCATCAACGGGCTCGGCGAGCGGGCCGGCAATGCGGCGATGGAGGAGATCGTCATGGCGCTCCGGACGCGGGCGGATTTGATGCCCTACACGCCCCGGATCGTCACCGAGAACATCACCAAGGCCTCGCGGCTGGTCTCCACGGTGACCGGCTTCACCGTCCAGCCCAACAAGGCCATCGTCGGCGCCAATGCGTTCGCCCATGAGTCCGGGATTCACCAGGACGGCATGCTGAAGAACGCCCGCACCTACGAAATCATGACGCCGGAGTCCGTCGGTCTCACCGAATCGAAATTGGTTCTCGGCAAACATTCGGGCCGGCACGCCTTCAGGGAGAAACTGAAGGAGATGGGTTACGACATCGGCGACAATGCGATGGAGGATGCGTTCAAGCGGTTCAAGGATTTGGCCGACCTCAAGAAGGACGTGTTCGACGAGGATATCATCGCGCTGGTGGACGAGACCGTGGTGCGCACCAACGACCGGATCAAGCTGGCGTCGCTGGAGGTTTTGTGCGGCACGGTACACACGCCGCCCAAGGCCGATCTGTCGCTCGATATCGACGGCGAGGTGAAGTCCGCCCGATCGACCGGCGACGGGCCGATCGACGCGGTTTTCAAGGCTATCAAGGCATTGACCGGCGAAGATCCCCACCTGCAGCTCTATCAGGTGCATGCGGTCACCGAGGGCACCGAAGCCCAGGCCGAGGTGACCGTGCGGCTCGAGGAAAAGGGCAAGACTGTCAATGGTCAGAGCGCCGACACCGATACGGTAGTCGCCTCGGCCAAGGCCTATATCAACGCCCTCAACAAACTGCTGGTGAAGCAGAAGAAGACGGCCCCCGCGGCGATCTCGGCCTGATGGGCCGGCGTGCGGCCCAACGGGCAGAAAAACCGAGAAAAAGGCACAGGCTTGATTCCTGTGGCGAGCAAACCGTGTTATAAGACGGTACCGGCGGCCGCCGCCTGGTGAATGCTAGGCGGTGCCCCGGAACTCGACCGATAAGAACCGGCCGAATTGTCCGGACCCGGGAGGAGTTGAACGGCTTTTGGAAAGGCATTGAGAGCATAGATGTTATCCCGACTATTTGGATTCCTCTCCGCCGATATGGCGATCGATTTGGGTACGGCGAACACACTGGTCTACGTCAAGGGTAAGGACATCGTCCTAAACGAACCCTCGGTCGTCGCCATTGTCGACGTCAAAGGAAAGAAACAGGTTCTCGCGGTCGGCGAGGAGGCCAAGATGATGCTGGGCCGGACGCCCGGCAACATTTCGGCAGTCCGGCCGCTGCGTGACGGCGTGATCGCCGACTTCGAAATCGCCGAAGACATGATCAAGTACTTCATCAACAGAGTACATAACCGGCGGGGTTTCGCCTCGCCGCAGATCGTGGTGTGCGTGCCGTCCGGCTCCACCGCGGTGGAGCGCCGGGCCATTCAGGAATCGGCGGAAGCCGCCGGCGCGCGGCGGGTCTATCTGATCGAGGAGCCCATGGCGGCGGCGATCGGGGCCGGTTTGCCGGTGACCGAGCCCACCGGCTCCATGGTCGTCGATATCGGCGGCGGCACGACCGAGGTTGCCGTGCTGTCCCTCGGCGGCATCGTCTATTCGAGAAGCGTCCGGGTCGGCGGCGACAAGATGAACGAGGCGATCATCGCCTACATCCGCCGTAACCATAATCTGCTTGTGGGCGAGGGCTCGTCCGAGCGCATCAAGGAAGAAATCGGGTCCGCATGTCCGCCGGACGACGGCGACGGCCGGACCCTGGAAATCAAGGGCCGCGACCTGATGAACGGCGTGCCCAAGGAACTGGTGATCTCCGAGCGCGAGATCGCCGAAAGCCTCGCCGAGCCGGTGAGCGCCATCATCGAGGCGGTGAAAGTCGCGCTTGAACACACCGCGCCGGAATTGGCGGCCGATATCGTGGACAAGGGCATTGTGCTGACCGGCGGCGGCGCGCTTTTGTCGAAGATGGATTACGTTCTTCGCCAGGCGACCGGCCTGGCCGTCTCGATCGCCGACGGGCCGCTGAGTTGCGTGGTGCTTGGTACGGGGCGCGCCCTCGAGGAAATGAAGAAGATGCGCCACGTACTGACCACCATGTACTAACAACCATGTTTTAACTATTTCCGCTGACAGTCGGGCGGAATAGTTGGGGTGGCCCGAGGTCGGAATTAACGGAGGGAATAGTTTGGAGGAACGTCCAAGCACCTTCTTGCGAATCGCGGCGCCGCTGAGAGGTTTTGTTCAGCGGTTCACGTACCTGGGACTGATACTGGCCGCATTCGGCCTGATGCTGGTCGGCAAGGTGGATACCGTACTGGTCGACCGCGCGCGCACCCATGTGACAGACGCGGTCGCGCCGATCCTCAACGCCATGTCCAAGCCGGTGACGACGTTCACCCAGGCCGTCGACAATGTCCGCAGCCTTGCCGATATCCGTGCCGAGAACGCGCGGCTTCGGGAGGAAAATGCCCGGCTGCGGGACTGGCAGATGGCGGCCCGTCAGCTGGATGCCGAGAACCAGGCCTTTCAAAAACTGCTGAACGTCGTCCCGGAGAACGCGGTCAGCCACCACACGGCGCGGGTGATCGCGGATTCGGGTTCCGGTTTCAGTCATTCGATTGTTCTCAATGCGGGCAAAAGCCAGGGCATCCGCGACGGCCAGGCCGTGCTCGGCGATGACGGCTTCGTCGGCCGTATCGTCGGGGCCGGTGCCCGCGCCTCGCGGGTGCTGCTGATCACCGATATCAACTCGCGAATCCCGGTGGTGATCGAATCGACCCGGGTCCGCGCGGTCATGGCCGGCAACAATAGCGGCCGGCCCCGCCTGCTTCACACTTTGCCCAGCGCGCGCATTACCCCCGGTCAGAGGATTGTCACCTCGGGCCACGGCGGCGCGTTTCCGGCGGGGCTGCCGGTCGGCATTGTCGCCGCGGTCACCGACGGCGGGATCGAGGTTCAGCCGTACATGAGCCGCGAGCGGCTGGAGTTCGTCCGCGCGGCCGATTTCGGGTTGGGCGGCATATTGGAGTCCGGCGACCGGGCCAATCCCGCCAGCGGCGGTAAATGAGAAGAGAGTTTTTTCTCCGCCTTGACCGGTTGGCGCGCAATTTGACGCCCTTCGGGCTGACACTCGCCTTGATCATCCTGGGTATGCTGCCGGTTCGAATTCCGGACTATGCCTCGGTCGCGCCGATCCTGGCCGCCATTTCCCTCTATCACTGGGCGGTTTACCGGCCTCACCTGCTGCCCTTCGTCGCCGTGTTTCTGCTCGGCATCGCCCAGGACATGCTGAGCGGCGCGCCGGCCGGCCTGTTTGCGCTGGTGTTCCTGACCTTCTACGGCGCGGTTGTCCTGCAGCGCCGGTTCCTGGCGGGAAAATCGTTTCCCATCTATTGGTTCGGCTTCGCCGTCACCTGGTTCCTGGCGACCCTCGAACTCTGGGTGCTGGCGTCCGCGTTCCATGTGACGCTGCTGGACATGAAAGCGTTCCTCTTCCAGTATCTGGTGACGGCCGGCCTGTTTCCCTTCGTTGCCTGGATATTTCTTCGCTGGCAGCAGGCGTTCCTGCAGCAGGCCTGATGGTGACTTGGGCCCATGCATCGCGACAGTGACCGCTATCGCCTCTTCAGCCGCCGCTCCATCCTTTTGGGCGGCGGCCAGGCCGTGCTGTTCGCCGCGCTCGCCGGGCGCATGTATTACCTGCAGGTGGTGGAATCGGAGCGCTACACGACGCTGGCCGAGGAAAACCGGGTCAGCCTGAAGCTGCTGGCGCCGCCGCGCGGCCGGATTGTCGACCGTTTCGGCCGCCCGATGGCCGTCAACCGCCAGAACTACCGCGCCATGCTCATCCCGGAAAAAGCCGTCGACGTCGCCCGGGCGCTCGACACATTCAGCAGGGTGGTGCCGTTGAGCGAGGCCGAGACCGAGCGAATTCTCCGGGAAGTCGGCCGCAAGCGGCGGTTCCTGCCGGTGCTGGTCCGCGAGAACCTGACCTGGGACGAGGTCGCGCGGATCGAGGTCAACGCGCCCGAGTTGGGCGGCGTCTCCATTGATGTCGGCGAAAGCCGGCACTATCCGGACGGCATCTATACCGCGCCGATCCTCGGCTATGTCTCGGCGGTGTCCGAAGAGGAAATGACCGGCGATCCGCTGCTGGAATTGCCGGGATTCCGTATCGGCAAGGCGGGCCTGGAGCGGGTGCACGACGAGGCGTTGCGGGGGCGGTCCGGCACTTCCCAGGTCGAGGTCAACGCGCTCGGCCGCGAAATTCGTGAGCTCGAGCGCCGCGAGAACCAGCCCGGAACCGAGGCTTGGCTGACCGTCGACCTGGAGCTCCAAAAGTACACCACCCGGCGGCTCGGTGAGCAATCGGCCTCGGCGGTGGTGATGGATGCCCATACGGGCGACGTGCTGACCCTCGCCTCGACGCCGAGCTTCGATCCCAATTCCTTCAATCGCGGGCTGACACCCGAGGAGTGGCGGAACCTGATCGGCGATCCCCGTTCACCCCTCAACAACAAGGCGATCGCCGGCCAGTACGCGCCGGGATCGACCTTCAAGATGGCCGTCGCTCTTGCGGCGCTGGAAAAAGGCGCGGTCACCCCGGGCTCACAAGTCTTCTGCCCCGGCCACCTGGAACTGGGCGATGCCACGTTCCATTGCTGGAAGCCGGAGGGGCATGGGACCATGAACATGGCCGACGGGATCGTTCAATCCTGCGACGTCTACTTCTATGAGATCGCGCGGCGGACGGGCATCGACCGGATTGCCGCCATGGCCCGCCGCTTGGGACTGGGCGCGAAGGCCGGCATCGATCTGCCCGGCGAGAAGTCCGGACTGATCCCCAGCCGGGCGTGGAAGAAAAAGGTCAAGGGCGAGTCCTGGCAGACCGGCGAGACGCTGCTTGCCGGGATCGGCCAGGGGCTCTTCCTGTCCACGCCGCTGCAGCTGGCGGTGATGACCGCCCGGCTGGTGAATGGCGGAAAGGCGGTGCGGCCGCGGCTGACGAAGCAGCTCATTCCCTTCGATGCCCGGGAAACCGCCGCGCCTGATCTGCCGGCGTTCGATTCCCTCGATATTCACCCCTCCCACCTGGAACTGGTGACCAAGGCCATGGCCGGGGTGATGAACTCGCCCCGCGGCACGGCCTTCCGCGCCCGGGTCGAGCAAGCCGGCCGCCGGATCGGCGGCAAGACGGGAACCGTCCAGGTGCGCCGGATCACCAAGGCCGAGCGCGAGAACGGGGTGCTGAAGAACGAGGAACTGCCCTGGGAGGAGCGGGATCACGCTTTGTTCGTCGGCTATGCGCCGGTGGACAATCCGCGCTACGTGGTCTCGGTGATCGTCGAACACGGCGGCGGCGGCGCGTCGGTCGCCGCGCCCATCGCCCGCGATATCCTCCTGGAGGTGCAGGAGCGCGATCCTTCCCGCGGCCGGCCCCAGGCGCGGCTGCCCGGGGATGCCGTGTCCCGGCCGGCGGAGCGGGAAGGGTAGTCCAATGGCGCTTTCCTTCAGCCGCGATCCCGAACTCACCCTGGGCAGGAAGATCTGGCAGATTCCCTGGATGTTCGTGCTGCTGGTGGCGATGACCGCATCGGTCGGGTTCGTCATGCTGTATTCGGCGGCCGGCGGCGACCTGGATCCCTGGACCTCCCGCCAGATGCCCCGCTTCGGGGTCGGGCTGGCGGTCATGCTGGTGGTCGCCGTGACCGACATCCGGTTGTGGCTGCGCTTCGCCTATGTGTTCTATGGCCTGTCCCTGGCGCTGCTGATCGCCGTGGAGTTCGTCGGCACCGTCGGCATGGGCGCCCAGCGCTGGATCGATCTCGGATTTGTCAGCGTCCAGCCCTCGGAGATCGCCAAGATCACCATGGTCCTGGCGCTCGCCCGCTACTTCTATGCCAGCCGGGTCGAGGATGTGGGCCGGCTGACCCACCTGTTCGTCCCGGCGCTCCTGATCGCCGCCCCAGTGATCCTGGTGCTGGCCCAGCCGGATTTCGGGACCGCGGCGCTGCTGTTGTTCACCGGCGTGGTGCTGTTCTTCCTTGCCGGCGTCCGCGCCTGGCTGTTCACCGCCGCCGGCCTGGCCGCCGTCGCCGCTATCTATCCGGTCTGGCAATTCGTGCTGCTCGACTATCAGAAGGCCCGTGTGCTGACCTACTTCCGGCCCGAAAACGATCCCCTGGGCGCCGGCTATCACATTCTGCAATCCAAGATCGCGCTGGGCTCCGGCGGGCTGTTCGGCAAGGGCTTTCTCCAGGGAAGCCAGAGCCACTTGAACTTCCTGCCCGAGAAGCAGACCGACTTCATCTTCACCATGCTGGCCGAGGAGTTCGGCATGGTCGGCGGGTTCGGGCTCTTGGGGCTTTATCTGCTGCTGCTGATCTACGGCTTCGCCATCAGCCTCCGCTGCCGCAACCATTTCGGCCGGCTGGTGGGGATGGGTGTCACCTCGGCGCTGTTCCTCAACATCTTCGTCAACGTGGCGATGGTGATGGGCCTGGTGCCGGTGGTCGGCATGCCGCTCCCGCTGATCAGTTACGGCGGCACCGCCATGCTGATGCTGTTGTTCTCCTTCGGGCTCTTGATGTGCGTCTACGTGCACCGGGACGTCACGCTCGGCCCCGGCGCCGCGTCCGGGGACTGACGCGACAGCCCGTATCGACAAACGGGAGCGCGGTTACTATATGACGCCTCCCCTTGGCAGGGCCCCATTGCGACCCCCGCTCGAAGGCGTGGTGGGCGATTAGCTCAGTTGGTAGAGCAGCTGACTCTTAATCAGCGGGTCCGGGGTTCGAGTCCCCGATCGCCCCCCAATTTTTCCTAATCATTTGAATATGTTGGATTGGTTCCGCTGATTTGTGGCGGGCGGGCAAATGTGCCGAGGTAACATCTGAGGTAACAATTTGAGACAGCCTCGGCTCTAGAGTTTCGTACACACCGATGTCTTGTGAAGATTGTGAAGTCTTTCTAGTTCACAACCTCAAACTATACCAAGTTCGCCCATTTGATCGGAAGAAAGCAGACACCGCCAATTTCAGTGCGAAGGTTCCGCTCCTAGTCTCCCAGCAGAAATTCCAGATGGACGCGGTTGAATGTTTCCGCATCCTCATATTGGGGCCAGTGGCCGCACTCGTTCAACACCACGTACTTTGCGTTGGGGATCATGTCCGAGATTTGTTTGCCTTCCTCCGGCGTGGCGGTCGGATCGTGAGACGTCCAGATCACCAACGTGGGAGCAGATATCGAATTATATTGCTCTTCGCTGAACATATTGCGTTGGCGGATTTCCATCTCCTGAAGGCACATGATGCGGCGCATCGTGGCGTCGTAACCGGCCTGCTCGTAAATCGCTTGCCGCGTTCGCACGAGGTCGTCGAACACCATAGATTTGTCGTACATGAGCCACTCCAGGCGTTCCTTGATGAAATCCCAGGTCGGTTCCGACGCTGCTTGGTTCGACAGTTGTTTCAGCCGGCTCATCACCTCCGGGTGAGCGGTCCAGCCGCCAGCCGTGTTCAGGACCAGTCGGTCGACCGCCTCAGGATGGTGAACCGCCATATGGGTTGCAACCCAGCCGCCCAGTGACTCGCCACTGATATGCGCCCTTTCAGCACCAAGCGAGTTCAGCACTTTCAAAATATGATCCGCATACACAGGCATCTCATAATCGACATCGGGTTTATCGGTCCAACCGTGGCCGACCATGTCGATTGAGACCGTCCTGAAATGCTCGCCGTGGGGGGCCAAATTTCGAAGGTAGGTTTCCGCGTGCCCGCCGATGCCATGCAGCATGAGTAGCAACGGCTGGTCCGAGGATCCCGTCGCTAGGTATCTGGTCCTTATTCCTCCGGCATCCAAATATCCCTGCTCGAACTCGACCCCTTTGAGTTCATCCCAGACGCTAAAGGCCGGTGTACCGCGGCTCGCCTCGTTCATTCTGAACCCCATTTCCCAATAAAAAAAATGATACTAATTGCCACCTTCTATGCCCATATCCAATCGAGGGATTCTTGCGGTTTGCGGCGAAACTCAACATCGCAGGAGACGGGCACGGGAATTCAAGGTCATAAGTCTCCCGAAGATCGCGATTGTGGAGCAATACTAGGAGAGGTTTGGGGGCTGTCAATCAGAAGGCCTAAAAGTAGCCTAGTTGTTCCTAGAGTCCGCTTAGGGTCAGGAGAAGACATCGTCAGTTAATCGCGCGATTGTTTGCTTGTATCCAAAGACCGGTAGTCGCGACGCAAATGATAAAAAGCTCTCATCGATTAAGTTTACCCAACAAAAATTTTAAGCTGCATCGATGGTTGATCCCGGAATTTGATCCAAGGTAATCGGATTTGCGGGCGAGCCGTATCGACAAACGCCTGAATTGATGACGCCCGTATCGACAAATCGGGGCGCGGTTGCTATATGACGCCTCCCCTTGGCGGGGCCCGTCGCGGCCCCTGCTCGAAGGCGTGGCGGGCGATTAGCTCAGTTGGTAGAGCAGCTGACTCTTAATCAGCGGGTCCGGGGTTCGAGTCCCCGATCGCCCCCCAATTTTCAAGAAGTTATGGAAGTACCGCGATACAATTTCGAGTATCGGAAAATACGGTTCGCGATCAGACGACATGGTGCACTGATCAGGTGACGGGGAGTTTCGACATCCCTATGGTCTGCAACAACGCTACGCGGGAGGATTGGTATGGCAGGAGACCTGTATCTGGTTGGCAGTTGTCCATTCGATACGTCGGAAGAAGTGTTTCGTGCGCTAGGACCGAAACTCGGCCAATGGCTGCCGTTTATTCCTGACGGGGAGGTTGGCGACCGAACGTACTGGATCAATCAGATTGCCTATAACGTGTACAACGGTCATCCGGACATCGAAACGATCCAGCGTCTGGCATCGGTCGCTGGTTCCGGGCCGTCCCGCGCTAAACATCTCGGTCAAATTCACTAAGCCTGTCGCCCCACCGCGCGCACTGTTTCGATCGAGGACCCGGTGCCTGATACCACAACCCCGCCGCCGGCGGTGACAGAGAAACCGAGCGCTCCCGCGGCCGCGCCACCGCTGAATCCAAGGGCTGCCGCCGCCCGTTCGAGGATTTCGCCAGGACATAGCGTTTGGCCGGACTGCTTTGAAGAAGCCCCGTGACGCCGACACCAATCAGGAACGCCTTGAGCGTATTTGGGACGCTCTGGCCAATCGCCTTCCGTATCCGTAATCAGGAACGGGATAGGCCGGTACTGACCATCCTCATACCCCAAAGGAGAAGTGCAACAGCGCCGACAAGATTGATCAGGAACGCGGTTCCAGACACCCCTTACTCTTCATTTGTATAGCTCACTTCCGCCGTGTCCGGCACCTGTCGGCAGGATCGAATCATAGCACGGTCAACATGACCGGCTGATGGTCGGACGCGTCCGTATCGGATTGGACGGATACCTCGACTTGGCGCCGCGCCAGTCCGCCCGATACGAAGAAAAAGTCCCGGCAATGAGGGCCTTCCGGCCATTGCTGATGATCGAACAGACCGCACGTGGGCGCATGCGGCATATTTCCGTGCGCGAGAGGCCACGCATCCATATAGCCGTCGGCAGATCTACCGCCGGGGTCAATGGATTTGTAAACCGGGTCATGCGGCGCCGAATTCAAATCTCCGCACAGGATGCCGGAGATCGGACGCGGGACGGCGGCATAGGGTCCATCCCGAGGCGCATGATCGGCATAGTTTGCATTGTCGGTGACGTCGGACTGAATCCGGCTCAGCATGCTCGCTTGAGCCATCCTTTGCGCCTCCGAATGATATTCCAAATGGGTTGTCGTTATCCTCAGTGGCTCACCGCCAGCGGCGATGACAACTTCAAGGGCTTGGCGCGGCATGTGTTTGCACGGTTTTTCCGGAGCAGGTTGCGGAAGCTGGTGCCTGAAGACTTGGAGAACAGGTAAGCGGCTCAGGATCATGTTTCCAAACTGACGGCGCTTCCCGCCATCCACATTCAGCCGATCGATCGCCGCGCCAAAGTATGCCTTGTAATCGTCAAACAGGCGGGCAAGGGTTTCAACCTGATCGTCATCGCCGCCCGTCAACGTGTCATCGAAGCGGCAGACTTCCTGAAGGCAGATGACGTCGAAATCGGCCATCTGGCGAATAACACCGGCGATACGCGGGAGATCGACGCGATCATCCAGCCCTCGTCCGCACTGAATATTCCAGCTTAGGACTTTGACCATGACGCCTTCGAAGATTGGCCGGCCGCCGCGAGCAGAGCGTTCGCGACCTCCGAGAATCCTTCACCTCCACGATTCTTGGTCACGTACATGGGCGGCGTTGAGAGCCTATCGCCGAAGTCCTTCACATTGGCCACGCCGACGGAGTTCGAAAAGTACACGAACATCGGCCCGTCATTCGGTGAATCGCCCGTAAACGCGAATGCGGTCTCTTCGGAGTCCAAATCGATACCAAGGCAGTCGCGCACGAATATTCTGGTCATGGTTAGCTTGTCATACTCCCCGAACCATCCATTGACATGAATTGAGCTGACTTTCGCGGTAACACCCGCTCGCTGCATGATCTCGACAATCTTGTTCACGCTTTCATCGGATAGCCGCGGAACATCCTCGCAAAAATCAATGGCGAGATCCGTCTCCCGATAGGCCTGATCGGCGGAAATGCTCGCGCCGGAGACTTCCGCGAGAATCTGGGAGGCGACCGCCTTTAATTTCTCTCTGTTCCGCTCTCGGGTTTCGTCGGTATCGGCAAAATGCCGGACCATCCGCCGGTTTTCGCGATCGTAGCGAAAGTAGAAGGCGCCATTCTCTCCAACCACGCCATCAACCGGCCAGATCCGGGCAATGGCGTCACACCAGCCGGCGGGACGGCCGGTGATCGGAACGACAACGATACCGCTCTTTTGAAGGCTCTCCATGGCTGTGTACGCTTCGGCGGGCATGCGGCCGTTGGTGGTCAGCGTGTCGTCGATATCGGTGAAAACGCCTTTAACTTGCCGGAGCGTATCTACAGGGCACGATTCAAACGGCTTCATCACATTCTTCCTGCGTATTCAAGGCTTCGTCATCGGCGCCTGCATTGAACCAGACACTCAGTTTTTCGTGTATCGCCTCTCCGCCGGCGACGCCCAACTTGGTGCGTCGCCAAAGAACATCCTCCGCCTTGGCGGCCCATTCGACATCGATCAGGTATTGAACTTCGCGCTCGTATAGTCCCCCGCCAAAATCCATCCCCATATCGTCCAAGCTCTCGGCCGGCCCGACCAGTTTATCGATTTCGCTTCCATATGATCGCGCGTAACGCTCTACGACACGGCCTGGAAGCCAATCATAGGCGCGCTTCTTCTTATGTATAAACGCCTTGAGATCGCCGGACGGAATATCGCCCCCGGGCAATGGCACTCTCGCCGTCCAGGGCTCCTCGTTTCGGCCGCAAATCCGCACCAATTGATCCACCGCTTGCTCGGCAAGTTTGCGGTACGTGGTAATTTTCCCGCCAAGGACGGACATCAGAACGGAGTTTCCCGCAATGTTCTGAATATCCAGACGATAGCCACGGGTTGCTTCCTTTGCGCTTCCGGCGCCGTCAGCCAACAGCGGACGAACGCCGGCAAACCGCCAAACGATATCCTCACTGGTAATCTGGCGCTTAAAGAAACGATTCGACGTCGCACATAGGTAGTCAATTTCTTCCCGGGACGGCGAAACATTGCCGAGATCCCCCGTGAAGTCTTCGTCCGTCGTTCCGATCATCGTGTAGTCGCCCTCATATGGAATCGCGAACACGATCCGCTTATCCGGGTTTTGGAAGATGTAGGCGCTGTCATGTTCGAACATCTTCGGGACGACGATGTGGCTTCCTTTAACCAAGCGCATGGGCGTAACCCGCGCCTCGCCGATAACATTGGATAAACATCCCTCGGCCCAAGGTCCCGCGGCGTTAACGACGATCCTTGCGCGCAACACGCTCTCTGCGCCGGTGGCCGTGTTCCGAAGCCGGATGTCCCAGCCATTTCCGTCATCGCGCGCGGATGCAGCGGCACACGCCGTTCGGGTTAGGATTTTCGCACCGCGAGACGCCGCGTCCCGTGCGTTCAAGACAACCAGACGGCTATCGTCCACCCAGCAGTCCGAGTAATAGGAGGCCGTTTTCAGTCCCGGGTTCAATACCGCGCCAAGATCTGAATTTGTCAGAGTCAAGTTTCCCGATCCCGGCAATTTTTCCCGTGTCCCGAGATGGTCATACAGGAACAATCCCAGGCGGATCAGCCATCCGGGCCGCCCTCCCGGGCTGTGCGGAAGAATGAAACGCAGCGGCGTAATGATGTGGGGCGCGGCGGTCATCAAGACCTCGCGCTCGCTCAGGGCGGCGCGAACCAGCTTGAACGCATAATGTTCCAGGTAACGAAGGCCGCCGTGGACCAGCTTCGTACTTGCGGACGATGTTCCGCTCGCCAAGTCGTTCTGCTCACAAAGCGTAACCCTGAAGCCCCGGCCTGCGGCGTCGCGCGCGATCCCAACGCCGTTAATCCCGCCGCCAATGACGAGAATGTCCGTGTCGAAATACTCCGGCATCACTTGATGCCCGCGTGCATAAACGACTGAACGAACTGCCGTTGGAACAAGAGGAACGCGATCAGCAACGGCGCAACCGCAAGCAAGGTTCCGGCCGTGATAATCGACCAATCGACACCGGACTCCGGCGCACCGAAGATCGCCAGGCCAACGGTCAGCGGCCGCGTTTCGACGGAGTTGGTGATGATCAACGGCCAAAGGAAGTTGTTCCAATGGTGGCTGACGGAGACTAGGCCGTAAGCGACGTAGGTCGGTTTGGCCAAGGGTACATAGACCCTCCAAAGAATACCGAGCATGGAACACCCCTCGACCCTGGCTGCTTCCTCGAGTTCCTTGGGAATCGTCTTGAATGTCTGGCGAAGGAGGAAAATACCGAAAGCGCTGGCCATGTAGGGAAGCCCGATACCGGCAATCGTGTCGACTGCGCCCAATTTGCTCATGGTGACGTAATTCTCGACGATCAGAACTTCGGGCATGATCATCAGCTGCAGCAGAACAAACACGAACGCGATGGATTTTCCCGGGAAATCGAAACGGGCAAACGCGAAAGCGGCAAGCGTGCAAAGGATGAATTGCGCGATCAGGATCATCGTCACCAGGATGAAGGTGTTGAGAAAATAACGTGCGAAGGGCGCTCTGCTCCAAGCCACCTCAAAATTCTCCAGGGTGAGCGGCGCGAATAATTCGAAGCGTGTGGAGAACTCCGGTGGATGAAAGGCGCTCCAGAACGCGTACAAAAGCGGCAACATCCAGAGGAGCGCGAGGAGCCAAGCCCCCGTGGATTCCAGCGTCGCGGCCCAAGGGCGTGGACGGGAAAGCCCGCTCATCGGTAATGAACCCTTCTGTCGAGAAATTGGAACTGTCCCACGGCAATCAACGCCAGGACGATCAATAGGACGACCGTCAATGTCGATGCGTACGCCTGATCGAGGAAACTGAACGCGACTTCATAAATGTAATAGAGCAGAAGCGAGCTTGCGTTGTCCGGCCCGCCCTTGGTCAAAATGAACAGATGATCGACCAGCTTGAATGAGTTGATCACCGCATTGATCAGCACGAACAACGTGGTCGGCATCAACAGCGGGAACATCACGCGCCGGAAGTAGTACCAGCGGCTCGCGCCTTCCAGGTGAGCGGCCTCCTCCAGCTCCGGCGGCAGCGTTTGCAGCGCCGCAAGATAGAATATCATGAAGAAACCCGCTTCCTTCCAGATGGTGATCGCGATGATGCACCCCAGGACGGTCTCGGGATCGCCGAGCCAGTTATGACTGGCAAACCCGAATATACGGGATACTTGATCCAGCAAACCGATTTCAGGCGTGTAGAAGAACAGCCAGATATTGGCGACCGCGATCATGGGCAGGATGGTGGGCGTGAAGTAGCACATCCTGGTTAGCGACTTGAGCGGCAATTTGCCGTTCACCCACACCGCCATCAAGATCGCGAGCGCGATGGAAATCGGTATGGTGCCTACGGCATAGGCGACATTGTTCCAGGCAACCTGCCAGAAGACCTCGTCTTCGAGCATGTATTCAAAATTTTCAAGACCAACGAATTTGGCCGGGCGGATCGCGGTGCCTTGCGAGAAAAAACTTTTCGCCAGCGTCGCCACAGCGGGGTAGTACGTGAACGCAATCAAGAAAATCGCCGCCGGCATCAGCAGCAACCAACCGTTCACTTGTGATCTCGTTATCCTCATCAGCTTGGGACATAGCCGGGTCTGGTCATGAAGACGGGGAGGTCCTCCGGGCGCCGTGCGGAGTCGGCGCCCGGAGGATCGTCTACGCGGTTAACGGTAGCGCCTGAGCAGACGGTCCGCCTGCTTTTGAGCACCGCCCAATGCCTCTTTGGGCGACTTGCTGCCGGTCAAAGTGGCCTGAATGGCGTCATCCAGGAGCTTCCGCACCCGTCCGGTCTGATAGGTCGAAAGCTCCGCGGTGGCGAATTTAAGCTGATCGCGGGCTACGGCTGCGGGCGGGAATTCCTTGACATAGGATTGCAATGCAGGCGTCGCGTAGGCATCGGCGCGAGTGCCCAGATAACCGGTCTTGATGCTCCACTCGGCGGTCCGCTCCGGTTGCGTCAGGAACCTGACCAATTTGAGTGCAGCCGCCTTCTCTTCGGCAGAGCTCTTCTTGAAGATATAGAAGTTGCCGCCGCCGGTCGGCGTGCCGCGGCGCTGTTTGGCAGGCAGCATGGCGACGCCGAAGTCGAATTTGGCATTGTTCTTGACGGTCGTCAGGTTGCCCGTCGAATGCCACATGATGGCTGTTTTCTGCTCCAGGAAGTTCTGGCGGAGCGTGCCCCATTCGATGGTTCCCGACGGCATCACGCCGTGTTTTGCGCCCAGGTCTTTCCAGAACTGAAGCGCCTCTACCGTTGCCGGGGCGTCCAAATAGGTTTCGTTGCCGTCCCCGTTCATCAGAGTCTGGTTGTTCTGCATGGTAAGGGCGCCGAACATCCAATACGGATATCCGGTAGATGGGATCATCATGCCCCATTGTTCGACGTTATCGCCCTTCCGTTTGGTCAGCTTCTTGCCGGCCATGACAAACTCGTCCCAGGTCGCCGGCGGATTTTCCGGATCCAGCCCGGCGGCCCGGAAGGCATCTTTGTTGTAATACATGACGATGGTGGAGCGCTGGAACGGAATGCCCCAGGTCTTGCCTTGGGTGCGTCCGTTTTCCATCAGCGCCGGATAGAAACTCTTCAGCCAGGCTCTTTCCTCGTCCGTCTTGACCACATCGTCGAACGCGACGATGGCGTCCTGCTCGATCAGCTCGTAGATATCGATTGAGAACATCACGGAGAGCTGCGCGGGCTTACCGCTTTTCAGGGCGGCAAGCGCCTTGATCCGGGCGTCGTTGTAGTTGCCCGCGTAGATCGCGTTGACCTTGATCTTCGGATTTTCCTTTTCGAAGTCGGCAACAAGGCCGTCGACGATCTTCGTCAAAGCACCCCCGACGGCGACGGGGTAATACATCGTCAGTTCAACGGCGGAAGCCGGCAGTGCCAATCCGATCGACATGGCCGCCGCCAGGGCGATACCAGCCATTTTCTTTCTTACATGGGTAAACATGAGTCTCCTCCTTCAATCACCGGAACCGAATGGCCGGCTCCATTTCCTTCCCGCACTCCAACAACGGAAACGCAGGCATTCAGAAAGCCACGTCAGAAAACCAATGCCCGTGGCGTTTCATTTCGTTTGCCGCTATCGGCGTCAAATGCGTGAACGTGTTCCGTCGACCATGTCAGGCAGACCGATTCGGGTTTCGGGACCCGAACGTGTCCGGGGACATGGATCAAGATATTCTGCGTGCCGACACGCGCCGTCACGATTGTCTCGGACCCCAGGTAGTCGGATGACAACAGTTCGGCCTTGACGCCTTCGGAACCGCCAATGGTCATGTGCTCCGGGCGGATTCCAAGCAACAGATCATCGGCGCCGTCAGCAGTTAATACAGGCGTATCATTTGCGCCGTCGACGGCATATCCGGCCTCGGTTCGAACTGTTTTCAGGAGGTTCATGGGAGGCGTGCCGATAAACGAAGCCGCGAATGCCGTTGCCGGTTTGTCGTAAAGCTCGTCCGGTGTGCCCTCTTGTTCGATTCTTCCATCACGCAGCAAGATGACTTTGTCACCCATGCTCATGGCCTCGGCCTGGTCATGAGTTACGTAGACGACCGTCATCTTGAGGCGTTGCTGCAACCCCCTGATTTCGGACCGCATTTCCTGTCGAAGTTTGGCATCAAGGTTGGAGAGCGGCTCATCCATCATGCAAACCGGGTTTTCGGCAACGATGGCCCGCGCAAGTGCCACCCGCTGCCGCTGACCGCCCGACAACTGCGACGGCTTCCGGTCAAGCAAACCGGACAGCCCGACCATCTCCGAAACCCTTGAAAGCCGCGACGCCCGCTCGTCCGCCGGCACTTTCCGGACCTTCAGGCCGAACAAGATATTTTCTTTCACGTTCAGGTGGGGGAACAGCGCATAAGACTGAAACACCATCGAGAGATTGCGCTCCGATGGCGCCGCCGCGGTCATGTCCTGGCCGCCGATCAGCAGCTGTCCTTCCGTTACCTCCTCGAGGCCGGCGATCATCCGCAACGTCGTCGATTTCCCGCAGCCCGACGGCCCGAGAAGGATTGCAAACGTTCCTTCTTCCACATGGAACGAAACATCACTCACGCCGACATGTTCGCCCCAGCGCTTGCTTATGCCCCGAAGCTCAATTGCCGACATCTGACCTTACATCAACCATGAACGCTCCCCGTTTCCCGCGCTCATTGTTTCGTGGACGCGATTAATGTAAAATAATTGACATTTTATGTCAATTTTATATCACACATGTCAAGGAACAAAGAGCTCGGCGCCGCCTGCCTCGAGTGATTTCACGGTCTCCGCGTCGGGCGTTCTATCGCAGAAAATGCCGTCGATTTCCGAAACGCCGGCGAACGGCATCATCGCATCGGCTTCGAATTTCGAGTGGTCGATGCCAACGTATTTTACCCGCGACATGGACAGCGCGGCCCTGGACGCCTGTGCGTCACGATAGTGGTAATCCAGCAACTCGCCGTCTTTGGTCAGCGCTCCGGCGCCGAAAATGCCATAACCGACGCGAAACCGTCTCAGAAACTCGACGGTTTCTTCGCCTGTGATCGCGCGGTCCCGGTTTCGCACGAGCCCGCCTGTCAGGATAATTTCGAACTCCGTCGCTTCGCAAAACAAGGAGACGACTCCGATATGGTTCGTGATAATCCTCAAATTACTATGAGAAATCAATTCTCTAGCAACTGCCTCCATGGTGGTCCCTATATCGATGAAGAGGGACGCTCCATTAGGAATTTTCGCGGCGATCATGCGCGCGATGACGGCCTTTTCGTCTGCGTTCCTTACACGCCGATTGGCATACGCAAGACGCTCGGTCGCCGGCGGCAGGCCTGCGCCACCATGATGACGTTGCACCAGCCCGTTTTCACTCAAGAGGATGACATCGCGCCGGACAGTTTGCTGGGAGACACCAAAGCGTTCCGCAAGCATCTCCAATGTCACATACCCGCGCGCCCGAACAAGCGTGAGGATCTCCTCCTGCCGCCGGCTCAAATCTGAGCGCACCCCATCCACAATGATCTCCGATCCTGAATTTACCCCTCGTTCCACATGATAAATGAATGAGCAACATTGTAAACTAATTTACACTCGCATTGAGCCTCAAACCGCGTTTTGTTCGTGTCCGCATAAAATTGCCGCAAGGCTGGAGTAGCGCGTCGCCGCCGACGCCCATGGAGCGACGTTTTTCGGCGTTGGCAGGGTTGGCTCCGGAGACCTTGGCGCTGCATGTACAGCCGTCCCAACACTCGGCCTACGACGAGTAAATTTGATTGTTGGCGGTGAGCGGACCTCCGGGAGGCTTCCGTTAGGCGTCCATTGCATCAAGCGCGGACTTATCGGTCCAATGCTCGAATTGGCTGCCTCACCGCCGACCATCGGAAAATTCCCGGCAAGTTGATTTGGGGCGCTCCTTGAATTAGGTGCGCGGGCGGTTAGTGTGGTTACCATGAGAACCGGTTTGGTTTGGGACGAGCGGTGCATGTGGCACGACACGGGGCTTTATTTCGGGCCCCATGAGGGCAGTTCCTGGGTGGAGCCGATTCAAAGCCCGGAAAACGCCGACGGAAAACGCCGCATCAAAAACCTGATTGACCGGTCCGGGCTCGGGTCCCGCCTCGCGGATGTGGAATGTACCGCCGCTTCGGCGGACGATATCCTCCTGGCCCATACACCGGAGTATCTGGCCGAGGTCCAACGGGTAAGCGATTCCGGCGGCGGCAACCTCGCCCGGCGAACGGGAACGACCCGCCTCGGCAATCGGGGGATCGAGATCGCCCTGCTCGCCGCCGGAGGCGCCCTCGCGGCCGTCCGCTCGGTTCTCGAGGGAGAGGTGGAAAATGCCTACGCCCTGATCCGGCCGCCGGGACATCATGCGGAGCCCGGCGAGGCGCTCGGCTTCTGTATCTTCGCCAACGCGGCCATCGCCGGCCTCCATGCTCTGGAGACGGGCGGATTGGAACGCATCGCGTTCGTCGACTGGGACGTCCATCACGGCAACGGGACCCAGGCGGTCTTTTGGGAGGACTCAAGGGCGCTGACCATCTCCCTTCACCAGGAAGACTGTTACCCGCCGGAATCAGGCGGCGTCGACGAGACCGGAGCCGGGGACGGAGCAGGAACCAATCTGAATATTCCCCTGCCGCCCGGGTGCGGGGAGGCGGCCTATCTGGCGGCCTTCGATCGGGTGGTGCTTCCGGCGCTCGCCCGCTACCGGCCCCAGCTGATTATCGTGCCGAGCGGATTCGACGCCGGCTTTCATGATCCGTTGGGCCGCATGATGCTCACCAGCCATGGCTTCCGCAAACTCGCCCGCCGCATCATGGGCGCCGCGGATGAACTATGCGGCGGGAAACTCGTCATGACCCACGAAGGCGGCTATTCGCCGCACACCGTGCCCTTCCATTGTCTCGCCGTCCTGGAGGAAATGGCCGGGTTTCGGACCGATGTGATCGACCCCTATTCGCCGCCCGATACGGAGGAGCCCGGAGAGGTGCCGGCTCATCAGGCCGAAGCGGTCAGCCGGGCAGCCGGCCTCGTCGAACGGATTCCCCTTCCGGCCTAGCGTTTGCCGGGCTCGTTGCCGAAAATGATCGTTCCGGCGACCGAGAACATGCCGCCGACCCCGTGGGCAACCGAGATATTTACATCGGGCACCTGGGCCGGAGCGATGCCGCGAACCTGCCGGACGCTCTCCTGAAGGGCGTACATGCCGTACATCCCCGAATGCATGTAACTCAGGCCGCCGCCATTGGTATTCATGGGCAAACCGCCGCCGGGCGCCGTGTTGCGGTCCCGGACAAAGGCGGCCGCTTCGCCGGGCTTGCAGAAGCCCAAATCTTCCAGCCCATAAAGGGGAACGTGGGCGAAAGCGTCGTAAATCATCAGGTGGTCGACATCGCCGCGGGAGATTCCGGCCTCGGAAAAGGCGCGCTTTCCGGACAACCGAAAGGCTTTCGACGACGTGAAATCGTCAAGCTGGCTGACCATGGGGCCTTCGGCGCTTTCGCCGGTTCCCAGAATATAGACCGGCGGCTGAGGAAAATCCCCGGCCCGATCGGATGACGTCAGGATCAGCGCGCCGCCGCCGTCGGTCCTCAGGCAGCACATCAAGAGTGTGAACGGGTAGGCGATCATGCGGGAGTTCATCACGTCGTCGACGGTGATCGGGTCCTTGAAGGTGGCCCGCGGATTCATCGCGGCCCATTCCCGCTGAACCACGGAAACCGGCGCCATGTCTTCGGGTTTCAAGCCATGGGTCTCCAGATAACGGAGGACGGGGATGGTGAACATGGTCGGCGGGAGGCTGCCCCCATAGGGCACTTCGAACTGGCCGGCGAGCTTGCCGCCGATAAACTCCGGGAAGCCCCTGGCCTCGACCCGGGACTTGCCGCTTTCGCCATGGGTGATCAAAACGGTTGTGCACAAACCGGCTTCGATGGCGGCCATGGCGTGCCTGACGTGAAGCATGAACGAACTGCCGCCGATGAGCGTGCCGTCCAGCCAGGCGGGGGTGATGCCGAGATACTGGGCGAGGACATCGGGAGCCTCGCCCGCCGATGCGATACCGTCGATGTTCGCCGGGGCGAGGCCCGCATCCGCCATCGCATTCAAGGCAGCGTCGGCCTGCAACTGAAGTTCCGAGGTTTCCGGGATAACTCCCATGTCCGTCGTTTCCGCCGCGCCGACCACGGCCACTGTTGCGCGCGCCACGGCGTCACGCTGCCGGTTTGAAAAACGGGAGGGTGATCTCGTCCGTTTGAGTTTCGAAGACCGCCTCGAGGGGCATGTCGAGCGTCAGCGCTTCCGGTGTCTGCTCGCAGCCGATGACGTTCGTCATCATCCGGGGACCTTCCTCCAGGGTCACGACGGCCACGGAATAGGGAGGTTCCAGACCCGGTGCGGGAATATGGCTGATGACATAGCTGTAAAGGGTCGCCTTTCCGCTCGCCGCGAACACCGAGACGTTTCGGCTGCTGCAAGTTGGGCAGAACGGACGAGGCGGAAAATAGGCGGTGCCGCAATCGCCGCACCTCTGAAGGCGAAGCTCACCGGCCTGCGTGCCGTCCCAGAAATGCTGCGTTTCGGGTGTCGGGCGGGGCAGTAAACGCTGCGTCTGATCGGCCATCCCGGTTCCTCTAATAGACGATAAATTAATTTTATAATTAATTATTCAATTTGCAAAATACGTATATTTTTTCTTATTGTCTACAAGATGATTCATATGATAGCGTTATTAATTGATTGAATAAACAATAAATTAATTTGTTCCCTTGAACGGACGAGGTGACACAAGATGAGCGTTGCGCGGCCGAACATCCTGTTCATCATTACCGATCAGCAGCGGGCGGACCACCTGAGCTGCGCCGGAAATCCGGTTCTCAAGACTCCGTATTTGGATTCCCTCGCCGACCGGGGGCGGCGATTCGAAAACTTCTACGTCAATTCCGGTATTTGCCAGACCAACCGGGCGACCATCATGACCGGGCAGACGTTGACCCAGCACGGCGTCCGGGTAAACGGCATTCCGATCTCCCTGGACTCGGTTTGTTATACGCATCTTTTGCGGGCCGGCGGCTATCGGACCGCGCTTTTCGGCAAGGCCCATTTCCAAAACATGACCACGGACCGGCCCAGTTTCCGGCAAGCCTCGGAGGATCTCGATCCGCCGCCGGAAGAACTGCGCGATTCCCGCACTCGAATTCGCTCCGGACCGGAATATGACCGTGAACTGAACTTTCAACACTCGCGCGACCCGGAAGCCGATGAACGGGAAGGCGACTATTACGGCTTCGAACGGTTCCGCGTCTGCACCTGGCATGGCGATGATGTGCAGGGCCATTACACCCATTGGCTCCGGGAGCGTTTTCCGGCCGAGGCCGGCAACCGCTCAAGCGTCAATCCGGAGCCGGACCCGCGCTACGATGCGCCTCAGGCGCGGAAACCCCGTATGCCGGAGGAACTGTATCCCACCAATTATGTCGCCGAGATGACCCTGGCGTATCTCGACGAATACGCCGGTAGCGATCGGGAAAAGCCGTTTTTCATCCAGTGCAGTTTCCCCGACCCCCATCATCCGTTCACGCCGCCCGGCAAGTATTGGGACATGTACGATCCGGCGGATATCGAATTGCCCGCCTCCTTTTATCACCGGCCTCATGACCAGACGCCCATTCTGGCGAGGATGCACCAGGAGTTGGCGGACGGCACCGCAAACCGGGAATGGGTACGGCCCTATGCCGTGACCGAGGACGAGGCAAAGCAGATCACCGCTCTCACCTACGGCATGGTCTCGTTCATCGACGACAGTGTCGGGCGGATATTGGCCAAGCTGAAAGAGCATGGCCTCGATCAGAACACGGTCGTCATCGTCACCAGCGATCACGGTGATTGGATGGGCGATCACGGCCTCATGCAAAAGGCGCTTCTCCACTACCAGGGGCTCATCAAGGTTCCCTTTATCTGGATGGACCCCGACGACGAGTCGCCGGGCCGAACAGAGAGCGAGATCGGCTGCTCACAGGATATTCCAAACACCATTCTGGCGCGGGCCGGACTGGCGCCTTCCGCGGGCATGCTGGGTGAAGACCTGACCAGGATCATGTTTGGCGGCGAGCCATCGAGGCGGGACGGCGTCGTTGTCGAGCAGGCGACCTCTCTGCCCCTTCCGGGGCGGGATCTGCCGATGCGCGTGAAGACTTATGTCGATCACGATTGGCGGCTTTCGTATTACGCCGGAGAGGAGTGGGGCGAATTGTACGATCTCAAAAACGACCCCGGAGAGATCGTCAATCTTTGGGCCTCCGAAGACCATAAGGTTACCCGGCTGGAACTGATGGAGCGGATGCTGAAGAACCTGATCCACTATGAATCCCGGACCCCTCTCCAGGTCATGACCGGCTGAGACTCATGGATTCCGCGACCGACACCGTTAAAGCGACGCCGGGCCGAAAATCCGGGAACGGCAGCCGCCGCGCGCGCCGGGGACGCCCGTCATTGGCGGAAATCGCGAGCCGCGAGAGTTCCCGGAAGCTTTTGCTCGAATCAGCGATCGATGCCTTCGCCAGGCATGGATACGACGCCGTCACGACGGGGCTGATTGCCAAGAACGCCGGCATGGCTCAATCCATGGTCCACTATCACTTCAAGACCAAGGAACAGATCTGGAAGGCGGCGATCGAACAATTGATGCGCAATTTGGGCGAGCGCTTTCCCTTGGCGAAGGACGAGTTGAAGGATTTGGACCCCGTCAACCGGCTCAAAGTGCTGGTCCGCCGGTTCGTGAGGATGAGCGCGTCGGATGTCAGTCTCAGCCGGATCATGGTTCATGAAGGAACGACCGCGGGTCCCAGGCTGGTCTGGCTCGCCGAGAAGTTTCTGAAAGCCGGGTTCGAACCGTTCGATGAGACGGTGGCGGAAGGGGTTAAAGCGGGTCAATTGAAGGACCTCCCCGTTTACGCCGTAACGCACACGATTATTTCGGCCGCCGCCATGACCTATTGCCTGGCGCCGGTTGTCGAGGCCACCCACGGCGTCGATCTCACCGGCGGCGAGGCGACCGAAGACCTGGCCGACTCGGTTCTGACCATTCTGTTTGACGGCCTTCTTGCCGGGCCGGACGAACAAGGGGACGGCCGGTAGATGTTTGCACAAGCCTTGGCCCGAACAGCCCGGATATACGGCGCGCGGACGGCGGCGGTAAGCGAGGCCGGCCGGCTGACCTGGCGGGATTTGGCCGGACGGATCGGTTCGGTCGCCGCGGGATTGCGGGAACTTGGGTTGCAGCCCGCGGACAGGGTCGCCGTTGTGGCCGGCAATTCCCCGGAACATCTCGTCATGATGTATGCCGTGGCGTGGGCGGGGTTCGTTCACGTTCCGCTGAACACCCGCCTAACCATGGCGGAAATGAAGCAGATAGCGGAGGAAGCCGAGGTCTCGGCAATTGCCGCCGACGGGGAGAACAGGGACGCGCTCGCCGCCCTCTCCGGTGCGGCTGCCAAATCCCCGATCCTCATCGATCTCGATGGCGGAACCGGCCAGGGACATACGCTTGACGCGCTCGCCCGAAATGACGGCATGGAGCCGTGGAAAGCGGAGATGTCGGATCTCGCCGCCCTCTACTACACCGGAGGCACCACCGGCCGGCCGAAGGGCGTCATGATCAGCGACGGCGCATTGACGGTTCAAACCTTGAATTTGGTCAACGATCTCAACATCTCGTCCGAGACGGTTTACATCCATGCCCCGCCTATTTTTCACCTCGCGGGCGCCGGGGTGACTCACGCCTGCGCCTTCGCCGGCGCCACGCAGATTTTCCCGGCCGACCTGTCTCCGGCCACTTTTCTGCAAACGGTCGCGGATCATGATGTGACCCTTGTCAGCCTGATCCCGACCATGCTGGCCGGGATGATGGAAACTCCTGATGTAAGCAACGCCTTCAAGGCCGTACGCACTATCGTTTACGGCGCCGCGCCGATCTCCGAAGCGCTCCTGCGAACAGTGATGGACCGGTGTCCGCAGGTGGACCTGGTCCAAATCTACGGCCAAACGGAATGTACGGGTCCTTGCCTCATATTGCCGCCGGAGCGTCATACCCTGTCCGGTCCGCTGGCGGGAAAACTGAATACGGCCGGCCGGGCCAATATGACGAGCGAAGTCCGTATCGTGGATGAGAGCGGGCTGCCTGCGCCACCGGGGGCGGCCGGGGAGATTTTGATCAGAGCGCCGTCCGTCATGCTGGGCTATTGGAAGCAGCCGGAGATTACCGAACAAACATTGAAGGACGGGTGGCTCCACACCGGCGATGTGGGCGTTATGGATGAAGATGGGTTTGTGCGTATCGCCGACCGGTTGAAGGACATGATCGTCAGCGGGGGCGAGAACGTATTTTGCGGTGAGGTCGAAAATGCCGTTGCCGAACATCCCGAAGTGATCGCTTGTGCCGTCATTGGGGTGCCGGACGAAAAATGGGGAGAGCGCGTGCACGCCGTCGTCATGGTTGGCGATGGCGCGGCCCTGTCGGAGACGTCTCTTCGCGAACACTGTAAGAACCTCATCGCCGGCTACAAATGCCCGCGAAGTGCGACCTTCACAACCGACCCGCTGCCCCTGAGCGCGGTCGGGAAGGTCCGAAAGGACCTCCTGCGGGAACAGATCGCCGGTTAAGGGAGGAGACATGTTTCAGGACACCATGAGACGAAAACTGTTTTCCCAGGAACATGACATGTTCCGGGATCAGGTCCGGCGATTCGTCGAAACGGAAGTCGTGCCATTTCTCGATGAATGGGACGAACGGGGAGTTGTTTCCCGCGACGTATGGGAGAAAGCTGGCGCCGCCGGCATGCTCTGCCCGACCGTGCCGGAAGAATATGGCGGCGTTGGCGGCGATTACCTGTTCAGCGTCGTGGTCCTGGAGGAAATGGCCCGGGTCGGGGCGTCAGGTCCCGGTTTCAACATCCATTCGGAAATGGCGGCGCCCTACCTGGAGCGGTTCGGGAGCGAACATCAGAAAGCCCAATGGCTGCCGAAGTTCGTCAGCGGAGAGGCTATCTCGGGGATTGCCCTGACCGAGCCGGGAGCGGGAAGCGATCTCCGCCGCATGGCGACGAGCGCCAGGAAAACCAATGCGGGCTATGTCCTGAATGGGCAGAAAGTCTTCATCTCCAACGGCCAGTTGGGAGATGTCTTCTTTGTCGCCGCGAAAACGAAAAACGAATACGCCACAGACAGCATGTCCCTGTTCTTGGTCGAAGCGGACACGCCCGGGTTCAAGCGGGGCAGGAACCTCAAAAAGATCGGCGCAAAAGCACAGGATACGTCGGAACTGTTTTTCGACAATGTCCAAGTGCCGCATGAAAACCTCGTAGGTGAAGAGGAAGGGCAGGGATTTTTCCAATTGATGCATGGCCTCGCCCGGGAACGCCTGACCATCGCCGTCAGCAGCCTCGCCAAGTCGGAAGGGGTTTTCCGGGACACCGTCGCCTATGCCGCCGACCGGGAACTCTTCCACAAGAAACTGACCGACTTCCAAAACACCCAGTTCAAATTGGCCGAAGTCCACACGGAACTCACCGTCGGGCGGTGCCTGGTCGACCGGCTGCTGGAGGACTATCTGGACGGCGAACTAAGCGCGGACACGGCCGCGGCGGCAAAACTCTGGACCACTGAAATGCAGGGACGCACGGTTGATACCTGCCTGCAGTTGTTCGGCGGCTGGGGGTATATGTGGGAGTATCCCGTCGCCCGCGCCTACGCGGAGGCCCGTGTCGAGCGGATTGCCGGCGGATCGTCCGAGGTCATGAAATCCATCATCAGCAAATCCCTTTTCAAGAAAATGGATATCAAGGCTGAATTCAGCTAGCGGAGGGGATGGCAATGACGGTCATCAGAATTGAAGATTATGGCGATGGCGTGCGCGGGATCGTGTTTGACCGTCCGGACTCCCCCCACAACTTCATGAACAGCGACGTCGTACGGGAACTCCATGCGGCCGTCCGGCAGCTGGCGGCCGACGATGGTGTGAAGGGTGTCGTGATCGCCTCGGCCAAAAAGTCCTTTCTGGTCGGCGGTGATTTGAAAGAGCTGCAGGCCTTGAAGACGCCCGGGGATGCTGCCGCCGTCATCGCGGACGTTCAGTCCTGTATGCGGGATATGGAGCGGGCGCCCAAACCCTTTGTTGCCGCCCTGAACGGCCTGGCGCTTGGCGGCGGTCTCGAAGTTGCGCTTGCCTGCACCTATCGGATAGGGGCGGATGATCCCCGCCTCAAGCTCGGCCTGCCGGAGGTTTCCCTCGGCCTGATCCCGGGCGCCGGCGGCACCCAGCGGCTGCCCCGCCTCGTTGGTCTGGCGGCGGCGCTCCCGATCCTGGTCGAGGACCGGCGGGTGACGGCCGCCAAGGCTCTGGAGATCGGACTCCTCGATCAAATCGTTCCGGCCGATGACCTCACCGGGCAAGCCAAGGAGGCCATCCTGTCGAATACCGCGCCTCCGGATCAGCCGTGGGACCGGGAGGGGGATGACTGGCCCGATCCGTCTCCGTCCTCGCGGGAAGGCCAGGATGCCTTGGACGCCATGTGGACGAAAATCAGGCGCCTCAGGCCCGGTCTGGAACCGGCTCCCCAGGCGATTATGGAAGCGGTCGAGGGAGGATTGGCAAGGCCGTTCGAGGATGGGCTCGAGCTCGAGCAGGAGAAATTTGCCGGTGTCGCGGCGTCGAAGGTCGTCAAAAACAAGATCAGAACCTTGTTCCTCGGCCTCAATGACGCCAATGGGATGAAAGACCGGCCGGGTGACATTGCTCCCTATGACATCAAGAGCGTGGCGGTCGTCGGCGTGGGCCAGATGGGATCGGGGATCGCGTACTGCGCCGCCGAAGCCGGGTATGACGTTTTTCTGCTGGAGGCCGACAAGGACCGGCTGGACGCCGGGGCCGCGGCGATTGCCAAACGGGTTCAGGGCGCCGTCGAGAGAAACCGCATGAAACCGGATGCCGCCGAGGCGATGCTGTCCCGTCTGAAACCGACGGCGTCGTACGACGATATCGCCGGCGTCGACATGGTGTTTGAAGCCGTCTCCGAAGTGCAGTCGGTCAAGGATCAAGTGACGGCGTCGGCAAGCGCGGCTGTCGGTCCGAAGGTTCCCATCGCCAGTAACACGTCGACGATTCCCATATCCCGTCTCGCCGGCAGCGCCGCGCGTCCGGAACGCTTCATCGGGCTGCACTTTTTCGCGCCGGTGGACCGAATGAAGCTGGTCGAGGTCATCAAGGGCGAGCAAACGGACCGGGCGACGGTTGCCCGGGCGCTTGACGCCGTTGCCGGCATGCGGAAGACGCCTATTGTCGTGAATGACGGTTTGGGGTTCTTCACCAGCCGTGTGGTCGGGGCATATACCGGGGAGGCCTTCACCTTGCTGGCCGAAGGCCGGGCTCCCGATCTGATCGACGATGTCGCCCTCAAGGCCGGCATGCCCATCGGCCCATTGGCGATGGCGGATATCACCTCGCTCACGCTGTTGAAAGACATCGTTGCCTCGATTTCCGGCGACGGGTCGGCAGCCGGCCTGAAAGGCCTGCGGCTCGCCGAGGCGCTCGAGAAACTGACGCGCGCCGGACGGACCGGCAAAGCCGGCGGCATCTATGATTATGGTGAAACCGGTCCGCAGCCCTGGCCCGGCCTGGCGGACTGTTTCCCGCGGGCCGCCGAGGAGCTTGATCGGGAGACCATCGAGAAACGGCTCCTTTATGCTCAGTCGCTCGAGGCCGTACGGGCGATGGAGGAAGGCGTGATCGAGAACCCGATCGACGCCGACGTGGGATCGGTCCTGGGATGGGCGTTTCCGTCGGCCTATGGCGGCGTGATCGGGCTGATCGATACGGTTGGGCCCGCCGAGTTCGTTGCGGCGTGCGACGAAATGAAAGCCCGGTTCGGCGGACGGTTCGAGGCGCCGGCGATGCTGCGGAACATGGCCCGGCGCGGTCAGCTTTTTTTCCCGGCCTAGTACCATGGGACCGCTCGCGGGATATCGGATCGTCGAGCTGGGTGGACTGGGCCCTGCGCCCATGTGCGGTCTGCTGCTCGCGGACCTGGGCGCCGAGGTCATCCTCGTCGAGCGTCCGGGCGATGCCGAGATTGGGGTCGATCCCGTGAAAGCCATTGAACGCCGGGGCAAGCGCTCGATCGAGTTGGACCTGACGGACGGCCGCTCGATCGAGATTGCCCTCAAACTGATCGAGACGGCGGACGGCCTGATCGAGGGTTTCCGCCCCGGCGTGACGGAACGTCTCGGGCTGGGCCCGGATTCGTGCCACGCGCACAACCCCAAGCTGGTCTACGGGCGGGTGACCGGATGGGGTCAGGATGGACCCCTGGCCCGAACCGCGGGACACGACATCAACTATATTTCCATTGCGGGCGCTCTACATGCCATCGGACCCGCCGGCGGCCCGCCCTTGCCGCCATTGAACCTGGTCGGCGACTATGGCGGCGGCGCCATGTATCTGGCCTGCGGCATGTTGGCCGGCCTTTTGGAGGCTCAGGTGTCCGGACAGGGCCAGGTTGTCGATGCGGCGATGCTGGACGGCGCACTTTTTCAGATGTCGCTGTTTTTCTCTCTTCACGCGGCCGGCCGGTGGCGGGGAGAGAGGGGCGGCAATGATTTGGACGGTGGCGCCCCATACTACCGGACTTACGAAACCCGGGACGGAAGGTTCGTCGCCGTCGGGGCCCTGGAGCAAAAATTCTATGAGGAACTGGTGAAAGGACTCGGCCTCGACGCGGCCGGCCTTCCGGATCGCATGGACCCGAACAACTGGCCGGATCTGACCGCTCGCTTCGAGGCCGCCTTCAAAGCCAAATCACAACGCGAGTGGGGGGCGATTTTCGACGGGACCGAGGCGTGTGTCACGCCGGTTCTGCCGTTGACGGAAGTAGCCGATCATCCACATGTCATGGCCCGGGAGGGTGTTGTGGAAAATGCCGGACTTGCCCAGCCGCGCCCCGGCCCGCGCTTTAGCCGCAGTACGCTCGCGGAGCCTTCGAGCCCCGAGGAGAAAGGAGCCAGCACCGCGGCAATTCTTGAAGAATTGGGCTTTTAGGCCGTCTCGAACCGCAACGGAAAAGGCCCGGACGCCGGCTCTGCGTCCGGGCCTAGATCGGGTCATGTTTTGACGGAACCACGGTGCGGTTTCGTCAAAACATGTGAATCGGCTCTAGCTTACCTGTTACCGCAATACGAAAGCCGGTACGGGATTATCCTTTCGCACAATCGGCAACTTTGTGTCCGGCCTCTTCCCAAGCCTCGACGGCGCCCGCATGAAGTTTCACGCCGCCATTGCAGATGCCATGCTCTTTATTGTCGACCGTTCCGTAGCGTTGCGCTTTGGCAAACGGCACTTTCTTCTGCAGGTTTGGGATACTCTTTATGAATGCCGCCGTCAGGGCCTTGGCGAGTTTCTTGTCCATATTCTTGTGGACGAAGTCGCCGCCGGTATTCGCGACGGTCCGGAACATGTTGTCCTCGGAGATGATCCTGGCGTTTTCACCGTAATGGGCCAATTCGCTGACCGGGAACATTGCCGGGGCATTGCCGGGCGCATTCAGGTATTTTTGCCACGCCGCACCTTCATACTTGGCCTTGGGTACCGACACGATGTTGATCTTGCCGGCAGCCATGTAGATGGGCATGTACTCGGAGGGATTGGTGCCCGGGCGGACAGCCGCATCCACTGACCGATCCAGGAAGATCGCGGTGGCTTGTCCCCACGCGACCTGCTTACCCGTGTAGTCTTTGCCGTCTTCCAGTCCGGCGGAAAGACGAATCACCTGACGGGCGGCAATCAACGCACCACCGCGCGGCGGCCCATTATGGACGTTTTTCCCTTTCAGTTTGTCAAAGCTGTCGATTCCGGTGCTTTGGAAAGCGATCAGGTAAATGGACGCCAAATGGTAGGGATAGAGCAGACGAAGGTTTTCCGAGAGCTGTTTGCCCTTTTCCTTTCCAAGTCCCGAGTAGGGGCCGAGGCCTTTGGACATCAGAAACTGCAATATCATGGCGCCAGCGGTGATGTCGGTCCTGCCTTCGGCCACGTCCCGCATGGTCTTGGTCAGGGTCTTTCCGGTCTGTACCTGAATGGTCGCGATTTTATTTACCGCTGCGACTTCGGCGAGATTCTTTGCCGCGATATCCGTGGAGCCGCCAGGCGTTGCCGCGGTCATGGCAAGCTTAAGGCTCTGAGCCTGGGCACTGCCGGCGACAAGCAAGGCCGCCGCTCCCGCAATTAGTATGGATTTCACCAAATTTCTCCCTGTCTCACTGGTTGTCTAGTTTCACGAGTTCAATGTCGGGCCATGTTAGCACCGGCAGTTAGGGGAGTCTCCGGTTTTGGGCCGGAACATGCCCCGGCTTGCAATCCGTACTTGGGAGCCTTGTCATTCGCCCAGGCGTCCGCCGATCTCGGGTGAGCCGGCCGCGTACCGATAGGCCCGGAAGCACGCGTTACAGGGCGCATCAAAGATCGGGACGTCCAGGAAATAGGGGCTTATGAACTCCCAAACCATGTCGCCCTCGTGGGTCACTTCGAAGAACCGGCCGGTGACAGCCTCATCTATGAGCGTGTTGCCGTTGGGGAGACGCTGCACGCTGCCCATGACGGGGCTGAAGAAGCACCAGCTTTGTGGGTCGCGATAAAACCACGTGATCTCTCCGGTCCGCGGATCCAGCTCCATGGCGCGGGAGTGAACCGGCTGGTAGAGATTGTTCATGCCGTTGGCGAAGAAGGTGATGTTCCCGTTCTCGAGCATTTCCGGATTGTGCTGGTGGCCCCAGCCGCGGTCCCGCTGCTCCCAAATGATCTCCTTCGTGCCGCGATCGACGATCACCATGAGATCGAGATGGCGGAAGTTGAACAGGAAGTTGCCGTCGTTGGTGGGAGCGCAGGAATTGGCATGGGCCCATTCCTCTCGTTGGCAGTCTTCGGTCAGCGGATATTTTTCGAGGTCGACGTCGGCCAGCCGCCATTCCCACACCAAATCGCCCGAAGGCGTGACCTCACGGAACACATCGCCATAGATCTTGCCGTCCCGCTCCGTGCCGACGACGCCGCCCTTGACGCGGGAGGCTTCCTCATCGGAAAGCTCCTCCCATGCGATGTAGAGGGTGTTGCCGTTTTCAAGGCGGCGCAGGTCGTGGTGCTGATTATGGTCGACATGCTCCCAGACCACATTGCCGTCCCAGTCCAGCTCCAGGATACGCCCGCCTTTCGCCGCCTTGAGCGGGGCGCCTTCATCGGTCGCGACCGAGCAAAGCAGGTTGCCGCCCGGGAGAAGATAAGCCTTGGAGCCGAGCGCTCCCGGCAGGTCCCATTGATGGACCGTCTCACCGGCCATGTTGACCAGATAGCAGTTCGGATGGCGGAACGGGGTGATCGTGGTGAAGCCGGCATACGACCGGGTTGGATCGTGGTGCAGCAGGCCGGTTTGCTGAAATCGCATGATGGTCTCCTGGCAGCCCCTTTAGATCATGGCGTTTTCGGGGAGATCGACACCGAGAAATCTTCCGCCAAAGAGGTTCGCGACATGGTCGAAGTCATGGACCGCATGGGTCGCCAAAGACGTCACATCGCGATGAAACCGCTGGATCGGCGACGCCATGAATGTCCCGCGGGAGCCCGCAACCACCGTCAGTTCATTGACGATCTCCGTGCACTTCCGGGCGACATGGACGATGACCATGCGCATCTCGGCCCTCTGTTCCCGGGAGAGACTTCCCTCTGCCACGACGGTGTTCCATGCAAAGATCATCCGATCTTCCCAAAGTCCAATGGTCGCTTCGAGTTCCATGCGCAGCCGCGCCATCCTGACCCTTTGCGTGGTGAGACCCGCCTGTTTCTCTCCCGAATAGGCTCCGACCTTCGTCGAGAGAATTTCGCTGACCATTTCGAAGACGGTTTCCGCGGCGCCGATCATCGGCGCAACGCCGCCGAAGATCATGTAGGTGAGGAGCGGCATCTTCCATAACGGGCCGTCCATGTGTTTAAGCCCCTCCGCGGTCCCATCGCGCATGGCGCCGGCCGGGACACTGCGATAAGCGGGCACGAATACGTCCTCCAACGTGACGTCGTGGCTGCCCGTGGCCTTCATGGCGGAAACATGCCAGGTATCGAGAAGATTTACGTCCTCGACGGGTATGTAGAAGCGGCGCATATCGACCTTGCCCTCTTCCAATTTCACCGGCGCGCTCAGCAGCATCCAGTCGCCATGCAGAATGCCGGTGGCATAGCCCCAGCGCCCGGACAGCCGATACCCGCCGTCTTCCGGGATGGCCTCGCCGCTGGGCATCACCTGGCCGGGCGCCATGGTGTAGCCTTTCCCGCTCCAAACTTCTTCCTGGGCTTCCTTGGGAAAGAATCCGAACTGAAAATTGTGAAAGATGAGAAATCCCATGCACCAGGCCGTCGACGTGCATCCTCGTCCCAGCACGCGGAAAATCTGGGGGATCACCGGATAGTCGGCTTCCAGGCCGCCATAGGCGGATGGGACGACCGCCTTGAAGGCGTCGATACGCTTGAGGTCGTCAATGGTTTCCTCGGGGATTCTGCCGGATTCCTCCGCCTCTCCCGCCCGGTCCAGCAAGGCGGGAACCATTTCCTGGAGATCGTCCAGAAGTTTCTCCCCCGCATAATTTTTTGCCGTTGTCCCCAATTCCAGATAGGCCATGTCACTTCTCCCTCCAGCCGCGGATGCTTCAATTGAGACGAGATAGGTGGAGTTCTTCAACGCCCTCGGCCAATTGCCGCCTCACGGCCTGCCGTCGAGAATCGATCAGCTTTCCTGCCGTTCGGCCCAGCCGGCGAAGATTTTTTCCAGGATGACCACCACGTAGTAGAGGCCGATCCCCATGATCGCGAGGGCGATAAGCACGGCGAACATCAGGGGGTAATCGGCGCTGATCTTGCCGCTGTCGAACAGGTGGCCGAGACCGCGGCCGTGAGGCTCGACGATCTCCATCAGATTGGTGCCGATGAAGGCCAGCGTGACGGCCACTTTCAGTGCGCCGAAGAATTCCGGCAGCGTCTTCGGCAGGGCGATCTTGCGGAAGATCGTCAGCCGGCTGGCGCCCAGTGAAAGCAGGATATCCCTGTATTCGGGCTCCAGCGTCGACAGGCCGATGGAGATCGACACGGTGATCGGGAAGAACGAGATCATGAAAGCCAGCAGGACGGTATTGAGGTTGTGCTGGCCGACGAGCAGCAGCGCCACGACCGGCACCACCGTCGCCTTGGGGATGGCGTTGAAACCGACCAGCAGCGGATAGAGCGCCTCCCGCATGGTCCGGGAGAACCCCATGATCATGCCGACGACCACGCCGAAGGCGATGGCCAGCATCAGCCCCGCGACCGTCCGCCACAGGGTGTCCCAGCCGAATTCCAGGAACAGCCAGCGGAACTTGTAGAACGCCGGGCCGAGGTCCGACGGCGAAGCCATCACATAATTCGGCCAGCCGTTGATCCAGACGACGAACTCCCACAACAAGGCGAAGATCACCAGGGCGATAATCGGGGTGGCGAACCGCTGTTTGGAACTCATGATCCTGACTCCCCGGCCCCTGACTCCGGCGTCTCCGGCTCGTGCTCGAGTTCCCCGAGCGGGCGTCCCTGCGCGACCTGGATCTGATGCCGGAGGTCGAGCAGCATCTGCGTGGCTTCCGGGGTATAGAGATCGTCCAGGACCCGGTCCCGGCCGAAGGGCACATCCAGAACATACTGGGTCTTGGCCGGGCGTCCGGACATCACGACCACCTGGTCGGCGAGAAACACCGATTCCCTGAGATCGTGGGTGATGAGGAGGCAGGTGAACGCCTCGTTGTGCCTGAGCTCGTGCATGATCTGCCACAGGTCTTCTCGGGTGAACGCATCCAGCGCGCCGAACGGCTCATCGAGGATGAGTACGTCCGGGCGGTGCGCGAGCGCGCGGCAAAGGGAGGCCCGCTGGCGCATGCCGCCGGAGAGCTCCGAGGGCTTCTTGTCCTCGAACCCTTGCAGACCGACCATGGCCAGCAACTCGTAGCCCCGGTCGTGCTTCTGCTTGCGGTTCAGATCGTTGGGCACGATTTCCAGGGGCAGGCAGACGTTGTCCAGGATGGTGCGCCATTCCAGGAGCACCGGATTCTGGAACGCCATGCCGACGGTATTGCGCGGCGACGTGACCTTCTCGCCGTGAAGGATCACGTCACCCTCGTCTGGAAACAACAGACCGGCAATCAACCGGGTCAGGGTGGATTTACCGCACCCCGAGGGGCCGACGACGGCCGTAAAGGCGCCCTCGGGCACCTCGACGTTGAAGCCGTCCAGCACCGGCAACGGGCCCGCGTCCGTCCGATAGGCGTGTTTGACGTTGGATATCCGGATGAGCGCGTCTGAGGGCGTTGAGGACATGGCGGCCGATATTCAAGGTTGTTGGACGGCCGAAGGGCGGGCGGGATTGGCCCGCCCCTCGGCGTCATGAGGTAGCCGAAGATGGTTACTTCAGCATCAAGCTGCCGTCCTTGGGCAGGTAGGCGCTTGTGAAGATCTTCGACGGGTCCGGCTTATTGCTGAACTTGTAGTTCTGGCCCAGCTGCATCATGGCTTTTTTCATCCGTGCCGCGTCGATCCCGCCGATGCCGTTGGCCTTGGTATAATCGGTGACCACGTTGGCTTCGATGGACAGCTTCAGACGCCGGGTCTCGAGCGCCACGTCGGACGCCGGATTGCGCTTGGCGACCATTGCGGCGCCCTTCGCCGGATCGGCGATGACGTCTTTCCAGCCCTTGGCGACGGCCCGGAGGAACCCGGTCACCTTGCCGGCGTTGGCCTTGGCATAGTTGGTGTTGACGATGATCGCGTTGCCGTACAGCGCGAGACCGTAATCCGCCATCAACAGGACCTTGATGTCGTTCTCCGGCACGCCGAGGCGCACAAGGTTGAGGAAGCTGGAGAACGAGTAGCCGGTAATGGCGTCCACCTTGCCTTCCTTGAGCATCGGCTCGCGAGTCGGGAAACCGACGGGCTGAACCTTGACCTTCTTGACATCGATGCCGTTGGCGGTGGCAAAGGCCGGGAACTGCGCCCAGGCGCCATCGGGCGGCGGCGCGCCCAACACCCTGCCTTCCAGATCCTTCGGGGCGCTCACCCCTTGGGAGGCCCGGCCGACAACCGCAAAGGGCGGCTTGTCGTAGATCATCATCACCGCCGTGACCGGCGCGCCCGGGTTCTTATCCAGGAACTTGATCAGGCTGTTGATGTCGGCGAAACCGATCGGAAACTTGCCGGTCGCCACTTTCGGAATGGCGTCCAGAGAGCCCTTGCCGGCGGAAATCTCCACGTCAAGGCCTTCGGCTTTGAAATGGCCGTTGTCGATGGCGGCGAAATAGGCGGCGCTGGGCCCTTCGAATTTCCAGTCGAGCGCGAACGGGACCTTTGCATCCTGAGCCGGGGCGCTTGTCGGGATTCCGGCCGCTAGGCCGGCGGTCAGACCCGCCGCCAGAACGGCTGTCGCGGTTAATCGAGTGAGCATGACTACACCTCCATTAAGTTTCTATCGTGGAATAGTGATAGTCGGACCATATGCAACTCTGTTCAAGTCAGTTTTCGTTGGTTGCATTTTCGGATAAACCGCCCCTCCGGTGATTGGGCGGCCAAATTTCGGCCGGCCCGGACTACGGCATGCCGGCGCGAATCCAAAGGCCCAGCAGCTCCCGTTCCTCGGCGGACATCCTGGTTTGGTTGCCGGGCGGCATCGCCCGCGACATGACGCTTTGCTTGAGGATGCCGTCACCGTGTTTGCGGATATCGGCCAGGGTGTCGAACATCACGCCTTTCTGCGCCTGCTTGAAATCGGGGTGGGTGGTCTTCACCGCATGGCACGCGACGCAATGGGTTTGCACGATGGCGAAGACCTCGCCCTCCTCCGGCACGTCGCCGTCGGCGATCACCCCATCGGGGCGGTAGCTCACGAAGCCGATGAGGATCAGCATGAACACGGCGCTCGCCGGCCATTGCCACTGCAGGGCGCGGCCGCTCTGGCCGGCATGCATGCGGTTGAAGAAATCCCGGATGACGCCGCCGACGATGATGACCAGCGCCACCACCAGCCACGGGTGGTCGGTGCTGTAGAGCATCGGGTAATGCGCGACCAGCATCATCACGAGCACCGGCAGCGTCAGGTAGTTGTTGTGGGTCGAGCGCTGCTTGGCCTCGTCGCCGAGCCAGGCTTCCGGCGTCCGTCCGGCGATCAGGTCGGCGACCACCACCCGTTGGTTGGGAATGATGATGAAATAGACGTTGGCCACCATGATGGTGCCGATGATCGCTCCCACATGGACGAAGGCGGCGCGGGGGCTGAACAGATCGGTCAGCGCGACGGTGAAGATCAGGATGAAGGCGAACACCGCCGCCGACAGCAGGATCGGCCGCCGGGCGAGGAACGGTGTGTAGCAAAGCAGGCTGTAGACGATCCACCCGCCTCCGAGGAAGCCGATGCTGATCATGATGGCCTCGGCCCGGGACAGGTCGGCCACGTCGGGATCGATGAGGAACGTATCGGCGCTCCAGTAATAGATCACCGCCATGAGGGCGAAGCCCGACAGGAAGGTGGTGTAAGCCTCCCATTTGAACCAGTGGAGTTCCTCCGGCATTTCCGCCGGCGCGACGGTGTATTTCTGCATCAGGTAGAAGCCGCCGCCATGGACGTTCCACGATTCCCCGCCGACTCCCGGCGGCAGGGCGCGGCGCCTGCGCAAACTGAGGTCCAGGAAGATGAAATAGAACGAGGTGCCGATCCAGGCGATGCCGGCGACCAGATGCAGCCAGCGGAAAACCAGATTGAGCCAATCGGCGAGCGCTAGGTCCATGGTCCGTCGTTTGTCGTCGTCGCTTCGATTGCCGGCGTTTTCAGCGTCTCAACTCCCGCGGTAGGTGGAGTAGCCATAGGGCGAAACCAACAGGGGCACGTGGTAGTGCTCGCCGGGCGAAGCGATGCCGAAACGGATCGGCACCAGATCGATGAACGGCGGGTCCGGCAAATCGAGGCCGCGGCCCCTGAAGTACTCTCCGGCGTAAAATACGATCTCGTAGGCCCCGGCGCCGAACGCCTCGCCCTCGGCCAAGGGACCGTCGCACCGGCCATCGGCATTGGCCGCCGCCGACGTCACCAGCGACCGGGCCTCGCCGTCGAGCCGGAACAGGTCGATCCGGATGCCGGCGGCCGGGCAGCCATGAGCGGTGTCGAGAACGTGGGTGGTCAGATATCCCATGGGATTTCCAGATGGATTTCGCCGAGACGCTTGGCGGCGGTCGATAAGACGATGGTAGGCCCAGCCTTCCCGCTCTTGCAACGCATAATCATTGTTGTGTCATCTTTATTGTGTTCGGCCGGACCGGATGACAATAATTCCCTATTCCGATCCCCTTCGCCGCCCGGGACGAGTTCATGCACGACGAAGATTATCCCCGCGATCTGATCGGCTACGGCCCGAATCCGCCGAACCCCGGATGGCCGGGCGGCGCCAGGATCGCCGTTCAGTTCGTGCTCAACTACGAAGAGGGCGGCGAGAACTCCATCCTTCACGGCGACAAGGCCTCGGAGGCCTTCCTCTCCGAAATGATCGGCACGGACGCCCGTGAAGGCGTCCGCCACATGAGCATGGAATCCCTCTACGAGTACGGCAGCCGCATCGGCGTGTGGCGGATCTTCAAGCTGTTCCGGGAACGGGACATCCCGCTTACCCTGTTCGCCGTCGCCATGGCCATGGAGCGCAATCCGCTGGTCACCGAGCGCGCCCTCGAGGCGGGCCACGAGATGTGTTCCCACGGCTATCGCTGGATCGATTACCAGTACGTTCCCGAGGACGTGGAACGGGAACACATGCAAAAGGCGATCGAAATCCATACGGCGATCGCCGGAGAGCGGCCCCTCGGCTGGTACACCGGGCGCACCAGCCCGAACACCCGGCGGCTGGTGGCGGAAGAGGGCGGGTTCCTCTATGACGCCGACGATTACAGCGACGAACTTCCGTTCTGGACCGTGGTCGAGGGCAAGCCCCACCTGGTGGTCCCCTATACCCTGGACGCCAACGACATGCGCTTCGGCAGCTTCCAGGGCTTCAATGCCGGCGACCAGTTCTTCAACTACCTCAAGGACAGCTTCGATACGCTCTACGACGAAGGCGCCGAGACGCCCCGCATGCTGTCGGTCGGGCTGCATTGCCGGATCGTCGGGCGGCCCGGCCGCCTGGCGTCGCTGAAGCGCTTCCTGGATTACGCGCTGTCCCATGACGACGTGTGGTTTTGCCGGCGGATCGACGTCGCCCGGCACTGGCGCGAGCGCTTCCCGTTCGAGGGCGCATGATGGATGATACACACGCCTTCGGCATCAACCGGCCGAGCCGGATGGCCAAGCCCGAGTTCGTGCAGGTCTTCGGCGGCGTCTACGAGCATTCGCCATGGATCGCCGAAACGGTCTGGGAGCTCGGCCCCGGTCCCGAAACGGGCGCGGCCCGGGACACCGCCGAGGGCATTCACCGGGCGTTCCGGACGGTGGTGGACCGGGCGGGCCGGGAGAAACAGCTGGCGCTGCTCCGGGCGCATCCCGACCTGGCGGGCAAGCTGGCCATCGCCGGCGAACTCACCGCCGCCTCCAACGCCGAACAGGCCGGCGCCGATCTAGGCAATTGCACCCCGGACGAGTTCGAGGCGTTCCGGTCGTTCAACGAGGCGTACAAGGACAAGTTCGGATTTCCGTTCATTCTCGCCGTCCGCGGCTTTCACCGGACCGAAATCCTGGAGATCTTCCGGGAACGGGTGAACAATGATCCCGAAACCGAGTTCGCCACGGCGCTCGAACAGGTGCATCGGATCGCCCTGTTGCGGCTCTGCGACATCGAGTAGAGGAGTTTCCGGACATGCCCGACACCCCGTCGCCCGAATTTACCGCTACTTCGGTCAACCTCGCGTCACCCCGGCTGGGGGCCGAGGTGGTCCATGCGACAGACGAGTTTTTCGGCGCCAAGGAACGGATGATCCAGGATGCCGAGCCGGTGTTCATCCCCGACAAGTACGACACCCACGGCAAGTGGATGGACGGCTGGGAATCCAAGCGGCGGCGGGACGGCGGCCACGATTACTGCGTCATCCGGCTGGACACCCGGGGCATCATCGAAGGTTTCGATGTGGACACCCGGCACTTTACCGGCAACCACCCGCCGCACGTCTCCATCGAGGGCGCGCTCACCGAAGACCACACGCACGAAGATACCCAATGGACCGAGCTGGTCCCGAAGACCGCGGTGAACGCGGATTCCCACAACTACATCGAGGCCGATTGCCCGGACCGGTTCAATCATGTGCGGCTGCATATCTATCCCGATGGCGGCGTCGCCCGGCTCAGGGTGTATGGCCGCCCGCTGCCGGCCTGGGAGCGTGACGGCCCCGCCGGCGTGCATGAGCTGTCGGCGATCGCCAACGGCGGGCGCATCGTCGGCTACAACGACGCCCATTACGGCAGCCCGTGGGTCATCCTGACCCCGGGCCGCGGAACCGATATGGGCGACGGCTGGGAGACCCGCCGGCGCCGCGAGCCCGGCAACGACTGGATCGTCGTCGCCCTGGGGGCCGGGGGAACCGTCGAACGGCTGGAAATCGATACCGCGCACTTCAAGGGCAACTACCCGGACCGGGCCTCGGTCGAGGGCATATCGCTGGCGGGCGGCGAGAACGAAAGCCGGCTCCTCGGGGACGATGCCGAGTGGCGCTGCGTGATGCCGGAAGAGAAGCTGGAGATGGACAAAATCCATACCTTCGAGGGCGATCAAGTGCGCGACATCGGACCCGTGACCCATCTCCGGCTGAGCATCTATCCCGATGGCGGGGTCAGCCGGTTCCGGGCCTTCGGAAAACCGGCCGGGGACTGACCGGGATGCCCGAGCCCCTCACATTGACCATCGAGCCGCTGACACGGGAGGCGTTCCGGGAATTCGGCGACGTCATCGAAATCGACGGCGCGGACAGCTTTCCCATCAACGAGGAAACGACCACCCGCTACCATGACCTGGCCCAGGTTGACGTCGCCTCGGAAGACGGCGTACCGCTGATCAGCATCTTTCGCGGGCTGGCCCGGCCGGCGCCCATCGAGGTCAGGATGATGGAACACCATCCGCTCGGAACCCAGGCATTCTATCCCCTGCAGAACCACGCCTATCTGGTCGTGGTGGCGCCCAGCGGGGCGGCCGTCGGGCCCGGAGACCTCCGCGCGTTCCGTGCGGCGGGCGACCAGGGCGTGAATTATCACCGCGGCGTCTGGCACCATCCGTTGCTTGTACTGCGCGACGGTCACGATTTTCTGGTCGTCGACCGGGGCGGCGACGACGACAACTGCGTCGAGCACCACTTCGGCGCCGAACAGGGGATCGCGCTCCTCGACGTTTAGCGTCACTCGAAGCTGGGTGGGGGGATTTCCTGCTTCAAATCAGGCTGTTGCGTAGCGCAGAGGCCGCCAATGGGGTCACGCGGCGCCTGGAGCATGATCGAAAAGAACCCGGACCGCGCGGCTCATGACCCTTCCCGATCGAAGAGCGGAATCTCCATGGCGCGGGCGACGTCGTTCATCCGCCGGTCGTAACTCGCGAGTTCCACGTCCTGGCCCTGATCGGCCAGATACGCGCACGATGCCAGATGCAGGGCGTCGAGAGTCCGCAGCGGCCCCGAACCGGGAAAGGCGTCCAGCGCCCGCGCCAAGACCCGCGGGCTCAGTTCCAGGAGCGCGACCCGTCCGACGAGTCCGTTCGCCGCCTCGCCGTGCGTGTCCGCAAGTCCGCGCGCGTGCAGCGCCGTCCATATCTCGTATTCGAGGAGGCGGCTGGACACCAGCGTCCCGTCCCAGAGGGAAGCAGGGGGCCCGCGGTCCTCGGTCAGCAGCCAGGCCAGCGCAACGGACGTGTCGAGATAGATCACCGGTCGCGCCGGCTCTCGTCGAGTTCGGCCAGAACCTCGTCCAGAGTGGTCACCGGGGCGGGCCTGGGCGGCGCTCCCGAGCCCGCCAGCGCCGGCGGCGCGAGCACGCCGGATCGCACCGCCTCGGCAAGGAAGGCATCGGCGAGCACCGGGCTCCGGCTCTCCCTGAGCGGGCCCAGCTCCGCCACGATGCGGTCGCGGTCCGTCACCAGGATGGTCTCGCCCGACGCCGCGAGCCGGACATACTCGCTCAACCGGTTGTTCAGCGCCTTGATGCCCACCGATCTCATGGGCTGAAAGTAGCTACTAGTCCCTACCTTGTCAATCGGGGTCGCGGGCCCAGGCCGATTTTGGTGTCCCGGCGGGGTGCCGGGTGAGGGGGTGGAAGTTCGTGGATGCCCCGGACGAGCCGGGGCATGACGACTTGGTTTTGCGGCAACCAGGGTTCAATCGGCCGCGCCGGTCAATTCGCCTTCGCGGCCCGCGACCTGACATCCTCGATGGCCATCAGGATGGCCTCGGGTGTGGCGGGCGCGTCCAGCTTCGGGAACGCCTTGCGGCCGCCGATCCGCGCCACGGCGTCGCGGATCGCCAGCCACACCGAGATCGCCAGCATCAGCGGCGGCTCGCCGATGGCCTTGGACCGGAAGATGGTCGGCACCATGTTCGGCGCGTCCTCCAGGATATGGACGTTGAATTCCGGCGGGACGTCCCGGCTCCCCGGAATCTTGTAGGTCGACGGCCCGTGGGTCTTGAGGTGTCCGTCCTCGTCCCAGACGAGCTCTTCCGAGGTGAGCCATCCCATGCCCTGGACGAAGGCGCCTTCGATCTGGCCCATGTCGATGGCCGGGTTCAGGGAGTTGCCCACGTCCTGCAGGATATCGGCCCTCAGCACCCGGGATTCGCCGGTCAGCGTGTCGATCACGGCCTCGGCGATGCAGGCGCCGTAGGTATAGTAGTAGAACGGGCTGCCGCTCATGGTCTTCGCATCCCATGAGATGTCCGGCGTCCGGTAGAACCCGGTCGCCGACAGCGATTCCCGGGCCCGCCAGGCGAGACGGGCGCATTCGGCGAAGGAGATGCTCTCGTTGCCGGCATAGACCCGGTTGGCGCGGAACTCGACGGAGCCGGTCTCGATGCCGAAATGGTCCGCCGCCACACGGGCCATCCGCTCCTTGATTTCCGTCGCCGCGATATGGGCCGCCGTGCCGTTGATGTCGGAGCCCGACGAGGCCGCGGTCGCGGACGTGTTGGGCACCTTGTCGGTGCGGGTCGACGAGATCTTGATCCGGTCGATGTCGATCTGGAACGTGGACGCCACCACCTGGGCCACCTTGACGAACAGGCCCTGTCCCATCTCGGTGCCGCCGTGGTTGAGGTGAACGCTGCCGTCCGTATAGACATGGACCAGGGCGCCGCCCTGGTTGAGGGTCGGCAGGTTGAACGATATGCCGAACTTCACCGGCATCAGGGCGATGCCCTTCTTCAGGGTCGAGTTGGCGGCGTTGAAATCGTCGACCGCCCTCGTGCGGGCCTCGAAATCGATCTCCCGCATCAGCCGCTCGGTGAGCTCCACGATGATGTTGTCCTTCACCGTCTGGCCGTAGGGGGTGACGTTGCGCTCGCCGTCGCCGTAATAGTTGATCCGCCGGATGTCGTCGACCGGCTTGCCGAGCTCGGCCGCCACATGCTCCATCACCGTCTCGATGGCCAGCATGCCCTGGGGCCCGCCGAAACCGCGGAACGCCGTCGCCGAGACCGTATTGGTCTTGCACGGGTATCCGTCGAACCGGACGTGGGGGAGGTAGTAGCAATTGTCGGCATGGCACAGCGCGCGCGCCATGACGCCGGACGAGCAATCGGCGACGTTGCCCGACCGGGTCGCCATCTCCATCTTCACGCCTTCGAGCCGGCCGTCCTCGCCGAAGCCGGCCTCGTAGCGGAAGCGGAAATCATGGCGCTTGCCGGTGACGATCATGTCGTCGTCGCGGCGGAGCCGCAGCTTGGCCGGCCGGCCGGTGAGCGCCGCGGCGAGGGCGGCCAACGCGGCGATGCCTGTGGCCTGGGTCTCCTTGCCGCCGAAGGCGCCGCCCATGCGGCGCACCTCCACCAGCACGTCGTTGATTTCGATCCCGAGGACGTGCGCCACCCCGTGCTGCACCTCGGTCGGGTGCTGGGTGGAGGCGTAAACGGTGATGTCCCGGTCCTCGCCGGGAATCGCGAGTGCGACCTGGGATTCGAGATAGAAATGGTCCTGCCCGCCGCATGAGACTTCGCCGGACACCTTGCGCGGCGCCGCCTCTATCGCGCCCTCGGCGTCGCCCCGGACGATGCTGTGGGGCGGATAGGTGAATTGCCCTCTTTCCAGCGCCGCATCGATGGTGAGGACCGGTTCCAGCGCCTCGTAGCCGATGTCGATCAGCCGGGCGGCGTCGAGGCCCAGATCGTAGGTGTCGGCGGCGACGATGAGGACCGGCTGGCCGGCATATTCGGCGAGACCGTCGGCGAGAATGGGCTCGTCGGAGAAGATGGGCGCGATATCGTTCTTTCCCGGAATATCGCCGGCCCCGAAGATGCCGGCCACCCCCGGCGCCCGGAGCGCCCTGGAGATGTCCACCGAGACGATCTTCGCATGCGCGTGGGGGCTGACCACCGGGAAAACCTCCAAAGTGCCCGGCAGGTTCGGCATGTCGTCCACATAGACCGCGCCGCCGGTGACGTGCTTGACCGCGCTGTCGTGCCTGAGCCGCGCATGGGCCGCGCCGATGATATCGGCCTTGGCGGTTTCCGGGCCGCTCATCGGATCGTCACCACTTCGATGTGTTCGTCCACCGCCGAGATATCCCGCCACAGCCGGGCGAACAGGTTCTTGGCCACCATGGACCGGTAGGCGGCCGACGCCCGGTGGTCCGACAGGGGCTCGAAGTCCTCGTCGATGGCCCGGGCGGCCTCCATCAGCGCCTCTTCGCTCCACGCCGAGCCGGTGATGGCCGCCTCGCAGGCCCGGGCCCGTTTCGGCGTCGCCGCCATGCCGCCGTAGGCGATGCGGGCACCCCGGACCGACCCGTCGGCGACCGCGACCCGGTAGGCGCCGATGACCGAGGAGATGTCCTGGTCGTAGCGCTTGGAAATCTTGTAGGTCCGGAAGGCCTCGCCGTCCTTCGGTTTGGGGATGCGGACGGATTGGATGAATTCCCCCGGCCCGAGGTCCGTCTTCCGGTAGTCGAGAAAAAAATCCTCCATGGGCATTTGCCTGGGCCCATCCCGGGAATGGAGGGTCAGCGTGGCGTCCAGGGCGATCAGGCAGGGCGGGGTGTCGCCGATGGGGCTCGCATTGCCGATATTGCCGCCGATGGTGCCCATGTTCCTGATCTGCCGGGAGCCGATGCGCCTGATCAGGGTGGCGAAGGACGGGTATTCGCGCTCGATCAGCGGCAGGGCGTCCGTATAGGTGACCGCCGCGCCGAATTCGAGCCAGTCCGGCTCGTCGCGGATTTCCAGGAGTTCGGCGACCCGGCCCGTATGGATGACCATGGGCAGCTTGCGGCGCTCCTTGCTCGCCAGCAGCCCGAGGTCAGTGCCGCCGGCGAGGATAAGGGCCTCCGGGTTGTCGGCCAGCGCCTCCGCCATTTCGGCGAGATTGGTTGGGCTCAGGAACGCCTGACCGCCGGCCTCGTAGCGTTTCGTCGCCTGGGCCGCCGCCTCTGCCGTCACATGTGCCGGCGAGTGCGCCGGCGCGTGCTCCTGATGGCCGCCGGATCCGGTCTCGCCGCATGCCTTCACCGCCGCGTCGACGATCGGGCGGTAGCCGGTGCAGCGGCAGAGGTTGCCGGCCAGCGCGTCGTGCACCGTCTCGGGGTCGACCTCCTCGCCGCTCCGGCGCAGCGCATAGAGGGCCATGACGAAGCCCGGCGTGCAGTAGCCGCACTGGGTGCCGTCGCCGTCGGCCATGGCCGCCTGCACCGGGTCCAGGCCGTCGCCGTCCGCCAGCCCCTCCACGGTCAGCACGTCGGCGCCGTTGAGGTGGGGCAGGGTCAGGAGACAGGCATTGACCGCCCGGAAGGTCCGGCCGCCATCGGTCCCGGCGGGGTCTGTGGGGTCGGTGGCCAGCACCACTGTGCAGGCGCCGCAATCCCCTTCGGCGCAGCCTTCCTTGGTGCCGGTGAGGCGCGCATGCTCGCGGATATAGTCCAGCGCCGTGACGTTGGGCGGCACGTCCCGGACCACGTGCCGCTCGCCGTTTAGATGGAACTCCAGCGTCATCCCGGCGGCTCCCGCTGGGGCGGATGGGCGGCATGGGCGGCTGGGCCGGAAGGCGGAAAATCGATGTTGAGAGGGGTTGCGCCGGACGGATCGGCGGGAAGGCGGTTTGCGGAAGAGCGGGCGGACAGGCGCTTCGTTCCCATGGCGGCCGGACTGCGTCCCTTTGGTTCCCAGGTATGGCAAAAACTGTAAGCCATGTGAATCCGACATGGCAAACGGTAATTCTGCATTGCAGAATTCGGTGTGCGGGGAGTGGTTCCGCCTTCCCGATACCATGGAACACGACATCATCTCCTTGCCCGAGAGGGGTGGGGGCAAAAAAGCAAAGCCAGTTTGCCTCTACACCCTCAATGTATGCGATCAAAGTGTTTTTGGTCTGGGTAGAACATCTAGCCGGAGTGTATTCTTACATTGAACCCCAGCGATTTGAGTGACTTGCTCGTTCTGCCATTTCTTGGCGGGAACATATCTGGCATAGCCCAACCAACTATTTCTCCAAGTGCACTGACATGGCGTAATTCCGGCGTTCACTCCCCTGGGCCTATGATGCGGGGTCGTGGGCGCCGCGCCCCGTTAGGCTAAGCAAGGAGAGTGACCATGGGTGAGTACGTTGGCTTTGATGTTTCGAAGGAAGAGACAGCATTTTGCGTGAAGGACGGTGCAGGAGAGATTTTGGCGCAAGGCAAGGCGGAGACCGACCCTCGGGCGTTGTTTGAGGTGTTGAAGGAGCATTGTCTGTGTCCGGATCGGATTGTTCTGGAGACCGGGACACTGTCGGGCTGGCTGGCACGGAGTCTGGACGAGATGGGGATTGCGGTGGAAGTGATCGATGCCCGCCAGGCCCATGCGGTGATGCGTCTTCAACACAACAAGACCGATGCCAAGGACGCCGAGCTTCTGGCGGAGATCGCGCGCACCGGCTTCTGCCGCCCTGTATCGGTGAAGAGCGAGTTGGCCCAGGAGAGTCGGGTTCTGCTCAAGGCTCGGTCTCACCTGGTGCGCCAGCGCCGCGATACTCACAACACGATCCGGGGTCTTCTTGCCTCGTTGGGGATCCGTTTTCCCAAGGGCACGAGCAAGCTGCTCCGCGGAGTGCGCGCGCAGCTCGAGGACCGTCCCGAGCTACGCCCGGCGATTGCGCCGTTGCTGTCCTCGCTCACGGCGCTGGACAGCACGATTGCGGAGCTGGATGAGGCGGTCGCTGCGCGCGTCAAGGACGATCCGGCCTGCCGCCTGCTGATGACCGTGCCCGGAGTCGGACCGCTCACGGCGCTGGCCTATGTGAGTACCATCGGCGACGCCGGGCGCTTCGCCCGATCGCGCAGCTTGGGCGCTTATCTCGGGCTGACCTCCAGACGTTGGCAATCGGGCGAGATGGATTACAGCGGGTGCATCTCCAAGCACGGCGACGCGATGCTGCGCAGCTTATTGTACGAGGCCGCCAACAGCCTGCTTGTGGTGGTGCGCCGGGCCCATCCGCTCAAGGACTGGGCGCGGCGGATCAAAAAGCGGACCAGCCACAAGAAGGCCTGCGTGGCCCTGGCGCGCAAGCTTGCGGTGATCCTCCATCGCATGTTGATCACTGGCGAGCCGTTCCGCTGGCCGGCCCGAGAGATTCAGGCGGCATGAGTGAGAGAACGGACTGCGTAGACGACGGTAACGAGCACGAGGAGACAACATAGTTCCGCACGAGCGGAAAGGCGCGTCCCCGCCGGGACGTCGGCCGAGGCCATCCCGTTTTATGTGTTGCAAGGCGGCTCAGGCCGCCAACAATGCGTCCTCTGACCCTGGGAGGCCGAAGCCAAAGGGCACCATCATGAAGCAAGCCAGCCAGAGCGCCGGCAAAGACTTCGTAGACAACCCTGTACCCGGCGGCGGCAAGCCCGGAGGAGTTGACCCGAACGCCGGAATTAGACAACACCCAAATGTTCGATCTTCCACGCGGGGTCATCTAGTGCTTGCCAAAGCCTATTCGGAACATCTTCGGCAGAGCCTCCGTATAAAACATGACGTATAACCTCCAAAACCGAGTATCCGTGATTTGATTTGAGACCGTAGAGGTACCGTGCAAACGCGGCGGACTTTTCTTCGATCCGATAGCTTCCTTCTTGGGCTGGGAGGCCAACTATCCTGTTCGCTACTCGCCTCGCGTGATCACGGATTGCATGAACTCGCCAACACAATTCAATAAATTCGTCTTCGGTGAGGGACAAAATTCTCTCTTCGGAATGAAATTCTCGTAGAAGTGGTGCATATTCATTTAACGTCAAGTCCTCATTAGATGGAGCGGTTCCCAACTGCGACCACCATTTCATTGCACTGACTAACGCTTGCTCGGGATTAGATTTGTTGTCTTGAAAGTGATTTTCAAACTGGGCCCGATTTCCTTCAAATGTTCGTTCATAGTAATGGGCGTGCAAGAATTGATCAGCTTGGGCCCCACTTGGGGTGTTGGGATTTACCCAGCGCGGTCTGTACTCTTCTGTTGTCACTCGGCTCGCAATACCTCGTAGAATTTGAAGCGTGTCGTACCATTCCTCCAAGAAGGCAGCCTGGCTCTTCTCCGCAATCGACCGCTGTGACGATCGAACGACCCCCGACCAAGGTGTGACTAGGTTTGTAGAGCTGAAGGCCTCGGCCGTGTTTTGATCGGAGATTCGAATTTGGTTGAGAGTTTCTGCGCGAGCTTTGATTAGCTCGTAGAGCTCGGCCGTAAGTGGTGATGAGTTCGAGTCGATGAACTCGAAAAACTCCTCGAGTTGAAGATCAAAACCTGCGGCTATGAGTTCTGCCTCATCAAAAAAGCAACCCGCTTCAACATTGTTGTACCAAGCTGCATTTGAGAGGTTTGCTGAACCTATATAGGCGCCAAATCCTTGCCACCAAATGACCTTTGGGTGAAAGCTCCTCACTAGCTTGCAGACGAAGTTTGGAGACTGGCGCTTTAGAAATTTTTCCAGGATTCGCGGACTCACCGGCACAGTCTCATCGAACCTGCCCCAATAGGTAATTGGTATCCCTCTCTTGAGGCACCATTCAAATAGTAGTTCTTCACTATTGGCGTAGGCGACAGCCGCCTTGACGTACTCCGTTTCTCTGTGAGCCGCTTCGACAATATCTCGAAGATATTCGCCATTTATTCCGCCTAGTATGAGCTTCATCTGTCTCGCCACGACCGTGATAGATCAAAAGTTACTGCAACTTTAACTATAAGATATTAGAGTCCGATAGCGATCAAGCAACTGCCGCTCCCTTACCGGGGCGGCGTTTTGGTTTGGAGGGGAGCCATGCCGCGAAGCGCACGCCCGGCTTCCGTCCTGCGCCGCTGACCGCCGCCAGATCGAGAAACCCGGCCCGGCACCGCGGAACCGTCAACCGCTTCGCCGCCGTCCCCCGTCAATCCGGAATCCGTCATGGCCACCCATTCTCCACGCCGCGCCGCCATGGCGGACGGTCGGACCGAAACCGGAACCAAGGGAAATCATGGGACACGGTCGACGCTGACGGCAAATCCGGCTAACGGATCCGCCCTGCGGCCGGGCGACTTCTAGATCGGCTCTAGGGGGGCACTCCAGCGAGGCGTTTAAGTCGACGGCTATCGCGTGCGCCGCTGCCGAAATTCCATGTGACAGGCCAGGCATTCATGCCGCACGAGCCTCAACGCCTTGGACATGTCCGGACGATTTCCGGCGCTGATCGAGGTCTTCAAGTTGGCAATACTGTTCTGGAAGCTCTCATAATGCTTTTTGAACTCGGCGGGTTTCTCCCAGATAACCGTCTTTGCGCCCCATTTTCCTTCCTGCATGGCCGTGCCGGGAGGAAAGTTCTTCGGCAATTGCGCGGCGAGGGCCTGCAATGCGGAAACATGAGGCGAGAGCGCCGGTTGAAACGGCGCTTCATACCTTATGATCGCCTCCAGGGAGCGATAATGTCCCGAAATCGCCCGCATTCCGCGACGCCGGAAGTTGGTGATCCGTGCCGAGTCGGACTTGTAGCTCTTGGCCGCGCTGTCATGGAAAACGCCATGCGGTCCTTCAATGGCTTCTTTCTTTGTCTGTGCATTGGCCGATACAGGCGCGGCAACGGCTAAAATTACCGATATCGCGATCGTCGAAATTACGAATTTCATAGTTCATCCTTCGTTGTTCTGGCCGGTCTTATTTCAGGACATTATGTTATGTTATAACATTACATTCTCGTAATGCAACAGGATCGTCACCCGAGAGGGCGCGGCATCGTTGAGGGGCCGGCGGCGAGGGCCGCGCCGCGCCTGATCACCCCCCAATCTCCCCCCTTGCCCCCGCCCGCGCGCAGACCAAACGAATAGGCGGCGGCCGCTCCCTTACCGGGGCGGCGTTTTGGTTTGGAGGGGAGCCATGCGGCGAAGCGCACGCTCAGCTTTCGTCTGAAAGCCGGTCCTCGAGACCCTCGAATGCCAGGCCGTTTAGGAATTGCCGCCGCCACAGCAGTCGTCGATCGGCATCGCCCAACGCCGCCTCGTCGCAGACCGGCTCCCAGTTCGACCCGATGACGGCAACCTGCTGCTCCATAATCGCCAATGCGTGCTCTTCCGCGAGAAGGAACTTGTTGGCGGCGGCGAGGCACAACGACAGCCGGCTGCGCCGCTCGCGGCCGTGGATCTGCATGGCTTGAGAGGCCTCGCGTCCGGTTCTCGGCTGCGGGCAGATGTCGTAGGCCGGCGTAAGCGTGAGACCGCCGCCGTCCCAGAATGCGGCGTGGTTCCGGGCATGGTCGTCCGTGTTGCCGGCGAGAATGTTGAAGGTCATGCGCGCGAACAGCTCTCTCAAGGTGTCGGCGGGGTCGGTGAAGCGCGCCCGCACGATATCGGCCAGCGCTTCGTAGGATGCATGGGCCGCCATGCGCTCGTCGAGGCCGAGCAGGGTCAGCGCGGACACCATGGCGCGCCGCGTCCATCCGTTCTCCGCGCGCTCACGGTCGAAGCGCCGGATCAGCAGCACATCCTTGTTCATCGCCCGGGCGAGATGGACCGGGGCGGCGTTCAGCCCGGCGAGGGCCGCAAGGCGCATGGCGATGAACTCCGCCTTGACGACGCTGTAGGTATCGGTCGAGGAGGAGAACTTGGCGACATATTTGGCGTCTCCGTCCCGGATGAGCGCCTTCGGCCTCGCTCCCCCGATCGCCGTGCCGTGCTGCAACGCTTCGGCCAGATCCGGCGCCAGCGGCAGGCCGCGATCCACCCGGTCGGCCGAATCCAGCAGGCGTTCGAGGGTCTCGTTGTCGGCCTCGCGGGGAACGTATTCCCCTGGGGACGCCTGGAAGTCGAGCGCGCCGGTGCGGTCGGAGCCGGACCGGAGCATGAAGGTGAGCTCGTCGAGATCGGCGAACCCGTTCGCTCCGCCGCGGCCGCCGGCGAGGCGATGGGCGATCACTCGACGGCCCCAGGCATCGGGCGAGGCGTCGCGCAGGGCGTTGGCGATCTCGAGCGGCGGTTCCGGGACCATAGCGCCGCGGCGCAGGGGCAATTCGGGGACGTAGATGGGGATCGCGTCGTTCCTGACGAGATAGGAGCGGCCATAGGCGAAGACGAAGTGGTCGTCTTCCGCGTGAATGCGGCCCGCGACCACCGGCTCCGTCCTCCCCGGCAGCCAGATCCAGACATACGCCTCGCGGGGCCGGGGCGCGTCAGAAGTCATCGTCGACCTCGTGGCGGGGCTTGCGGATCGAGCCGGGCATCAAGACGAGCTTGTCGTCGGTTCGCTCTACCTGCGGCGCGAGAGTCGCCGCTTCCGGAATGAACAGATCAACGCCGGTCAGGGTGGCGGCTTCCAGCACGAGGCCGACCGCCACGGAGGGGCTGCCCTTCTCGATAAGCTGCAACGTGCTCCTGGCGATGCCTATGCGGGCCGCAAGATCGTGTTCGGACATGCGCCGACGTTTCCGGGCGAGCCTGATCTGCTTGCCCAGAAGAAGGAGCGCCTCTTCCGTAAGGCGCGAATAGGAGCGCGGCGTGCTCGGCATGTCAATTTATTGACTGTGAAATCAGTCATAAAAGTATTCATGACTGTGTTATCGGTCAATAGGTATTGAATTTCGTTGCCGCCGGAGTCCACCAATCCTCCTCGGTGAACTCCGTGCCTCTGTGGTGAATATCCTGGATGCCCCGCCACTTTGCCGGCTGGCCGGCAAAGCCGGTCCAGTGGGCCGGGGCATGACGGTCTGGTTTGTGTCGCATCTCCACTCGTCATACCCCGCTTTATGCGGGGTATCCAGATTTCCAATTCCTGAAACACGAGACACCCGCGGCCTTCCGGCCTATGGCCTTGAGGATCGGCCCATAAGCGGACAAACTCGCCGGACGAGGCGTTTCCGCGGACATTCGGGCGGGGCCGCTCCAAACCCAAACCGTCGGCGAGATCCAGGCTGGGCCCATGCAATTCGGATTTCAGTTTTTTCCCGATATCCGGGAGGACGTGAAACCCCCCGAGCAATACTATCGGGAGGCCATGCGCCTCATCGGCCTGTGCGACGAGTACGGCTACTCCCACGTCCGGACGGTCGAGCACTATTTTCACCATTGGGGCGGGTACAGCTCGAACCCCATCGTCTTTCTGACCGCCGCGTCCCAGCACACCAAGACCGCCCGCATGGTGACCGGCGCCGTATTGCCGGCATTCAACAGCCCGCTCAAGCTCGCCAGCGATCTCGCCATGCTCGACGGGTTCTGCGGCGGCCGCCTGGACGTGGGATTCGCGCGCGCCTTCCTCCCCCAGGAGTTCCGTCATTTCGAGGTCGACATGGACGAAAGCGTCGAGCGCTTCGAAGAGGGCATCGCGCAGGTCCGGATGCTGCTCGAGGAAGAGAACGTCACCAGTTCGGGAAAGTTCCACAGCTTCGAGAACGTGACGACGTTTCCCCGTCCGACGCAGAAACCCCGGCCCAATTTCTATGTCGCCGCCGTGGGCACGCCGGCATCGTTCGAGCGCGCCGGGACCATGGGGCACTGGATCATGGCCATTCCGGGCGTCGGCTCCGATCCCATCGCGCTCCTGGAGACCTACCGGGGCGCATGGGCGAAAGCCGGCCATGCGGGGCCGCCGAAGATGATGATGGCCGTGTTCATGTTCTGCGACGAGGATGGAGACCTCGCCCGGCGAACCGCCAAGCCGCTGATAGAGGGTCATTTCGCGGCGATTGCCGATGCGATGACGGAATACGGCGCCGGGACTCCGTCCGCCGCCTACCAGAACTATGATAGGATGCGCGAGAGAATATTGGCTCAGACCATGGAAGCTCAAATCGACTGCGGCGCCGCCTATGTCGGAACGCCATCCGAAATCATCGGGCAGCTGGAGGCCTTCGATGCCGCCTGCGGCGGATGCGACGAACTGTCCATGCAGGTCAATTATTTCGGCATGGACGTGGAGACCGCCGAGAAGTCCATCCGGCTGTTCGGCGAGAAGGTCATTCCTCATTTCAGGGCTGGCCTCATTTCGCGGCCGGAACGGGATAGGGGACGGGGGTTTTCATGAAAGAGTTCCTTGAGGAGATTCAGGCCGGGAATCTGGCGCCGTTGTGGGAGATCTACGAGGACCTGGTCGTGGACGAGCCCAACCGGGCCGAACCTTCGGTCATCTGGAAATGGGACGACATGCTGCCGCTCATCGAGCGCTCGGCCGAACTCGTCCACGGAAAGAACGCCGACCACCGCGTCCTGATCCTCAAGAACCCGCACCTCGAGCGCGGGATGGCGACCACCAGCAACATCGTCGCGGCGTACCAGTGCGTGAACCCCGGGGAGAAAACCTCGCCCCACCGGCACACGCCGGCGGCGACCCGGATCATATTGGAAGGCGAGGGCGGCGGGACGTTCGTCGACGGCAAGCGCTGCGACATGTACGACGGCGATTTGATCATCACCCCCAACTGGACGTGGCATTGCCACGAGAACGACAGCGGCCAAAGGGCCATCTGGCTGGACGTCCTGGACCTGCCCTTGGTGGGGCAGCTGGATGCGGTCTTCGGCGACATGAAAATGGGACCGGGTGAACGCTATCCCGCCAACAGTTCTACCCTGTCCGACAACGTCTACGAAAAAGCGGGCCTCGCGCCGGTGACGCGGCTGGCCGACGTCCGCCACTCCCCCCGGTTGCGCTACGGTTGGCGGGACGTGCTGGCGGTCCTGGAGGAGGCGCCGGAGCAGGAGGATGGCTCGCGGACCGTGCGCTATACCAGCCCGCTCGACGGCAAGGACATTCTGCCGACCCACGACTCGCGCGTCGTCTCCCTCGGCGGGGACAGGCCGACGGAAAGAGCCCGTTCGACGGCCAGCGCCGTCTGCATCGTGATCCAAGGCGCGGGATCGAGCCGAATCGGAGAGGCCGAGCACCGGTGGAGCGAACGGGACGTGTTCACCGTTCCGCACTGGACATGGGCGTCGCACACGGCGTCGACCGGCCGGGCGTCGATGATCGTCGTTTCCGACCGTCAGGTAATGGAAAAACTCAACCTCTACCGCGAAGAAACCGGCTGATTGCCGGTCGCTACGCGTGGATGCCCGTGTCAAGCACGGGCATGACGGCTGGAGCGTGTAGCGTCACTCGAAACCAATCCCTCTCCCCCTGAAGAAGGGGGAGAGGGGACAATTCCCCCCTTGCTCCGACCCGAGCGCGGGCTAAATGAATAGGCATCTGCCGCCCCTCCGGGGCGGCGTTTTGCATTTGGAGGGGGAGCTATGCATTTTTGTACGAACTGTTTGGGGGGTACCTCCCAAACGGAGGCCAATAAATGTCCATAAATGCCTATAAATGCCTATACCGGCGAAAATAGCCAACTTGGAAAATATTTATAAATCACGATATTTCAACAACTTACCGATATGCGCCCGGTGCATGGCTCGCGCCCATTGACGCCATTGGGGGGGGGGGGACCAATCCCGTTGGGTGACCGGATGAACCCGCCCGGCCCCCTATGCCGCGGCGGCGATTTGCTCCAGCGCCTCGGCGAACTCGGCCCGGTGGGCCTCCACCACGGGCTGGGTGGCGGCGGCGAAGGCGGCGCGCTCGGCGGGGCTCAGCGTGATCACCTCCACCGGCGGTTCCAGGAGCGCCATGATCCGCGCGTCCTCGGCGAGCGCCAACTCGCGCTGATACCGGGTCGAGGCCTCGGCTGCCGTCCGGACGGCGTCCTGCACGCGGCCCGGCCAGTTCCGGAACGCGTTCCTGTTGGCGACGATCACCGCCGGCGCCCAGAAGTGTCCGGTCATGGTGATATGGGGCTGCAGCTCGTGAATGCCGAAATTGAAGATGTTGGTGAGCGGGTTGTCCTGGGCGTCGATGGTCCCGGCGGCGGAACGCTCCAGGAGCGCCGCGATGTCGGTGATCTCGGGCGTCATGCCGAGGGCCTGGAAGGTCTCGCCGTGGAGCGGGCTCGTGAGCGTGCGGATGCGGATGCCCTCGCAGTCGGCGGGGCTGCGGATCGGGCGCACCGAATTGGACAAATGCCGCATACCGTTGCACCAGTAGCCGAGCCACTGGTAGGGCGAGCGGTCGTCGATGGCGGCGGCCAGGGCTTGGCCGAGGGGGCCGTCCATCACCCGGTAGCCGTGATGCTGATCCTCGAAGACGAAGGGCAGGTCGACGGCCCCGAAGGCGGGGACGAAATTGGTGGTGAAGAAGCTGGCGGCGATATAGCAGAGATCGAATTCGCCCTCGCCGACGAGGCGGATCATGTCGCCCTGCCTGTAGCCGAGGTCGGTGACGCTGGGAATCAGGGTGTAATTGACCTCATCGCCGAGCTCGGCGGTGAGCACTTCGCCGAAATAGGCGGCGGAGCGGGTATGGATGGAACTCGGCTTCTGGTAGCCGGCGAAGGAGATTTCGAGGGGCGGCACGGCCCGGCCCCCCGGCTACCCGACGCCGAGGAAGGACTTGCCCGACCGGGTCCGCGCCACGTCCCAGTTGATGCCGTATTGGCGGACCCCGGCGGTGGCGTCCCGCAGGCAGCGGAGCAGCGGGTCGTCGTGGTCGATCCGGCTCGCGCCGGCGGCGTAGGACAGCCGCTCGACGGCCGAGTAGGCGAGCCTCGCGGTCATGCTGTTGGCGGTCGCGATATGGGCGCTGTCGTCGCCGGTGCCGGGGGCCGGCCACTCGCCGCCGGCGATGCCCTTGCCGGTGAGCGCCGGCCACTTGCCGTGCTCGTATCCGCCGGCCCCGGTGGGCGGCGGCAGGCTTTCCAGCGTGGCCATCAGGCTCCGCATGTGGGACCGGATGAGGGCGAGGGCCGCGTCGATCTCGGCCGCCGATTCGCCGACGCGCATCTGCAGGCTCTGGATGTCGGCGATCGGCGCGCCGTCCCGGGATCTGCGGTCCCGCATATCGTCGCAGAAAATCTCGAGGGCGTGCATGGCGACGCCGGTGAGCACCGTCGACAGGCCGAACGGGACGCCGAGGCCGGTGGTGCGGTAGAGCGGCGCGTCGATGATCCCGCCCACGGGCGGCTTGCCCGGCACCCGCGCCCGGTGATCGGGAATGAAGACGTCGTCCAGCCTGATATGGTGCGAGCCGGTGCCGACCAATCCGTCCGTGTGCCAGCTGTCGAGAATCTCGATGTCGCCCATGGGCAGGACGGCGCCCACCACCTCATCGGAATCCTCCACGGGCGCGCCGCCGATGACCACCCACTCCGAATGCAGGCAGCCGCTGCCGAACGTGGAGATGCCGCTTCCCCGGTAGCCGCCGTCGACTTTCCTGAGCGACCCGGACTGCCACTTGGTGGCGGCGATCAGCGCGTCCCGGTTCTCCGACCAGATCTCCTCCATGCAGTCGATGCCGATGCGGTTGACCAGCAGCGGGTGCTGTCCCAGGACCGAAAACACCCAGCCCGTCGATCCGCAGCCGGAGCCGATCTTGATGGCCACCTCGCTGAACGTGTCCCAGCCCATCTCCAGGCCGCCGAAGCGCTTGGGCTTGGTGATATCGAACAGCCGGGCGTCCTTGAGTTCCTCGAGACTGGCCTCGGGGATGCGGCCCGTATCCTCGCACGCCTTCGCCCGTTCCCGAATCCCCGGGATCAGGCCGTGGGCGCGGTCGATGAGTTCCCGGGCGCCGGGTGCGCGTATCTGATCCATGAAAATGCCGCCGGTCCGATGGGTGAGGGTTCCGGCACATTGGCGGCGGGGGTAATGTCAGTCAAATGATATATATTACCATTTATATAACTAAAATTTATATTAGGGATTAGGGCCGGGCGGTCTAACGGCCGCCGTCCGCCGGGCTTCCGGTTATGTCCGCCGCGATCTTTTCCGCCAGCATGATGGTCGGGATGTTGGTGTTGCCGCGGGGAACCGCCGGCATGATGGAGGCATCGACGACCCGCAATCCATCGACACCGTAAACTTGCCCCGCGGGATCGACGACGGCGTCGCGGTCGCCGGCCGCCCCCATCCGGCAGGTGCCCACATGGTGCGCGGGCCCGCCGATGCTGTCGCGCACGAACTCGGACAATGCCGCGTCGTCCCCGGTGAGCCGGAGGATATCCACCCCCGGCTTGGTCAGCGTCCCGAGGACCGGGCGGCCGGCGGCGGGCAGCAGGTCGAACAGGGTCGCCGCGGCCCGGGCGCGGACCGCGTTGGCGGCGGAGATGTCGTTGAGCTGCCGGGCGCGCTGGCTGCGGAACAGGGGCACGGCGGTATGCCAGAGCGGTCGAAGTTCGGGGGCGAGAAGCATTTCCGCGGAGCGCCGGACGGCGTCCATGTGACGCACCGCATCCCGCTCGTCCGAGTGGAAGTCGAATTCGATCAGCGGCCGGGGGCCGGTCTCGCCGGCGACCAGCCGGACCCGTCCCCGGGACGCCGGCTTGGCGACTGTCGGCGTCAGGGAACTCAGCCGCCGGCCGAGAGCATGCCAGCCGGTGTTCGCCACATAGGGGATGTACATGTCCTTCGCCGGGCAGCCCTCGACGCCGGAGGAATAGCGGAGCATCGCCGTGGTATGGCTGCGGACATCCTTGGCCGGACGGGCCGCCCGCCGGAGAAGAAACACCAATTGCAGCACATGATGATTGTGGAGGTTGCCGCCGACGCCGGGCCGGTCGGCGATGACCTCCTGGCCCGCCTCCTTGAGCATCCAGGCCGGACCCAGGCCGGTCCGCAGCAGCATGACCGGCGACTGCAGGGCGCCGGCCGATACGATGACCTCGCCGGCGGAGAAGGTTCGTTCGCTGCCGCCGATCGTCGCCGTGACACCGGTGACGCGGCGGGTATCGCCGGTCCCGTCCACCGTCAGTTTCCGCACCTCGGCGCCAGTGCGGATCGTCAGGTTCGGCCGCGCGCGCACTTCGGCGCCGAGATAACAGATGGCAGCGGAGGCCCGTTTGTCGGCGAACCGGCTGATGGGAATGATGCCGAGGCCTTCCCGGAAATCACCGTTGAGGTCATCGATCAAATCAACCTGGCGGTTTCGGCAATAGTCCCGGAGCGCGGCCGCCATGGGCGGCAATTCCGCCGGGCCCGGACGCCGGATGGGCACCGGGCCGTCCTTGCCGTGGAGGGCGCTGCCGAAATCGACGTCGGTCTCGAGCTTGTTGAAGTAGGGCAGCACGTCTCTCCAGGCCCACCCGGACGCTCCCAATGCCGCCCATTCGTCGTAATCCTCGGGCAGGCCCCGGAGCGCGATCATTCCCATGATCGACGACCCGCCGCCGAGAATGAAACCCTGCCGGACGTTCACGGCCGGCGAGGTATTCGCGGTTTTCCAATGAACCGAGATGCCGGGCCAGGTGTAATCCCTGTTGAAATAGGACAGCGGATAGGTCGCGAGCACGTCCGCCGGTTCCGCGCCGGGCGGGGTGTCGCGCCCCGCCTCCAGGAGCAGCACGCGATTGGCGCTCCGGGCCGACAGCCGGTTGGCCAGGACACAGCCCGCCGACCCGCCGCCGACGATGATGAAGTCATAGCTGTCCGTCATGGCGGCGTTCGTCATGGCCACGGCGAGTCTTCCGGGACGATCCGGGCACCAAGCCGGTGGCCGTCGAGATCGGCGCAGCCGAGGAACGCCATCGTCCGGTCGATCTCGGCGGCGAGCAGCTCGATGGCGTGGGCGACGCCGGCCTCTTCGGCGATGGCGGCGGCATGAAGAAACGGACGGCCGATGAAAACGAAATCCGCGCCGAGGCCCAGCGCCTTGACGACGTCGGTTCCCCGCCGCACGCCGCCATCGTAGATAATCGCCATGCCGCCTTTTTCCGCGGCAATTTCGGGCAGGACCTTGAGCGGCGGAATGGACGTGTCGAGAAAGCGGCCCCCGTGGTTCGACACCATAATCCCGTCGAGACCCATGCCCGCCGCGGTCCTGGCGTCTTCGGCGGCGAGGACGCCCTTGAGCAACAGCCGGCCATTCCAATGGCCGCGAAGCCATTTCATGTCTTCCCAATCGAGCGCATCGCGGGGCATGCGCCGGTCGGGCGCCGACCAGGACAGGACCGGCATGCCGCGCCCGGCGCCGTAATTCTCGATATGGGGCATGCCGGTGGTCATCAAGGTCCGGAAAAAGGTCCCGAACAGCCAGCGCGGATGAAGCAGCCCGTCAACGGCAATTTTCAGGGTCGGCCGCATGGGATAGTTGAACCCTTGCCGCAGGTTGACCCGCCGGTTTGCCCCCACCGGGGTGTCGACGGTTACGACCAGGGTCCTGAAACCCGCGTTCCAGGCCCGGTCGGCGAGCGCCGCGATGGCGTCCCGCTCGTGGATGACGTAGGCCTGGAACCAGGCGTCGGGGTTGGCCTCGGCGATCTTTTCCATGGGGATCAACGCGCTGCCGCTCATCAGAAAAGGAATGTTCGCTCTCGCCGCCGCCCGCGCAAAGGCGAGGTCGGCCTCGAACCCGAAGAGCGCGCTGGCGCCCATGGGCGCGATGCCGAACGGCGCCCCGTATTTACTGCCGAGCAGTTGCTTCGCCGTGCTCCGGCCGCTCACATCGGTGAGAATTCTGGTTTTCAGCCAGTACCGGTCAAACGAGGCCCGGTTGCCGCGCAACGAGACCTTGCCGTCCGCGCCCGTGGAAACGAACTCCCACAAGGCGGCGGGCAGAAAGGAGCGGGCGGGCCCCGCGAAATCTTCCAGGCACATGACGCGGCGAAGCGAGCGGGGCGGGCCCATGGATGAAATCCCATCGGAGATTCGGGAAGGCAGGATAGGGGCGAATCTTGACGGCCGCCAGCGGATCGATCAAATGATATAAACTCCTCATTGCATAAAATGCGATTATGAATCATCTGGTCAAACAGCTCATGCACCTCGTCACCGTCATCGAGGAGGGGTCGCTCTCCCGGGCGGCGGAGAAGCTCAACCTCACCCAGCCGGCCTTGTCGCGCAGCATCCGCCACCTGGAGCGGGAGGTGGACGGCCGGGTGCTCGAACGAGGCCGCCAAGGGGCGGTACCGACAGAGTTGGGCCGGCGGCTGTTCGTCCATGGGCGGAATGTCCAGGCGTCCCTGAACCGGGCCGAGAGCGAGGTCCAGGTCTATCATCAGGACGATGCCGGCCACTTCGCCATCGGGTCCACGTCACTGCCCTCGATCTACTTCGTTCCGGATGCCATCTCGTCGTTTCTCGCCGAGCGGCCCAATGTCGCGCTTCGCTTCGTGGTGCACTCCAAGAACGAACTCATAGAGATGCTGCGCCGGGGCGACATCGACATTTTCGTCGGCGCCCGGGGTTTCGAGGCGCCTCCCGATGGGGTGGAAACGACCGACCTCGTGGAAGAGAGCCAGCAAATACTCTGTGGCCCCCATCATCCGTTGCTTGGCAGGAAACGCCTCACCGCGCCGCAATTGTCGAACTATGCCTGGGTTCTGCCGCCGTCGACATCGGATACCCACCGTCAGGTGCAGGCGGCGTTTTCGGAAGCCGGCCTGACGGATATTCGCATCGCTATCGAAACCGAGGCGACCACCGGCGCGATCGTCTCGTTCCTGAACCAGAGCGACTATCTGGCCATCCACTCGGCGCTGTTGCTCGAACCCGACATCACCGCCGGCCGGCTGAAGGTCCTGCCCCTGACCCTTCCCGGCACGCGCGGAATGCTGACGGCGTTTCACCGGCCCGAGGAGGAGCTCACCAACGTGGAGCAGCGGTTCCTGGCCCACTTGAGGTCCGAAGCCCGGAAACTCGGCCGTGAAGCCGTCAAATCATGACTTAATGTTATGGAATTCCAAGTATTAATCATTTGACGTCGCGACGGATCGGTTTCATGGTTTAATCAAGTAAACCCAAGAACCGATAAGGTCGGCGGGGGGAACATTCTTCGATCATTTTCGCATCTGTTGATTCAACCAAACCAATTTCCAGGGAGGGAAATGCAATGAAAAGGTTCTTTACGTCTTTGGCTGTTGGTGCAGCCGCTGCCGCCGTTGCGGCAGGTTATCCGAGCGGTGCCGAGGCCCAGTATTTTAAAGGGAAGACCATCGAGTTCATCGTCGGATTTGCCACGGGCGGCACCGACAACGCGGCCCGCACGATTGCCCGCCGGCTGCAAAAATACATTCCCGGGGCACCGAAGGTGGTGGTCAAGAACATGCCGGGCGGCGCCAGCCTGAAGGCGCAGAATTTCATATTCGAGCGGGCCAAACCCGATGGGTTTACCCTTGGCTTCAACCCGTTCCAGGTCATGGCCGAGATTACCCAGCGGAAAGGCGTCCGGTTCTCGTATCCGGAGTTCACCTATATTGCCGGCGTCAAGGCAAGCGCATTCGTCACCTTCGTGCGGACCGACATCGCGCCCGGCGGATTCAAGGGACCGCAGGATGTAAAAAAGATCAATAAACCGCTCACCTACACCGGCCGCAACCCGCTGCACTCCATCGACGTGGTTTCCACGCTTGCCTTCGACATGCTCGGCATGAAGCACGGCTACGTGCCCGGCTTCCGCGGCAGCGCGGCGATCGTGACCTCCGTCGAGCAAAACGAAACCAATATCACCGGTTCCGGCGCCATTATGTGGCTGAAGCATGCGACGCCGCGTCTGCTGAACAAGGGACTGGCCGTGCCCATGTTCCAATTCGGCATTATTCAACCCGACGGTTCCTTGGCGCGCGACCCGGCCTTCAAGGATATTCCCAATTTCATCGAGTACTATAAGCAGGTCCAGGGCAAGGAGCCGTCCGGTCCGGATTGGGAAGCGTTTAAATTCGCCCAGAACGCCATGGGTATTGCCAACTTTATCGTCGTTGGTCCGCCCAAGATGAATCCGGAAGCGACCAAGATCCTACGCGCGGCCTACAAGAAGGCCATGGCGGATCCGGAAACGATCGCCGAAGCCAAGAAGGCGGTCTTGTTCGCGTTCAAGCATGTCGGATATGACCGAGCCAGGAAGGTTATGGACGATTTGAGGAATACGCCGCCGCACATCGCCAAGTACTGGAAGGAGCGTACGGCACGGCAAGCGGGCGCCGGCAAGTAATAGCCGACCCCGACAGCCAAGACGTTGAACGCCGGCACCACTTGATGGCGCCGGCGTTCTAATTTCTTTCATCTCCGCGGCAGTTTCCGGAATTCCGAGATGCTAGACGCCCTCCTTGAAGGACTGGTTCTGATTTTCCAGTGGCCGGCGATCGGCTTTCTGATTTTCGGGATCATAATCGGTCTGTGGCTGGGCGCGGTGCCGGGCCTCGGCGGGGTTCTGGGCCTCGTTCTCCTGCTGCCGTTTACCTTCGATATGGACCCGGTTCCCGCGATAGCGCTGCTGCTGGGCATGTATTCGGTCACCACCACCAGTGACACTATCGCCTCCGTAATGCTGGGCATACCGGGGACAGCGGCGTCCCAGGCAACCATTCTGGATGGCCATCCGCTGGCAAAGATGGGGCACGCGGCCCGCGCCTTCGGTGCCGCCTTCACCGTCTCCGCGTTCGGCGGGGTGTTCGGCGCCGTGGTTCTTTCGGCGTCTCTCCCGATCGTTCTGCCGATCATCCTGGCTTTTTCCAAGGCCGAACTGTTCATGCTCGGCGTTCTCGGCCTGACCATGGTCGGCTCGCTGACCGGCCAGTCCGTGGCCAAGGGTCTGACGGTCGCATTGTTCGGTTTGATGGTCTCCACCGTCGGCTATGGCGAAACGCTGCCCGTCCCGCGGTTCGATTTCGGCATCGATTACCTACTCGACGGCCTGCCGCTGATCCCCATGGTTCTGGGCCTGTTCGCGCTGCCCGAGCTCATCGAGCTCGCCAATCGCAATACGTCGATTTCCAGAATCCCGCAGAAGGACGCGGAAGGCGGCAACATGTTCGAAGGCGTAAAGGACGCCTGCCGCAATTGGTGGCTGGCTGTTCGCTGTAGCGTCATCGGAACCTATGTCGGCATGCTGCCGGGGCTCGGCGGCGCCATCGTCGACTGGGTGGCCTATGGACACGCGGTGCAGAGCGCCAAGGACAAATCCAAGTTCGGCCAGGGTGATATCCGCGGCGTGATTGCGCCCGAGGCCGCCAACAACGCCATCAAGGGCGGCGCGTTGGTGCCCACGGTCGCGTTCGGCATACCCGGAAGTCTGGGTGCGGCCATTCTCTTGGGCGCTCTGGTCATCCAGGGCATGCAGCCCGGTCCCGATATGTTGACGATCAATCTGCACATCACCTTCAGCCTCGTGTGGACCATCGTTGTCGCCAATATCATCGGCGCGGCGCTCCTGATGATGTGGAGCAAACAGATTTCCAAGCTGGCTTTCATTCCCGGTCACATGCTGATCCCGGGCGTCATTGCCTTTGTCGCCATGGGCTCGTGGATAGGCCGGACCTCGGTCGGTGATTGGATCACCATGATGGTCTTCGGCCTGATCGGCTACATCATGAAACGCGGGGGATGGCCGCGTCCGCCGTTTGTCTTGGCGCTGATCCTGGGCGCCATCATGGAACAGACGTTCCAGATTTCCATGGCCGCGCACCGCGGCCCGTCATGGCTCTGGGAACGTCCCGTGGTCGTCGCTATTGCGGCTCTTTGTCTCCTGACCATCTTTCTTGCGACCCGTGGCGTGATCAAGAATAAGCAGGCGGGAAAGGACGGCCCGACCACCGGCGAAGGCAATGAACGAAATCCGATCATCTCGCTGCCGCTCTCCATTTTCTTGCTGATTTTGTTCACCTACGCTTATTTTGCGTCTCAGGAGTGGCCTTCCAACGCCCAGCAATTTCCCTTCACCATTGCCGTCCCGGGGATCCTGTTTGCCCTCTATATCGTCTACATGGATCTGCGGCATCTGGCCGCTTCGCGGCGGGAATTCGGAAGTGTCGGTGCTGCCTGGGCGCAGACGGCGGACGATGTCGCTGTCCGGTCGACAGTCATGTTCTTTGTCTACCTGATCGGAATGCTGTTGCTGACCATGCTCGTCGGCCAGAAGATCGCCATACCCGTATACATAGCCACCTATCTCATCCGCTGGGGAAACTACAGTTGGCGCGCCGCTCTGACATATGCCGCCGGCGGCTGGCTCGTGTTGGTGGCGTTCTACGACCGGGTGATGAACTTGTTCTGGTATCCGACCCTCTTTGCCGACTGGCTGGAGGACCTGCTCCCGGACTGGTTCCCGGACTGGCTGTTCATTTAGGCGCCTACAGCCCGAACACCCGCTCCGCGTTGGCGCCGCGGATGGCGCGGGTTTCGTCCGCCGGCCGCCCGTCGATGAGTTCGAACAGCTTGGGCATATCCGCGGGCATGGGAAGATCGCTGCCGAACAGCACCTTCTCCGGACCCGCGACGTCGATGACCAATTGCAGCGCGGCCCGGTCGTAGACCACGGCGTCGTAGTAGATCCGGCTGAAGTAGTCGCTGGGCAACTTCGGAATATGGAACTTGGCCAGCGTCTCGACGCCGAAGAACATATCGACCCGGCCGTTGACGAACGGAATATAGCCGCCGCCGTGACTGGCGATGATCTTGACCTGGGGGAAGCGCTCGAAGAACCCGTCGACGGCCATGCGCGCGATGGCGATGGTGGTGTCGTACATGAAGCCCGCGCTCGGCATGAGAATCCGTTCGTAACCGAAGTCGACATCCTTGGCGCCGAGGGGCGCGGTGGGATGAACCAGGACCGGGAAAGCCTTGTCGTCCAATGCCTTCCACACCGGTTCGAATAGCGGGTCGATGAGATGCCGGTCGCCGATGTGGGCGACGCACATGACCCCGACCGCGCCCTTGCCGATACACCGCCCCAGTTCGGCGATGGCCGCATCGGGGTATTCCCAGGGCAGCGAGGCAAACCACCGGATGCGGTCCGGATACGCCGTCTGACCGGCGGCCATCTCGTCGTTGGCGAGCCGCGCGGTCTCGGCGCTGACCGCTTCATCCCCGAAATGCACGTTTGGCGAAGTGAGGGAGACCACCGAGAGATCAATGCCGTGTTTGTCCATCATCTCTATGCGCTTGGCGTAATCGAACGCTTCGGCCTCGAGCGCACAGGCGGGCGTGCCATGCTCGACGAGATATTCCCGATCGTCTTCGCAGTCCCTGATCTCGTACGCCGGCGCGCCGTGCTTCCTGATCATGTCGAGCCAGCCGTGGCCGAAATTATGGGTATGGATGTCGATGGTGGTCATGGGGTGTCCCGTCCCTGTCTGGTTTTGTCCCGCCCCGCCCGAAAACGGCTTAGCCCATTCAGCCCATGTAGACCGGCCGGGGCATGAGGTCGCTGTAGCGGTACTGCTCTTGAAGCATCGCTTCGGTCAGCCGCGCCCGGTCCGCGGCATGAGCGGGGTCGTTCCAAAGATTGTGAAGTTCATCGGGGTCGGCGTCCCGGTCGTACATTTCCCAGAATTGCTCTTCGACCCAAAGGGTCAGCCGCCACCGCCCGTCGACGAAGGTGCGAACCTTGAAGAAATCCTCGACGTCGACGTTCTCCGGCAGCTCGTCCGCCTCGACGATGAGGCCGCCGCGCTCCGGTGTCTCCCCGGACCGGGCGGCGCCGACGATATCGACCCCCTGCACGCCGCTGAACGGCTGCAGTCCGGCGCGCGCGAGAACGCTCGGCATATAGTCGACGGCACTGGCGAGGACATCGCTTCGCTCGCCCTTGGCGCCCGCCGGATCGGCCCAGATGAACGGCATGCGAATCACGCCCTCGGTGTGCAGGCCATGCTTCAGCATAACCCCGTGATCACCCATCACGTCGCCGTGGTCGGAGGTGTAGATCACGATGGTGTTGCCGGTGAGGCCCAGCTCTTCGAGTTTGGCGAGGATTCGGCCGATGCCGTCATCGACCATGGTGATCATGCCGTACGTGAGGGCGATGGATTGCCGCGCCTCCTCCTCGTCCACCGCGTAGGGGTGGACGTAACTCCGGTTGGCCGAGCCGTCGGCCAACGCCCTTTGCAGCATGCCGATGAACGGCGGCGGATCCGTGTGTTCCGCGCCCAGCGACGCCGGCGCGGGAATATCCGCCGGGTCGTACATGTCCCAATATTTGCCGGGCGGCGTGAACGGGTGATGGGGATCGGTGTAGCCGCACTGAATATAGAACGGCGTCTCCGGATCGGCGGCGTAACGCTCCAGGCAATCGATGGTGAGTTCGGTGATCCAGGTCGTCGGATAGAGCTCTTCCGGAATTCGCGTACGCCAGGCCTGGGGCGCGCGAATTTCGCCGGCGTTGTCCAGCGCGTTTTCCGGACCGCGGAGGGATGCGTGGTCCGGGTGATTGTCCATCAGCCAGGCGGTGTAGTCGCCGCCCACCCGGTCGGCATGGAACAGCGCGATCTTGGCTTCCTGAAATCCGTAGTAGGGGAGTTGTACCCCCCGGTTCGGGTCGGCGTCCCAGGTGCTGCGCAGCTCGTTCCGGTATTCGGGCCCGTCGATGCGGCGGCGAAGCGCCTGGGAGAGTTCTTCCGGCGGCGCCGCCCCATCGGTCCGCACCGCGAAGGTCCGCTCACGGACCGTCCGGTCGGTAAAGTTCTGAAGATGGGATTTGCCCATCAGGGCCGTGCGGTAGCCGGCGGCGCCCAGCAGGTCCATCAGGGTGACGGCGTCGAGGGACAGGGGATAGCCGTTGGTCGTGACGCCGGTCGCCGACGGCATGCGCCCAGTCGCCAGGGCCGCCCGGTTGGGCATGCAGGTGGGCGAGGCGACATAGAACCTGTCGAATGTCAGGCCGCGCGCCGCCAGGGCGTCCATATTGGGCGTCTTGACGATGTCGTTTCCGTAAGCGCCCATATGATCGGCGCGGTGCTGGTCGGTGATAATGAATAGATAATTCGGACGGCGGTCGGGCATATCGGGGGCAGTTTTCCCATGGAAGACCCGCCGAGCATAATGCGCCCCCCGGATTGGGCAAGCCGTCTTCAGGGGGTGTATCCCAATGCCAATGGTCAATGGCCATGGATCGACTTCCACCCGGACCGGCCGGCAATCCGGATCCGGACAATGTGATTAAGGCGGGCCGCATCGGCCCCGGCCGGCCTCACCGGGCCGGCTGGCTCAAAGGGTATTGCCGGTCCGCGCCGGAGACCTATGATCGGCAAAAGACCGGGCTTGATCATTTTGGGGAGCGGCATGCCGGACGGTGAACGCCACGAAACGGTTCCAGGCCGGGGGATTCGAAAGATCGGCGAGTCGGTCCTGCGCAAGGAGGATGACCGCTATATCCGGGGCCGGGGACGATACGCCGATGACGTCAATGTCCCGGGCCAGCTCTATGCCGCCTTTGCGCGTTCGGATCACGCGCACGGCATTCTCAAATCCGTTGACACCTCGGCCGCCGCTTCGATGCCGGGCATCGTCGCCGTTCTTACCGGAGAGGACTATGCCGCCGATGGACATGGGCCGGTCGTCAACCGGGCTGTCGAAGCCGACCCGGCCGACTGGAAAACCCGAATGTTCTCCGAGGGCGGGTATGGCCTTGATCTGGAGCAGTGGCCGCTGGTGACCGACAAGGTGCGTCACGTCGGCGAGCCCTATGCGGTCGTCATCGGGGAAACCGCCGGCGCGGCGGCGGACGCGGCCGGTCTGGTCAACGCCGAACTGGACCTGTTGAGCCCGGTGGTCGACGTGTTTCAGGCGGGTGCGGAGGATGCGCCGGTCATCAACGACGGCGCGCCCGGTAATATCGTCGTCGAATGCAAAAGAGGGCCTAAGGAAGCGACCCTGGCGGCGATGCAGGCGGCGGACGTGGTTGTCGAGGGCGAGTTCTTCGTTCCAAGGACCGTCTGCTGCCAAATGGAGCCCCGGGCCGGTATCGCCGAGTACGACGCGGAATCCGGGCGGTACACGCTGACCCACGGCACTCAGGGCGTTCACCGGCACCGGGATATGGTGGCGAGCGCGCTGGGCGTCGAAAGCAACATGGTGCGCGTGATCTGTCCCGATGTCGGCGGCGGGTTTGGGTCCCGTTCCCACGCCGGGCCCGAATATTCGGTACTCGCCTGGGCGGCAAAGCGGCTTGGCCGGCCGGTAAAGTGGACGGGCGGGCGCACCGAGGCGTTCATCAGCGATTGGCAGGGCCGGGACATGGTCCTCAATGGCCGCCTGGGCGTGTCCCACGAGGGAAAAATCGAGGCCTATGAGCTCACCGTCCGGTGCAATAACGGCGCCCATACGGTGTGCTATGCGCCGCCGGCGAACCTGTCCCGGCTGGTGACCACCGTTTACGACATTCCCAATGCCTGTCTCGATCTCACCGTCTATCTCACAAACACCGTGCCGGTGCTTCCGTACCGCGCCGCCGGCCGGCCGGAAACGACGTTCGCGATCGAGCGTCTGATCGACGCCGCGGCGGCGGAGATCGGGCTCGACCGCATTGAAATTAGACGGAAGAACATGATCCCGTCCGCCGATATGCCGAAGACCACGGCAATGGGAATGACCTACGACGTCGGCGATTTCCCTAGGGCGCTGGAAATGGCCGCCGAGATGATCGATTGGGCGGGTTTCGAAGCGCGGCGCGAGGCGGCCGCAGAAACCGGCAAGCTGCGCGGCATCTCCGCCGCCCCGTTCGTCGAGACCCCGGTCGGCGCGCCGTTCGACATGGCGCGGCTGGAATTCGATGCCGACGGCAATACGGTCCTGTTCGCCGGTACCCAGGTCCATGGGCAGGGCCATGAGACCACCTACGCCCAGGTGATCAGCGATCTTCTAGGGGTGCCGTTCGAGCGTATCCGCCTCGCCGGGGGCGACACCGACCAACTGCCCATCGGCGGGGGCACGCACTCCGACAGGTCCATGCGCATGATCGGGACGATCCTCTATCGTATCTGCGAAGAGGTGGTGGCCGAACTCAAGCCGGTCGCCGGAGAGCTTCTGCAATCGGACGTTCGCGAACTGGCGTTCGCGGACGGCGTGTTCCGCATCGAGGCCACGGGCCAGGAGGCGGGTTTCGCCGATGCCATGGCTCGTTACATCGAGAAGAGGGGCGGCGGCCGGGCGGCGTTCGACGACAAGCAGGAAGGGCGCATCCCCGCGTTTCCCTTCGGCGCGGCCGCGGCGGAAGTCGAGATCGATCCCGATACCGGGGCGATGGAGATTATCGATTACGCCATTGTCGATGATTGCGGCCGGGCGGTGAATCCGATGATCGTTCACGGCCAGACGGCCGGCGGGATCGTCCAGGGGGTGGGCCAGGCGATCGGCGAATGGGCGCGATTCGACAATGGATCGGGCCAGCTTCTTGCCGGTTCCTTCATGGACTACGTCATGCCCCGGGCGGATGAATATCCCATGTTCGACATCGCGCCGCTGGAAGTGCCGACCAAAGGCAACCCGCTTGGCATCAAGGCGGGCGGCGAAGCGGGCACGGTTCCGGCGCTCGCGGTCATCGGCAACGCCGTCATGGATGCCCTCGCACCGGAAGGCGTCGAATACTTCGACATGCCCTATACCGCTGCGCGGATCTGGGGAGCATTGAACGCCGCAAGAGCCACATAACCTTTGGGATTGGACTTTGGCCGGCTCCCCGGTACCATTAGGGATTCATCGCAAGGCATTTTGGGGAGACATTGATATGGCTCAGGCCAAAAAGATCAATCCGGACGGCGGCAATCTCTACGAGCGCGCCAACGACATGTTCGTCAAGGTGACTGCGGAGGATACGTCCGGCGCCTACGAAGTTTGCGAAGAACGCTGCCCGGCCGGCTTTGCATCCCGTCCGCACATGCATGTGCAAAATCACGAGACCTTCTTCGTCATCGAGGGAAGCGCCACCTTTTTGATGGGTGAAAACGACACCTACGAGGGAAAGCCGGGTGATCTGTTTCATATTCCGCCGGGCGTGCCCCATCAGATGATCGCCGGCGATGACGGGGTCCGGGTCCTGATGGTCTATAGCCCCGGTGAGACCGAGGCCATGTTCAAGGACATGACGGCGCTGACGCCGGAGCAGCGGGCGGATTTCGAGACCGGCAGGGAAGTCGCCGCGCGCCATAACACGGTTTGGGTTGAGAATTTCCGCGAATAGACGGCCCGTTCCGCATCAGGGGAGTACAGCGGTCCATGGCCGAAGACAGCTATCAAATTGACCTCGTGGTGACCTGGGACGAGGTGCACCGGGACACCAAGGATTTGGTGCGCCGCCTCATGGGGCTTGGCCCGATGAAGGGTGTTGTCGCGATCACCCGGGGCGGTTTGGTCCCCGCTACGATCCTCGCCCGAGAACTGGAACTGCGATACGTCGACACGCTGTGTATAGCCACCTACGACGAAAAGAGCATCGGCGACATCAATCTGATCAAGGCGCCGGAAGAGGCCTGCGCCGACAAAGGCGAGGGCTGGTTGCTGGTCGACGATCTCGTCGATACCGGCGCGACCATGAAGGAGGCGCGGAAGCTCCTCCCCAATGCTCATGTGGCGACGGTCTATGCCAAGCCGGGCGGGTTGGAATTCGTCGATACCTACGTTCATGACGTGGCGCAGAATGTGTGGGTTTTCTTCCCCTGGGATACGTCGCCCCAATATGCCGCGCCCATGGTTCGGGACGGAAACGCGTAAGGCCTATTCCGCCAGATAGCGCGGTGCCGCCGCCATGTTCGGGCAGCCCAACTGCTGCAGGGCGGCAAAGACCTCGGCCTTCAATATTTCGATGGCGTGTGCGGCTCCCGGCCGCCCGAGCGCGCCGACCCCATAGAAGAATGCCCGGCCGAGGAGCGTGAAGTCGGCCCCCTTGGCATAGGCCCGGACGATATCCGTGCCCGACCGCAAGCCGCTGTCGACCACCAGGGTCATGTCGGGACCGACGGTCTCGCGTATGGCCGGCAGTACATCGATGGGAGAGACGAGGCCATCCAGCTGCCGGCCGCCATGGTTTGACACGAGCAGCCCGTCACAGCCGGCCTCCTGGGCGCGGCGGGCATCCCCGACGCTGAGAACGCCTTTCACCGCCAGGGCGCCCGGCCAAATCTTCCGGTAGCGTTCGATGCGTCGCCAGTCGATCTGCCCCTCGGCGAGGGTTTCGATCATTTGGCCGACGGATTTGTAGCTAACCCCCTTGGGGAAGTACGGCGTCAGGCTCTCGAATTTCGGCATGCCGGCCGCCAGGGTTGCGAGGGCCCATGTGGGGTGGGTGAGGATCGAGATGATGCTGCCGATGGTCATCTCGGGCGGCACCGTCAGACCGTTGCGGAAATCCCGAAGTCGGCGGGCCGCCGCCGGGATATCGATCGTCGGCGTGAGCACCCGGAATCCGGCATCCCAGGCCCGTTTCAGGAGGTCGTCTTCTGTTTCGACTTCGCGAATCGGGTAAAGCTGAAACCAGCTGCCTTCCTGCATCAGACCGCCGATGCGCTCCACGCCCGAACTGGCGACGGTCGAAAGGCAAAAAACCGCGTTGGCGTCCTTCGCGGCGCTCGCCAGATACTCGGCGGACCGGGGCCACATCAAGCCGCTCAACCCCACCGGCGCAATGCCGAAGGGGAGATCGACCTTGCGGCCGAACACCTCGACGCCGAGGTCGGGCGGGGTGCGCTCCTCCAGGTAGTCGGCGATCAGCCGGATCTCCATCAGCGCCTCCCGGTTGCGGTCAATACCGGATTCATCTCCGGCGCCGCCTTCCAGATAGTCGAAGGCAAATCTGGGGATGCGCTTTCGCGCACGCCGGTGCAGATCTTCTATGGCCGGGTATTTCCGCAGCGGGTCCACGGCTGGCTCCCTGTAACGGTGCTGTCTTTTGTACCCCTACCGTTTTTGGCCGGGATTGGCAATCTGAGCCGTGGGGCGTGCCGAAATTAGAGCGTTTGATTTAGTTGTCAAAACAACTAAATTGTCTGCCCATGACCCGACCCAATATTTTGCTCATCACCTCCGACCAGCATCGCTGGGACTGCTTCGGCTTCGAGGGCCGGAAGATCAAGACCCCGCACCTTGACGCCCTGGCCGCGTCGGGAACCCGTTTCTCGAATGCCATTACCCCGAACCTGGTTTGCCAGCCGGCGCGCGCCTCCATCCTGACGGGACTGCTGCCGCTGACCCATGGGGTCTACGACAACCATGTCAGTCTGGACCCTGCCATCGGTGAAACCGGTTGGGCGCGGACATTGGCGAATGCGGGATACCGGAGCGCCTTCATCGGCAAGGGGCATTTCGGAGAGAACCCCGGCAACACGCCCTTCGGCGCCCCGGAGTCCCGGGCCCGGTCGGCGGAATTTCCGGAAGACTGGTTCGGGCCCTATATGGGGTTCGACCATGTGGAGCTGATGATCCTCGGGCATTGGCACGACCTGCTTCCCTGCGAGAAGCCGCCCCGCGGTCACCATTTCGAGCGCTGGTTCTGGGGCAACGGCGGGGAGGGGGAAGCGTGGCGGCGCTGGGCCGAGGATTTGGGTCCGGAACAAGAGGCGGCCCAGACTTGGTTCTCGGGCCTGCCGGCGGAGTGGCACTCGACCCACTGGGTGACCGAGCGGACGAAGTCGTTTCTCGAAAGCCGAAAAGGCGCCGGCGAGCCATTCTGCCTCTGGACATCCTATCCCGATCCTCACCATCCCTTCGACTGTCCCGAGCCCTGGAGCCGTCTCCACCACGAGGACGAAGTGGATATTTCCCGGACCCACGAACGGGACCTGGACCGGCGTCCCTGGTGGCATCGGGCGTCCCTGGAGAACGAGCCACGAGCCAAACGGCAGCGAGAGCAGACGCTGCGCAAGGAGTATTCGCGCATCCAACCCCAGACCGACAGGCAGTTGAGGCAAATGACCGCCAACTACTACGGTGAGATTGCCTTCATCGACGACGGCGTCGGCCGGATCATGAAGACCCTCGACGATGCGGGCCTAGCCGGCAACACCATCGTCGTCTTCACCATGGACCACGGCGACCTGTTGGGAGATCACGGGCTCTATTTGAAGGGACCGACACCTTATGACGCCCTCTTAAAACTCGGGTTCATCGTCAAAGGCCCCCATGTCCCCGGCGGCGCGATCGTCGACGCGCCGATCTCGACGGTGGATCTCGCGGCCAGCTTCCATGACTGGGCAGGGGTCGATGGCGGCGACATGGATCAAAGCACGTCGGTCAGGCCGCTGGCGGAGGGCGGTGAGCAAAGCCGCGACGTTTCCTATTCCGAGTGGAACCAGCAGCCGAGCCGCACCGGCGTCGAGCTCAATCTCAGAACCGTGCGCACTCGGGATGCCAAGCTGACGCTCGAGCTGATCTCGGGGGCGGGGGAGATGTATGACCTAGGGAACGACCCCTTGGAGATGGACAATCTCTTCGGTGATCCCGGCTACGCCGCGCTGCAAAAAGAGCTCACGGACATGATCCGCGCCCGGCCGGGTCCGATGATGGCGGACCTGCCGGAACACGAAGCCTAGGCTCAGGACTCATTGAAAGGTTGTTGATGAGTTTTACCGACGCTGGTGTCTCGATTGGACGGGAGACACGAGATGAGCGATCACGTCGGAGCCGGGCTGATCCATGACAGCCTGCCGGGGTCCGTCTCCCATCTGATCGCCGACGGGGGCTGCGACAGCGACCGCTTCCGAGCGGCTCTCAAGGCCAAGGGCATCACGCCGTGCATCCCGCCCGTCAAGAGCAGAAAACGGCCCCTCCCATACGATAAAACCCTCTACAAGACCCGCCACAAAATCGAGAACTTGTTCACAAAGTTCAAGGACTGGCGATCCGCATTTATGCAAATGGGTCAGGCTGTTCAAACGGTGTGGGTGCCACAAAGGGATATCTTGCCTTCGCCTTTGTACCCACCGCACTATCGTTTCGGATAAAGCGTTCTCCGTCATCCGGCCGGACATGGTGAGACCAGTTCGGGATGCCCCCAGTGGCCTTTTGAATGAATAGGCGTTCTTGTTGGCTTCGAATGCATTCATCGTAAATCTGGTCCGGATCCCAACCGTCAAGCAGGTCCGTCAATAGCTCCTTCTCAACGTCCTCATGCTCGTCCTTACCGGCCAGATTATCGAGTTCAAGGGGGTCTGTGGATTGATCGAACAGCATATTCGGATGACCGTGTGTGTAGATCAGTTTCATGTCATCACGACGGAGCATGCGGCAAGGCGCAATAACACCTTCTCCCGTGTATTCCGAGATAACAGTGTTGTCCCAGCCGTCGTTGTTTCCGGACAACAGTTCAACAAATGAATTGCCGTCCAGGGGTGACACGGGGTCGGGAGCGTTGCCGTCGGTGGCCCAATCCATGAAGCTCGGCAATAAATCTACCAGGGAGACGTTTTGGGAGTTGCGGCCGGTTTGATTTTCGCCCGGTACGCTAACGATATACGGGACCCGAACCGAGTTTTCAAAGAAGGCCTGCTTGAACCACATGCCGCGCTCGCCCAGCATTTCCCCGTGGTCTGCCGTTAGGACGATGATGGTATTTTCATCGAGGCCAGTTTCCGTGAGCGCAGACATTAGGCGGCCAACCTTATCATCGATGTAACTCGTCATGCCGTAGTACGCGTGGCGGGCGTTCCGGACATGCTCTTCCTCGATGGTGAGAAGATCCATCGCGTGGCCGTAGTAGAGCCATTTGCTAAATTCATCCAGATCATCCACCGGGATGGGATCGACCTTCGGCATGTCGATCTCATCATGGTCATATAAATCCCAGTGTTTTTGTTCGGTAATGAACGGTGAGTGCGGGTGGGTGAAAGACACCCACAACAAGAACGGATTCTCGTCCTGGTTGCGAGCGAGGTCATATACCTTCTGAATCCCTGCGAACTCGACCTCATCGTCATAATCAATTTGGAGGCTTCGGACACAGGTTCCTGCTTCGACCACAGCGCGTGGATTGATGCCCGTCGGGCGGTATCTCTCTCCCAATATCCAATCTGGAGTCCAGGCAAAATTGGACGGATAGATGTCCGTCGTAATTCGCTCACTAAATCCGTGAACTTGGTCGGGTCCAATAAAATGCATCTTGCCACACAGAACCGTGTGATAGCCCACCGTTCGTAGGTAGTGCGCCAATGATGGAACCGAGGCCGGCATTTCAATAGCATTGTCCCAAGCCGCGATTGAATTGGCATATCGGCCAGCCATCATTGATACACGCGAAGGGACACAAAGGGGAAAATTGCAGTAACCGTTTTCGAAGACCGTCCCATTTTCAGCCAGGGCATCTATGTGAGGTGCTTTGACCATCTTGTGGCCATAGGCGGGCAGCACTTCCGGCGTCAACTGGTCGGCTTGAATAACGAGAATATTGGGTTGTGAAGAGGGCGGTTTTTTCGACACAGGAACCTCCCACCATGTCGGAATATCTGGTTTGGCGACTGACGTCTGCTACGGATTATCAGTTTCTGTCCGGCCAACGAAAAAATTGGGAGGGCGCCGGATTGGAAGCATCCCCCCCAGAGACAACACTACTTGATTGTCATACCTAAGCGTTCGGTCACTTCTTTGAACGTTTCGTATTGATTTTGGACAAACGCTTTTGTGTCCGTTGGGTTAAGGATAGATGGCACGGAGCCCAGACCTTGTGTCATCTTATTCCAAGCGGCGTTCTTGTCCAGTTGCTGAAGAATGCCGGTCCACTTGTTCACAACGTCATCGGGAAGACCCTTCGGGCCCCAGAGTCCACTCCAGCCAACAACGACCTCGAGATTTGGATGACCGAGCTCGCGGAAGGTCGGCACATCGGGAATGGCTGTAAAACGATCAGGAGTCGTTACCGCAAGAGCCCTCAATCTGTTTGACTGAATGTTGCCAATGACGCCGGAAAGGTTCTGGAAGAATATATCGGTGTGCCCACCAACCACTGCGGCAGCAGCTTTTCCGCCACCTTTGTAAGGAATGTGGGTTAGCGCCTTTTGGTCAACACCCAACTCGTCGAGCATGATCACGACGGCGACATGGAGAAGTGTGCCCACGCCGGCTGACGCATAGGTCAGTTTCTTGCCACCTTTGATGGCCTTTTTTAGATCGTCAAAACTCTTGTATGGCGACTTTCCGTTCACCGTCAATACGAAGGGATTCTTCTCAAGCAAGCCGAGAAAAGTGTAGTCATCCCACTTATACGGTATTTTGCGGTTGATCGCGGGCACGGCAGCCTGCGAACCCACACGCGCCAACAATAGCGTGTAACCGTCTTTCTTCGAGCGGACAACAAAATTAGAGCCCACGACTCCGCCAGCACCGGTCCGGTTAACGACAACGATGCTCTTTCCAAGCAGTCCGCTTGCATTAGATGAAAGAATTCTGGCAGCGAGATCCGCGGCGCCGCCGGGACCATAGGGTGAAACAAGCGTGACCGATTTAGACGGATATTGAGCTGCCGCCGGATTCCCGGAGACGACTCCTGCAGCCGCCAAAGCGGCGGCAGCAATTGCTACAGAACGTAAAAACCTCATGTGATTCCTCCTGGGATCTGAGATCCCAAATTCAAGATGAAATGACATTTTTATTGACTTGTCGGCCAATTAATTACATATTTGCTTACAGTAAGCAAATAAAAAAGTTGATCGGAAATTCGTTGAGTACCGAAGCTTTTGACAGTGTGGGAGCCGAGCAGTCGGAGAGATCCCGCGCCGACTTGGGTAGAGCCAATCGTCGGGCGGTCTTTGCCTCAATCATTTTTAACGACTCAATTTCACGAACCGAAATTAGCACCGAAACCGGTCTGACCAATGCCGCTGTATCCAGAATTACGAGAGATCTGATTGACGCGGGATTGGTGATAGAAAGCGGAGCAAAACCAGACTCCACCAAACCGGGACGAAGATTTGTCGGGCTTCAGGCCAACCCCACCGGCGGTTATGTATTTGGCGTAGGCATTAACGCCTTCCAACAGTTTGTAACGGTCTCTGATCAGCGAAATCGCCCAATCATGAGGGAGGAGTTGAGACTCAGCCGGCTTGATGAACCCACTCTTGTTCTCGACGCGGTTGCCGAGAAAATTCAAGAAATGAAGACAAATCTACGGATTCCGGAGGAGCGGATCTTTGGTGGCAGCGTAGCCATTACCGGAGCTGTAGACCCAACAAGCGGTGTGCTTTTGAATTCGCCTGCCTTCGGTTGGGCGGATGTGAGGGTGGGCCCATATTTGGCCGATTTACTTGATATGCCCATCCATGTCGAGAATGTTCCGAATGCACTGAACCTCGCCGAGTCGTGGTTTGGGATTGGCCGTAAATATAGTGATGTACTACTGCTAAACGCCTCTCTCGGAATAGGCAGCAGCCTGCTCACCAATAACAATCTCACCCGAGGGAAGAACTTTGCAACTGGCCTCGTTGGTGGTGTCCGGCTGAGAGAGTTGGGCCCCGATAGTGACTTTGGTGAGCGTGGATTGCTCGACGAAATCGCCGGTGGCTGGTCGATTCTTAACCAGGTGTATCCGAACCAGAAAATCGTATTGCAAGAGGCTGCTCGCTGCCTTCAACGGTTGTTGGAAGCTGCCGAGGAAGGCGACACATCGATAAATCAGATTTTTTTCCGGGCTGGCCGCGCGTTAGGAGCGGGGATCGATATGATCGGTGGCTTGATTTGCCCTCAAGCAGTCATCTTGTCTGGACCATTGGCTCGTTCGAAGAGCTACGTCGCGGGGGTTACTGTAGCGATAAATGAGTACCGGGATTTTGAGAACCGCGTCAATTTTTTGGTTAGCGACATGACCTTTCAGACTGCCGCACGTTGGTTGGCCATAAACGAGTTCCTAGTCAACAGAGATATAGATATCACGAAACTAAAAATGCTGGAGGCGGCATAATGTCCGGGGCTAAACGCGAGCTAATATTGGGGTGCAGCATGATTGTGCTGGCCGCCATTACATTTTTCATGATCATCCCCGCCGGCGTCGATCGGCCATCGGATATCGAGATTGCCGCTCTGGCGCCTAGTTTCTGGCCACAGATAATTGTCGCCGCAGTGGCTCTGACGGGCGCAATACTGGCCCTTCAGAGCTATCGCTCCTTGAGGAGCGGCGAGGCGCCAACGTCTGACAACTCAACAGAGGATGAAGAGGACTATGAAATCGACCTGCCGCTCGGGCAGTTAGTCAGGCGTGTCGTAACTTTTGTTGTTGGGCTGTTTGTTTTCTTTTCTCTGCTTGAGATAGGCGGACTTGTAGTGACGTCTATGGTGGCCCTGGTGGCGACCATCCTATTTACCGGCGAACGGCGACCGGTGATCATCCTAAGCATCTCGATCCTACTGCCGATAATCTTATTTGCTTTTTTTGTCTTCGTGGCAAACGTGCCAATTCCAATGGGAATGTTCGAGAGCTTGATCTAGTCGGGGAGGCAATAAGTGTTTGAAACCATCGGCGAATCGTTCGCCCTGTTCCTTAGTTTTCAGAACATATCGGTAATATTCATAGGTGTTTTGATCGGAACCGTGATCGGCGCGATTCCTGGCATGACGACGCCCATGGGAGTGGCGTTGGTTCTGCCATTCACATTTTCTATGGAGCCGGTGACCGGCATACTTCTGCTCCTGGGGGTCTATAAAGGTGGGCTATACGGGGGCTCCATCACCGCCATTCTGATCAAGGCTCCTGGTACGCCAGCAGCTTCGTGCACACTCTTGGACGGCTTCCCCATGGCTCAAAAGGGCCAGGCGAAACGGGCCCTCGATATGGCTCTCTATGCGTCATGTATTGCCGATTTCATCTCAAATGTCGCGCTGATCCTGTTCGCAGGATTTCTCGCCAGTTTTGCTCTTAGATTCGGACCGCCGGAATTCTTTACGCTGATTGTTTTTGCCCTAACGATTATCGCCGGGGTAGCCGGAGAAAATCTGACGAAAGGAATCATGGCAGCTTGCTTGGGGCTGATACTTGCCACTATCGGGTTGGATGCCGTGTACGGGACCAACCGATTTGTTTTTGACGCTCCTGATTTGATGGCAGGATTAAACTTCATCCCGGTGCTGATTGGGCTTTTTGCACTTCCCGAGATCATCAATCACTATGCAAAGCAGACGATAGGCGACGCATCTGCCGGTGCTCTCTCAGGTCAGGGAGCGACGTTCGCAGATTTTAAACGATGCCTAAAATCTATTCTCCGGGGTAGCATAATTGGCGTCATTCTAGGTGCGATCCCTGGAATTGGTGGTGCGCCTTCCGCGTTCCTCTCCTACAGCGAGGCTCGTCGAACTTCCAAGAATCCTGAGAACTTCGGCAAGGGCGAAGTCGAAGGGGTTGCGGCCGCAGAAGCGGGAAATAACGGCGTTGCCGGAGCTACAATGATCCCCCTATTGGCATTGGGCGTACCTGGTGATGTTATCACGGCCGTAATTCTTGGCGCATTTATGATCCACGGCCTGCGTCCCGGCCCGATCATGTTCGAGCAGAATATCGTTCTGATCCAAGCGATATTTATTGGGATCCTTTTGAGCTCAGCGTACCTGTTCATAATCGGCAAATTGTCTATCCGAGCTATTAGCCGAATAGCCGAGGTGCCGAATAACCTACTCTATCCGATTGTGCTAATCCTATGTGTATTCGGCGCGTATGCGGTCAATAACACTTTGTTTGACGTGCTGGTCATGATTGTGATGGGCACCGTTGGCTGGGTGATGTTAAGACTGGGCATACCAGCGGCGCCATTTCTGATCGCGTTTATTCTGGGTCCGCTGCTGGAAGATAGTTTCCGCCAGTCGCTCTTAACATCCGAAGGCGATTTCTCGGTATTTTTCCGAAGTGGAATTAACTGGTTCTTCTGGATCTTGACGGCGCTGTCCATTTTCTTCCTCATCCAGAATCAGTTGAAGGCCCGGACAGCCGATTCAATTCCGCTAGACTAATTTGCTTCCCGGGAACTTCGGCTCTTGGGCACTCCGCTCGCGCCCAAGGGCCATTTTATTTGAGAATGGCATACAAGCTTTCGACGCAATGGTTTCCATATGTCCCAACATATGACCCGCTGGTAACGAGTGTGCCTGGGCATGGGCAGAATTATGCACCGACTTACTGGGTTGCCGATGCCGGAGATACCACTCAGGACGATGGTCCGATTGGAACGGATATTTCCGTCGATGTTGCAATTATTGGATATGGGTTTGCTGGGCTGGCGACGGCAATCTTTCTGGCGCAACAGCACGGAATTAGGGCCCACGTCCTTGAGGCGAATTCTGTCAGCTGGGGATGCACTAGTCGAAACGGCGGGCAGGCACGGAATGCCTCCGGACGACTAAAGCGGTCTCAATGGATAAAGCTATGGGGCCGCGAAACAGCTCTCGCACTGCATCAGGAGATTGAGGACGGATTCGAGACGTTCAAAGAACTCATGAATGACATCGATAGTGATGCCGTGCCGGGCGGACACCTCTATGTCGCTCATCAGGCCAAGGGCATCACGCCGTGCATCCCGCCCATCAAGAGCAGAAAACGGCCCCTCCCATACGATAAAACCCTCTACAAGACCCGCCACAAAATCGAGAACATGTTCGCCAAACTCAAGGACCGGCGGCGCATCGCAACACGATACGACAGATGCGCGCACACCTTCTTCTCCGCAATCTGCATCGCTGCAACCGTCATCTTCTATCTCAATCAATGAGTCCTGAGCCTAGAGTTCGGTATTTCCCGGTTCTCCGAGGTTGTCGGCGCCGCCGCGCCGGATGATTTCCGTCATCCAAATCTCGTCCCACTCCACGTTGGCCAGGTTTACGTTGGCGCCGAACGCATCCACCATCCACAGCGCGACCTTGTGCTTGAACTCCCGCGTGACCCCGGGCAGTACGACCACCGGCAGTTCGTAGATGATGGTATCCGATGGGTGCCGCTCGGCGATCTTCGCGATCAGTTCCTCACGAATGGAATCGCCCGCGAACAGCTCGTATGCCTCCACGAAGACCGATGTGACGCCGGCATCGACGGTGATCCGGAGATCCTCGAGCAAGCTGTCGTCGTCCATGGCCGCATCCTTGCGGCCCACCTCGCCAAGGACTTTCAGTCCGAATTCCTCGATCGCCAGCCGGATTGTCTTTTCCTTGTCGGTGAGGTTCCAACTCAGCAGATTGTCCGAGATTTCGACCGCATCGAAACCCAGCTCGGAGATGCGCTCGAAGAAAGGCTCGATTTTTCCCTGCATATAGGCCATTTCCGTAAACAACCCGCCCTGCGAGGTGCTGATGCCGGCGGACCTGTAGGCAGCGATTTTTTCTTCCAGCAACTCGCGGGGCATCACGCCGGCTATCGTGCCCGCGATCTTGGCCATATCGATGTACCGGTTTGCTCCCGCCACCACGTCGGACTGGAGTGCGAGGGGCAGGCCCCAATCGATCATCATCGTCAGCCCATCGCTCCGCGGCTTGGACGAGCGCATGGGGAAGTCAATGAATTCAAATGCCGCGTCAGCCATCGCCGTGCCTCTTCTCGGCCTGTGTTTTCCGGTCCAGACGTTTTCAAATTTTAGTTGTTATAGCAACTAAAATTTGAAATGATTTCCGGTGGGAGGCGACGTTCATATGGACGACCTGGCGGCACCGGCAGGGCCGGAGAAATTCGAGCTGCGTGAAATCTTGTCTTACCGTTTCTCGCGCTTGTCCAACCGCTTGACCCTTTGGGCGACCCGCACGTACGGGAACAAGTTCGGGATGACGTCGGTGGAGTGGCGGACACTGGCGCCCTTGGGACGCGGCGGGCCGATGAGCGCGAGCCAGATTTCCGAAGAGACGGTGATGGACAAGAGCAATGTCTCGAGGGCGATCCAGCGTCTTATCGACCGGAGACTGGTGCGCCGGACGCCGGATGCGGCCGATCGGCGGCGGATGGTCGTCGAACTCACCCCCGAAGGCCAATCGCTCTACGACGCCATGTCCGCCACGTCCCAGGACAGGCAGGACCGGCTGATCAGCGTGCTGACGGCGGCGGAGCGGAGAGAGTTTGACCGCCTGCTCGGTAAACTGGAAGGCCGGGCGATAACGCTTTTGGACGAGACCAGCGAGACCGGCAGCGGATGAGCGGGCAGCCGAACATCGTGCTCATTCTCGCCGACAATCTTGGTTGGGGCGAGCTTGGCTGTTACGGGGGCGGGGTGTTGCGCGGCGCGCCGACGCCCAGGATCGACGCCTTCGCCGAAGAGGGCCTGCGGCTCACCAACTTCAACGTGGAAAGCGATTGCGTACCGACCCGGACCGCCCTGATGACCGGCCGTCACGCGATCCGTACCGGCGCCTATCAATCCATGCCGGCCGGCGTGCCCCATGGCCTCACCAAATGGGAGGTGCTGCTGCCCGAGTTGATCTCCGGGGCGGGCTATGCGACGGCCCATTACGGCAAGTGGCACCTGGGGGACGCCCAGCACCGACTGCCCAACGCCCGCGGATTTGACGAATGGTACGGCCTGCCCCGCACCCTCAACGAAGCGTACTTCACCACCGCGCAGGGGTTCGACGACCAGGTGGTTCAGGTCCCGCACCTGATGGAAGGCAAGGCGGGCGGGGAGTCCCGCGACATTCAGGTCTTCGACATGGACAGCCGCCGGCTGATCGACGCCGAGATCGTCCGGCGCTCCATGGACTTCATGGGCAGGGCCGCGGCGGACGAGAAACCGTTCTTTCTGTATGCGCCGGTCACCCAGATGCACTTCCCCAACCTGCCGCACCCTGATTTCAAGGGCGTCACCGGTCATGGGGAGATGGCCGACAGCCTCGTGGAATTGGATCACCGGGTGGGGCAGATTGTGGACGAGGTCGACCGGCTGGGGATCACAGATGATACGCTGGTGATCTTCGCTTCCGACAATGGCCCGGAGTTTCGGGACCCCTGGCGCGGGACGGCGGGCTACTGGCGCGGCACTTACCACACCGCGATGGAGGGCAGCCTCCGGGTGCCATGTATTTTGCGCTGGCCGGGCAAGGTGCCGGCGGGCGCGGTCAGCGACGAGATGCTCCATATCTCCGATTTCTTCGTCACCCTCGCCAAGCTCGCGGGCGCCGGCGGCGGCATACCGGCCGACCGGCCCATCGACGGCATCGACCAGACCGCGTTTCTGTTCGAGGGCGCGGCGCATTCCGCGCGCGAGGGCTTCGTCTTCTTCATCAAGGAGGACATGCGGGCGGCCAAGTGGCGGGACTGGAAGCTGCATTTCTTTTGGGAGCCGGAAGTCAACGAGGGGAAGGGCAAGCTGGAGGCCCCTTACCTGTTCAACCTCATCCAGGACCCCAAGGAAGAGACCAATGTGGCGATCTTCAACTCCTGGGTCATGGGGCCGATTTCCAAGATGGTGCGCGACTTCCGGGAAAGCCTGAAGGCGCATCCGCCCATCCCGCCCGGCACCCTCGATCCGTATGAACCGCCGGGGTGACAAACACTTGCATTATGAACCGAAATTCAATATAGTTGTTATGACAACTAATTCGACCGGGACGATCGCTTAAACTTGTTTTCAACTGGGAGGAAGTCACATGACCCTCAAGACTGCCAAGAAAGTTCTCGTTTCCGCCGCGCTGGGCGTGGCGGCCGTCGGCCTGATGGCCGGTTCCGCGGCTGCGGAATGGAAACCCAAGGGACCGATCAGTCTGATGATCGGCTTTGCCGCCGGTGGCGGCACCGATACGCAGGCCCGGCTGATCGCGGCTGAACTCGAAAAGCGCAAGGGCTGGAAAGTCATTCCGTCCAACGTCGCGGGCCGCGGCGGCGCCCTTATGGCGCGCAAGCTCAAGGGTTTGCCCAATGACGGCACTGCCATCGGCATGGCGGTAACCGAATCCTTTGGCTACAACATGCTCGCCTCGAAAAATCCGGGCTATACCGCAGGCGACTTCACCTACATCACCACCACCACCGGCTCGCAGATGGGGCTGGTCGTGAAGGCCTCCAAGGGCTGGAAGACGTGGGATGATTTCCTCAAGGCGGCGCGGGCCGGCACCATGAAATTCGGCGGCATGGGCCAGAAGCATGCCGACGTGAACTACCTCCTGGAGCAAAAGTACGGCGTGAAATTCAACACCGTGTTGCTGCGGGGCGGCCGGGCGGTTATGAACGCTCTCAATGCCGGTGACATCGATATCGGCTACGGTGCGGGCATCCAGGCCAAGGCCGTCAAGTCCGGCGATATGATCAATCTGGTCTCCGGCGTCGGCAAACGGATCCCGTATTCGCCCAACGCCCCGACCCTGATCGAGCTCGGCATCCCCTATGATATCGGCGCCAAATTCGTCGTCGTGGGTCCAAAGGGAATGTCCGCTGACGCGCGAAATACCCTTGCTGCCGCCTTTGCGGAGGTTATTTCGGACAAGAACGGTGAAGTGTTCAAGTTCGTCACCGCACGCTACACCGGCCCGGACCTGATTTCGGGCAAGGCCCTGGACGACTTCATCCAGAATGGACTGAAAGAATCCAAAACGTTGATGAGCGTGACCAACTAGGTTGAGATAAGGGCGGAGCCTCGCTCCGCCCACTCGATCAGGGGACGGTATGCAACAGGACCGTTGGACGCTCGGCCTCGCGCTGGTGCTGGCCATCGCGGCAATCCTGACCCTCGCGGTTTGGATACCCAACGATATCGAGACCGGCCTGATCGAACGGTTTCGCCGTGAAATCCAGATCGGGGACGCGCTGGCGCCCACGGGCGCGGCGGCCGGAATCCTGATCGCGGCCCTCGCTCTGGGCATCACCTCCTGGTTTCGTCCGGCGCCCTACGAAGACACGCCTGATCGCCAAAGCGCGGTCTTTCTGCTTCGCATGGCGGCCGTCCTGATCCTCGGGCTCGTGTTGATGGTGTTTACCGGCCCCATCGCCGTCGAAGCGATCAATTCCCTGGGCAACGATATCGGCACCTACCGCCAGCTCCGGGACACCGTTCCGTACAAGTATCTGGGTTTCGCCGCCGGCGGGTTCGTTCTGGTCTTCGGGGCCATTCGCATTGTCGAAAACCGTTTTTCCATGAACGGAGCTTGGGTCGCGATCGGCGCGGTGATTGTACTGGGCTTCATCTACGACGTGCCTTTCGACAATCTCCTGCTGCCGCCCAACGGTGACCAGTAATGGGTATCCTGGATCACGTCTGGCTGGGCGTGTTGGCGGTGTTTACCGCCGATCCGGCGTTCTCGATTTTCGGCCTGCCCGTTTCGATCACGCTGGTCATGGTCTTCAGCGGCTTTATCGGCGGTATCGTGGTGGGCGCCACGCCCGGGCTGGGCGGCCCATTCGCCATGGCCATTTCACTGCCCATCCTGATCTCCGTATTCGGCTTCACGCCCGACGCACTGTTGCCGGTCCTGGGCTTCCTGGTCGGCATCATGAAGGGCTCGACCATCGGCGGCGCGGTCCCGGCGATTTTATTCAATACGCCCGGAACACCGGATTCCGTTCTGACGACGTTCGACGGCTATCCCATGACCAAGAATGGCCAGTCGGGGAAGGCGCTCAGGGTTGCACACTTCTCCTCAGTGACCGGCGACACCTTTTCCGACATCGTGTTGATTACGTCCGCTCCGTTCCTGGCCATCCTGGTTGAGCGGTTCCTCGATTTCCCGGAGAAAGCCGCCTTGATCATCCTGTCGCTTGCGTTCATCGCCGCGGTTGTCGGCAAGTCGGTGTGGAAGGGCATTCTCGGCGCGCTGCTCGGACTGTTCATGGCCTACATCGGAACGGGCGAGGATGGATATCCGCGCTTGTCGATGGGGAGCGAAGAACTCGGCAACGGGTTCCCTTTGGTCAGTGCGGTGGTCGGCGTTCTGATCCTGGGCGAGGTCTTTAAATCCCTGGAAGACATGTGGCGCGAAATGCGCGAACGCTCGGAAATCACCGTGATCGAACAAAAGGGAGACAACAAACTCCGTTTGTCCGACATTCGCCGCATTCTCCCGTTCGTCGGCACATCGGCGGTGATCGGGACGGCTATCGGCGCGCTTCCCGGGATCGGGTCGGTGCTCGCCGCGACGCTCGGCTACGCGAGCGGCAAGAAGATGCACAAGGGCGAGAAGACTTTCGGTGACGGCGTGCCGGAGGGCGTTGCCGCCACCGAGGCGGCAAACTCCTCGGTGGCCGGAGCGAACCTTATTCCGGTCCTGTCACTCGGTATTCCCGGGAACGTCTCGGCGGTGTTCATCATCTTGGCCGCCGAATCCATCGGCGGCTTCAATCCCGGCCCGACGGTCTTTCGTATCATTCCCGATCAAATCAACCCGGAGATGGTCATCGTCTTCGGGCTGTTCACTACGATGATATGCGCCAACATCCTGAACTGGACCATTGGCGGCGTGTTCATGCGGGCCACCGGGATCATGGTCAAGGTGCCGAAGCAGCGTCTGCTGGCGGTGGTTCTGCTGCTGACCCTGACCGCGATCTACGTCCAGAACACCGACATGTTCGCCATCTACTTCACCCTGTTCTTCGGGTTCATCGGCTACCTGATGCGCAAGCTCGATATCTCGGTGCTGCCCTTTGTCATCGCGTTCATTCTCGCCAATCGGTTGGAGGAGGCGATGCGGCAAGCGTTCTCGGCCACCGGATCGAACCCCTGGTTCCTGTTTGCGAGCCCGATCTCCATTGCCTTCATCGCGCTCGCGGTCTTCGTCGTCCTCTTCTTCGCCCGCAACCAAAAGGCCCTCGGCTGAACCATGGAACCCAAGAACCTGCTGTTCATCATGTCCGACGAGCACAACCCCAAGATGCTGGGCTGCGCCGGCCATTCGCACGTGAAGACCCCGAACCTGGATGCGCTGGCCGCGGCGGGGACCCGCTTCACCGCCGCCTATTCCAATTCGCCCATCTGTATCCCTGCGCGGGCCGCGTGGGCGACCGGCCGCTATGTCCATGACATCGGCTATTGGGACAACGCCTTGGCCTATGACGGCCGGGTCCGGGGATGGGGACACCATCTGATCGACCTTGGCTTCGCCGTCGAATCCGTCGGCAAGCTCCATTACCGCAACGAGACCGACCCCACCGGGTTCAGCGCGCAGCGTCACCCCATGCACATCATGGGCGGGATCGGCCAGGTATGGGGGTCGGTGCGGGATCCGTTGCCGCTGGGTAACCCGCGCGGACAAAAGATGCTGGGCGAAACCATTGGCCCGGGAGAGTCCAAGTACAACATCTATGACCGGACCATCGCCGACACGGCCTGCGAATGGCTGGAGGCCATGGCCGCCCGGCCGCCCGACAGGCCTTGGGTGCTGTATCTCGGCTTTGTGGCGCCGCATTTCCCGCTGGTGGTGCCGCGGGAATATTACGACATGTATCCCACGGGCGAATTGCCGCCCATGAAACTGCGGCCCGAGGACGGATACGAGCGCCACCCGTGGGCCGATATCATGGCGCGGTTTCATGGCACCGACGAGGCGTTGACCCCGGACGACCGCAAGGTCGCCCAGGCGGCTTATTTCGGCCTCTGCACTTACGTCGATGCGCAAATCGGGCGGGTACTGGACACCCTCGGGTCATCCGGCCTCGCCGGGGACACCCGCATCGTCTACACGTCGGACCACGGCGACAATGTCGGCGCCCGGGGTCTGTGGGGCAAATCCAACATGTACGAAGAGGCGGCCGGCATTCCGCTGATGCTCGCCGGGCCGGACGTTCCCGAAGGCCGGATCTGTAGGACGCCCGTCAGTTTGGTGGACAGCTACCAGACCATCTTGGACGGGGTCGGCGTGGGCGTTCCCGACGACGCCCGGGATCTGCCGGGACGTTCATGGTTCCAGCTGGCCAACGAAAGCGACGAGCCCGAGCGGATCGCATTTTCCGAATATCACGCAGCGGGTTCGCCCTCCGGCGCGTTCATGATCCGCCGCGGCCGGTGGAAGTACATCTACTATGTGGGATTCGAGCCGGAGCTGTTCGATCTGGAAGACGACCCCGAGGAAACGGCCAACCTGGCGGGCGATGCGGGGGCCAAGACAGATCTCGATGCGATGCACGCCGCCCTCCGTGAACTCGTCGATCCCGAGGCCGTCGACCGCCGCGCCAAGGACGACCAGAACCAACTCGTCGCCAAATTCGGCGGGCCGGAGGCGGCGTTTGATACGGGCACCAAGGGCGCGACGCCGGCACCCGTCTAGTAGCCCGTATTTCTCGTCCGAGCGTCGGACACCGGTTGGGCCCGGGTTGCCCGATCCCGGGCGATTGTCTAGGCATCCGCCGTCGGATACGCTCGCCGGCCAGCAATCACCGGAAATTCCCAGGGAGGAGGACCGTCTCGATGACCTCAGCTTCAGCCATTCATCAGGCGTCCGAGAGGATTATCAACGCCTACAAAAGCGGGAGGGCGGACAAGCCGGTCCGGGATCTTCTCGACAAGGGCGACATCGACGGCGCCTATGCCGTTCAAGAGAACGTGACCCTGTGGCGATTGCGCGAAGGGGCCCGCTTGGTGGGCCGCAAGATCGGCCTGACCGCCAAAGCCGTTCAGACCCAATTGGGGGTCGATCAGCCGGACTACGGCATGCTGTTCGACGACATGGCGGTGCCGGATGGCGAGGAAATTCCGGCGAGCCGGGTTTCTCAGCCGCGGGTCGAGGCGGAAGTGGCTTACATCTTGGACAAGGACCTGCATCTGGACAAACCGAGCACCGCGGACGTGATCCGCGCCGTCGCCTATGCCACTCCGGCGATCGAGGTCGTCGACAGCCGGATCGCGAATTTCGACATCACCATCGTCGACACGGTGGCCGACAATGCTTCGTCGGGGCTCTTCGTCCTGGGCAACGATAAGGTTGCGCTGGACGGCTTCGACGGACGCATGTGCGGCATGGTGGTGGAAAACCGCGGCGAGCCCGTTTCGGTCGGCGCCGGGGCCGCCTGCCTCGGCCATCCCATCAACGCGGTGCGCTGGCTGGCGGAGGTCATGACCGCGCGGGGCCGGCCGTTGTCGGCCGGGGACGTCGTCATGTCGGGCGCCTTGGGGCCGATGGTGCCGGCGGCCAAGGGTGAGGTTTACGAGGCGCGGATTAACGGGCTGGGTTCGGTCCGGGCCGTGTTCGGCGCGTAAGGGGAGAAGGAAGATGGCAGTCGATATCCAGAAACTCGCCAAGACGGTCGATGATGCGGCGGTGAAGGCGACGGCAATCCCGCAGCTCTCCAAAAAGAGCAGGATGACGCTCAAACAGGCCTACAGGGTCCAGGCGGCAAGCATCGACCGGCGCCTGGAGCGCGGCGAAGAGCGCTCGGGCATGAAGATGGGCTTCACCAGCCGGGCCAAGATGGTCCAGATGGGCCTGTCCGACATGATCTGGGGCCGCTTGACCGACGGCATGCTGGTCGAGGACGGCGCGGTCATCAACCTCAAGGACTACGTGCACCCGCGGGTCGAGCCGGAGATTGCCTACCTGCTGGGCGCGCCGTTGGCCGGTCCGACCACGCCCATGGAGGCGATGGCGGCGGTGGAGGCGGTCGCCCCGGCGCTCGAGATCATCGATAGCCGCTACCGGGCGTTCAAGTTCAATCTGCAGGACGTGGTGGCCGACAACGCGTCGTCGTCCGGCTACGTGATCGGGCCCTGGTGCCCGCCGGATATGGAACTGGACAACCTCGGCGTGGTCATGGAAGTGAACGGCCGTCCGGCGACCATCGGCTCGTCCGCAGCCATTCTCGGACACCCCGGGCGGTCCCTCGCCGCGGCCTCCCGGATGGCCGCCGAAGCGGGTGAAATTCTCGAAGCCGGCTGGGTGGTCATGGCGGGCGGCGTCACCGAGGCGGTCGCCCTGGAGAAGGGCGTTTCGGTCCGCAATACGGTGCAGGGCCTCGGGTCCGTCGGCTTCAGGGTGAAGGGCTAATTCCGTGAACCGGATCGACCTCCGTGGCCGCGCTGCCGTCGTCACCGGCGGTGCGGCGGGACTGGGCCTCGGTATCGCCAGGCGGCTGGTGGACTCCGGCGCCGATACATGTATCTGGGACATCAACGAAGACGGTCTGGCCCAGGCGGTGGAGGAACTCTCGGCGGCGGCCGGCGGCACGAAGGTGACCGGCCGGGCCGCCGATATTTCCGACAATTCGGCGGTGGAAGCCGCCTTTGCCGGCTCGGTCGGCGATCTCGGCAAGGTCGACATCCTGGTCAACAACGCCGGAATCTCGGGTCCCAACATCACCTCGTGGGAATACCCCATCGATGCCTGGGACAAGGTCGTCGATATCAATCTGTCCGGGACGTTCTACGTCAGCCGGACGGCCATTCCCCACATGCTGGAGAACGGCTACGGCCGCATCGTCAATGTCGCGTCCATCGCCGGCAAGGAGGGAAACCCCAAGGCGCCGGCCTATTCGGCGACCAAGGCCGGCGTCATCGGCTTGACGAAGGCGCTGGGCAAGGAATTGGCGCAGACCAACGTGATGGTCAACTGCGTGACGCCGGCGGCGGTGCGGACGGCGATCTTCGATCAGATGACCCAGGAGCATATCGATTTCATGCTCTCGAAGATTCCCATGAACCGCTTCGGCCTGGTGGAGGAAATCGCCGCCATGGTGGCGTGGCTGGCCTCCGAGGAATGCTCGTTCGCCACCGGGGGTGTCTTCGACGTCTCGGGCGGCCGCGCGACGTATTAGCTCAATCGCTCCACTCGATGATCACTCTCGATATTGTCTTGGGTTTCATCGGGGCCCTGAGTGCGGCCCTTCTGCTCTGGTGGTCTCGGAATATTGAGAACCAGGTTATGCAAAGTGTCGTTGGTGTGGCCGCGATCGGCATACTACTTGCCGCAATGGTCATCTTTCTCGATTCGGGGCCAATGGTGTTTGTCTACGGGGGACTGGGGGCAGGGGTTGCCGCCATCTTCTACGCCCGAAAATCCAGATAGTCGTTGTCATTACACTCTCGGGTCGGGCAGGCGGAGTACGATCCCCGGGAAGATCACCATCGGTGCCGGCCGGACAAGATCGGCGGCCATGCCGCCGGTGACGGCGCGCCGTGGCCTAGGCGCGCTCCGGGTAGAACTCGGACATCCGGGAGCCGGGGTAGTAGGCGGCCTCGAAGGCCGGCCGTGACCGCATTGCGGCAAACCAGGCGGTGACGGCGGGATGCGCCGCCTCCCACATTTCCCGATGGCCGAGATCGTCCATCCGGTCGATCAGCGGCGCGACGCACATGTCCGCCAGCGTGTATCGATCCCCCATGATCCAGGGACCATGGGCCGCGAGTTCGGTTTCCATCCTGTCGATTGTCAGGCGCATGTCGTCCATGGCCTTGGCGATCTCGGCTTCGGTGAAGCCGTCCTGGCCCATCCGCTTGTAGAAGTCGGTCTTGAGCGGCCGGCGTTCCGCCGCCTTTTCGAACTGTTCCGGCGAGAGCCTGGTGTAGTTGTGGATGAGGAACTTCTGGAATGTCGGGTAGCGGACGGCGGGCGTCGGCTTTTCCTCGAAGAAGCGAAGCCAGGCGCGCATTCTGGCCCTGCCGGCCGGCGAGGCCGGGCTGAAGGACGGTTCCGGGAACACCTCGTCCAGGTATTCGAGGATCACCGAGGAGTCGATGACCACCGTTCCGTCATGGACGAGCGTCGGCACCACGCCGTTGGGGTTCATCCGCAGGTACCCGTCGGTGAGGTGCCCGTTCTCTCCCGGAGACAGCCGATGCTCTTTGTACTCCAGGCCTTTCTCCGCGAGGCAGATGCGCACCTTGAGGCTGCAGGTGGATGTCGGAAACGAGTAGAGTTCGATCATGGGAAATTGCGTGGCCGGTCCAGTGGCTTACGGGTTTGATCTAGGCCGCTTCACGCGGGAGATCGAAATAGAAGGTGGCGCCGCCTTCCGGGTTGTTCCGAAACCCAATCCGGCCGCCGTGGACTTCGACGATCGCCCTTGAAATGGAGAGGCCGAGACCGGTGCCGCCTCGCTCGCGGCTATCCGACATGTCGGACTGGGTAAACTTGTCGAAAATGGTGTCCCGAAAATCCAGCGGAACCCCAGGCCCGTTATCCTTTACGGCGACCCGGACCGTCTTGCCGTTCGGGGTCAATTCTACGTCGACACGGCTGCCCGCGGGAGAAAATTTCGACGCGTTGGATATCAGATTCGCCATGACCTGGAGCAGCCGATGCCAATCCCCGGTGATCGATGCATCGGGCATATCCAGCTCCTTGACCAGAACGACGCCGAACCGGTCCGCGTAGCCCTCGTTGTCGGCGATGGCTTGTTCCACCAGTGCATTGAGGTCCACCGGCCGCATCTCGAATTCCATGCTGCCGGATTCGATTTTCTCCATGTCGAGTATGTCGTTGATCAGCCGGACCAGCCGCTCCGAGTTGCCGTGGGCAACCTCGATGAGTTGCCGAACCTGCCGGGAATTTTCGCCCAGGGCGTTTCCGCGCATCAGTCCGAGGGATCCGATGATCGAAGTCAACGGCGTGCGAAGTTCATGACTGACCGTCGAAATGAACTCGTTCTTGAGACGCTCGATTTCCTTTCGTTCGGTGATATCGCGGACGATACTCTCCAGAACTTCCCGATTGCCGTAGCTGACGAACCGCGAGCTGATTTCGACCGGTAGCTTGGATCCGTCCTTGCGAACGTGCACGGTTTCAAAAGTCTGGCTGCCTTCCTCCCGGATACGTTCAAGCCGGCGAGCGGTTTCTTCCGGCCGGAAGTCCTCTGCGTTGATGTCCACGACGAATTTGCCGATGAGTTCCCGGGTGGTATATCCAAGGCGCCGGGCCGCCGCACGGTTGACATCCAAAAAACGGAATGTGTCCGTATCGACGATAAAGATCGAGTCTTCGGCGAATTCGAACAAGTGCCGGTATTTCTCCTCGGACTGTTCGACCGCTCTCGCGGCCTCGACCTGCTGTGTGATGTTTGTCGTGGTGCCCCGATAGCCGCGGAAATTTTCGTTCTCGTCATAAAAGGGACGGCCGTTGATGTTCAGGTGGGTGATGTTTCCGGCCGTGTCCGTCTGAGTGCAACGGAAATCATCGATTGGGCGCCGGGCGGCTATATCGGCCTTGTGTGCCCTCCAAGCCTCCTCCGATGCTCCGACCCCCGGAAGCTCCCAGCGCTTGTTCCCGATGGCATCGTCGATGGTGCTCATGAATGTCCGCCCGATACCGCCCGACACATAGGTGAAAACGTGGTCCTCATCGGTTTCCCAGAAGCGCTGGTTGGGAATGTTGGTGAAATCCTTGATTCGGGCTTCGCTTTGGTCGAGGGCTTCGGCGCGCTCGACGGCATCGCCCCGGAGCGCCTCGCTCGCGGCCGCCAAGTGCCGCTGCTTGGCGCCGAGGAAGAAAAACGTGGCGCCAAGGACGATCGGAGCCAAATCGACGATGAAGTGGACGGGCGAGGCCCGATGGATGTCGATGATCGCCTGGGCGCTGGGCGTCATCCCGCCCAAGCTCAGATCCAAAATCCAAGCGGTCATCGGAAACAGGCATCCGAAGAGGACTCCGATAGCCGTGTATCTGGGAACGATCCGGTCCATTTGGCTCATGTGCGAACAATCACGTCGCTCCGGCCGACTCTAGAGCAAAAGATGGAAGGCGCACAGACACCCCGCGCATCGCCCGCGGTTCAGGAACTCCTGATCCAGTTTCGGCACTCGTCGATCAGGCCGGTTTCCCCCTCGGTTCGCGCCAATACGACGTCATCGACAGGTTTCCTGCCGGTGAGCGAAAGCCGCCAGGCCAGAAACCTGATCTGATGGGGATGGGATTCCAGAGTTGCCGTGTCAAAATAGTCATCCGGCAGCTGACCGGCGATGACCGGGTCGAGGCGGTCCTTCTCGTAAACCATTGTTCGTTTGAATATCCGCCACACGCCATCTTCGCGGCGCTCGAATAGATCGTGGAACTGGCCCCAAAATTCCCAATCGAACGGAATGCCGTCCGCGGACAGCCGTGAAATCAAATTCACATGACACCTGCTGTAAGCGCGATTTCCGTTGAGCATCACCTGGCCGCCGCCGATGAAGTGTTTACTCGACTCACCCTCTTTCCACTCGGCGAGCATATCCGCCGATCGCCGAACGAATTCCTCGGCGGTATCGGAAATCCAGGCAATGTGAATTGTCGCGTCAGGCTGGAAGCAGGCCCTGAGCGTGTCCCATTCGCCCCGATCCCGGGCCTGACCCCAGGTCAGCAGAACGTCGTTGATTTCGGCCTTGTCCAACAAGGCATCGTTGGATGATGCGGCCACCCCCGGCCCCCCGGTGAGGAATCGCTGATTTAGCGGATTCCAGCCTATACGATCAGTGAATTCGTTGCGACACGCCGTTAACCTGTCAAGCGGCGGAACGGTCTACGGCGCTATTGGGGACCGCCTCTACTCTCTGACTTAGGGTTTGGAGATCTCGGCAATGGGGAGCGCCCGGCTGCGGCGGATTTCCTCCAGCACCACATAGGATTTGACGCTGCCGATCCCGGGAAGGGGAATGAGTTCGTTCATCAGAAACCCGGAAAATGCCTGCAGGGTGGGCATGGCCACCCGGAGAAGATAGTCCGTGTCTCCGGCCAGCGAATAGCACTCGGTTATCTCCGGTAAATTTTCGACCGCCTCGACGAACGCGACCGCCGGGTTTTCTCCATGCGCACTCAAGGAGACATGGATAAACGCGGAAATGTCCAGGCCCACGGCTGCCGGATCCACCTCGGCCCGGTACCCGTTGATGATGCCTTCGGCTTCCAGGCGCTTCACCCGGCGGTGGCATTGGGACGCGGACAGGAACGCAATCTCGGCCAGCTCCGCGTTCGAGGCCCGTCCATGGGTTTGCAAATGGTTGAGTATGCGAACATCGGCGGCATCCAGCGCCATTCCCTGCATGATCCGTGCCTCTCTTGCGGACTTCGCCTCCGATTTTCGCATCTTCGGTGGATATGTGGGAGTCCATTGCAAATTTCGTGCGGGTACCTTGCCGTAGAACTCGAAAAAGCGGACTGGCCGGATCAGGATTCAACCGCGGCGACGATTTCGTGTGCGACATCCTGGAGGGCGGTCAGGTGCTCGGCGGCGAACGCCTCGACAGTGAACGCCTTGCGCGGCCAGACCATCGACACGGTCCCGTGCACCTTGCTCTCGCCGGCCAGCGGCACGGCCATGGCCTCCAAGCCGTCGTCATACGCGTTGCGCAGTTGTCCCTGTCCGCCGCCGAAGGCGGGGTCGCGTACCGCATATCCCGCATCGCGGACGGCATCCAGGGTCGCTTGAAACTCCCGGCCGCCGCCGATCCGGCGGTTGAGAGGATCGGCGGATTTCTTGAGGCGGGCGATGATGTCCCGCCGTTCGTCCTCCGGGCAGAAGGCGAGATACGCCCGGCCGACGGAAGACAGGCTCATGCAGATTTCGTATCCCAGCCGGTCCCGGTTGAGCATGATCGGTGAGGTGGGCCGGCTGGTCTCCTTGAGGATCATGCTTTCGCGGCGCTCCGGTTCGAGTACCGCGAGATCGGACGGCCAGGTCAGCCGCCGGCACAGGGAATCGATGACGGGCGCGGCGATATCCGCCAGACGGTCGCTCTCGTCTCCGCTGCCCGCCAGCCGCTGCAGCCGGTAGGTCGCGCGATAAAGCCCGTCGCCGATGGATCGCCGAACCACGCCGGCGGTTTCAAGTGTGTGGAGAATTCTGATCAGCGTTGGGCGCGGCAGTCCGGTTGCCTCGTAGAGGTCCTTGAGGGATGCGGCCCGCCGATCCTGAAGCGCCTCCATCACCTCGAGGCCGCGCTCCAGCGCCCGGATGCGTTTTGTTTCCGACATTTTGCGTTTTCCGCCCAGCGGAATGATAGCGGGCAGGGCCCGGGCGGTCCAACCGCCGGCTACCAGGCGGTCCAGCCGCCGTCGACCCGGATCGAGGTGCCGGTCACCATGGCGGCGGCGGGCGAGCAGAGATAGAGAACCGCGCCGGCCACGTCCGAGAGGTCCGCCAGCCTGCCGGTCGCGATGTTGTTGAGCACGGTGGCCTTGAACTCCGGGTTCTCGAACATGGGCCGGGTCATGGGCGTATCGACGAAGGTCGCGGCGACGGTATTGGCGCGGATTCCTTCGGGGGCGACTTCGACGCCGAGGGCCTTGGTGAATCCCTCGACCCCATGCTTGGTGGCGCAGTAAAGGGTGCGGTTGGGCGCGCCGACATGTCCCATCTGGGACGAGATATTGACGATCGAGCCGTATCCGCCCCGGCGCATCACCCGGACGGCGCTCTGACAGGTGCGGATCACGGATGTCAGGTTGAGTCCGGTCATCCATTGAAGCGTTTCGGCGGTGATATCGGTGACCGGCTCCGGCTTGTTGCCGCCCGCCGATGTGACGACGATATGGAGCTTCTCCAAGTCTTCGATCCTGCGGTAAAGATCGTCGGCAAGAACATCCTCGGCCCAGTACCTGATCCGGTCCGGATTTTCCGCCTGAAGGCTCTTGAGATCCTCTTCGGTTCGCGAGACGCCGATTACATCCGCGCCCGCTTCGGCCAGCGCCAGGGCGCTCGCCCGGCCGAGGCCCTTGCCGGCGCCGGTCACCAGGGCCGTCCGGCCCGATAGGTCCACCGAGAGTCCCGCCTCGCTCATACCCGTTCTCCCTGTTCGCGTCTTTATGTCCGGATTGGCATCCCGTAAAGTCCAGCGACATTAAAGCCACCGATCCAGGGAGACCACAATGGCCCGCTATCTCAAGGAAGGCATCACCGCCGAAGAGGCCAAGGAACAGGACGCCAAGGTTCGCAAAATCGTCGAGGATATTCTCGCCGATATCGAAGCCCGCGGCATGGATGCCGTTCGGGAATATGCCGAAAAATTCGACGACTATGCGCCCGATGACTTCCGAATGAGCCGGGCCGACATCGACGCCTGCTACGATCAGGTGACCGAGCGGAACATCGAGGACATCAAGTTCGCCCAGGCACAAATCCGCAACTTCGCCGAAATTCAGAAGGCCGCCCTGGTCGATGTGGAGGAAGAGACCTATCCCGGCGTCGTCCTGGGCCACAGGAACGTGCCGGTAAACGCGGTCGGCTGTTACGTTCCGGGGGGACGGTATCCCATGGTGGCGTCGGCGCATATGTCGGTGGTGACTGCCAATGTGGCCGGCGTGAAGCGCATCGCCGCCTGCGCGCCGCCCTTCGAGGGGAAGCCGTCGCCCGCCATCGTCGTCGCCCAGGATCTCGCGGGCGCCGATGAAATCTATTGCCTCGGCGGCGTGCAGGCCATGGGCGCCATGGCCCTCGGCGCGGGCGATATCCAGCCGGTCGACATGCTGGTCGGGCCCGGGAATGCTTATGTCGCCGAGGCCAAGCGCCAACTCTTCGGCCGCGTCGGCATCGATCTGCTGGCCGGCCCGACGGAGACCCTTGTGATCGCCGATGAGACGGTGGACGGCGAGCTGTGCGCCGCGGATCTGCTGGGCCAGGCGGAGCACGGCCCCACCTCGCCGGCCGTGCTGGTCACGAATTCCGAGGCGCTGGCGGGCGACACCATGGCCGAGATCGAACGCCAGTTGAAAATCCTGCCGACCGGCGAGACCGCGGGCGCCGCGTGGCGCGACTACGGTCAGGTGATCGTCTGCGACGGCTACGACGAGATGGTCCGGGTGGCCGATGACATCGCTTCGGAGCACGTTCAGGTCATGACCAGGGATCCGCAGTATTTCCTCGACAACCTGACCAATTACGGCGCGCTGTTTCTCGGGCCCGAGACCAATGTTTCCTACGGCGACAAGGTGATCGGCACGAACCACACCCTGCCGACCAAGCGGGCGGGGCGCTACACCGGCGGTTTATGGGTGGGCAAGTTCATCAAGACCCATACCTACCAGCGGGTTACCGAGGAAGCCTCGGTGGAAATCGGCAAGTACTGCTCGCGGCTCTGCGCGCTCGAAGGCTTCGCCGGCCACAAGGAGCAGGCCGACATCCGCCTTCGCCGCTACGCGGGCATCAACGAGGGTTAGCTATCTTCCCTGACGGATTATTTCCGCGATTTCGGCTTTGCCGAACCGCTTGGCGAGCATCAATGCAGGCATTGTGCCGTTGCGGCCACAGCCGCGGTAGTTTTTGGCATCCAGGCCCGCTTTGATGAGCCCGCGGACGATCTCCGGCTGATCCATGATGATGGCTGCACACAGGGCGCTTGCCGCCTTGCCGTCTACGCTCGCACCCTTTTCCAGAAGGATCTTCGCCATTTCGGGGCGGCGGAAGAGGGCGGCAGCGACAATTGGCGGCCTGGAGGTCTCCCGGCCGCCGGCAAACCGCGGGTGACTGAAGGTAATTGGCTCGTCGATCGAGGAACTGCCCGCAATGAAAGCCGAGAAGGCAGCGGTGTTGCCGTCCCGAATGGCATCGGAAAGATTACCCGGAGCGGCCCCGTCATTCGCGGACACGGCGACTTTCTCGAAGGAATCGCAGATGGTCTTTGGCTGCGGATCAACAGAGGCCGGTGATCCCGCCAAACTGCCATGCTGTTTGAACCACTTGGTGGTTTCGCGGAGCACCTCGTCTCCCCTGGATCGAAGACCATGTCCACCGCTCCCGAACGATACAAAGCGGTGCGGCTTTCCCGCCGTCTTCAGCGCTTCGACCATCCGAGTAGCGTGTTCGAAGCTCACCCGCAGGTCATCCCGCGCATGAAACAGCAGCACCGGGGCCGAAATTTTGTCCGCCCAGGCGACTGCCGAGCGAGCCGTCCAGGCAGGACCTTCCGGTCCGACAAGATTGCGGATGATCCGGGCCATATCAGCGCGGTTTTTCGCGCTGAGCCTCAGATCGGATACCCCGGCCGCGACAACGCCGGCGCGAAACATCCGGGAATCGGCCAGGGCGCGATAGGTCATCATGCCGCCCCGGGGAATGACCGTAGATGAAAATGTTCCTTGAATCGGCGTAGGGCAGTTCCTTGGCGAGCCCCGCCAGGTTCAGCACGTCCTTAACGTCATTACCGCCGAACTCATCGCCGGGATCGGATTCGGGTCCGCCCCGATACTGGCTGGCAAGAACCAGGAATCTCGACCGGGCAAACTCGGCCATGAAATTCAGCTGTGGTCGCGCGATGGCTCCGTAAGTCCGGTTGCCGCCCCGGTTCCACACGAGAACCGGCAACCGGCGGTCAGGCGTACGGTCACGCATGATATAGCCGCTGATTCGTAGCCCATCGCTCAGGTACTGGATCTTTGCGGTTTCAATATCGGATTGGTGGGTAATCTCGCAGTCAAGGACCCGGGCATGCGCAGATCCGTTTGCGGCCAAACCGGCAATCACAAAACCGCCGAAGATCATTGTAACGAGTAATCGCAACGCTTATCCCCTAGGCCCGAAGCGCATCCCTGACTTCCGGCCAGGCCTTCTCGCCGGCGGCCCGATGCTGGGGCCCCTCGGGATTCGGAGTATCGGCGAGGCACGCGTCATAAGACGGGCGGGCACGGATTCGTTCCCACCAATCCGCGACCCCCGGCCGGTTTTCCCACATGCCATGGAACGCCAGTTCGTGCAGGCGCTCGACCAGGGGCGACATGGCCGTGTCGGCGAGAGAATACCCATCGCCGGCGAGCCATTTGTTTTTTTCGAGCGCGCTCTCCATGTCCGAGAGCATCCTGGTCAGGCCTTCGGCCGCCAGCGGGAAATACGGGCTGTCATAGCCTTGTTCGACGATCGCCCGGCGGCGCGCCCGATTCTCGGGGCGCGGAATCCCCTCGATATAGGCCTCCAGCTCTTCCGGGGTCTTTTCCAGAATTTTCGGCCGCATGGAGATCGTGTAGGTGAACGTGCCGATGAACGGCAGGCATTCGTCGGCCCGCTTCATCCACCACCACGCGCGCGCCGTTCCGAGCGGTCCGTCGATTTTCAGCGGCGGGCCGTCAAAGGCATCGTCGACATAGTTCAGTATCACCGAGCTCTCGAGGATGATCTCGCCGTCATGGATCAGCGTCGGCACCACGCCCTGCGGGTTGAGCCTGCGATACGCCTCGGTGCGGAGGTAATCCCTGGTGACGGCATGTCCGTCGTAATCCAGCTGCTTTTCCGCGAACGCCAAACGGGCCTTCAGCCCGCAGGTCGCACCATGAAAGAAGTATAGCTCCAGCATGCTTGTCCCCGTACGCTCAGCCTTCGCCCGGCAAATGCCAGGTGTCGTACCGGATTGCGTCGATATCGATGGCGTTGCCGTGACCTTGCGCCGGGCCGCGGGGCAGGTTGGGCGCGTCCTCGTATCCTTCCTGGCAGTAAAGCTCGATGACGTTGCCCGAGGGATCCCTGAAGAACATCAGCGCCTCGACACCCGCACGCGTCCAATAGGGCGTTGACGGTATGCCGCAGGCCGCCAGCCATTCCTTGGTATGCACCAGCGTCTCCGCATCGCAATCGAAGCCGATATGCGGGTATTCGTTTCCCGGCTCCATGAAGGTGGCGCCGACGGAGCCGATGCCGATATGGGCGCCGTTTATGTCGAACAGGACAAAGGCCGGTTCCTCGACGATTATTTGGCCGCCGAGGACGCCCATGTAGAACTTCTTGCCCTCTTCAAGGTCCCGGCACGGGAAACTCACGTGATCGAGGGATTTGAAGACGGGCGGACCCGATTCCGCGGCCGCGCGTGTCGATGTCGATGTTCCATCCATAGCTCACGTCCCTGTGGTACCGGCATGGGTCCGAATGGTAGCACCGGACGGCGGATTGACGAGCCTGTTTTCGTTCAAACCGTCCGAATCCCGAAATCGGCGAATGGTTGCGCGCCAACGAGTCCACGCCCTAGGTCCTGTTGACAATTAACGGACTATTCATGGTTGGCGTGATTCAAGCAAGACCGTTTCAACTGGCGGGAGCGTGTCATGCTTCGACGGGAACTGACGGATATGCAATGGGACCGGATCAAGGGTTTGGTTCCGGGCAAAGAGGCGGATCGCGGCTCCACGGGTCGGGACAACCGCCTGTTTGTGGACGCCGTGCTGTGGATCGCCCGGGCGGGTTCGCCGTGGCGCGATCTGCCGGACGCCTTCGGCAACTGGAACAGCGTCTACGTGCGCTTTTCGCGGTGGGCCAAGGCGGGGGTTTGGGAGAGTCTTTTCAATGCCTTGGCGGAGGATCCCGACTTCGAATACCTGATCGTGGATTCGACCATCGTGCGGGCGCATCAACATGCCGCCGGCGCAAAAGGGGGGCTCAGGCTCAGGCCATCGGCCGCTCGCGCGGCGGCCTGACGAGCAAAATCCACATCGCCGTCGATGGCCTGGGCAATCCCTTGCGGTTCATCCTCACCGGCGGCCAGGTGGGCGACGTCACCCAGGCCGAGGGGCTGATCGCCGGGCTGCCGGGCGAGACCCTGATCGCCGACACCGCCTACGACGCGAACCGCTTCCGCGCCCGCCTCGACAGCGCCGGGATGGTGGCGGTGATCCCCTCCAACCCGTCGCGGGCACAAGCCGTGCCGTACGACCCCGAACTCTACAAGGAAAGGCACGTCGTCGAATGTTTCATCAACAAGATCAAGCACTTCCGCCGCATCGCCACACGCTACGAAAAGACCGTCACCGCCTACATGGCCATGCTGTGCCTCGTCGGGGCGCTCATTTGGATGCGATAAATGTCAACAGGACCTAGTCTTCCCCCGGGTCGATTCCGGAGGAACGATGAACAGGACCGTATTGGGCCGCACGGGGTTGGAAGTCAGCGTCGCCGGGTTGGGCGCCGGGGGTGGAAGCCGGCTCGGCCGCAAGACGGGGAAGAGCTTCGACGACTCCGTGCGGCTCGTGCATGCCGCCGTCGATCTCGGGGTCAATTTCATCGACACGGCACCGATCTACGGCACCGAACCGATCATCGGCGCGGCGCTGGCCGCAATCCCCCGGGACCGCGTCGTGGTGTCGACGAAAGCCTGGGAGAATTGGCGTTCACACGACGCCGATGCCCGGACGGTCGCTTCTCTCGACCGGTCGCTGAGAGACCTCAAGACCGATTACATCGACGTATTCCACCTCCACGGTATCGCTCCCGGCGACTATGCCGATGCGGTCAGGGTTCTGCCGGCACTTCTGAGGGAACAGGAAAAGGGAAAGATCCGGTGGCTGGGGATAACCGAATACCCGCCGGGTGATTACCGACACGAGATGCTGCGGCAGGCCTTCGAAGACGATTGGTTCGATGTCGTGATGCTGGCGTTCTCGATGTTCAATCAGAATGCTCGAGCCCTTAGTTTTCCCGGGACCCGAAAATACCGGATCGGGACGCTGATCATGTTCGCCGTCAGGAATATTTTCTCGTTTCCCGGCCGGTTGCAGGCCGCTCTCGGCGAACTTGCCCATAGGGGTGAGGTGCCGGATTGGCTGGCGGCGGAAAAGGACCCATTGGGATTTCTGATCCATCCCGAGGGCGCCGGCGACATCATCGAGGCGGCCTACCGGTTTTGCCGTCATGAGCCCGGGGTCGACGTGACCCTGTTCGGCACCGGCGATCTCGATCATCTCAAGCGGAATATCGAATCCCTGACCCGCCCGCCCCTGCCCGACGCGGACCGGCGCCGTCTCGTCGAGTTGTTCGGAGCGCTGGAGGGCGTGGGCCTGGAGCACGGAATGGCGAAGACCTGAGGACCGACGGCTGTCCGAAACCGTCGCGAAACCGTCACGCTGCCGTTCAGGTCTTCCCCGAATTTCCGCAGCCGCCGCGGCGTGATTTTTCAAGACGAGCCTGCGGAAGGAAGCCTGGTCCAGGCTCTGCAATGAAATATCAATTCATACCCATGCGTCTTATTGGGTTGCAGGACCGGAAAATATCATTCATCAGAGAGCCTTCGGCGGTGAGTTCAAGAGCATCTTCCAGGGAAAACCATTGAGACAGTTCACCGAGATCGACACCAAAGGGCTTCTTTGCCCGCTGCCGGTGCTCAAGGCCAAAAAGGCGATCAAAGCGCTGGCGCCCGGAGAACTGATCCGCATTCTGGCCACCGACCCGGCCTCCGCGCGGGATATTCCGGCCTTCTGCCGAAGTGCGGGTCACACGCTCGAACACTCGCAGGAAGCCGACGGGGTCTACTCTTATCTGATCAGAAAGGCCGGCGGAGAACTTCGCCAAGCCAGTTGAGCGAGCCTCGATAGCGCACGGAACGGCTCAACTATTCCAGCCGGGATTCCGGGCCGGTTCCCCATTGAACCTGTAGCGCCTCGTTGGCCGGTTCCCGGTTGGGAGGAATATCAGCGTTCAACAAATCGCCGTCGGTCCAGTGTTCGACCCTGAAGTCGAACGGGTCGTACCAATAATCGAAAATCTGCGATCCATAAATGTGGCGGCCGATTCCCCATGAATGTTTGTAGCCCTGGGCCTTGAGCCATTCGTGGCCGAGATAGACCGCGTTCACATCCTCGACCTCGAAGGCGAGGTGCCCGAGGCCGCTGGGCTGCCGGGGCACGGTCAGCAGGACGTGGTGATCGACGAATTCCTTGCCCCGATCCAACCGGTTGAAGGTGAACACCACATTGTCCTCGTCGCCGTCATACATTTCGTCGGAGCTGATGAATCCGAGGTGTTTCTTGTACCAGGCATCGCAGGCCATGGGGTCGGCTACGTTCAACACCACGTGTCCGCACCGTTTCACCTGTGCGGGTCCCTTCCGCAGGCGCACCACGTCTCCTTTGCGGCTCTGTGCGGTGCCGAAATTGCGGTCGTATACGTTGCTGACGGGTAGCGGATCGACGCCTTCGATGCCGTGAACGATCTCCACCCGGAAACCCGCGGGATCGGTCAGGCAAACCCGCTTGCCGCCGCCGGGCTCGTCGATGTCTTCGATCTCGCCGGCCCCGTCGGCGGCCGCGATAACGGCGAGGTCTTGCTCACCATCGGCGTAGTAGCCCGTTCCAACGTACTCCCGCTCGCCGAGTTCTGCGATGTAGAGATGGTGATGGGGATCCGTCCCTCTCATGTAGAGCGCTGTATCCGTGCGGGCGCTGCGGACCATCCCGAAGTCGAGAAGAAACTTTTCGGCCAGGTCCAAATCGGGCACCCGAAACCGCCCATAGGCAATATCGCGGACTTTGATCATTTGTCCCTCTCCCCATCTCGGCCGTCATTTGAGTCTCGACGGCGATTATCCGTATTTCTACAAAAATCTCAATATATGAAATTATTGTAGAATTTGGCCGGGCCCGGAACCGGCGTCCGGGCCTATCGGCCGGGCCCCCACTGAATGTCGCGGGCGGTGTGCAAGGGGTACTTCCCGTAGGGCGTATCCTCGTTCAGCAGGTCCCCATCGGTCCAGTGTTCATGATTGTGGCCCCAGGGATCGGCCCAATAGTCGAATAGCTGGCTGCCGAGAATATGCCGTCCCATGCCGAAGTTATGGACATAGTCCTTGGTCTGCAGGTACCAGTGACCGACATTGAGGTCGTTCCAGTCCTCGACCTCGAAGGCCGCGTGCCCGAGCGCGGCTTCGCCCCGGTCGGTGATCAGCACCGTATGATGGTCGACATATTCCTGGCCGCGGTTGCAGCGCATGAAGTTCGCCTTGACGATACTGTCGTCGTTGTCGTCGTGAAGGAAATCCGACGTCAGCATCCCCAATGTGCCCATGTAGAAGTCCTGGCACTCCTTGAACTTTCCGCAGCTCAGGACGATGTGGCCCAATCGCTTGACTTGCGAAGGCCGGGGGCCGGACCGGACGAATGGCCCAACGCGGCGACGCCGGGAGCCGGAATTGAACTCGAAGACCTCCTTCACCTCGATCGGCTCGACCGTTTCCATACCCGCGACGATCTCGATCCGCAGGCCGTCGGGGTCGTGCAAAATGACCCGTTTTCCGCCGCCGGGTTCATCCATCTCGTGAACGTCGCCGGCGCCGTCCAACTGAGAGATGGTATCCAGATCGGTCTCGCCGGCGGCATCGAAGGCCATGCCGATGAAGCCGGGTTCACCCAATTCCGTCACATGAATGTGGTGCTCGTCGTCGGTGCCCCGCATATAGAGGGCGGTGTTCGTGCGATCGGAACGGACCAACCCGAAATCGGTGAGAAACGTCTCCATCTTGTCGAGGTCGGGAGCGCGCAATCGAATGTATTTGACGTCCGCAACTTTGATCATCTCCATCTTCCCCCGGGCTTGCCGCTCTTGCCTTGGGCCCGAAATAGGACGCCCGCGACAGCCGCAAAAAAAATTCAGTCCGGATCGGACGCGCAAAGGATGAGAGATTTGAAGAGGATTATCAACCATGCGGTCCTGGGGCGGTCCTGGGGCGGTCTTGGGGCTCCGCCGCACCGGAGTTTTGGCGTGAAATTGAGGATCGATTTGACTACGGTCTCGGGCGTTCAATTTTCAGACAGCTCATTTTGCTCAAGTTTATTTGCGGGGGGACGTAATGCCGAAAGCCATCGTCATTCATGAATACGGAGGGCCCGAGGTTCTCAAATGGGAGGACCATGATCCCGGTGAGCCGGGATCCGGCGAACTGCGCATCCGTCACAACGCCATGGGGCTCAACTATCGCGACGTCTACCATCGCAATGGCTCCTACGGGGTTCCCGGTGACGAATTTCCGGCGGTGATCGGGTCCGACGGCGCAGGCGTCGTCGAGGCGGTCGGCGCGGAGGTGAGTGAATTCAAGGCCGGGGACCGGGTGGCCTACGGGACCGGGCCCATGGGCTCATATGCCGAAGTGCGGAATTTTCCGGAACGCTTCGCGCTGCCTATTCCCGATGACGTCGAAGACCGGATCGCCGCGGCGATGATCGTCAAGGGCCTGACCGCTCACAATCTCATTCGGACGTGCTACGAGGTGAAGGCCGGCGAGACCATCCTCATTCACGCCGTTGCCGGTGGTGTGGGTCTGATCGCCTGCCAGTGGGCCGCGGCATTGGGCGCAACCGTCATCGGCACCGCGTCGAGCGAAGAGAAGGCGGAGATGGCACGCGCCCACGGGTGTCATCACGTTATCGACTACACCACCGAGAACTTCGCCGAGCGAGTGAACGAAATCACCGACGGTGCCGGCGTACCGGTTATTTTTGACGGGGTTGGCGCCGCCACCTATGAGGGCGACCTGGAATGTCTCGCGCCGCTGGGTTTCCTCATCGGCTATGGAAATGCGTCCGGGAATTTTCCCAAGGTCGAGCCGCTCGATCTCATGCACAAGGGATCGCTCTATTTCCAACGGATCAGCGGCAACCACTTCAACACCACGCGCCAAACGCTCCTTTCGACCATCAATGAGATGTTCGATCTGGTTCGGGACGGCACCATCGACATCGAGATCGGCGGGACTTACCCGCTTCGGGAGGCGCGCCAGGCGCACATCGATCTTGAAGGAAGGAAGACGAAAGGCTCCGTCGTCTACACGGTTTAGACCGCCCGTGATTTGACAGGTTGGCGGGACGTTCTTAACCTCAAGTCGGCGGGGAGGAAAAGAAACCGCAAACCGCTCACGAATTTATCTGAGGCGAAGCTGACGATGGCCGTTGGTCATCGCCGTCCACAATTTGTTTGGGAGAGAATCAATGAATTTAGCTATTTCACGTCACAAATTTAAGCTGTCACTGCTTGCCGGTGTTGCGGCGGCGGTTGCCTTTGCCGCCGGTGACGTTGCGGCCCAGGACCAGCCGGTCAAGGGCGGCAAACTCACCGTTCACATCAACCGCGATATCGGCGGGTTTGATCACATCAAGGTGCCGCAGGGCGGTATGGGCCGTTATCAAGTGCTTTGGGCGGTGCATGAGCGCTTGTTCGAGCTCGATGCAGGGGGAAATCCGGTGCCGCGCCTCGCCGTCAAGGCAAGCCCCAGCGATAACTTCAAAACCTGGCGGGTCGAACTCCGGAAGGGTGTGAAGTTCTCGAACGGTGAGGAGTTGACCTCCGAAGCCTATACCCATCACTTCGCACGGCTGCTGGGGAGCGGTCTCGCGGGCCGGTTCAAGGCCCAGCTCGGCTCCAACCTTCAGAAGGTGATCGGGCCCGACAAGCACACGGTGGAATTCCAGTTTGCCGAACCAAATCTGGCCTTCATCGAGGCCATGGCCACCGGCGGCAATTATATTTGGTACCTGAACGCGCCGGGTTTCGCCAAGAAGAACGAAAAGGATCCGAACTACAACCGGATGTCGGCGGGTGCCGGCGCCTACATGGTCAAGGAGTGGGTTCCCGGCAAGGGCGTGACTTTGGTCAAGAACCCCAACTACTGGAATCCCAAGGAACAGCATCTTGACGAACTTTTCTACCGCATAACCACCGGGCCGGAAACGGCGGCGGCTTGGAACGCATTTGCGGCGGGTGATCTCGATGTCATGTGGTCGCTGAACGGGTCCGGCTTGGCCCGTGCCCGCAAGGAAGGCGACAAGTACAACATCGCCAATGGACATCGCGGTCAGCTGCACATGTCGATCAATTTCCAGGCCATCCATAAGCCGCTCGAGGACAACCGGGTTCGTCTGGCGTTGGCCCACGCAATCGACCGCAAGGCGATTATCAAGATCGTCGGCCGCAATGCCCCGACCTTCGCCGATCAATCCTTCCCGCCGGGCAGCAAATGGTTCTGCGACAATATCGCCTATCCGGAGTTCAACCCGGAGAAAGCGAAGAAGCTGCTTGCCGAGTTCGGCCAGCCCGTACCCGTACTGCCCATTTGGACGCTGAACATTCCGGCGATGCGCAAGACCGCCGAGATAATTCAGGCCATGTGGAAGAAGGTGGGCGTCGAATCCGAGCTCAAGGTCGGCGGCCGCGGCCCAACCGGCGTGGTGTTCAAGATCGTGAAGGGCGAGACCCCGACCTGGGCCAATCCGCGCGGTTCTCTGGTTCATCCGACGGTGTTCAATATGGATCTGCACTCGCAGAGCAAAAACAATATTTGGCGCATCAAGTCGCCGAAGCTCGATGCGGCGATTGCCAAGGTCCGGGCCGCGCGCACCGACGCTGAGATCAAGGCCGCCCACTGCGCGTTCGAGCAGGCCAAGACGGAAGTGGTGCCCTACATGCCCATCCAGTACGCGCCGAACGCCATCATGGCGCAGAAGCACGTGGGTGGTGTGGTGCCGCCTCACGATCCGTTGCTCGGATATCATCGTTTCTGGCGCAAAAAATAGCCGAACCGTGTTGTGAGATGACGGGGCCCGTGCCATTCGGTGCGGGCCCCGTTTTTTACTGATTTCCAACCGGATCATGCTCCGGATTTCTTGACTTGTACAAGAGTGCTTCGTAGGTTTTCCTCATCTCAGCGTGTCGCCTGACATCAAAACACTGGGAAGCAATTGACGCAGAACAACAAACAAGCGTCATTCATTTATGGGAGTTACTTATGCCGACAATTACACGATCCATGGGTTTCAAGGCGCTGCTTGCCGGCTCGGCGACGGCTATTGCCTTGGCCGTTGCCGCGACCGGCGCCGTCGGTCAGGAGCAGCCGGTCAAAGGCGGCAAACTTACGGTTCATATCAACCGTGACATCGGTGGGTTCGACCACATCAAGGTGCCGCAGGGCGGCATGGGCCGGTTTCAAGTCCTCAATGCCGTTCACGACAAGCTGTTCGAGAAGGATGCCGACGGCAAGATCGTGCCCAAGCTGGCCGTCAAGGCAACGGCCGCCGACGATTTCAAGCGTTGGCGGGTCGAGTTGCGCAAGGGTGTGAAGTTTGCTCCGCACGCGGCTAATCCTGCGGAAGAGCTGACTTCCGAGGCCTATGTCCATCACTGGAACCGCCTGCTGGGCAGCAGCTTGGCCGGCCGTTTCCGGGCGCAATTGGGCTCCAACCTTCAAAAGGTCGAGGCGATTGACAAGCACACCGTCGAATTCCAGTTCGGTGAACCGAATCTGGCCTTCCGCGACGTGATGGCGGACGGTGGTGTCTACGTTTGGTTCACCAACGCGCCGAGCTTCGCCAAGAAGTTCCAGGACGACCCGAACTACAACCGCATGTCCGCCGGCGCCGGCCCCTACATGGTCAAGGAGTGGGTGCCGGGCAAGGGCGTGACTCTGGTCAAGAATCCGAACTACTGGGATCCCGGGTCACAGCATCTGGACGAGATTTTCTATCGCATCACCACCGGACCCGAGACCGCGGCGGCATGGAATGCCTTCGCGGCAGGCGATCTGGACGTGATGTGGTCGTTGAACGGCTCCGGCTTGGCGCGCGCCCGCAAGGAAGGCGACAAGTTCAATATCGCCAACGGCACGCGCGGCCAGTTGCATTTCTCGATCAACTTCCAAGCCAGCCATGCGCCGCTGGAAGATGTCCGGGTGCGCCGCGCGCTGTCCCACGCCATCAACCGCAAGGCGATCATCAAGATCGTCGGCCGGAACTCCCCGATCTTCGCCGATCAGTCGTTCCCGCCCGGTTCACCGTGGCACTGCGACGGAATTGCGTACCCTGAGTTCAACGTCGAGAAGGCCAAGGCGCTGCTGGCCGACTTCGGCAAGCCGGTGCCGAAGATCGAGATTTGGACACTGAATATTCCGTCCTTCCGCAAGACCATCGAGATTATTCAGGCCATGTGGAAGAAGGTCGGTGTCGAAAGCGAGATCAAGGTCGGCGGTCGCGGGCCCACCGGCGTGGTATTCAAGATCGTCAAGGGTGAGACTCCGGCGTGGATGAACCCGCGCGGGCCGCTGATCCATCCGACGGTATTCAACATGGATCTGCATTCCAAGCACAAGAACAATATCTGGCGGATCAATTCACCGAAGCTGGATGCGGCCATCGCCAAGGTAAAGGCGGCGCGGGGCGACGCGGAGGTGAAGGCCGCGCACTGTGCTTTCGAGAAGGCGAAGACGGAAGTGGTGGCCTACATGCCGTTCCAATATGCGCCTGCAGCCATGATGGCTCAGAAGCATGTGGGCGGGGTTCGCATGCCGAACGACGCCAACCTCGGCTATCACCGCCTGTGGCGCATGAAATAGCCGTCAATTGCGCTAATTTCGGAAACGCCCGGGTCTTCTCCCGGGCGTTTTCACGTTTAGCTGATTGTTCGCTCAGTCCATCTTGTAGCGGCCGCTGGAATAAGTGAGGTCGACCATGACCCGGCCTTCGTTCAGCAGCCACGGCCGGATCGTGTAGTCCCGCGCGCCGCTCGCGTGCATGGGATCCGAATCCGCGATCTTCCTGGCCTCTTCCAGGCTGTCGGCGCGGATGATCACCATACCTTCGCCGCCCCATTCGTCGCCCGCATCGTTGGGAAACGGACCCGCGCCGAACATGATGCCCTTGGCTTCCAACTCGCCCTGAAACGCGAGGTGCTCCTCCAGGTTTTCGAAGATGGACTCCAGGCCGCCGGCCGGCTTGGTGAACACGACATAGAGCTCCTTGGCCAACAATCCCTTGTCCCGGCACATGCCGACGAGCCCCTGCCAGCTCAGGTCAGGTGCGTCTCCCATTCGTTCCTCCTTGATGAGTATGAAATTCGTGGCGGTCATCATGGCGGGCAGGCCGGTAATGAACAATCCAATTCCTCATCGGCGGATGAACCCCATATGTCGGAAACGGATCACACGACTACGTCCAGGCTATGAATGCTGGCGCCCTGCTGGTCCTTCGCGAGCTGATCATGCGCCGAAAAGCCTCACAGCCCGCCTGATCAAACCTGTATGTCAATTTGATCCTGGGTATGGGCGGCCCTTGACTTACGAGTCCCATCCCCGCACTACGGAGTGACCCGCCCATAACATTGGATATAATTCCGGGAAGGCGGGCCGAAACAGGGAGACCAGGGTGCCGCTTCTCACCGTCGAGAATCTTGGCAAGAGCTTCGGGTCACTGCAGGTGATCAATTCCTTTTTCCTTCATTTGGACGAAGGGGAGGCGTTGGGAATCATCGGTCCGAACGGGGCCGGCAAGTCGACGCTGTTCAATTTGATTACGGGCACGCTGGGCAGCGATCATGGCAATATTACGTATGACGAGCGGGACATTACCAGGGCCTCGGCCTTCGACCGATGCCGGGCGGGTATCAGCCGGTCCTATCAAATCCCCCATCCCTTCGGCGGCATGACGGTATTCGAAAACCTGCTTGTCGGCGCGGCCTTTGGCGGCGGCGACAGCGAAGCCGAAAGCACCGACCATTGCGCGGCGATCCTCGAGCGCACCGGGCTTGCGCCCAAGGCCAATGCGCTTGCCGGTTCCCTGACGCTTCTGGAGCGCAAGCGGCTTGAACTCGCACGCGCGCTCGCCACCAAGCCGCGGGTGCTTTTGCTGGACGAAATCGCCGGCGGCTTGACCGAGCCCGAGGTGATCGATCTGGTGGCGACAATTAACGACATACGCGCGGAAAACATGTCGATCATCTGGATCGAGCATATCGTTCATGCGCTGCTTTCCGTGGTCGATCGGCTGATCGTCATTAATTTCGGCGAGAAGCTCGATGACGGCGACCCGGACGCGGTGATCAATTCGCCCGAGGTCCAGAAGGTCTATATGGGGATCTCCGTCGAATGAGCCTTCTAGCCGTCCGAAATCTCACCGCCTTTTACGGCGATTTCCAGGCTCTGTTCGGGATCGATTTTTCCCTCAACGAGGGCGAAACGGTGGCTGTGATCGGCGCCAATGGCGCCGGGAAATCCACTTTCCTCCGCTCGGTCACCGGGCTGGTCAAATACGCCGCGGACGAATTCACCTATGACGGCCGGTCGATTGCCGGGCGCAAGGCATCGGATATTCCGGGTCTCGGCATCGCCATGGTGCCCGAGGGCCGAAAGCTGTTTCCCAGCCTGTCAGTCGAGGAAAACCTGGTGATCGGCGGCTACGACGGCCGTTCCGGCACCTGGTCTCTGGACCGGGTCTACGGGATGTTTCCGCGCCTGAAGGAGCGGCGCGACAATCCGGGCACCGCGCTGTCGGGCGGCGAACAGCAGATGGTCGCGATCGGCAGGGCGTTGATGGCCAACCCGAAGCTCCTGCTGTGCGACGAACTGTCTCTCGGTCTGGCGCCCATCATCATCAAGGACATTTACGAATCCGTCCCCGCCATCAAGGCCGAGGGCGTTTCCCTGTTGATTGTCGAGCAGGATATCAACCAAGCCCTCGAGGTCGCCGACCGGGTCTATTGCTTTCAGGAGGGGCAGATTTCCCTGGAAGGCGACCCGGCGCAGATGAGCCGCGACGACATCGCCAACGCCTATCTGGGGAAATCCCAATGATCGAGTGGGTGAACTCCATCCTCCAGGGCGTGCTGACGGGCGGTCTCTATGCCCTGTTCGCCACCGGCCTTGCGATCATCTTCGGGGTCATGCGGCTGGTGAATATTACCCATGGCGATTTCATCGTCCTGGCGGCCTTCGTCGCCTTGGTCGTGGTGGAGGGCACCGGCGTCGGACCGTTTGTCAGCCTGATCGCGGTTATCCCGATCATGGCGGTGTTCGGCTACGCCCTGCAGCGGGGTGTGCTGAACCCGACATTGGGTCCTGATCTGCTGCCCCCATTGCTGGTCACCTTCGGGCTTTCCATCGTTATCCAGAATTTGCTGCTGGAAGTTTTCTCCGCCGATTCCCAGCGCCTGAAGATCGGCGTGTTCGAGACCCTCAGCATCAATCTCTCCGAGAACCTTGCCGTCGGTGTGTTCCCTCTGATCATCTTCGTGACCGCGGTCCTGCTAATCTTCGCTATTCAGGTGGTGTTTAACCGGACCAGCTTGGGCCGTGCGTTCCGCGCCACCTCGGACGATCCGGTGACGGCGCAATTGATGGGGATCGACCACCGCCACGTCTATGGCCTGGCCATGGCGCTGGCCCTGGTGCTGGTGGCCATCGCCGGCGTGTTTCTCGGTGTCCGCACCAATTTCGATCCGTCGGTCGGACCGTCGCGCCTGCTGTTTGCCTTCGAAGCCGTGATCATGGGCGGCCTTGGCTCCCTCTGGGGAACCCTCGCCGGCGGGATTATCCTGGGCGTCGCCCAGAGCATCGGCGCGAAGATCGATCCCGGATTTCAGATTCTCGCCGGCCATATCGCTTTCCTGGTCGTACTCGCCATCCGGCCCAACGGCCTGTTCCCGAGGACCCGCGATGACTGAGGCGACGACCCAGGGCCGCTATTCGGTGATCCGATCGACCCGCGCCAGCCGGGGCGGCGCGGTCGCCGGCATTCTCTTGCTCCTGTTCCTTGCCGCGGCACCGTGGTGGGCCGATCGGGCGACCATGCGGCTGCTGGTGGAGATCTTCTATATCCTGGCGCTCGCCCAGATGTGGAACCTGCTCGCCGGGTACGCCGGGCTGGTCTCGGTGGGGCAACAGGCCTTCGTCGGTCTCGGCGGCTATATGCTGTTCGCCTTGGCCATATTCACGCCGGTGGGGGCGGTCTGGAGCATCCCTCTCGCCGGGCTCATCGGCGCCGTGGTGTCCCTGCCCGTGGCCTTTCTGGTATTTCGATTGCGGGGTCATTACTTCGCCATCGGCACATGGGTGGTGGCCGAAGTATTCCTCCTGGGCTTCGCGCAGATTCAGACCCTGGGCGGCGGATCGGGCATCAGCCTGCCGGTGAGCGTGGTGCGTGATATCGCCTCGTCGCGCTCGGGCCGGGATGCGGTGATCTACCTCGTCGCCCTGGCGGTGGTGATCTGCATCATCGCCATCGTCTACGGGCTGTTGCGGTCGCGCCACGGCCTCGCCTTGACGGCTATCCGAGATTCGGAGGAGGCGTCGTCGAGCCTGGGCGTCGACAATTTCCGCGCCAAGCTGATGATCTACATCTTCGTCGCCTTCGGGACGACGGCCATCGGCGCGTTGATCTTCCTCACCAAGCTGCGGATCAGCCCGGCGGCGGCCTTTGACATCAACTGGACGACGACGGTGATCTTCATCGTCGTTATCGGCGGCATCGGCACCATCGAAGGCCCGATCATCGGCACGCTGATTTTCTTCCTGCTCCGCGAACCGTTGGCGCAGTTCGGCACGTGGTATCTGATTCTTCTCGGGCTCGTCGCCGTAGTCATCATGTTGAAGGCGCCCCAGGGCATTTGGGGATTGGTCGCCGAGCGTTGGGACTTGCGATTCTTCCCTGTACAGCGAAGATTGCGCCTCGAACCACCCGACTAGGGAAGGCCCCGGCGGATGCCGCGCTTTTCGACCAATCTTTCGACCATGTTCACCGAACTGCCGTTTCTCGAGCGGTTCCGGGCGGCCAAGGACGCCGGCTTTGAAGCGGTCGAGTTTCAGTTCCCCTATGAAACCGGCCTCGACGATTTGAAGGCGGCGATTGACGGCATCGGACTGCCCGTCGCCGTGTTCAATCACAAGGTGGGGGCGCTGGACCAGGGAGAGCCGGGTGCCGCCGCCATGCCGGGCGCGGAGGACACGTTCAAGGCGTATCTCGAAGAGACCTTCCGGTATGCGGACGCCTTGCGGCCCATGAACGTCAACGTATTGGCCGGGTGGCCCTCCATGGAGGAATTCACGCGGGACGCCTGTCTGGAAACTCTTGCCGGAAACCTCAATCTGGCGGCGGACGCCATGAGCGGGATCGGGGTGCGGGTTATCACCGAGGCGGTGAACACAGCCGACCGGCCGGGCTTTTTGCTGCATTCCACCGAGCAGGCGGTGGGTCTGATCAAGGCGGCGGGGCACGCCAATCTCGGCATCGAGCACGACCTCTACCACATGCAGATAGTGGAAGGCGATTTGGTACGAACGGTCGAAGCGAACCTGGAACATATTGGCCATATCCAGTTCGCCGACACGCCGGGCCGCCACGAGCCCGGCACCGGCGAGATCAACTATCCCTATGTCTTCGAGGCCATAGACCGGGCCGGCTGGAAAGGATTCCTGGGCGCCGAGTATCACCCCAAGACGACCACCGGTGACTCCCTCGGCTGGCTCCAGCCGTATCTCTAGCCCCTGACCGAGCCCATGACCGACGCCGAGACCCTGATCGCCAACTGCCTCACCGAGGCGGAGTTTCCGGAGCTCCCGAATTTCTATCGGGGCAAGGTGCGGGACACTTACGCGCTCGATGACGGGCGGAGCGTGTTCATCACCACCGACCGGCAATCGGCTTTCGACCGGGTGCTGGCCGCGGTTCCCTTCAAGGGACAGGTTCTCAATCAGACTGCCCGGTTCTGGTTTGACCGGACCCGCGACATTTGCCCCAACCACGTGATCGATGACCTCGACCCCAACGTCGCCATTGTCAGGCAGCTGGAGATGCTGCCCGTGGAGATGGTGGTCCGATCCTATCTTACCGGTTCCACCGATACGGCCATCTGGCCCATGTATGAGCGGGGGGGGCGGGTCCTCTACGGACACCCTTTCCCCGACGGCATGAAGAAGAACCAACGGCTCGACGAGACCATCCTGACCCCGACCACGAAGGGGGCGGCGGGGGCGCACGACGTTCCCATCACGCCGGCGGACGCGGTGGCGCGGGGGCTTGTGTCCCAAGCCCGATGGGACGAGTTGGCGGACAAGAGCCTGGCTCTATTTGCCCGCGGTCAGGAGATCGCCGCCCGGAACGGCCTCGTCCTTGTCGACACCAAGTATGAGTTCGGTATCGACGGGAACGGCGCCATCACGTTGGCCGATGAGGTTCACACGCCGGATTCCAGCCGCTACTGGATTGCGGAGACCTACGAAAGCCGGTTCGCGGCCGGGGAGAACCCGGACAGTTTGGACAAGGAATTCCTTCGGTTGTGGGTGTCGGAGCGGTGCGATCCCTACTCCGAACCGATCCCGGAAATCCCGGCGGAAACCTTGATGGAGTTCTCCGGCCGTTACATCGCCCTCTACGAGCGTATCACCGGCCGCGCATTCGAGCGGCCACGCGCCGATCAACCGGTCAAGGAACGGATCCGGGCGGCGCTTGCGCGAGCGCTGCCTGAATACTTTTGATCGGTCAGCGACCGATTGCCGGACAGGGGCGGGACGGTGTTCGCCGTTGCCCCGCCCAGGCGCCCGCTCGTCGCGCGTCCACACGCGCGCGGGCGCGTGATGCGGTGACATCGGGCAAGCGCCTCGACGCACGCTGTCGCCCCGAGAGCGCCGCCCTTCGGGTCGCGCCCAGGCGCCCGCTCGTCGCGCGTCCACACGCGCGCGGGCGCGTGATGCGGTGACATCGGGCAAGCGTCTCGACGCACGCTGTCGCCCCGAGAGCGCCGCCCTTCGGGTCGCGCCCAGGCGCCCGCCCGTCGCGCGTCCACGCGCGCGAAGCGCACGATGCGTCGCGGCCCTCAACCGTAGGTGCCGCTACGCTTTTCGGGCCGCTCCTGGCGGCTCGACCGCCTGGACGCGACGCAGGCCGTGACCCTGGTGAGAAATACGGGCTAGACTGCGGACAAATTTGAGGGGGAACGATGGCCGGACCAGAGGCGCTCGGCGGCATCAGCCGGGCCATGTCCAACGTCAATTTCCGGCGCTACTGGTACGGCATGTCGGTCATTACGGTGTGCTTCTGGGCCTACCGGACGGCTCTCGGCTGGCTGATCTGGCAGCTGACGGAAGATCCAAAATGGCTCGGCTTCGTCGTCTTTACCGAGATGGTGCCGATGATCCTCCTGGGGCCCATCGCCGGTGCGGTGGTCGACAAATACGGCTCGCTGCGTGTTGGCCGCCTCGCTCAAATGGCGTGGACGCTCAGCGTCGCCTTGATTGCCGTTGCGACCCTCGGCGGCATCATGACGCCCCTCCTGCTGTTGGTTTTCTCGTTCGCCCAAGGGTGCGTTGCCGGATTTTCCAACCCCGCGCACTTGGCGCTGGTGGCCAAGGTCGTCCCCCGCGACCATATCTCTCCCGCGGTCGCCTTGCAGTCGGGATCCGTTCAGACCGGCCGATTTATCGGACCCGCCATCACCGGGCCACTATTGGTGGCGTATTCTCCGGGCGTCGTCTTCGCGTTGATCACCGTCGGCTTCATCTATTTCGTCGTCATGCTGTATCTGGTCCGGACCATCGAGCCGGAGGTACGTCAGGAATCGTCCCAAGGCATCCTTGCGGACTTCAAGGATGGCCTCGACTACGCGGCGGGCCATCTGCATATCCGTACCTTCATCCTGTTCTCCGCGGTCATGGGAATTTGCCTGCGCTCGGTGCCCGAACTCATGCCGGCGTTCGCCGTCGACATTTTCGGACGCGGCGAAAGCGGCCTCGCCTGGCTGCTGGCGGCGTTCGGCCTGGGGGCGGTTTTTTCGTCCCTTTGGCTGGCGGTCAGGGGCCGGGCCACCGGGCTCGCGCGGGTATTTGCCGTCAATCTATGCATCGGCGCGCTGGCGGTGATCGCTTTCGGCCTGACGGCGAATTTCTGGATCGCACTGCCCCTGGTCGTGGTGGCCGGGTTCGGCGCCAACACCGTGTCGGTCTCGGGGCAGATCATTGTCCAGAGTGTCGTCGCCGGTCACATGAGGGCCAGGGTCATGGGCCTCATGGGGACGACCTTCCGCGCATTCCCGGCACTGGGGGCTTTGTTTCTCGGGCTTGGCGCATCGGCCTTCGGGCTGACCGCACCCATCATCACCGCGGCGACGCTCGCCCTTGCCGCCTGGGCGTACTTCCTATGGCTCAATCGTGACGGCGCCTTGCGCCGGCGGCGTGACGGCTAATTCCTGTCAATGTCCCCGAGAATCCGTTCCTCGTCTTCGATGAACCAGGCCGGGGCCCGGTAGCCGGCCCGCTTCCGTTTCTTCATCAACGTCTTGTAGATTCCGGCCCGTTCCGGGTCCTTGTTCGCTTTGTGCTGATAGGGGCAGACGTCGACGCAAATGTGGCAGTATTCGTCCCGGAACCTGGATGCTTCATAGCAGGTTGGAATATCCACCAGCCACCGCTTCACCCCTTCGGTAACGACGAAATCGTCGCTGGGTTTGATGGCGCCGGGCGGGCAATTCTGCTCGCAAATCCGGCAGTTCTCGCACGTGGCCTGAACGCCGAATATGTTGGGCGTTCCGGTGACCACCGGCGCATCGGTAATGACGAAGCCGGGCCGGAAGCTCGGACCGAGTTCGGGATGGATAAGACTGCCGTGCTTGCCAAGCTCGCCGAGGCCGCTGTCGTAGAGTGCCGGGATGGCCTGGATTTCTCCCGTCCCGTTGTGTTCGGCGAGCGCCGAGAAGCCGAGACCGCGAATATATTCGGCGAGTTCGGTGGAGATACGAGCGCATTCCACATACACCCGGTAGGCTTCCATCTCCACAGCGAGCGCGCCTTCGAGGACGCGGGCATAATTCTCACCGACAATGATCGAGACGATGTAGGGCTGATCGAAAGCGCAATCGTGGTTGATCATGTGCGGCTTGAGCAGCGCGAAACCGACGTCGCCGCCGCCGAGCTCCAGCGCCTTGGCGCGTATCAGGGCCGAGAGGCGCGCCGGGTCTTCACCTTCCGGTTTGTCCGGGTTGACCGCGCCGTCCCGTCGCGGGGTGTAGGATTCCCAGTCCCGGATAAAGTCGAAAACATCGAACTTGTCCGACTTCGGGCCGTCCTTGCGGAACAGCGGAACCTCATCGAGGCCCTTTTGCTCCCGGATTTCCTGAACCAGCGTGTCCCGGGGATCGCCGCGGCGGTATGGAGAGGTGCCCTGCATCAACCCGCTACAAAACGCCCCGGGCGTCCACCGGCCAGATATCGACCAGCGTATCGCCGTCGACGACGTGATAGTAGTTATGGAGATTGACCGTCGGGTCGCAGTGGGGGGTGATCAGCAGGATCGCCTCGCCGAGACCGGGCTTCTCGTTGGCGCCCTCGGGGAGAATGACCTTGCCGTGTTCGTCTCCGAACCGGTCGAACCCGGCGCCCTCGATACTTGTCGCGGCGACCCGGGGCTTGGGGCCGTCGGTGGCGAAACACTTGAAGCCGCCGTCGATGGTGACGAAGCCCTCGGCATTGTTGCTCACCACCGAGCACTGGACGAACAGCGCGGTCTCGAAGGGGGGCTCGCCGGTCTCGTCGAATTCGACCGCGTTGTACTCCACATCCATGAAAATGTAGGAGCCCGCCTGGTGTTCGGTGAACAGGCCTGCCTCACGGTCGATCCCATGGGTGCCGGTGCCGCCGCCCGAGACGATTTCCGGCGCCAGACCGGCATCGCTCAATGCCTCGACGACATCGCGCAGGTGATCGAGATGAGCCCCGTACACTTCCGTCCGCTCGCCGAAATGTTCAATGTGCTGAACCATCCCGGAATAACCCTGGATTCCCCTGTAGGTAAGACGTTCCGCATCCGATACGGTCCGGGCGAGGCCCACCGCGCCTTCCACCGTCCCGACGCCGGTTCGCGCCATGCCCACATCGATATCGACCAGCACGTTCAGGGATTCACCGCTCGCCTTGGCGGCCTCATCGAGTTGCGCCAAATTTTGCCGATTGTCCACTACCACCATCAGCCCCTCGGCTTCGGCGTTGAGTGCCGCGAGCCGGCGCAACTTGCCGTCGCCGACCACGGGCGAGGAGAGGTGGATACCGGGAATATCGCGGGCCGCCATGGCTTCGGCCTCGCGGAGCGTGGCGCAGCAGATTCCCAAGGCGCCGGCATCGATCTGTTTGCGGGCTATGGCCGCGGATTTATGCGTCTTGGCGTGGGGCCGGAGATAGAGACCGATCGCCGCATGATCCCGGGCCATTTTGGCAATGTTGCGTTCGAGGGCGCCCAGTTCGACGATCAGCGCCGGCGTTGCGAGCTGATGGCGCGAGCCGGGCCGGCCGATAAGGGCTTGGTTGGGTCCGAGGTCGGAAGACTGGCTCATCTACGCCATCCGCAGCTGCCGAGGTTGAACTACGTCATAGCACGGGCGCCGGATCAAGCAATGCCCCTGCCCATCAACGCCAAACCGGCGATTTTCCACCAGTCGGACTCGTCGCAATCCATTCGAACGCTGTAATTGCGTCTGTGGTATCATCGTGCATAATTGGCATATTGTTCGATATCCGAACATTTATTAAGAATAACAATAAGTGATGGGAGAGATGGAATGATTTTCTTCGGCAACGACAAGCGGCCGTTCGATTACGGGCCGTTCCCGCTTGAGCGGTTGAAGCGGGACGTGAGCGTTCTCGCCGGCGAAGCGGCGCGCCCCAAAGCGGCGAGGCCGGCCGCAAATGGCGCCGACAAGGGGCCGCTCGGCGTCTCCCTTGCCAAGTATATGGACATCTACCGAGGGCTGGGCGTCAACGACCCATTGCCGCCCAAGGCGCCGGTGCCCGACGACCTTCATCGCCGTTCGGTGGACATCAAGGGGGCCGCCTACTTCCTGGACGTGGCCCAGGTCGGTATCTGCGAAATTCCGGAGAACGCGTGGTATGCCGATGCGGCGCCGTCCAACCACACCCATGCGGTGGTCATCGTCCAGGCTCATGGGCGGATGCCCGAGCCGGAAAATCTGGCGCATGCCTGGTGTCTCGATCTGGAAAAAGAGGCGGCGTCCCTGCGGGCCTACGAGGTCGCCATCGCGGTTGCCGAACACGTCCAGTTCATGGGCTTCGAGTCCAGGGCCCACGACGCCTACAAGGGTGACGTGGATATGGATCGGTTGGCGGTCATCGCCGGCGTGGCGCTGCGCGACGGCGACGGAATCACCAATCCCTATCTGGGCAGCGAGTTCGAGATCGCCGTGGTGACGACGGCATACGAACTGGAGACCGACCAGCCGCTGCACGCCAGTGCGCGGAACGCCAAGGGTCTGGGCTATTGGCTCGGGGTCGGCGGCGCGGTACCGGGGATCGAGTGGAACCGGCGCAAGAAGCGCCGTAGCGACCTCGGCATATTCCCGATGGAGCAGGTGGACCGGGTCGAGAGGCCGACGACGCTGATCATCGACGAAGAAGTTCCCCGGGTGCCGAAACGCGCCGAGTTCTTCGAGCGGGCCGCCCGCGGCGACCTCGGCGACAAATCGCGCATCGAGCGCAACCGGTTCGCCTTCAAGCACCCCTTCGCCCAGGCCATGGTCAGCCTGATCAAGTCCATGGTGCCGCACCAGGGCGGCGACGTGGCGCCGGTGGCGCCCGGCTATGACGACCCGGCGGCAAACGCACGGGCCATCAAGTCGTTGAGTTATTTCCTCGGCTCCGAGGTAACCGGCATTTGCGAAGTGCCGGAGTACGCTTGGTATTCCCACAAGAAGGACGGTTCGGAAATCACGCCCTACCACAAATATGCGGTGGTGATGCTGATCGACCAGGGCTATGAGACCATGGAAGGGGCCTCGGGCGACGATTTCATTTCCGGGGCGCAATCCATGCGCGCCTATATGCGGGGCGCCGAGATCGCCGGGATCATGGGCGATATGCTGCGCCAGCTCGGGTTCTCGTCCCGCTCCCAGACCAACGCGGATTCGGACGTGCTGCACACGCCGGTAACCCTTTGGGCGGGCCTTGGCGAGCTCAGCAGAATCGGCGAAGTGATTCTCAATCCCTTTATCGGTCCGCGCCTGAAGACCGTCGTGTTGACCACCGATATCCCGCTCGAGGTGGACAGGCCGGTCGATTTCGGCCTCCAGTATTTCTGCGAAAATTGCTGGAAGTGCGCCCGCGAATGCCCCTGTGACAGTATTTCCTGGGGCAAGAAGGTGATGTTCAACGGCTACGAAATGTGGAAGCCGGATGTGGAGCGATGCACCCGCTACCGGGTCACCAATCCCAAGGGTCTTGCCTGCGGGCGGTGCATGAAGACCTGCCCCTTGAACAAGGTGGTGACCGCCCAAGGTCCGATCATGACCCGCATCGCCTCCTGGTTCGGGGTCAACCAGCGCTGGTCGAAACCGTTCCTGGTGCCGATCGCCGTGTGGCTGGACGACTTCCTGCGCCATGGGGTTCGGAACCCGGTGAAGAAATGGTGGCTCGATATGGAGATCGTCGACGGTGTTGCCGTCGAGCCCCGCAAGGGCGTCAATCAGCGGGATCTCAATCTCGACCACAAGATCGATCCCGACGAGCAGAAGATGGCGTACTACCATGCCGACGTGATGCCTCCGGGCAATCTCATGGACCCGTTGCCCGTCGACCGGAAAGAGGCGCTGAAGGCCAAGGCCCTATTGGAGACGCCGGAAGAGGCCAAGGCGCGCCTCGCGGCCGGCAAGCCGAAACCGGAACACTATAATCCGACGCCGGCGCTGGCGGAGGTCGAAGGCCAACGGACGGACGAGAACACGGCCATCTGGGACAAGCCGAGAGCCAGCACGTAAACTTCCAAAACTTCCGGGGAACCGACATGGACGTCAACGGACACGCCGCATTCGTCACAGGCGGCGCATCGGGCCTGGGCGCGGCTGCGGCCCGCCTTCTCGCCGCCAAGGGCGCGAAGATAACCATCGCCGATCTCAACGAAGACCTGGGCTCGCAGGTCGCCGAGGAACTGGGCGGCGTATTCGCGCCGTGCGACGTCACCGATGAAAGCGCCGTTCAGGCCGCGCTGGACGCCGGAAACGACGCCCACGGGCCGGCGCGTATTCTGGTCAACTGCGCCGGCATCGGCGGTGCGGCCCGGGTGGTCGGGCGCAACGGTCCCCACGATTTGGGCCTGTTCTCCAGGATCGTCACCATCAACCTCATCGGCACCTTCAACGCGACGCGCCTGTTCGCGGTCGACGCGACCCAGGCGGACGAACTCGAGGACGGTGAGCGGGGCGTCGTCATCATGACCGCATCGGTTGCCGCCTATGACGGTCAGATCGGCCAGGCGGCCTATTCGGCGTCCAAGGGCGGTGTGGTTTCGATGACGCTGCCCATCGCCCGCGACCTCGCGCAGCGCGGCGTGCGGGTATGCACCATCGCGCCCGGCGTTCTGTTGACCCCGCTGATGGATATTCTCCCGCCCGAGGCGCAGGAATCGCTGGGGGCGAGCGTGCCGTTCCCGGCGCGCCTCGGAAAGCCCGAGGAATATGCCGAACTGGCGCTCCACATTTGCGAGAACCGCTACCTGAACGGCGAGACGATCCGCCTGGACGGCTCGTTGAGGATGGCGGCCAGGTAGATCCGCCCATGGCTGCCGCGCCAATTCGCCGAATAAATATGTCGAAGCCGTCCATCGGCATGGAAACGCTCGCCGATGGGAGCGTTTTGCTGACCAATGGCGACCCGCTGCAGGCCTATGAGCTTCAGTGGGGCGACATGCTTCGCCGCTGGGCCGGGGAGCGACCCGGCAAGACATATCTGGCCGAGCGCGATGCCGCCGGCGGCTGGCGGAAAGTGACCTACGCCGAGGCCCGGACAATCTGCGACAGCATGTCCCAGGCCCTGCTCGATCGCGGCCTGGGTCCGGAGAGGCCGGTGATGCTGTTGTCGGGTAATTCCATCGATCACGCGCTTCTGTCGCTGGCGGCCATGCAGGTCGGTATTCCCGTCGCGCCGGTGTCCCCCGCCTATTCGCTGATGAGCCGGGACTTCGCCAAGGTGAAGCTGATCAACGGGCTGGTGAAGCCGGGGTTGGTTTATGTGGAGAGCGGCGGGATGTTCGAAAAGGTTCTGAACGCCGTGGATTTCGGGGGAGCCGAAATCCTCTATGGCGCGGATGCTCCCGCAGGCAGGGATGCCACGCACATCGACGAGCTCCGGGGAACCACGGCGACGGATGCCGTGGATGCCGCGTTCGCCGCCGTCGATCCCGATTCGGCGGCGAAGTATCTCTTCACCTCCGGCTCCACCGGTATGCCGAAAGGGGTCATCAATACCCACCGGATGCTGTGCGCCAATCAGCAGATGAACATCCAGCAAATCCCGTTCTACGCCGAAGTTCCGCCTGTGCTCGTCGACTGGCTGCCCTGGAATCACACTTTCGGGGGCAACTTCTGCCAGGGATTGGTGTTGAAGACGGGCGGGACCTTCTACGTCGATGAGGGGAAGCCGGCGCCCGGCCTGATCGAGAAGACGGTCGCCAATCTCCGGGAGATTTCACCGACCGCCCATTACAACGTGCCCGTCGGCTACGGCATGCTGGTGCCTTACCTGGAGCAGGACCAAGGGCTGCGCGAGACCTTCTTCAGGGATCTGGGCTTCATCTTCTACGCGGCCGCGGCGCTGTCGCAGGATTTGTGGGAGCGGCTGGAGAAACTGGCATTGGACACGGTCGGCGAACGGATTGTCATGGCGTCGGCCTTTGGCTCGACCGAATCCGCGCCGATGATCACCGCGACCCACTGGATCATCGACCGCGCCGGCAATGTGGGCGTGCCGGCTCCGGGGGTGGAGGTCAAGCTCGCGCCGGTGGCCGAGAAAATGGAAATCCGCGGCAAGGGTCCGACCATCACTCCGGGCTATCTCGGCAGTCCCGATCTCACCCGGGCGGCATTCGACGAGGACGGCTTTTTCAAGTTCGGTGACGGCATGCGGTTCGAGGACCCGAACGACCCGGCCAAGGGGTTGCTGTTCGATGGCCGGGTAACCGAGGACTTCAAGCTGGACACGGGAACCTGGGTGCATCCCGGCGTGCTGCGGCCCGATCTGATCGCTGCGGCGGCGCCCGCCATCCAGGACGCCGTCGTCTGTGGCCACGACAAGCCGTTTATCGGCCTTCTGGTTTGGCCCAATCCCGTTGGTTGCCGCGGGATCGGCGGCTTGGCCGACGACGCCTCGCCCGACGACATCGCCGCCAATTCGGCGGTCCGCGATTTTATTGCCGGGAAGCTGGCGGCCCACAACGAGGAGGCGGGCGGCTCCAGCCGTTCGGTGAAACGGGTCCTGCTGATGACCGAGCCGCCGCAGATCGACGCCAACGAGATCACCGACAAGGGCTACGTCAATCAGCGGGCGACCCTCGACCGGCGGGCGGATCTCGTCACCAAGCTCTACGAAACCCAACCCGGCGGCGATGTCATTGAAGTGGGATAACCGATGACCGGCGTCCAAGCGCCGTCCCGCGACCGGCGCCTGTTCGGAATCGGCTGCATGGTCATCGGCATGCTGGGCATGGGCGGCGTCGATGCTTCGGGCAAATGGCTGGTGGGCGCCGACTATCATGTCCTTCAGGTGCTGGCGGTCCGGGGCTGGTTCATTGTCGTGGCGTTCCTCATTTGGGCGATGGCGACCGGCCGGCTCGCCGAATTGCCGACCAGGCGCCCCGGCGGCCATTTCATCCGCCTGCTCCTGGCGTTCCCGGGACCCGCGCTGATGTTCACGGCGCTGATATATATGCCGCTCGCAGACGTGACGGTGATCGTCTTCGGCTCGACTTTCATGACCGCGGCCCTGTCGGTTCCCTTGTTCAAGGAACACATTGGCATCCACCGCTGGTTCGCCATCTTCATGGGGTTCGCGGGCGTGGTCATCGCGTTGCGCCCGGGGGCGGGGGTCTTCGAGCCGGCCGCCATCCTGGCGCTCCTGGCGGGGCTGTCGTTCGCGACCATCAATCTCACGGCGCGCTGGCTGCGGGAGACCGAATCGACGCTGCGGCTGGTTTTCTATGTCATGTTGGGGATGATGCTGATCGGAAGCGCCGCGCTCCCCTGGGTCTGGAGGCCCATGCCGCCGGAGCACGTGGCCGTCTTCGCGGCCATGGGCGTGTTCACCCTGATCGGGTACGCGGGCATGACCCAAGCCTTCGTCGTCGCCCCGGTGGGCGCCGTGGCGCCCTTCGAATATACGGTCCTCCTGTGGGCGGTCATTCTCGGCTTCATCATTTGGGGGGATGTGCCGGACGCCTTTGTCTGGACAGGCGCCGCACTGATCGTCGGCAGCGGACTGTATATGGTGCATCGCGAAGCGCGGGCCGAGGCGCTGGCGAAAGAACAACAGACCGGCGCCGTTTGAACTCGGACCCGGCAAGCGGTTAAATAGCCGAAACACCGGGAGCAGCGTCCGGATGGACGGGTCATTCTCATTTAACCTCGAAGACAAATACACTTCCGACGACGGCCCCATTTACGTGACCGGCGTGCAGGCGCTCGTTCGATTGCCATTGGTTCAGCATCGCCGGGACAAGGCCGCGGGGCTGGATACGGCCGGGTTCATCTCCGGATATCGGGGTTCGCCCCTCGGCGGATACGACACGGCGCTGTGGCAGGCGCAGCAGCACCTGGATGCACACCAAGTCACCTTCCAGTCGGGCGTCAACGAGGATATGGCGGCGACCGCCTGCTGGGGCACGCAGCAGTTGGGGATCAGCGAGCCCTCGAAACACGATGGCGTGTTCGCCATCTGGTACGGCAAGGGGCCGGGCGTCGACCGGTCCGGCGATCCGCTCAAGCACGGCAGCTTGGCGGGCTCGTCCAGGCACGGCGGGGTGCTGGTGCTGGCCGGCGACGACCACATGGCCAAGTCCTCGACCACGGCGCACCAGTCGGAACAGGCGCTCATCGCCGCCATGATTCCCGTCCTCAATCCGGCCAACGTCCAGGAAATACTCGATTTCGGCTTGGCGGGCATTGCGCTCAGCCGCTATTCCGGGTGCTGGGTCGGCCTCAAGTGCGTTGCCGATACGGTGGAGAGCGCGGCGTCCGTCGACGGCTCCCTGGACCGGATGCGGTTCTCCGAGCCCGGGGATTTTCGGATTCCGCCCGACGGTGTCCATTTCCGCTGGCCCGACGGGGCGGTCGCCAAGGAGGCCCGGCATGTGGACGTCAAGCTCAAGGCGGCCCAGGCCTTCGTCCGTTCGAACAAGCTCGACCGCCGGACCCATGCCGCCGGGACGAAACGTCTCGGCATCGTCGCGACGGGCAAGGCGTGGACGGATGTCTGCCAGGCTTTCGAGGAACTGGGCCTGACGGACCAACAGGTGGCCGACCTCGGCATCAACGTGTTCAAGGTGGCGATGCCCTGGCCGCTCGTCCCCGAGCCGGTGCGGGAGTTCTGCGGCGGGCACCAGGAGGTCCTGGTGGTCGAGGAGAAGCGCAGTATCATCGAAGACCAGCTGGCCCGGATATTATTCGATCTCCCGGAGGGCCGGCGGCCCCGGCTGGTCGGCAAACTGGACGAGAAGGGCCGCCCGCTGGTGCCTGAATCCGGCGAATTGACCGGAACCTTGCTGGCGCGGATCATCGCCGGCCGCTTTCTGGACGAGGAACGGCAGAGCTGTCTCAACGACGCCCTGAGTGCGCTCGCGCGGCGAACCAAGGCGGAGGGCCGCAACGCCGATCTCGGCGAGCGAAAGCCCTGGTTCTGCGCCGGCTGTCCTCATAACACCTCGACCAAGGTGCCGGAGGGGTCCAGCGCCCTCGCGGGTATCGGCTGCCATACGTTGTCGGTCTATATGGACCGCTCGGTCGGCGCCTATACCCACATGGGCGGCGAGGGCGGCACCTGGGTCGGCATGGCGCCGTTCTCGACGACGGAGCACATGTTTCAGAACATGGGCGACGGCACCTACTATCACTCGGGCCTGCTGGCGATACGCGCTGCGGTCCGGGCCGGGGTCAATATCACGTACAAGATCCTGTACAACGATGCCGTCGCGCTGACCGGCGGCCAGGCGGTCGAGGGCAATCTGACGCCGGCGGATATTACCCGTCAGCTTCGCGCCGAAGGCGTGCGCCGCATCCTGGTGGTCACCGACGAGCCCGAAAAGTACCCCGAGGATACCCCCTTCGCCGAGGGGGTCGAGATCCATGAGCGCCACGAGTTGGACCGGCTGCAGCGCGAGCTCCGCGAGGTGCCGGGCGCCACGGCCATCGTTTATGACCAGACGTGCGCCGCCGAGAAGCGCCGGCGGCGCAAGCGCGGCACGTTCCCCGATCCGGATCAGCGCATGTTCATAAATGAGTTGGTCTGCGAGGGATGCGGCGATTGCGGCGAGACGTCCAACTGCGTGGCGGTGCGTCCGGTCGAAACGCCATTCGGCCGCAAACGGGCCATCGACCAGTCTTCCTGCAACAAGGATTTCACCTGTCTCGACGGATTTTGCCCGAGCTTCGTGACCGTCCGGGGCGGCACGCTCAGGAAGGCCGCCAAGCCGGAAACGGCATCGGGTGACGATCCGGCGGCCGGCCTTCCGGTTCCCGCCGCCGCTGAATTCGATATCACCTGCAACGTGCTTTTGGGCGGTATAGGCGGGACGGGCGTGATTACCGTCGGCGCGCTGCTCGGCGTCGCCGCGCACCTGGACGGCCTCGCGGTATCGGTTCTCGATCAGACGGGACTGGCGCAGAAGAACGGCGCGGTGGGCTCCCACGTGCGGATCGCGAGGTCGGCCGGGCACCTGGCCGCGACCCGCATCGGCGCCGGCATGACGGATGTCCTTCTCGGGTTCGATATGATCACCGCGGCGAGCCCGGAGATGATATCCACCCTGTCGCGGGATCGCAGCCATGCGGTCGTGAATTCCCATCTGGTGCCGCTGGCGAGCTTTGCGGAGCAGCCCGACATGTCCATCGATGGCGGCGGATACCGGGATGCCATCTCGGCGCAGATCGGCGCCGAGCGCGCCACCATGCTGAACGCGACCCATCTCGCGGAACGGATCATGGGCGATACGATCATGTCCAACATCTTCATGGTCGGCTTCGCGCTCCAAAAGGGGTATCTCCCGGTTTCACTCGGCGCGCTGCAGCAGGCGATCCGCCTCAATGGCATCGCGGTGGAGGCCAACCTTCGGGCGCTCGCCTGGGGACGGGCCGCCGCCGAGGACCTGTCCCGGGTGCTGGAGCTGGCCGGCGGCGAACGGGAGGCCCCACCACCCGAGACCGTCGATCAGGTCATCGAACGGCGGGTGGAGTCGCTGACGGCGTATCAGAATGCCGGCTTCGCCGAGACCTATGGCTCGGCGGTCGCGCGGGTCCGCGCCGCCGAAGCCGCCATCGCGCCCGGCCGCACGGATTTGACCGAAGCGGTGGCCCGCTCGCTTTACAAGCTGATGGCGGTAAAGGACGAGTATGAAGTGGCCCGGCTGTTTACCGATGGCCGCTTCGAGGCGAAACTTCGCGAGCAATTCGAGGGCGATTTCAAGATTGCCTTCAACTTTGCGCCGCCGATGTTTGCCAAGATCGATCCGGTGACCGGCCGGCCCGAGAAGATAGCGTATCCGGCGCCGTGGTATTTCGCCCTCCAATGGCTGGCCAGACTAAGGGGCCTCAGGGGCACGGCGCTCGACATCTTCCGCTACTCCGAGGACCGCAAGATGGAGCGAAAGCTGCTCTCGGCGTACCGGGGAACGCTGGAAGACATTCTGTCGAACCTGAATGCGGCCAATTACGAGACCGCTGTCGAGCTCGCCGCGCTGCCGCAGTCGATCCGCGGGTATGGCCCGGTCAAGGAAAAGCACGCGGAGGCGGCGCGGGAGAAAGCCAAGACCCTTCGTGAACTGGTCCACCGGACCCCCGCGGGAGCCGAGGCGGCCGAGTAGTCAGAGACCGATCCTTTCTCCGGCGGCCGCGATGCGTTTCAGCCGCTCGATGATGGGCGGCTCCAGGAATTGGCCGTCGATCATGACCGCCGCCCGATCCTGGGCGTCGAACTTGGCGATCAGGTCGCGGGCCTCGGCGACCTCTTCGGCGGTGGGCGAAAACACGCCGTTGACCGCCTCCACGTGTGTGGGGTGGATCAGGGACTTGCCGGTGAAGCCGAGTTTCCGTGCCGCCCTGGCTTCGGCGGCAAGCCCGTCCAGGTCCTGAATATGGAACCAGGGCGCGTCGAGTACGTCGATGCCGGCGGCGCGCGCCGCCGCGACGAGCCGGGACCGCGCGTAGAGCAACGGTTCCCACGCATGCTCGGCGCGGAGGTCGAGGGCCATATCCTGGGAGCCCAGCATGATGAATCCCACCCGCTCGTCGGCGGACGCGATTTCGAAAGCCGCTTCGAGTCCGCGCGCCGACTCGATCAACGGGTGAATGAGCATTTTCAGGCCCTTGGTGGCGTCGGCGACGGTACGCACGTGGTCCGGATCGCCGCACTTGGGGATCACCACGCCGTCCGGCCGCGCATCGGCTTCGGCGAGGGCGGCGAGGTCGGCTCGTCCGGCGTCGGTTTCCACCCCGTTGATCCGCATCAGGCGCTCGACGGAACCGTCATGGGCGCCGGCGAAGACGGCCAAGGTGCCGGCGCGGGTTGCGTCCTTCGCGTCCGCGGCGACGGCGTCTTCCAGATCGACGCAGACGATGTCGGCGCCGCTGGCGAGCGCCTTGGGATATATCTCGATGCGGGCGCCCGGTATGTAGAGCAGGGTGCGGCGGACGGGAACGGCCATTTCGGTCATCCGCCCATTATGGGCGCCGGGGTGCCTCGATTCCACCGCCGTTTCCTGATAGCCCTAAGCCAAAGACAATTGAAGGAGATGGACCATGGCGGGTCCGCTGGAAGATCTATTGGTGGTCACCCTGGAACAGGCGGTCGCCGCGCCCTATTGCACCTCGCGGCTGGCGGATGCCGGCGCCCGGGTCATCAAGATCGAGCGCGAGGGCGGTGATTTCGCCCGCGTCTATGACAGTGTCGTTCATGGCGAAAGCGCCTATTTCGTGTGGCTCAACAGGGGGAAGGAAAGCATCGTCCTCGACATCAAGGATGACGATGACCGGGCGCTCCTTCACCGGATGATCGCCGGAGCGGATGTATTCGTCCAAAACCTGGTCCCCGGGGCCGCCGATCGGGCCGGGCTTGGCGGGGAGGCGCTCCGCGAGGCGCATCCACGCCTCATCACCGTCGATATCTCCGGTTATGCGGAGGAGGGACCCTCGAAGGACATGAAGGCCTATGACATGCTGGTCCAGGCCGAGACGGGGCTCGCTTCCATCACCGGAACGCCCGAGGCGCCCGGCCGGGTCGGGGTCTCGGTCTGTGATATCGCCGCGGGCATGTACGCCTATTCCGCCATCCTGGAGGTGGTGATTTCCCGCCGGCAAACGGGCAAGGGGCAGGGGATCAAGGTCTCCCTTTTCGATGGTATGGCCGACTGGATGGCAGTGCCGCTGCTTCACAACGACTACGGCGGCGAGGCGCCGGCTCGGGTGGGACTTCGCCATCCCTCCATTGCCCCCTATTCGAACTTCCGGTGCGCAGACGGCGGCCTCCTGGTTCTGTCCATACAGAACGAGAGGGAATGGGCATCCTTTGCCGCCGACATTCTCGGCCGCCCCGAATATGCCAACAAAGGCCCCTATGCGAACGCGGCGCTGCGGGTGGAGAATGTTCAGCGGCTGGAGGCAGAAATCCAGTCCGTGTTCGATCAATATGATCGCGAAGAGATGGCGGCAAAACTCCTGAACGCGGGCATTGCGTTCGGCCGGGTCAACTCGGTGGCCGAGTTCTCCGATCATCCCGATCTGCGCCGCGTCGAAATCGCCACCGAGACCGGGCCCGCCGCGATCCCCGCGCCGCCCGCGCGTCTGACGGGCGCGCCTCGGCAACCGGGGCCGGTCCCGTCTCTCGGTGAACACGGCAACGCGCTTCGCCGGGAATTCGGCGGCTAGGCTGGATGAGGCGCCTCCCCCATGGCAATATGCGGGCCTATTCCGGGGGGAACCCAAAATGATCGTTAATTCATTGGATCACTGGTCCATCGCATCGAAGCGATTGGAAGACAGCAGAAAGTTCTACGAGGACATTCTCGGCCTGGAGGCCGGCTTCCGGCCCAAACTGAAATCCACCGGCTATTGGATGTATGCCGGGGACAAGGCAATTATTCATTTGGTCAAGGATGAGAGCGAGGACCTGGACGGCACGCCGCTGCCCGAAGGCCAGGGCACCAAGGAAGATATGGAGGACAGCGGGATCGACAACCACATCGCCTTCACCATCGAAGACGCGGATGAGGTTCTGAACCTGTTGAAGGATCGCGATATCGGATATTGGGACCGGGATCTGTCGGACCGCGGCCTTTATCAAATTTTCATCAAGGATCCCAACGGGGTGATCCTCGAACTCAACTACTATTCGACGTAACCCTGCCCGCCGGCTTCGGCGGCAACGGCGGGGCCCGCCCGCGGGGAGGCGGGCGCAAGCCCGATCGCTTGACTTTCATCTCTCCGCATGGTGCCTTGATCTCACAAAAATGAGCGTGATCCGCGGCCATTTTGGCGGCGGATTTCCAGGCAAGGCAGGGGAGGAAGTATCCGCGGATGGGCACCAATTTACTGGTCGTCGATTCCGAGGCGGACATTTATCGCGGCCACCTCTCGCCACTTTTTCCCGACGTCAATTTTCTTTTGGCGCCAGATGGCGACGCGGCGGCAGAGCATCTTCCGGCCGCCGAGATTCTGTTTTCCATCGGCCGGTGGCTAACGCCGGAGCGTCTTGCGATGTGCGGGAAGCTCAAGTGGATTCAGTGCAGCATAACCGGCACCGATCACCTGACCGGCGTGCTCGATGCGCGGCCCGACATTCTGTTGACCAACGGCCGAGGCATTCACGGATCCCAGATGTCGGAGATTACGGTTCTCCATATGATGGCCATGTACCGGCAGGTCGGCCGGCTCGCACGTAACCAGCGGGACCATGTGTGGGAACGGTTTTTGCCCAGGGTATTGGACAACCGCGTGGCGGTCATATTGGGCGTCGGCGCCATCGCCGAGCATCTGGCCGGTGTCCTCAAAGCGTTTGGGATGACCGTCTATGGAATCTCGGGTTCGCCGCGGGAGGTGCCCAACTTCGACCGGATTTACGGCCGTGACAAGCTGCTTGAGGCGGCAGGCGAAGCAGACTTCCTCATTGCCCTCGTGCCGTTCACGCCGGAGAACGACAAGATCGTGAACGCCCGTGTGTTCGAGGCCATGAAGCCGACGGCCATGCTGGTGAATGTGGCCCGCGGCGGCGTGGTCGATGAGGCGGCGCTCATCGACGCGCTCGACAGCGGCAAGATATCCGGGGCGGGCCTGGACGTATTCGAGACCGCGCCGCTGCCCGACGATAGTCCGCTTTGGGATATGGAGAACGTCTTCATTACGCCGTTTACCGGCGGACGCAGCGATCAATACGAGCAGAATCTGCTGACTATTCAGGAACCCAATCTCCGTGCCTATTTGGCGGGTGAACGGGATAAGATGATCAATATCGTGTCCGGCGGGTGAGCGCCGGTCCAGGGAAGGGAGAATACCGTGGTTGAAATGTCCGAACGTCTGAACATGCCGTTGTCCGACGCCGAGATGGAGCGCCGCTGGACAGCTGTTCGCGGCGCGATGGAGGATGCCGGCGTCGACGTCCTCCTGATGCAAAACAACAACGACCACATGGGTGGCTACTGCAAATACTTTACCGACCTTCCGGCTACGAACGGCTATCCGCACACGGTCGTTTTTCCGCGCGACGATGCGATGACCTTAATCCATCAGGGTCCGTTCGGCGGCGACCGGGAAATTCCCGTCGAAGGCGACGGCATCCACCGCGGCATCAAGCGCCTGTTGACCACCCCCAGTTTTGCTTCGGCTCCCTTTACTGCGGATTATGATCCCGAACTCGCCGCCAAGGCGCTCGAACCCTATCAGGGCGGGACCATCGGCCTTCTGGGGACCTACCAAATGTCGTTCGCCATGGTCGACTATTTGAAGCGGGGCAATTTCTCCAACACCAACTTCGTCGACTTCTCGGATGCCGTCGACCGCATCAAGGTGATCAAGAGCCCGGAAGAAAAGGAACGGGTGAAGGGTTGCGCGGCGCAGCAGGTGGAAGCCATGAAGGCCGCCATCGAGGCGATCGAGCCCGGTATGCGCGATTCGGATGTTGCCGCCGTGGCCCGCCACAAGGGCGAAAACCTGGCGAGTGAGCAGGGAATCTATTTGTGCTCATCGGCGCCGCTCGGAACGCCTGCGACCATCGGCGGACGGCACAACCAGAATCGCGTCATCGAGAAGGGCGACGTGTTCTCGCTGCTGGTCGAGAATAACGGCCACGGCGGCTTTTTCACCGAAATCGGCCGCACCATCGTTCTCGGCAAGGCAAGCCAGGAAATGAAGGACAATCTCGAGCTCGTCCTCGAGGCCCAGAAGCACACGCTGGGCCGGCTGAAGCCGGGCGCGGACTGCAAGGAAATCTGGGAGGCCCACAACGAGTGGCTCGAAGACCGGGGGAAGCCGAAGGAATCCAGGCTCTACTGCCACGGCCAAGGCTACGATCTGGTGGAACGGCCCCTGGTCCGCTTCGATGAGCCAATGAAGATCGAGAAGGACATGAACCTGGTTTGCCACCCCGGATGGGTCGGCGACGGGGCGTTCAACTGGATTTGCGACAACTACATCATCGGTGATGACGGGGCGGGCGCCTCGATCCACGAATTCCCGCAGGAAATCATCGAGGTGGACGTCTAGCCCGCATTTCCCGCTAGCGCCGCGCAGACCAAGACCCTGGTGAGAAATGTGGGCTAGCCCTTTTCCTCTCCGGGGGGGCGGGCGGCGGAATTACCGATCCCGTCGAAATCCAACACATCCAGAAGGTTGGGGAGGCTCGTCAGGTCTGCCGGGAGGACGACATTTGTCCGGCGTTTGGCAAGCACCGTCAGCCGTTGGAGGTAACTCTCGGCCAGTTGAAGCCGCACGGATGCTTCGCCGCCTCTTGATCCGTCGATGGCGGCGGCGACTTTCTCGATGGACGTCGCCGTCGCCTCGGCGATGGCGAGGATCTGCTGCGCCGTTCCCTCGGCTTCGTTGATCATCTTCTGCATTTCGCCTTCGGAGAGGTTGATGGCTTCCAGGCGTTGACCCTCCGATTTGTTGATCAAGCTCTGGCGCTCGCCTTCGGCCCGCGCGACGATCGCGCGCCGCTCCCGCTCGGCCGTCACCTGCCGTTCCATTGCCTCGTGGACCGTCGGCGGCGGAGTCAGGTTCTTGATTTCGTAGCGGTGCACCTGGATTCCCCAGGCCTGGCCCGCGCGATCCAGCACTTCGACCACGCGCGAACTGATCAAGTCGCGCTCCTCGAACGTCCGGTCCAGCTCGAGGGTGCCGATCACCGACCGGGTGGTGGTTTGGGCCAGTTCCATCGCCGCGACGGCGTAGCTGGTGGCGCCATAGCTGGCCATGACCGGGTCGACGACGGACAGATACATTACCCCATCGACTTCGACGCGCACCTCGTCCTTGGTGAAGCATTCCTGCGGCGGCACCTCGATGGTCTGCTCCTTCAGATCCTGGATGTACGCGACCCTGTCGATGAACGGGATGAGGGCGTGAAATCCTGCCGCCAGCGTCTTGTGGTACTTGCCCAGCCGCTCGACCACATATGCGCTCTGTGTGGGCACCAAGCGGATCGAGGCGAAGAACTTGAAGATCAGGACGATGAAGACGATGCCCCAGACGACGAAATTCACCGCTTCCATGACCGAGATGTCTTCGAACAAGGCCAAAAACTGTTCCATTTTCCTTCTCCTCTAATCCCTGCTCTGGTTCCAGGGTCCGGGCTCGAGTGACGGCTTGGTGTTTCCGTCGGGTTCCGGCCTCTCCGAACCGGCTGAACCGTTGTCGCCGAGAACGTCCTCGCCGTTCCCGGTGATCGTCGCCAGTCCTTCGAAGAAACCCCTCACGTTGGCGAGCTCCAGGGGGATAACGGACACATCCGACTTGCCGGCGATCTGGCCGAGTGTGTCGATGTAACGCTCGATAATTTGCATATTGAGCGCTGCCGACCCGCCGGGCTTGGAGATCGCATCGGCGATCAACTCGGTGCTCTTCGCCGTTGCCGCGGCGACCAGGGCGATGGATTTGGCCTCGCCCAGCGCCTCGTTTATGCGCTTCTGCTTTTCGCCTTCGGAAATGTTGATTTCCGATTGCCGTTCACCTTCGGATACAGCCACCATGGCCTGCTTTTCGGCATCGGCGTTCGTTACTTCGGCGCGTTTTTCGCGCTCCGCTTCCATCTGCTTTTCCAGTGTCGTCATGACATGCTGAGACGGCGTGATGTTCTTCAGCTCATATCGTAGGACCTTCACCCCCCATGGCGTCGAGGCCTTGTCGATTTCCTTGACAATCGAGGCGTTGAGCGTCTCGCGTTCGGCAAAGGTCTGACCCAGGGACAACTTGCCGATTTCCGATCGCATGGTGGTCTGGGCCAGGTTGATGCCGGCCAGCCGGTAGTTGCCGATCCCGTAACTCGCACGTTGCGGGTCCATGACCTTGAGGTACACCAGTCCGTCGACGTCGACCTGAATATTGTCGCGCGTGATGCAGCTTTGGCTGGGAATATCAATCACCTGCTCGCGGATTTCATGGCGATAGGCAATTCGGTCGAAGATGGGAATCAGGAAGTGAATACCGGGATTCAGGACCCTTTTGAACTTTCCCAGCCGCTCCACGACACCGGCCTCGCGCATGGGAATGATTTTGACGGTCATCCAAAGCACCACGCCGGTGATGATCAGCAAGAATGTCAATGCGGTTACCATGGTGTTCCTCCTTACCTAGGGAGCGGACGATGGCGGGCCATCGACAAGGTCGCCTGTTGCGGGTTCGACCACCCAAGCGGTGTTCTCGCGAAACACCAGTTTGGCCTCGCTGCCCGCCTCGATCGTCCGGTCGTAGCATCGGGCGGGCCAAGTGGTTCCCCGGTACATGATTCGGCCGTCCTCACCGGGCCGGATAGTCTCGGTGACGGTCACGACGGTTTCCATCGCTTCGGCGTCTTCGTCGGTGTTGTGCCATTGTTCATCTCCGCCGGCGTACTTCTGGATGAGGCCGCGCAGCGCGAGGATGAGAATGAGAGAGGTGACGAACCAGGTCGTGAAGGCGGGAATGAGGCCGTCGATGAGACCGAGCCACAAACCGCCGGCGACGACGAGTGCTCCAGCCCCCAGAAAAACCAGTATTCCGCCCGGAACGACGAGCTCGAGAAGAATGAGGACGGCGCCGCCAACAAGCCACCAGAGTGTCATGAGTATTCCTTATCCCTGTCCGGACCGGATTGCGCCCGGTCTTGGTTATCGTCTGAGTATTACAGATTCTTTTCACGCTTGGCGCGGATTCGCTCCAGGACGTCTCCGGCCGACGACTCGCGGCCCAGGATCCCGGCGTCCCGCAGGCGCTGATCCAGGCTTCGGCCGTCCCCTTCCGCGGCCAGTTCTTGCGCCGCGTTCGTTCGGTCCGTGCGCTCCTGTTGCCGCTGTTTGATGCGTTCCAGCGATGCGGTTGCCGAGACCATCGACGCTTGCGAGCCTGAGAATTTACTGCCCGCGGCCGCGTTGGCTCTTTGAATCCGCTCGGTCGCCTTGATCAGTCCGACCTGCCGGGACATGGAGAGTATGTTGCGCTCCGTCGACTTAACCTGGCGCTTCAGGCGGTTCACGCCTGTCACATATTCGCTTTCGGCTTGCTCCTGCAGCTTTAGTTCCTCCTCGAACTCGGCGATCCGTGCGCAAATGTCCTCCGCCAGATCTGCTTCGCCCTTATCAAGCGCCTTGTTGGCATATTCCTCATGCTCGGCGATCGCGCCCCGCAATCGCTGAACGTCACGCGCGACCCCGGCGTGCTCGGCCATGACCTTGGTGAGCTGCTCTTTCGCTTGTGCCAGCTCCTTCCGTGCATCGCGCATTTCCTGATCCAAAATTCTGAGTGCCTGATGATCGACAATCGCCTCACCCGCCTCATTGGCGGCGCCTTTCATGGCGGTGAAAAGTTTGGTCAGTACGGTCATTTCATCCTCCTTATGCATCCGAGGTCAGGTAGGGGGCGATGATCTCGATTGCCTCCAATGTGTTGTCGCTGAGTACTTCGAGCTCCGTGGTGATATGGTCGAGGGTCGAGTTGGCCGACAGGGCGCCAAACAGGACATACCGGTCGCGTATCTTCCCGAAGGAGGAGAGCTGGAGGGGAACGTTCAGTTCCAATAGGGCTGCCAGCATCTCGGTCCGGGAGTCGGGGCGAACCTGGGACTCGTCCCAGAGGTAAGTCACCGCGAGCAGCTGCTCACCGTCGAACCAGACAAGAATCGGGAATTCCACCCGGTCTTCGACGACGACCTCCAGCGCGTCCTCACCGTCCAGGTTCGTGACGGCGAACCCATAGCCGTTGGCCGAAGTATGGTCGTTCAGGATTTCACGCAATAAATCGAAATTCATGACTTCCTCGTTGGTGTTCACTTGAACCGCCGGCGGTATCTCCGGAACGATCCCGTCGCGCAGCAGCCGCTCGATTCGTCTCAAAGCCGTCCGATGTTCCAGCGGGATCCACACCTCGACGGGAGCCAATCCTTCGTCTCTCATCCTTTGGCGCTGTCGCCGCTTTCGCTCGGCAACGGTCATGCGCGGATTACGGACTTTCGGTTCTTTCACGTTTCTCAACCGCTAAAATGTGACCGGTCACGTGTGACTGTCACTTATATAAAGTATTGTGACAGTCACGTCAAGAGAAATGTGACAGTCACGTAAATCGCGGATTTTTCGGGCGGTATTCGATTGGATGATGCGCCGTCAGGCGGCTGGATGGCCAAGCACGAGAACTGCGGGATACGGATGCCGGCCGGTATCAGGGTGTTCCCCGGTTGATTCCGGTTTGGAAACCAGACCCTACCCCGCCGCCACTTCGGCATGGATGTCGAGCAACGGACCCACGGTTTCGGCGGGCCGTCGTCCAAAACCGCATTCCGTCGCGACGCCGTAGCCGGACACGTACTTGTCGGCGGTCGTCATCCGTCTGCGCGTGCCCTCAACCCCGTCGGTGTCGTGGATAAGACCGAGGAACAGCTGCGTCTCCGGCTTCAACGACAGGCTGGCGAGTGCTTCGAAGTAAGCCTCGTCGTCCCGTTCGACCGGAACCGGCATGTGGATCCAGTCGATGTTGCGGCCCACGCCGGCGGACAGGCGGTTGGCGAGATCCACCATGGGAGCCATGTCGCGGGGCTCGATGAAATGCTTGCCGCCGAATGATCCGTAGCAGAAGTGATAGCCCATCTCCATGTCCGCCGGGACGGCGTCGCCGCATTTGATCAGCCGCTCGGCGATCCCGTCCCGGTGAAACGGGAAGTAGGTCTGCCGCGCGCCGTCGAAGGCCTGCATGTCATGCGCGTTGTCCCACTGCCAGGCGATCTGGTCGCGAGGCAATGCGTCGGCAACCCGTTCGATTTCCCGCAGCATGCGGGACTCGTAGGCCGGTTCCACCAGAATCCGATGGTCGGGCGCGATGGCCGAATTGATCACGTTGAAGGGTGACGGCACGGCGATCAGGAACTTGATGTCTTCATCGATCTTGCCCGCGTCCTTCAGTTTTTCGAATTCGGCATAGCTCTCGATGGCGCAGTCCGCGTAACCGAGCGGCCGCATCTCCAAATCCTTGGGCGAGACGTTTTCCTTGATCCGGAACCACGTGGTATGCGCCATGGCCTGCCCGGTGCCGGTCACCGCCGTTGCATTGCGGTAGTCTCCCTCGGACTGGACCGCATCCAGTTGGGGGTGATTGGCGAAGACATGATCTTGCCACCTGATCCAGGCGAGGCGCTCGCCGGTCTCGCCGTCGGGGATTCGCTTACAGGCGCCGCCGAGCTTCCCGGCGACGGTCTCGAACACTTCGTGGGCATCTGCCAGCGGAATGCTGCCGCATAAATGGATTTCCCGCGCGGGCATTTGGTCCTCCCTGGATTGGTGCCGCCCTTTGAGGGGACTTTGCGCCGCCGGCACGATCGAGGTCAAGACGGGGAGGCCCATATGGCTCCGCCCGGGCCGATTTTGCTGTTCCCCGTCCGGTTCCGGCGGATAGAATGCTGCCAAGGCTGAACCAATTGGGCCTGAACAAATCGGGGGTGCGAATGAGCATCGATCGGGTCGAATCCCTGGTCTATGGCGTCGAGGACATGGAAGCCTGCGTCCGGTTCCTGGAGGATTGGGGCTTGGAGCGGGTCGAGGCGGGATTGCGCGGCGCGATATTCCGCACGCCGGAAAACCAGCACGTGGTTTTGCAGGGAATTGACGATCCGGCCCTGCCGCCGAACGTCGAGGAGGGTCCCACGGTTCGCGAGACCGTTTGGGGCGTCAGCGACGAGGCGCACCTGAAAGCGATCGTCGAAGAACTGTCATCGGACCGGGAGGTGACCGAGGACGGGAACGGAACCTTCCATTCGATGGACGATGCGGGCCTGGGGATCGGCTTCCGGCTGAAGGATGAGTTCGACGTCGCCGGTTCGGAGCCGGTGCAGAATTTCAAGGAGCACGTGCCGCGGCTCAATGCGCGCATCGATCAGATCGACCGGCCCCGCCCCATGCGGATCGGCCACGTGGTGTTCAATATTCCGAGCACCATCCGCGAGAAGGCGGTTTCATTCTACACCGAGCGGCTGGGATTCCGGATTACCGACGCGGTGACCGGCATGGGCGATTTCATGCGGCCCGACGGCTCGACCTATCATCATGTGCTGTTTCTGGCTCATCGCGACCGGGACGGGGCGCCGGCAAGGATCGCCTTCAATCACGTCGCCTACGAGGTTCGCGATTTCGAGGAAATCGTCATCGGCGGCAAATGGATGCGGGACCGCGGCTGGGACACGTCGCGCAGTCCGGGCCGCCACAATCTGGGATCGAACCTGCACTGGTACTTCGCCTGTCCCCTGGGCGGCGAGATCGAGTACTTCTCCGATATGGACCGGATGGACGATGATTGGGAGACCCGCCACTGGGACGAGCCGCCGGTGGTGAATTTCTGGAAGGCCGAAATCGTCCTGTAATTCCCGGGCCGGCCCGCTAACATCTCTTCCAACCGTATCAATCGGCCAATTCAGGGAGGAAGAGATGTCCAAGGAAATCGTCCATGTCCCAAGCTTCAGGGAGCTGAAGCGGGAAGACGGAAAGCCCTTGGCGCCCATATCATCGGGCGTGAAGGCCAGCGGCTTCGTATTCGTTTCCGGAATGCCGCCCGTCGATCATGAAAATGGCGGGTTCGTCACCGGCGACATCCAGGCGCAGACCCGCAAAAGTCTCGAAAACGTCCAGGCGGTTCTGGAGGCGGCGGGCTCGTCGCTGGACAAGGTGGTGAAAACGACGGTGTATTGCACCAACTCCGGCTACTACCAGCAGGTCAACGACGTGTACCGCGAGTTCTTCCCCGACGACCCGCCGGCCCGGACCTTCGTTACCGTTGCGTCGTGGCCCATGGCCTTCGATATCGAAATAGAATGCGTCGCGCTGGAGTAGGACCGGCCTAAAACGCCGCGCCTTCCATGGCGGCGAAGCGGACGGCGAGAACTTCTCGGCTGGTGATCTTTCCGTCCATGTCCTTGTCGACGACCATCAGCTGCTGGGCCTCGTCGAGGCCCGCGGGGATCACCATCCTGCCGCCGGCCTTGAGCTGCTGGATCAGCGCAGGCGGGATGAGATCCGGCGCGGCGGCGACCATGATCCGGTCATAGGGCGCATGGTCGGGCCAGCCGTTATAGCCGTTGCCCGTCCGCATGCTTATGTTGCCGCACCCCGACCCCTCCAGCCGCTGCGCCGCCTGTTCGGCGAGCTCCGCGACATATTCGACGGTGTAGACATGCGCCGCCAGCCGGGCCAGGACGGCGGTGTGGTAGCCGAGCCCGGTGCCGATCTCCAACACCGCATGGCCGCTGTCGATCTCCAACAACTCCGTCATCAGCGCCGCGATGAACGGCTGGGAGATGGTCTTGTCGTGGCCGATGGGCAGCGGCCCGTCGGCGTGGGCGTAGGCGCGGATTTCCGCCGGTACGAATTCATGGCGGGGAACCTCGACCATGGCGCTCAGGGTCCGCGCGCTCATTCGCGCAACGCCCGTCAGTTCCTTGGTCGCCTCGGTATGGGAGGCGATCAAATCGACCATCATTTGCCTGAGCGGCGTATACGGGTCTTCCATCATGGTCCCCAGATTAAATCACGATTGGGGCGAATCCATGGCGGAATTCGTCTCGAATGCCGTCCGGGGCGCCGGGCGAGCGCAATCAAGTGTCGCTAGAGCCGATCATGGTTTGTCGGAATCGCGTTGCGATGCCGGCAATCCATGTGAATCGGCTCTACACTATTGAAATAGATCGGATTCACATGTTTTGACGAAACCGCGCCGTGGTTCCGTCAAAACATGATCCGATCTAGGCCAGTCCCTATTCGTCGTAGGAGGCCAGGGTCGAGCAGGGGATGTCCAATTTGGACCGGCCGTCCAAAAAAGTCAGTTCAAGGATGCAGGCGGCGCCGACCACGTCGGCGCCGACCTTGCGAAGCAGCGTCGTGGCGGCCGCCATGGTCCCGCCGGTAGCCAACAGATCATCGACCAGCACGACCCGCTGACCCGGTTCGACCGCGTCGGCCTGAACCTCGACCGTGTCCGTACCGTATTCGAGATCATACTCGTAGCTGATTTTCTCGCCCGGAAGCTTGCCTTCCTTCCGAACCATGATGAATCCCATCCCCAGCTTGAGGGCGAGTGGGGCGGCAACAAGGAAGCCACGGGATTCGATTCCGGCCAGGACGTCCGGTTGATGACGGCTTACCTCCTTGGCCAAGCGCCCCATCGTCACCTGCCAGGCATCGGCGTCGGCCAACAGAGTCGAGATGTCGTAGAAAAGGATGCCGGGTTTGGGAAAATCAGGAATTTCGCGAATATGATCCTTGATATCCATGCGTGTTCCCTTAGGTTGCCGCCGCCCATTTTGGGACGAAATGAGGGCGCATCCTAGACCGCGCGAATTCCAGCGGCAACGTGCCTTCGGAGAAATTTCCGAGTGACCCGCGGGCGGCACGGTCGATGGGGACCGCGGCGATCAGGCCCTGTTGGCGCCGCCCTATATTGCTCGAGCCGATGATATTGCCGAGATCGTCGGACGGCTCGGCGAGGCCGTGGACACCGCGATCGCCTCTCTCCGGGCGTGATCCGGGCTTCCAATATGAATTTAGGGGGTGTTCCCGGCGGAAACGCTGGGCTAGGCTAATTTTGCCGTGGCGCCAGACAGTTTTTTTGGCCGCAGTGGCCAAGGTCCGCGGGGAGGCAGTTTTGATCGAGCGTCGGCTCACGGGAACATTGATTTCCGGTTTGTCCGGGCTGTGGCGCGTACCTTCGTGTTCCGTGATCGGTCGGCTGCCTGCCAGGGGGCGTGGCGGTTTAGCGGCCGTCGTCCGGCGCGACACTGTGATTTATCGACTACGTCTTTTAATAAACCGGGAGTAAAAAAAGATGTTAAAGAAAGCAACTGTATCAACTCTGGCCTTCGGTTTGGCGGCGGGCGCCTTCATGCTGTCCGCCAACGACGCCGATGCCCAGAGCAAACGGAAGTTTATCGCAATCGGTACCGGCGGCCCGACCGGCGTCTACTTCGCTACGGGTAACGCCATTTGCCGGCTGGTCCACAAGGAAGCGGCCGAAGGACGCAAATCGGGCCGTAAGCACGGCATTCGCTGCTCGGCGCCGTCCACGGGGGGGTCAAACTACAACATCGGACAAATTCGTGACGGCGAACTGGACTTCGGTGTCGCTCAGTCCGACTGGCAATACCATGCCTACAACGGCTCCGGCGGTCCGTGGAAGGGCAAAGCCTACAAGAAAGTCCGGGCGGTCTTTTCCGTTCATCCGGAACCGCTGCAGATCATCGTTCGTGGCGATTCCGGCATCATGGGCTGGGATGATCTCAAGGGCAAGCGGGTCAACATCGGCAACCCGGGCTCCGGACAACGGGGCACCATGGAACTGCTGATGCAACAGGCCGGCTGGACCAAGAAGGACTTCAAGCTCGCGACCGAACTGACGTCCACCGAGCAGTCCAAGGCGCTGTGTGACGGCAAGATCGATGCCTATGTCTATACGGTTGGTGTGCCCAACGCCGGCGTGGCCATCGCCACCGACGGCTGCGGTGCCATGATCGCCAACTTCAACAACGCTCTTGCCAAGAGCAATGTCACCTCCGACAAGCCATATTACGCTTGGGCGACCATTCCGAAGGGCACCTACAAGACCACCGCCAAGGATGTCACCACCTGGGGCGTCAAGGCCACCTTCGTGACCTCCGCCGACGTTCCCGCGGATGTGGTCTATGAAGTGACCCGCGCGGTCTTCGAGAATATCGATGACTTCCGGAAGCTGCATCCGGCATTCCGCAACCTTGATCCAAAAGTGATGGTCAAGGACGGTCTGTCGGCCCCGCTGCATCCGGGCGCCGCCAAATACTACAAAGAAAAGGGCCTGATGTAGGTCTCGAAGCCGGGAGGGAGGGCCGGACGGCCCTCCCTATTCCCATATGTTCCTCCCGGGACGGATGTCCGCGGAACTGAAACAGGGATGTGTCACAGGGGGCAGCCGTGGCCGATGTGCCGAGCGCAAACATTTCCGATGAGGAAATTCAGGCAAAAATAGAAGAGGTCGAATATACCGGCCGCAAAGCGGGTCCGACCCTGGGATTGATCATTGGCGTGGTTGCGGCCGTCTGGTCGCTGTTCCAGCTGTGGATCGCGTCGCCCCTGCCGTTCCTGCTTGATTTTGGAATTATCGTCGATGTCCCCGCCCGCGGCATTCACCTCGCATTCGGTTTGCTGCTGGTCTACCTCATGTTCCCGGCGGCCAAAGCGCTGGCGCAAAAGAGGATTTCGCCCCTTGATATCGCCTTTGCGCTGATTGGCGCCTTTGCCGCCCTTTGGGTGATGATCGATCAGGAGGGCATCACCCGGCGGCTCGGCTCTCTGCTGGAGGTCGAGTTCGCGGGCCTAACCATCCCGGTGGAGTTTTTGATCGGGCTCGCCGGCATATTGCTGCTTCTGGAGGCGACGCGCCGCGCCATCGGTATCCCGCTGGTGATCGTTGCCGGCGTCTTTCTCGTTTATTCCATATTCGGCCAGTCCATGCCGGAAATCATCTCGCACCGGGGTGTCTCGCCGGAACGGCTGATCGGCTATCAGTGGATGGGCGGCGAAGCCATTTTCGGCATCCCCATCGACGTTTCGGTGAGCTTCGTATTTCTTTTCGTGCTGTTCGGCGCGCTCCTCGACCGGGCGGGCGCCGGCAAGTATTTCCTCGATCTGGCATTTGCCATGGTGGGCAAGTACCGGGGCGGTCCCGCCAAGGCGGCCATCCTCGCATCGGGCATGACCGGCCTGATCTCCGGATCGTCGATTGCCAACGTGGTGACCACCGGCGTCTTCACGATCCCTGTCATGCGCCGTACCGGCCTGCCGGCAATCAAGGCGGGCGCCATCGAGGTCGCCGCATCCACCAACGGGCAGATGATGCCGCCGATCATGGGCGCCGCCGCGTTCATCATGGCCGAGCTCATCGGCATTTCGTATTTCGAGGTGATCACGGCCGCCTTCATTCCGGCGATCATCAGCTACATGGGGCTCCTTTATGTCTCGCACCTGGAGGCGATGAAGCTGGGCCTGACCGGTCTGCCAAAGGCGGAAATACCCGTTCTGGGGAAAACGTTCCTGTCGGGTGTCCACTTCATCATCCCGATCGTGATTTTGGTCTATCTGCTGATGATCGAGCGCTGGACCGCGTCGAGCTCCGTGTTCTACACGATCCTGGTGATGTTCCTGATCATGGTCGCGACCCGGCTTTCGCCGTCGCAGCTATCGCGGATCACGATGACGGTGCTTTACCTCATCCCGATCGTGGTGGCCTCGGCGTTCCGGCTCAGCGGCGAAAAGGCGCAGCCGGCTTTATTTTGGGGGCTTGGGGCGGCGGTCGTGATCGTCGTCGTTTTGGCAATTCTTCGCGGGCAGCGCGACGGGGACGTGAACGCCCGGATTTCCGAAGCAACCAACGAAATCGTTGGCGGCTTGATCGCCGGCGCCCGCAACATGGTCGGCATCGCCGTTGCGGTCGCGACGGCGGGAATTATCGTCGGCGCGGTTTCCTCGACCGGGCTCAACAACGCGATGGTCGGGGTGGTCGAAGCCATTTCCGGCGGCAACGTTTTCATCCTGCTCGGCCTGACCGCGGTCTTGAGCCTGATTTTGGGCATGGGTCTGCCGACGACGGCCAATTATCTGGTGGTCGCCTCGTTGTTGGCCGGTGTCCTGGTCGAACTCGGAAGCGCCGCCGGACTGACCTTGCCGCTGATCGCCGTGCATCTGTTCGTGTTTTACTTTGGCCTGATGGCGGACAGTACGCCGCCGGTGTGCCTGGCGGCATTCGCGGCGTCGGCGATCTCGCGGGCTGATCCGCTCAAGACCGGCGTTCAATCGTTCATGTACGACATTCGGACGGCCATTTTGCCGTTCGTGTTCATTTTTAACACCGAACTGCTGCTGATCGGTGTCGATAGTTTCCTGCAGGGAGTGATGATATTCGTCGTCTCGTTGATAGCCATGTTCTGCTTTACCTCTGCGGTGCAGGGCTGGCTTCTGACGCGCACCAACATTCTCGATCGCGTCATCTTGCTGGTCGTCATGGTGGCTCTGTTCCGGCCCGACTTCGTCCTCAATCAGGTATCGCCGGCATTCTCGCCCGTATCCATGGACGATTTCGTCGCCGAGAAGGTCGAGGTGGAAAAAGGGCTGAAGGTCAGGGTCCACGTCACCCGGCAAACCGACTATGGCGACCGGTTCAAGCTGTTTGTCATGGAGGCGCCCGGCGGGGCCGCGGGACAGAAGGCCTTGGGTCTCGAACTCGAGAAGGAGGGCGAGGGGTTCAACGTGGCCAACCTGGCATTCAACGGCATGGCCGAGAAAGCCAAGGTCGAATTCGGGGATATCGTGACGCTGGTTGACGTGGAACAAACCGGACGCCCGCCCAAGGAGGTCGTCTATCCCATCGCTCTTGCCATTCTTGCCGCTCTTCTCGGCTGGCAATGGATGCGCAGGGGGCGGCAACCGTCAACCGAACAGCCGGCCGGCTAGAGCCGATCATGGTTTGTCGGAATCGCTTTGCAATGCCGACAAACCATGATCGGCTCTACACTATTGATATAGATCGGATTCACATGTTTTGACGAAACCGCGCCGTGGTTCCGTCAAAACATGACCCGATCTAGGACGCGAAAGGGGGCGCCATGTACAGCAATATCATGATCACCATCGACCTGAACGAACCGGCGTCCTATCGCAAGGCGTTTCCGACGGCCGTCGCTCTGTGCCGGCAATTCGGCGCCAGCCTGCATATTCTGAACGTGTTGCCCGACCTCGTTTACGGGGTGGTTCAAAACTACTTTCCGGACGATTTTCAGGACAAGGCCAGGGTCGACGCCACGGAAGCGCTTGAGAAGGTTGCCCGCGAGAACGTTCCCGATGACATTACCCCGGAACTCCACCTGGCAAGCGGCACGATCTACAAGGAGATTATCGAGACGGCGGAACGCTCGGGCATAGACCTTATCGTCATGGCGTCGCACCGGCCCGACCTCAGCGATTATTTGCTTGGTCCCAATGCGGCGCGGGTCGTCCGCCACTCCGACTGCTCGGTGATGGTGGTCCGGGGCTGACCACCTATTCGATTGATTTGATGTAGGCGATCACGTTCTCGCGGTCCGGCGCCTTCTTGAGCTTCAGCACCATGGTGCCCCGCTTGCGGCTTTTCGCCCGCAGATACTTCTTTGGATCCGTCAGGTAGGCGTCCAGTTCCGTCTCCGTCCAGGTCCAATCGGCGCCCTTGAGGCCCTTGTACTTCTTGAAGCCTTGGGCGGTGCCCGCTTTCCGCCCGACGACCCTGTGGAGGGACGGTCCGGTCCGGTGCTTTCCGGCCTTGACGGTGTGGCAGGCACGGCATTTGTTGAATACTTTCTTGCCCTTGGCCGGGTCGCCGGCGGCCATTGCCTGGGACGCAAGGATGGCAAAAGCGGCGGCCAGGGCGCCGGTCGCGAAGGATTTGATTGTCACGTTTTTCATACCGCCGGTTTATTGCCGTTGCCGGGTTTGGTACGGCAAAAGATGTGCCTGGGATCGGCGAACCGCAAGCCGCGAATTTGCTCAGGATGCGCGCCGCCGGCACCCTCGCCTAAAGGTAGCCCAGCTCTCTCCAGATACTGTAGTCCTCGCGGAACCTGTTCAGCGATTGCCAGGCCCGGCGGAAGGTTCGGTCATTGGCCGCCTGTTCGGCCGCCACCCGCAGCCACGATTGCCTGAGCGCCGAAAGCACCGGCTCTTCCCACTTGGCCACCGTAACGCCTGATATGACGAGCGACTTCAGCGCGTCGAACTGTCCGGCTTCCGCCCGGGCCAGCCCGGCGGCTATGTTCGAGGCGCACGCGACCTCGATCACCTGCCGCTCGGCATCGCTGAGGGCGTTCCACCGGGTGAGGTTGACCAGGAGCTCCAGGAGGCCGGACTGTTTGTGCCAACCCGGGAAGTAGTAGTAATCCATGAACCGGTGAAGCCCGAGGCTGCGATCCGCCGTTGGCACGGCGAAGATTGCGCCGTCGAGGTCGGCGGCTTGCAGTTCGACCATGATGTCCGCGGGCGGAATCCGGGACGGATCGGCCCCCAACCCTCGAAGAACCGAGCCCGGCAGGCCGGCCGCCGCCACCTTCAGCGACTTGAGGTCGTCGGGGGTCTCGATGGGCCGTTTGAACCAGCCGCCCCCCGCCGGCGCTTCGACCCCGCAGACGACGCTGTGAACGCCGAGCCCATAGTAGAGTTCTTCGTATATCTGCTCGCCGCCGCCGAAACGGAACCAGGCGAGGAACTCGGTTTGGTCCGGGCCGAAGGGAACGCCGCCGAACAGTTGCAGCGCGGGCGCTGTCTCCGCCCAGTAGGCGGGGCTGGAGAAGCCAGCATCCACCACACCGGAGGCGACGGCATCGAGCACGCCGCCCGCCGGCACGATCGCCCCCGGACCGAAAAATCCGATTTCCACCTGGTTTTCCGAAAGCTCGGCGATGGTGGTCAGCACGTGCTGCATCTGCGGGCCGTATGGCGCGAGGTCCGGCGGGAAGACGCTGGCCATTCGCCAGGTCGCCGGCGGCGCCTCGTTTTCGCCGGCTGGCCGGCCGCCGAGGTCGTCCGGTGAACCGCCCGAGGGCGGCGGCACCGAAACCGCCAGCAGCACGCCGGCGACCAGACCGATGACCAGTCCGCTGATCAGATTGCGCATGATCCTGAACGCCGCCCGTTGCCTGGTGTCCGCCGAAGCGCCATTCCGGGACCGTTACCCGGTCTCCGAATTATTGTCGTCGGGTTCCAGGCTAGCAGGTTATGCGCCGCAATGGGGACTAGAATCTTCGCCGCCCCGCGCTCGCCCGGCGGGCGGGGCGCTGACCGTCGAAAAGGCCCAATTCATTGATTTGCATCGAAATTCGAGTGCGAACCGGCTTTTTTGGAATTAATGCGCTGAAATTCCGGGTCCGGGCATGGGCGGGCGAATGGCTTCATAGGCCGCGCCGACGGCCAGCAGTTTCCGGTCCTCGCCCGGCAGGCCGTCGAACCCGATCGCGGCCGGCAGTCCGTTGTCACACAAACCCATGGCGACCGTAAGCCCGGGGAAGCCGGCCTGGCTCGCCGGCTGGACATTGTGCCCGGTCGCCGCGAAATGGGTGATTTCACCGCCGCGGAAGGGGTGCATCAGGACTTCCTGCAGCGGGCTTGCCGTGACCATGGTCGACGGGAATACCAGGGCGTCCAGCCGGTTGCCGGCGAGCGCGCCGCGATAGGTCTCCTGCAGCGCCGGACGCTGTTGGACAAGGCAGCGCCGGTATTCCTCGTCCGTGACGGCCTCGGGCCCGACAAGCGAACCCAGCCGGTCCCTCAGGCCGCTGGCGGCGATCCGGCCGATAATTTCATCCCGGGTCACGGCCGCGCCGCTTTCCTCCAGATACCTGGGCAGCGCCCGGGCGATCTCGTACATGGAGACGACCTGACCCATTTCGGCGATCTGTTTCTCGAGCCCGGGGATGGTGATCTCCACGATCTCGGCGCCGGCATCGGCAAGCCGGTTCAACTCGCGCTCGAAGACGGCGAGCACGCCGGCTTCGGCGCCGTCGCAAAAGTAGCCGCGGTCGAGGCCGAGACGGAGCGACGGCAGCGGTATTTCGGGACGGCCCTTCTCACCGGTAATCACCTCGTCGAGCAGTTGAAGATCGGCGACGGTCCGCGCCATGGGGCCGATGGTGTCCCGGGTCCATGAGATAGGGACGACGCCGGCCTGACCGTAGCGGAGAAGCGTCGGCCGGAGCCCCGTGATTCCGCACCATGCGGCGGGATTGCGGACGCTGCCGCCGGTATCCGAACCAAGTCCCGCGGGCGCGATGCGGGCGCCGATGGCCGCCGCCGTCCCTGTCGAACTGCCCGCCGGGGATCTATCGATATCGTAGGGATTCCGGGCATTCCCATGGCCGCCGAACACCAACTCCGAGGTGTCCTCGGGCGATTTGGTTATCCCGGGGCTGAACGCCAGTTCGTGCATGTTGGTCTTCGCCATGACGATGGCGCCGGCGGCGAGCAGCTTTTCGGCGACGGTTGCCGTCCGGTTGGGACGGTGGTCGAACAGGGCCGGCGTAGCGGCGGTGGTCGGAAACCCGGCGACGTCGATATTGTCCTTGATCACCAGCGGCAATCCATGGAGGCGGCCCCGGACGTTGCCCTGGCTTCTTTCATCGTCCGAATTCCGCGCCGCGGCCAGAAACCGTTCTGCGTCGAACATGACGAGGGAGTTCAGGAACGAAAGTTCGGCGGCGCGCTCGCAGAGCGCTTCGGCGATCCGCAGCGCGGTCATCCCGCCGCTCTCCAAACCTGAGAGAAGCTCCCCGGCGGTAAGATCCGAAATTGCTATACGAGACTCCTGAATGCCGTTTCTCAATCCTATGCGGCCGGTGACCCGGGGGGACGGGGCGCCGGTTCGGGGTGATATTGTTTTTTCTAGAGCGTAATGATTCTATTGGGAAGCGTATCCGGCGTTTTGGAATCCGTTTGCGCAACCCCCTCACACTTAATTTCTTATGACCCCCTCACCCTGACCCTCTCCCCCTGAAGAAGGGGGAGAGGGGACACGCACCAAGCTCCCTCTCCCTGAGGGAGAGGGATGCGCAGGCTTGGCGAGCTTGCGAGCCATAGCCGAAGCTGGGTGAGGGGGTTTCTGCCCAATTGGGCAGTTATTCCGGCCCGGCCGCCCGGCGGATTGTCCGCTAAGCTCTTGAAAAGAATGGTCGGGGAGAGAGGATTTGAACCTCCGGCCCCTGCCTCCCGAAGACAGTGCTCTACCAGGCTGAGCTACTCCCCGACGGTCGTGGTGGTGGAATTCGGGATAGGTTCGGCAAGGGGAGCGGATTTATAGCGTCGGCCCGGCACCCCGGCAAGGCTTCTAAATCGCCGATTGGAAAGCCTTAGTAAGCCCGCTCGATGCAGAAATCGATGACATCGACGAGCGCCTGCTTGTGCGGGCTGTCGTCGAAGATGCCCATGGCGTCACGGGCAATCGCCCCGTAGTGGCGGGCGCGCTCGACGGTGTCATCCAATGCCCCGTGCTTCTCGAGCAGGCCGATGGCGCGGTCCAGGTCGCCGTCGCTCTGATCCAGGTCCTCCAGGGTCCGGCGCCAGAATACCCGCTCTTCGTCACCGCCGCGGCGGAAGGCGAGGATGATCGGCAGGGTGATCTTGCCCTCACGGAAATCGTCGCCGACGGTCTTGCCCAAATTGGCCTGCTTGGCCGAAAAATCGAGGACGTCGTCGATCAGCTGAAAGGCGATCCCCAAATTCATGCCGAAGGTCTCGAGCGCGTCCTCCTCGACCTTGGGACGGTCGGCGACCACGGCCCCGATGCGGCACGCGGCCGAGAACAATTGCGCGGTCTTGGCCCGGATCACCTCCAAATAGGCCGTCTCTCCGGTGCTGGTATCATTGGATGTAGTCAACTGCATCACCTCACCCTCGGCAATCACCTTGGAGGCGTGGGACAGCACTTCGAGTATGGTGAGCGAGCCGTCCGCGACCATCAGTTCGAACGCCCGGCTGAAGAGAAAATCCCCGACCAGCACGCTGGCCTGGTTTCCCCAGACCGCGTTGGCGGAGGCGAGGCCGCGGCGCAACTCGCTTTCATCCACCACGTCGTCATGCAGGAGCGTGGCCGTATGAATGAACTCGACGCTGGCCGAAAGCCCTTTGTGGCGGTTGCCCTCGTAGCCGCACATGCGCGCCGACGCCAGGGTCAGCATGGGCCGGAGCCGCTTGCCGCCGGCGGCGACGATGTGGCCGGCGAGTTGAGGTATCAACGCGACCGGACTGTCCATCGCCCGAACGATGATGTCGTTGACGTCCCGGAGGTCATCGGCGGTCAGCGTCGCCAGTTGTCCGAGATCGCCCTTGCGATTCGCGCTTTCTTCGAGGTTTACGACGACACCCACTGGACTGTCCTGGTGGTTGATGCTTGACGGGTCGATAGGCTCGGGCGAGCATATTTGCGCGACTCGGCGTGGGTCAAGACCCGCGCCCGAATTGCATCATTGGGTCATACGGACCTTCGTGGCCGCCAGACCAGTAGGACGCAAGCATGGTCGAACTGCTCAGAACCAACGATCCGGTTCTTATTTCGTGGCTCCAGGCGCTGCTCGCCGATGAAAACATCGAGACCTTCGTGCTCGACGTCCATGTCAGCGTGCTCGAGGGAAGCGCAAATGCCATACCGCGCCGGCTGATGGTCGAGGACGGAAACCTCGCGCGCGCCAGGCAGCTTATGGAAGAGTCGGATGAATTCCACGACCGGATTTGAGGGGCTGACCGACGACCGCCTGCTCGGCGGCCGGGTCGCCCTTTATCAGCCGGCGGCGGGCTACCGCGCGGCGATCGACCCGGTCCTGCTCGCGGCATCCATCCCGGCACGGGAGGGTCAAACGGTGCTCGAGGTCGGCGCGGGCGTCGGCGGCGCGGCGCTTTGTCTGGCCGCCAGGGTCCCCGGCGTTGCCGTGCACGGCCTTGAAATCCAGGCGGACTTGGTTGACCTCGCCGCGCTCAACATAGATCGAAACCGCGCGGCGGGCACGATCATTCGCCAGGCCGACATTCTCGCCCCGCCGGACGACCTGCTCGCGGCATACGACCATGTCATGGCAAACCCTCCTCATTTGAAGGCAACTGCGGCTCGATTGCCGCCAAATGCGGCCAAAGCGGCTGCAAATGTCGAGGGCGCCGCCGGGCTCCGGGATTGGGTGTCGATGGCCGTCTCGAAGGCCGGCCGGGGCGGTTCCGTTACGTTTATCCACCGCTTCGACCGATTGGCGGATCTCGACGATGCGTTCTCGCCGCATGAGGGATCCGCCACGGTCTATCCTCTGTGGCGCGATGCTTCGCGGCGACAGGCCCGGCGCGTCTTGTACCGCTGGCGGAATGATGGACAGAGCAAACGCGCGGTCGCCGAGGGGATGATCCTCCACCGTGACGGCGGAGAATTTACCGCCCGGGCGGAGGCTGTCCTGAGGGGCGGCGGCGTCATCGACATCGAACCCGGCCGGTGAGCCGTCCTCCGCGCCTCGGGCGCCCCGCTGGCGGGACGGCGCATAACCGCCTATGTTGAAGCGATGAACCAACGACGCAAATTCAGAATTCCGTATTTGGGCAAGCGCCAGCCCGCCGTTGCCGTGGTTCGCCTGGCGGGCGTCATAGGACGGGGGGCGCCGCCGGTCCGGTCGGGATTGTCGGCATCGGGCCTGGTGCAGACGCTGGAGCGCGCATTCAGCCTCAAGGGCCTGCGGGCCGTGGCGTTGGCCGTCAACTCGCCCGGCGGGGCGCCGGCGCAATCGGCGCTCATTCAAAAACGCATCCGGGCATTGGCCGAAGAGAAAGGAGTGCCGGTGATCGCCTTCACCGAAGACGTCGCGGCGAGCGGCGGATACTGGCTGGCATGCGCCGCCGATGAAATTTATGCCGACGAGTCATCCATCATCGGCTCCATCGGCGTCATCTCGTCGGGGTTCGGGTTCACCGAGCTGCTGGACAAAATCGGCGTCGAGCGCCGGCTGCACACTTCGGGCGACCGCAAGGGCATGCTCGATCCCTTCTCGCCGGAAAACCCCGACCACGTTGAGCGCCTGGAGAAGCTTCAGGGCGAAATTCACGAAAGCTTCAAGCAGATGGTCCGGGAGCGGCGCGCCGGTAAACTCAAGGGAGATGAACGGGACCTGTTCTCCGGCGAGTTCTGGACCGGAAAACGGGCGCTCGAATTAGGCCTGGTGGACGGCATCGGCGAGCTTACCCAGGTGATGCGGGAGAAATTCGGCGAGAACGTGAAGTTCCGTCCCGTGGGACAGCGGCAAAGCTGGCTGAAGCGGCGATTCGGGCTGGGCCCGGCATGGTCCGGGGGCTTGCCCGATTTTCACGGCGGATGGGCCGACGACCTGCTGGGAGCGGTCGAGGCCCGGGGGTTATGGGGCCGTTACGGGCTCTAGACTATTGGAATAGATCGGATTCACATGTTTTGGCGAAACCGCGCCGTGGTTCCGCCAAAACATGACCCGATCTAGGAGCGGGATGATGTTCGACGTGCAAAAACGCGGTATGAGACGGCGGGCGGAAGTACGGGCGATTCCAAAATCGGCCGAGCCGTTCTTTTCGGCGCTCCTGGTCGCGGTTTCACTGCTGATGTCGGTGATGCTTTTCGGGGCGGGCAGCGTCTTTGGCGGACTGCTGTTCGGCTCAATTCTGATCCCGGTGGCGTTCGTATTCTGGCCGGACGGCCCCGGCGGCCCCGCAGCTTCCGATTGACCCGCCGCCCCGCCGGCAACTAGAACTAGCTCATGTTCGGATTCAGTCTTCCCAAGCTCATCCTGCTGGCGGCGATCATCGCCGTCATCTGGTGGGGTTTCAGCCGGTTCGGCGGGCGCAAGAATCGCTTGTCCCGGGAGGCGGACGACAAGCGCCGGACCGGGGCCTCCGGGACCGCCGATGCCGTCGATATGAACAAGTGCGGGGTCTGTGGCGAATACGTGCCGGAAAACGCCGGCAATTGCGGCAAATCGGGGTGTCCGTACACATAAACGGTATTGGCGCCGCGCGCGGAAACTCGCTGTCTTGCGGCCGCCTCGAACACGCGCCAGATTGGCCGCTAATGTCCGAAAAAATTCAAATAATCATTAGGTTATCTAATTTGAATCATTAGAAGAGATTGGTTGTGTCGATACGGAAATCAGCTAGCTTTATCTCTTAACACCATTAGTTAACCTTATTCGAACCTGAGGTGATCAAATGGCGCCCAACGAAATTCGGCCATCGGTTCATCCTGATCTTGTTGCGCAGGTCGCGTTGTATGAAGCGCCCCGCATCATCACGACTTTGGGCTACATCCACACGGCTCACTGCTACGCCGGTTCGAACTGCACGTTAATCGAAGGCGAAGACGGGGCCGTTCTGGTGGATACCCTGACCGGTGAAGTGCCGGGAGATGAAGCGGCCGCTGCGTTCAAGGAAATCACGGACAAGCCGATCAAAGCGGTGATCGTGACGCATTTTCATCCCGATCATGTCGGCGGCATCTTCAGTTTCGTTGCGGAAGAGGACATTGCGAGCGGCGCGGTCGAGGTCATCGGGCAAAAGGAACTGACGGACAATATGGTGCGCGACGCCGGCATCCTGAAGCCCATCCGCAATCGGCGCGGACCGTTTCAATCCGGCGGCCACCTCGAATATGGAATGGCCGGCAGCTACGGCAGCGCGGTCGGGGCGCCGCCAAGACCGATGGGGAAATCCGGGTTTGTCGACCCGACCCGCACTTTCGAGGATCTGCTCGAACTCGAGATCGCCGGTATCAAACTGCAGGTCATCCATGTCCCCAGTGAAACCGACGACCAGAGCGTCGTCTGGCTGCCGGATGAAAAGGTGCTGATCTCGGCCGACGCCGTTCAGGGCAAGACATTCCCCAACATATATGCGCTGCGGGGAACCCAGTTTCGCAACCCGATGATTTGGGCAAAAGGCATCGATGTTCTCCGGGAATTGCGAGCCGAGATATTGATTCCGCATCACGGGCCGACGGTTGAAGGCGCCGATGCGGTAGAGGCACTTCTCACCGCCTACCGGGATGCCATTCAATTTCTCCACGACCAGTCGGTCCGTTGGATCAACCGCGGTCTTACCTGGGACGAGCTTGCCGACAAGGTGACGATGCCCGAACATCTGGCCGGCCATCCGTGGCTTGGTGAATTCTATGGCAGCTATAAGCATTCCGTGCGCAGCGTATATGCCGGCTATGTCGGATGGTTCCAAGGCGATGCGGTCGAATTGGATCCGCATCCGTGGCGCGATCGCGCGGAGCGTTATGTGCGCGCAATGGGCGGCCGCGACGCCGTGTTGGACAATGCGCGCGAGGCCATAGAGCAGGAAGATTACCGGTGGGCGGCGGACGTCGCGACATGGGCCGTCCGCGCCGACAACGACGATATGGAGGCCCGCCGCGTCAAGGCGCGAGCCCTCCGGGGTTGGGCCTATCAGCAAAAAAACAGCACCTGGCGAAACTGGGGCTTGTCGCAGGCGCTGGAATTGGAAGGCGAACTCGGCGAGCAACGGGGCGGGCATAAAATCCAACCCGGTCAGGCGCGGAACTATCCGACCGGCGCCCTGTTGGAGTTGATGACCGTCCGATTAATCGCCGAAGACGCTTTCGATACCCACCTGACGTTGGGATTTATGGCGTCGGACACCGGCGAGAACTGCGGCCTGGAAATTCGCCGCGGCGTTTGCCAGTTTCACCCGGCCTTGCCGGCAAGCCGCGACGCAACGCTGACCTTTGCACGGGAATTCCTCAGCACATGGGCCGGCGGCGGGGTGAGCTTCGAAGAGGGCATCGAGAACGGAGATGTGGTCCTGGATGGGGACCGAAACGCCGTCAGCGCGTTTTTCAAGAAATTCGAACCGGGTGAGGGAAGCGGCCCGTTTGGGCTGTCGGTTCGTTAGGTCGTGAGGGAACAGGTATGGTCATCGTGACGGCCGCTTGAGAAGCCGCACCATTATCATTTGAACTAACAAATAAGCAAAACGTGCAGGAAATTGATGTAGGGTCTTCTTCAACGAAATCCGGTCCTTTGCAGCGCCATGACAAACCGCCAAGCCCTTTTCCCGACATCCCTGGTCGGCTCCTATTCACAGCCGGACTGGCTGATCGATCGGAAGCGTCTGGGCGCGCGGTTGCCGCCCCGGACGCGGGCATTGGAGCTGTGGAAGCCGGACCCGGAGCACCTTGAGCAAGCCCAGGACGACGCCACCCTGATCGCCATTTGGGAACAGGAACAAGCCGGGCTCGATATCATCACCGACGGTGAAATCCGCCGGGAGAGCTACTCAAACCGCTTTGCCACCGCGCTGGAGGGCATCGATCTGGACAATCCCGGCACGGCCCTGGACCGGACCGGCGCGCCGAATCCGGTCCCCCGGATCACGGGGCCCATCCGGCGGAAGCATGCCGTGGAAGTGGAAGATGTCGAGTTTCTCCGCGCCCACACGGACCGGCGGATCAAAATGACCATCCCGGGCCCGTTCACCATGTCCCAGCAGGCCCAGAACGACTATTACGAGAGCGATGCGGAGATGGCCCTGGATTACGCCGCCGCCGTACATGAGGAAGCCCGGGACCTGTTCGCCGCCGGCGCCGATATCGTCCAGTTGGACGAACCCTACATGCAGGCCCGGCCCGAACCCGCCCGGGAGTTCGGTTTGGCGGCCCTTAACAAGGCCCTGGACGGCCTGCCCGGCGAAACCGCCGTCCATATTTGTTTCGGCTATGCCGCCCTTCAGCATGACCGGCCGGAGGGGTACTCCTTCCTGCCCGAGTTCGCGGACTGCCCGGTCCACGGCATTTCCATCGAGACGGCGCAGTCGGAACTCGATTGCGAAATATTGGAAACCCTGCCGGACAAAAAGATCATTTTGGGCGTGCTCGACCTCTCCACCCACGAGGTCGAAACGCCGGATCAGGTGGCCGCCCGCATCCGCCGGGCGCTGCCCCATTGTCCCGCGGAACGGATCGTCGTCGCCCCCGATTGTGGCCTCAAATACCTGCCCCGGGACGTGGCCTTCGGCAAAATCAAAGCCATGGCCGCCGGCGCGGCAATCGTCCGGGCGGAGCTCGGTTAGGGAGTTGAGTTAAACCCCTCTGAATCGGCCGGCCTTGTTCGATCGGGCGATGCGGTCGCCTGTTAGCCGGAAGGAGGGATTTGAACAAATATCCAACCGCCAAAAAATGTATCAATCGCTCGGAAATGATCCGTAGGGAGCATCCCGTCCGACCGGAGATCTTGGAACCGGTTTTTTGGGCCCCCACATCCGGTATTCATAGTCCGGCGTTGCCTCCTGAAATGCGGGGCGGGCCTTCATCCGCCCGTACCAGTCAGCTACACGGCGGGTTTTATCCAACACCCTCAGCAGATCGAGATATTCAATTCGATCCAGAATCGGGCCCAGGCTGATATCCGCCAAGGAATAGGCTTCACCACATATCCAGGGCCCGCCGGATTCTTCCAATTGTTTTTCCAGCCGTTCCATATGCCAGGCGAATTTATCGGCCGCCGCTTCCACGGCGTCTTTGTCCATCGGGGAGGAAACCCGGTTCAAATAATCCCGTGCCCTTACTTGATCCGGGTGGCGTTTCGACCACTCGCGCAATTGATCCATGCCATAGGCCTTTTCGCGCAGCGTCATCATCAGATTGAAACTCATTGTTATGATGAGCGGAAACAGATAGGCCTGCTCCTCAAACGCCCATTGCCGCATCGTCGCCCGATCCACTGGGTTATCCGGTCTCAACCCATTGTCGGGAAATGCTTCATCCAAATATTCGGCAATGACATTGGATTGCAGCAGGATACGGCCGTCGTGGATCAATGTCGGCGTAATGCTGTGCGGGTTTAGCGCCTGATATTCCGGTTTGAAGTGGTCGAACTGAACCGACGCGATCAAATGAGGCACCCAATCAATCCCCTTTTCGGCCAGCACCGTCCGCACCTTGAAACAGCAGGGCGAATCCCAAAAATGGTAGAGTTCAATCACGTCAATACCCTATGGTTAGATCAGACATATCTTTCGGAGTTTGCCCAAATTTTGAGAGGTGCGTCACCATAATTGTTCAACGCCCGATGTCGTGAGGTGAAAACCATTTAGAACCGTCGCGGGCGCAACGGAGGTGCGTTATGACGTGGACCAACGAGGAAATCGCGGCCCTGGTCGAGCCGGATCGAGCCCACCGCAAGGCCTATATTGACTCTGATCTGTTCGACCTCGAAATGGAACGCATTTTCGAGAACGTCTGGGTCTATGTCGGTCATGAAAGCCAGGTGAAAAACCCGGGAGACTACTATCTCGCCCGCATCGGCCGTCAGCCGATGATGATGACCCGGGACCACAACGGTGAAATTCACGTTCTGTACAACCGGTGCCCGCATCGGGGCGCCCAGCTATGCTCCGCCCGTCAGGGCAATGCGGGCAAGCGTATTCGCTGCTCCTACCACGCCTGGATGTTTAATTTGGATGGCAGTCTCGACAACATCCCGGCTATCGATGGCTATGACGGCACGGCGCTAACCATTGACGGTGAAGACTTCCAGGTAGCGAAGGCCCAAAGGGCGGTAAATTACCGGGGCTTCTGGTTCGCTTCGCTTGCCGAGGACGGCATCAGCCTTGAAGAGCACTTGGGCGAGGCCCGGACCGGATTTGACCAGCTGATCGATCGCGCGCCCGGCGGTGAAACCGAAGTCGTCGGCGAGTGTTTCCACATGGTCCAACATTCCAACTGGAAAATTTTCCTGGAAAACCAGTTGGACGCTTCGCATCCCGGCGCCACGCATGAATCCACCGGCGTCGCCGCAATGACGATCGAGCGCGATATGCGGAAGGCCGGAGAGGAACCGCCGATGTCATACGGTTTTCTATCCGACTTCGCGCGGCTCGGCATTGAGGGCTGGGGAAAGTTCGGCACTGTCGGCCATCCTCACGGTCATTGCACGCTCGAAGGATATATGGGTCTCCGGCCGGACGACCCGGACACCAACGAATATGTCAAATGCATGTACGATTCGTACGGCGAGGAACGGGCCGAGGAAATTCTCGGTGTGAACCTGCATCACAGCTTGATCTACCCCTGCATGTCGATCCAACCGCCCCTGCAACAACTCCGCACTATTCGTCCCATAAGCCCGAACCGCACGATGAGTGAGATTTGGCATTTCAGATTGAAGGACGCGCCAGAGGCCATCTACCAGCGCGCCCTCGGCTACTACTATTTGGTCAACTCGCCATCGACCATGGTCAACGCGGACGATCTGTTTAACTGGTGGAAAGTTCAGCACGGTCTCGAATCCCAAGGCGGGGACTGGGTGAGCTTTCACCGCAATGCCGGCTACGATGTCATCGATGGGCCACTCCGAAAGTCGCCCGACGGCTCGATGAGTGAAATGCCCATGCGCCACATGATGCATGTCTGGCGGGACTATATGACGGCCAACGGAAAAGGAGCCTGACCGATGGGGGACGCTGCGGAAAAACTCGCCGCCTCTGATCCGTTCAAGGTGGCGGAGGTCAGTGTCGAAATCCAGTTGGCGGTGGAACGTTTTCTCCATCGCCAAGCTGAAATTCTAGACGAAAAACGGTGGGAAGAGTGGTTGGCGCTCTTTACGCCTGACGGTCACTACTGGATGCCGGCACGTGAAGACCAAACCGACGGCGAGGGAGTACCCAATATATTCTGGGAAAACCTCGACATGATGGAAATGCGTATTCGCCGAAATAATCACCCGCAGGCTCATAGCCAGGCGCCGAACAACCGCCTCTGTCACGTGGTGTCAAATGTGATTGTCGAGGATGAGGCGGCCAACGGTGACATCATCGCGCGGTCACGCTTTCATTGCGCGGAATATCTTCGCTACGATGTCCGAAACTTCACCGGCAAATACCGCCACGTATTGAAAAAGACGGATGATGGATATCGTATCCGGCTGCAGCGCGCCGACCTCGTAAACCGGGAGGGGCCATTCGAATATGTACTTCAGTGGTGGTTGTAGGGTTGCTTACCCGCGAGGGTTCGTCTCGCCGTAATTCGATCTTGCAATGATCTTTCCATGAACAGCGGAAAATTACCTCGGTCTTTCGATTGTATCGTTGTCGGCGCCGGGCTCGCCGGTATTTACATGTTGTACAGACTTCGCGGGCTGGGGTTTTCCGCACGGGTCCTGGAGGCGGGGGGCGGCATCGGCGGCACCTGGTATTGGAACAGGTATCCCGGTGCGCGCTGCGACGTCGACAACATGTTCTACTCCTACAGTTTCGACGAGGCGCTGGACCAGGAATGGGATTGGTCCGAACGCTATCCGTCCCAGCCGGAAATCCTGCGCTATATCAACCATGTTGCCGACAGACATGCCCTTTGGCCCGATATCCAGCTGGAAACGAGGGTGGCTGTTGCGGTCTACGACGAAGCCGAGGCCCGGTGGCTGGTAAAGACGGAAGAGGGCGAGCAGTTCTCCGCCCGCTTCTTGATAATGGCCACAGGGTGCCTTTCGGCCGCCAACTCGCCCGACTTTCCTGGCCTCGGCGATTTCAGGGGACGTCTCTTCCACACGGGCGAGTGGCCGCATGAGGAGATCGACTTTACCGGCCGGAGAGTGGGCGTCGTCGGAACCGGCTCTTCCGGGGTTCAGGTGATCCAGGAGGCCGCCAAGGCGGCCGAGCACCTGACCGTATTCCAGCGGACCGCCAGCTATGTGGTGGAGGCGTTCAACCGGACGCTGACCGATGAAGACCGGACCTATTTCAAGGCGAACCACCATGAGCTGAGGGATGCCGCCAAGAAGACTTTCGGCGGCTTTACGACTATCGCCAATGATCAGTCCGCCCTTGCCGTAACGGAAGAACATTGCCGGGAAAAATTGGAAGAAGCCTGGCAGGCCGGCGGCATCACTCTGTTGACTTCCTTTAACGATTTCGTAAGCAGCGAGGAGGCCAACCAGCGGGCTCAGGAGTTCGTGCGCGACAAAATCCGCGCCACCGTTCGGGACCCGGAAACCCGCGAAAAATTGCTGCCCCGGCACGTTATTGGCTGCAAACGGCTATGCCTGGGGACCAACTATTACGACACTTTCAACCGGGACAATGTGACCTTGGTTCAGTTGGGGGAGAAAGGGGTCGAAAAAATTACGGCTGACGGGCTCATCGCCAATAATTCCGAGTTCGAGCTCGATGATCTCGTGCTCGCGACCGGTTTTGACGCCATGACCGGCGCCCTTGGCAAAATCAATATCGAAGGCCGGGACGGACAGACGCTCCGCGAAGCTTGGGCCGCCGGCCCCCGGACCTATCTCGGGCTCATGTCGCACGGTTTCCCGAATTTATTTACGATCACCGGACCGGGCAGCCCGTCCGTGTTGTCGAACATGCTGCCGACCATCGAACATCATGTGGATTGGATTGCGGGCTGTCTGTCGGACATTCGCGAGCGAGGCGTCGCCGTCATCGAAGCCGAGATGGAAGCGCAGGACAAGTGGGTGGCGCATGGCAATGAGGTTGCCTCCCGGACGCTCCGGTATACCTGCAGTTCCTGGTACTTGGGCGCCAACGTGCCCGGCAAACCGCGGGTCTTTATGCCCTATATCGGCGGCATGCCCGCTTACCGGAAGACCTGCGAGGCAGTCGTCGCAAAGGGCTACGAAGGCTTCAATCTGAAATGATCGCTGGCGGTATCGCGGGCGGAATACGGAAATTTATCAGGCTGTGATCCGCCGACAGCCATATTTGCCTGGCCCACCGTTCGGCCCTGCGACAGGGCAACCTCGGCTTCGCGATCAAGACAGTGGTGACGCGGTATTTGGCCAACGCGAAGGCGGCGCGACGGGCGGGGGAACTGTTGGTCAGCGGGGGTTGACAGGCCGACTACCGTTCAGAACTCCATCAACTCGATGTCGCTCGGCGATATCACGCGCATCTCGTGCACGACCGGTTCGAGGGCGCGGGACACGCCGCGCTCAATGAAGGCGATTTCCGTTCGCCAACCCTTTTCCAAGGCTCTCTCCAGGGGCGGCACGTAATCTGCGTCGCCCGCCATCAGCACGACCGTGGCGGGGCCCTCGTGCTCGTAGAGCGTCGCCACCATGTCGGAAATCAAATACGCGTCGTCCTGCTTCGATCGGTTGTTCGACCCTAGGTACCCCCTGCGGACCTGGAAGCCCCGATTTTTAGCAATCGTCCAAAACGAATCGTCGTCGGGTATCACGCCGGCAATGTAGGCCGAGGCTACGGCGCGAGATTGGCCCTCTGTATCCCGGGCCGCGGCGAGCATGAGTCGACCGAAATCGATGCGGAAGCCTTTGCCGTAGTCTTGGTTGACGATCCCCCAAAACAGGTTCTGATCGTCGACGAAGACATGAACGCCATCCGATTTCAGTGCACCATGCTCGGGAGCCCTTCCGTTCATTATCGTGATTCCTCCCTGTTTCTTACGTCGCGACTTATTTCGTCTCCTGGCCATTTGACCTCCTTCTGGTTGCACCCTCGCCCCTACGCCCGGGCGGTCCTTGCCGGGGAAGACGTGGTGCTGGACTCGCAGCCGCGCCGGACAGCCTACTGCCCGTCCGCGGCCTGCTGCCTCGCCCGCGCGTCTATGGCGTCCATGATCAGGTCGCGGCAAGCGATCAAGGCGGCGAGGACCTGGACCTCGAAATTGATCTCGCGATCCTTGTACCGAAGGATCGACGACCGGATGAAGTCCGGCTGGTCGAAAATGGTCAGCGCTTCCGCGTCGAATTTCCCCCCTCCGACAATGCCCTGCGCGCGATCATCGATGTGTTCGAACGCGTTCCGCAACTCCCGCACCGCCTCCAGCGTTTCCGCGACGCTGTCGGGCAGGGCGAGCTCCGGACAATGGGTTTCGACGAGGGTTTCCACCATCTGGTAGCATCGGCCAAGGGCGACGATCGCCACCTCCGCCGCCGCCAGCGCATCGAACTGCGCCCGGCGCTGGAAAATCCCGTCTTCCCGCGTGGCTCGCTCACGGGCTTCCACCGCGAGCACCCAGAGCGCATGGGCGGCGTCCACCCTCCTGGCGAGCGCGAAGAAGAACAGGAAGAAGCCGAGCCGTTCGGTGGCGACCCGGTACCAGGTCCAGACAGTGTTCGCTACCGGTCGATACCCGCCTCGCCCCTTCGGGTTGTGGAGCTCGTCGATGTCGCGCGAGTCGATGACCAACTCGCCGGCGGGGATCACCAGCCTGTCACCCTTTTCCAACTGGATGACCTCGCCGGTGTCCTCTTCGCCGCGGCGAAGGCTTCGCGCGTAGACGACCTTGCCTTCCCGCCTGATGGGAACGATTCTTCCAGCAAACAGAGAGTCGCCTTGGTTCTGATTGGGGTTGCCGTTCGACATCGGAATACCCTTCTAGCTGCATCGGCGGCCGGTCTCAAACGCCCCGACCGGCATGTTCATCATTCGGTGGTGAATCGCTCCGTCAGATGCCAGTGCGGCGCTGGTGCACGCCCGGTCGTTCGGCCTCAGCCACAGCCCATCAGTTGAAAAAGTTATCGCCGGCTCTTCTACCGGCCTCCGGCGATGCAGTCAAGAATCAGCATTCCAGCGGCCACGCCGCAGGTCAACGTCTGGATCAAAAGGGCCGCGACAATCGGTGTGAACGGCGCCCAGGTGATTGCCGACTACAAGAAAATCGTCAGCGACCTGAGCCGTTAGTCCGATCCGCCGGCTGTTTTCCAAGGCGAGAACCCAGATCGGGTGCAATTGACGACGAGATATATTTGTATCTTTAGTTGCTGGTACAAGATACCCGCCCGTCCAGATCCCGGCTCACCTCGATGAAGGCGTGCTTCGCACCGGGGACGGCGATTGCGCCGCCCGGAGGGGTTTCTTGACTCGTCACGGGTCCCCCATTACCACTCCCGCTCAATCCAGGAATTGCCGGACGTCGTCATGGGCAAGGCCCCCGAAAAGGCAGCCAAAAAGCGGTCCCCGAAACGCAAGGCGGACACAACCGACTTCCAGTCGCTGATCCTCGAGCTTCAGCGATTCTGGGCCGATCGCGGCTGCGTGGTGCTTCAGCCCTACGACATGGAAATGGGCGCCGGCACCTTCCATCCGGCGACGACGCTCCGCGCGCTGGGGCCGGAGCCGTGGCGGGCCGCCTATGTCCAGCCGTCGCGCCGTCCCACGGACGGCCGCTATGGCGAAAACCCGAACCGCCTCCAGCACTACTACCAGTTCCAGGTCATCTTGAAGCCGTCGCCGGCCGACGTGCTCGACGTCTATCTGGATAGTCTCGCCGAACTCGGCATCGATCGCGGCCTCCACGATATCCGCTTCGTCGAGGACGACTGGGAAAGTCCCACCCTCGGCGCCTGGGGCCTCGGTTGGGAGGTCTGGTGCGACGGCATGGAGGTGACCCAGTTCACCTATTTCCAGCAGGTCGGCGGCATCGACTGCGATCCCGTCTCGGCCGAGATCACCTACGGGCTCGAGCGGCTGGCCATGTACATTCAGGGGGTGGAGAACGTCTACGACCTGGATTTCAACGGGGCCGGGACAAGCTATGGCGACGTGTTCCTGCGGAACGAGCGGGAGTACTCGGCCTTCAATTTCGATCATGCCGATACCGATATCCTGACCCGGCAATTCGCCGATGCCGAGACGCAGTGCGAGAGCCTGATTGCCGCCGGGCTGCCGCTGCCCGCCTATGACCAGTGCATCAAGGCCTCTCACGCGTTCAATCTTCTGGATGCGCGGGGGGTTATTTCGGTGACGGAACGGCAGGCCTACATAAGCAAGGTGCGCAAACTCGCCAAGGACTGTTGCGATCAGTATTTGGCTTCCAAGGCTAAGACTCGAATTCTGGGCGCCGGGTAGTCGAGATGCCTGAACTTCTCCTGGAAATCCTGTCCGAGGAAATCCCCGCCCGCATGCAGGCCCGGGCCGCCGAGGACCTGAAGCGGCTGGTGACCGATAGACTGAAACGCTTCTGGCTTGACGCGGAAGGAGAGGCGCGTGCTTTTGCGACACCACGTCGTTTGACGATAGTCGTCGATGGCGTTCCTACTAAAGCGCCGGACGTTTCAGAAGAGCGTCGCGGCCCCCGGGCCGATGCGCCCGATCAGGCAGTCGAGGGATTTTTGCGCGGCAACGGCATCACCAGGGATCAGGCCGAAATACGCGAGACCGAGAAGGGGTTGTTCTACTTCGCGGTGATTGAGAGCAAGGGGAGGAAGGCGACAGAGTGGTTGCCGATGGTATTGTTGGACGTGCTGACTGAATTCAGTTGGCCCAAGTCAATGCTCTGGCCGAGCGCCGCCAACGCACTTAACAACAGTCTTCGTTGGGTCCGTCCCATTCAATCAATTCTATTTTGTTTCAATGGCTCGAAATTTGAGGGCAGAGTCGAATTTGAACTATCGGTTGATGACAATGGGACCTCAACGGTCGTTGCTCCAAAAATTGTATTGGGTGGTCAACAGAACCCCAAGGCAGGCGTAATTCCGATAGGCAATAAGACCGTCGGGCACCGCTTCCTAGCGCCCAAGCCGTTCGCGGTGAAGGGTTTCGAAGACTACGCCGCGAAACTCAGGGACGCCAAGGTGGTCCTCGATGTCGCCGAGCGCCGGGAAACAATCCTCAAGGATGCCGCCAGGCTGGCGGACGAGGCCGGGCTCCGGCTCAGGGACGATCCGGGTCTCGCCGACGAGGTGGCCGGACTGGTCGAGTGGCCGGTCACCTACATGGGCGAGATCGGCGGCGAATTCATGGACCTGCCGCCCGAGGTGCTCACCACCTCCATGCGGGCGCACCAGAAGTATTTCGCCCTTGAAACCAAATCCGGAGCCCTGGCGCCCAACTTCATCGTCGTTGCCAATACGGAAACCTCGGACAAGGGCAAGGCAGTGGTCGCCGGCAACGAGCGGGTGCTCCGCGCCCGGCTGGCCGACGCCAAGTTCTATTGGGATCAGGACCGCAAAGCATCCCTCGCTTCGAGGGCGCCCGCCCTCGAGGATGTCACCTTCCACGCCAAGCTCGGCTCCCTCGATGACAAAATCGGCCGGGTGCAGGACTTGGCCGCCGAGATCGCCGCCGATGTGCCGGGCGCCGACGAGGACAAGGCGCGCTCCGCCGCGCGCCTCGCCAAGGCCGATCTGACCACCGGCATGGTCTACGAGTTTCCCGAGCTCCAGGGCGTCATGGGCCGCTACTATGCGCTGGGCGACGGTGAGGACCCGGCCGTGGCGGACGCCATCCGGGATCATTATTCGCCGCTGGGCCCGTCGGACGATTGCCCGACAGCGCCGGTCACCGTCGCCGTCGCCTTGGCCGACAAGATCGATACTCTGGTCGGATTCTGGGCCATCGACGAGAAGCCCACCGGCTCCAAGGACCCCTATGCCCTCCGCCGGGCGGCCCTCGGCGTCATCCGGCTGATTTTAGAGAACGGGCTGCGATTGCCGCTTGATGAAGTTTGTGCGGCCGCGTTTCGATCGCTTCCGGAGAATGTGAAGTCAGCTCAAAAGCTTGAAGTTGGCGGCGGCACAATCGAAGACACGCTTGAGAAATCCTGGGATTTGATCTTCCAATCAGACTTGCGTGTGTACATTGCGGACCGATTGAAAGAACAGTTACGTCGTGAAGGTGTCCGGCATGACCTGATTTCCGCGGTTTTCGACTTGGACAAAGACAATGACCTGGTTCGGATATTGGCCCGGGTCTCGGCACTCGGCGGTTTCCTCGAGACCGACGACGGCGCAAATCTGCTGACGGCCTACAGGCGGGCCGCCAATATACTCCGAATCGAAGAGAAAAATGACGGCGCGTCCTACGACGGCGACCCGAATACCGGCCTATTCACCGAATCCCAGGAGACCCGTTTGTTCGAAGAACTCGCGGCGGCGGAGGCGCAAATCGCCCCGAATCTCGCCGACGAGCGGTTCGATCAGGCAATGAACGAACTCGCCCGGCTGCGCCGGCCGGTTGACGACTTTTTCGACCATGTGACGGTCAATTGCGATGACCCGGCGCTTCGTGTAAACCGGCTGCGGCTTCTGTCCCGGATACGGGCGACCATGAACCGCGTAGCTGATTTTTCTCAAATCGAAGGGGGCGAGCGTTGACAACCAAATATGTCTACGCTTTTGGCGGCGGCACTGCGGAGGGCGGCGCCGGCATGCGCGATCTGTTGGGCGGCAAGGGGGCGAACCTCGCCGAGATGGCCTCGCTGGGCCTGCCGGTCCCGCCGGGATTCACGCTCACCACCGAAGTCTGCAACGCCTACACCCGGGCCGGCGGCGACTACCCGGACGGTTTGCGGGCCGAGGTCGAAGCGGCCTTGGCGGCGGTCGAGAAGACCATCGGCAAGACGTTCGGCGATCCGGACGATCCGCTGCTGGTTTCCGTCCGCTCGGGCGCCCGCGCCTCCATGCCGGGCATGATGGACACGGTTCTCAATCTGGGGCTCAACGACGGGACCGTCGGCGGGCTCGCCAAGTCCTCCGGCGATGAGCGGTTTGCCTGGGACAGTTACCGGCGCTTCATCCAGATGTACGGGGACGTGGTGCTGGGCGTGGAGCATCACCACTTCGAGGACATCCTGGCCGACCACAAGGACACCAAGGGGGTCAGCCTCGATACCGATCTCGATGCCGGAGACTGGAAGACCGTCGCCCGCGACTTCGCGGCCAAGGTGGAAGAGGAACTGGGCGCGCCGTTCCCCCAGGACCCCAAGGACCAGCTCTGGGGCGCCATCGGCGCGGTGTTCGGCAGCTGGATGAACGACCGGGCGATCACCTACCGGCGGCTCCACGATATCCCGGAAGCCTGGGGCACGGCGGTCAATATCCAGTCCATGGTATTCGGCAATATGGGCGACACGTCGGCGACGGGCGTCTGTTTCACCCGCAACCCGTCCACCGGCGAGAACGCCTTTTACGGCGAATATCTGATCAACGCCCAGGGCGAGGACGTGGTCGCCGGCATCCGGACGCCGCAGCCGCTGACCGTGGCCGAGCGCGAGATAAACGGCGGCGATCTGCCCTCCATGGAAGAGAGCATGCCCGAACTGTTCGGCGAATTGGATACGGTCCGCCAGAAGCTCGAAGCCCACTACAAGGACATGCAGGACATGGAATTCACGGTCCAGGAGGGCAAGCTGTGGATGCTTCAGACCCGGACCGGCAAGCGCACCGCCAAGGCCGCCCTGAAGATCGCCATTGATATGGCGGACGCCGGGCTCATTTCCCGCGACGAGGCCATCCGCCGCATCGATCCCGGACAGCTTGACCAGCTCCTGCACCCGACGCTGGACCCGGCGGCCAACCGGAACGTGCTGGCGCGCGGACTGCCGGCATCGCCGGGCGCCGCCTGCGGCAAGGTCGTGTTTTCCGCCGCCGAGGCCGAGGCCCTCGCGGCCCAGGGCGACAAGGTCATCCTGGTGCGGATCGAAACCAGCCCGGAGGATATCGGCGGCATGCATGCCGCCGAGGGTATTCTCACCACCCGCGGCGGTATGACCTCTCACGCCGCCGTCGTCGCGCGGGGCATGGGCCGTCCGTGCGTCGCCGGCGCCGGCGAGATACGGGTCGACTACAACGCCGGGACCCTGACCGCCATGGGCCAGACGGTGGGCGAGGGGGAGGTGATCACCATCGACGGCGGGCGCGGCGAGGTGATGTTGGGCGAGGTGAAGAGCATCCAGCCGGAACTCACCGGCGACTTCGGCACGCTCATGTCCTGGGTCGACGAGGTGCGCGAGCTTCGCGTCCGGACCAACGCCGAAACGCCCGAGGATGCCGCGACCGCGCGCAAGTTCGGCGCCGAAGGCATCGGCCTTTGCCGCACCGAGCACATGTTCTTCGATCCGGCGCGGATCGTGAATATGCGGGAGATGATCCTGGCCGCCGACGAGGATGGCCGCCGCGCCGCGCTCGCCAAGCTGCTGCCCTACCAGCGGGACGATTTCATCGAGCTGTTCACCATCATGAAGGGCCTGCCGGTCACGGTCCGGCTGCTGGACCCGCCGCTGCACGAGTTCCTGCCCAACACGGACGAGGAGATGGCGGAGGTCGCGGACGCGGCCGGCACCGAAATCCGCGAGGTAAAGGCCCGCGCCGCGTCGCTGCACGAGGCCAACCCCATGCTGGGCCTGCGCGGCTGCCGGCTGGGCATCATGTATCCGGAAATCTACGAGATGCAGTGCCGCGCCATATTCGAGGCGGCTTCCGAGGTTCAGAAATCCACCGGCGAAGCGGTCACGCCTGAAGTGATGATCCCGTTGGTCGGCGCCAAGGCGGAACTCGATATCCTCAAGGATGTCGTCGACCGGGTGGCGGCCGAGGTGAAGGAAGCCGGCGGTGCCGGCGTCGAATACATGACCGGGACCATGATCGAATTGCCGCGCGCCGCCCTGACGGCGGACGCCATCGCCGAAACCGCGGAGTTCTTCTCATTCGGCACCAACGACCTGACCCAGACCACCTACGGGCTCAGCCGGGATGATTCCGGATCGTTCCTCGACACCTACCGGTCGAAGGGCATCTACGAGACCGACCCATTTGTCAGCATCGACCCGGCGGGCGTCGGAGAGTTGGTGAGAATCGCCGCCGAAAAAGGGCGCGGCACCCGGAGTGATATCAAACTGGGCATCTGCGGCGAACATGGCGGCGATCCGGCGTCGGTGGCGTTTTGCCACAAGGTGGGGCTGGAATACGTGTCGTGCTCGCCCTATCGGGTGCCCATCGCCCGGTTGGCGGCGGCGCAGGCGGCGCTCGGCGTCGAGGCGCTGGTCGACGCGTAGTGCCGGTTCACCGCGGGCGCGCAACGGAGGACCCATCCCATGCCTGACGGCCTCAAACCCGCCGATCACATCGGCCAGGGCGAAAACGGCGAACACCACGAAGCCGATTACCAGAAGGGAATGCGCGAGAAACTCCATTAGGCGGCGTTCAAGGAGCATTTCATGACCATCGACGTTCACACCCACTACTTCCCGGGACCGGTCGCCGACATGTTCCGCGACCGGACCAAGGCGCCGTGGATCGAACGGATGGCCGGCGGCGGTGAGCGGCTGCACCTGCCGGTCAACGTCCTCGCCCTCACCGAGGATTACATCGACATGGACGCACGGCTGGCCTTCATGGACCGGATGGGCGTGGACGCCCAATTGCTGTCGCTCGCGGGACTGTTCGGTGCCGACAGCCTGCCCGTCGAAGAAGCACAGCCCATCTGCGAGACCTTCAACAATGAAGCGGCGGCGCTTCAGCGGTCACATCCGGAGCGGTTCGCCTGCCTCGCCGCCCTGCCGTTTGCCGACATGGATGCGGCGCTGGCCGAGTACCGCCGGGGCCGCGAGCTGGGTTTGGTAGGGGCCGTTCTGCCGATGAACTTCTTCGACAGCCTGGAACAGGCGGAACGGCTGCGTCCGCTGTTTGATCTTGCCGAAGCGCTCGGCGGCCATTTGTTTCTGCATCCGGGTCCCCGGCCCGACCAGCGCCCGGATCTGAAAGCCGGCACACCGGCGCCGTTTTCGGATAACGGGGTGTACCGAAGCTCGCTCGAGGTTCAGAACAAGGTCGGCCAGGCCATGGTGACGTTGCTGATGACCGATTTCCTGGACGGCTACGGGAATTTGACCGTCCATGTCGCCAATCTGGCCGGCACCCTGCCGGCCGTCGTCGAACGTCTCGACCATATCGTCATTACCCGCGATCCGGACGCTCCCATGCCGTCTTCGATGATGAAGAAAGTGGCGGTCGATTGTTCCTCGCTCGGGACCGAAACCATCGAATTTGCCGCGAAATTCATCGGCGCGGAGCATATTCTGCTGGGCACCGACTGCCCGATCTTTCGCACCGACCGGACCATTTCAGGCATCGAAGCGACCCGGCTGAGCGCGCCCGAGAAGCAGGCTATCCTGCATGGCAATGCCGTCCGGCTGCTGAGCGGTGTTTGGCCGGCGCTGGGTGAAAGCTGAGACTTGTCCGGGCTTTTCGCGTTCGTCACGACGGTGGATTTTGCCGTGGCGCTCGGCGTCATGCTGCTGGGCGGCATGGTTCACGGGCTGACCGGCTTCGGCGGCGCTCTCCTTACGATGCCGCTATTGGCCCTATTGTTCGGTCCGGTGGAGGCCCTGGCGCTTTCCGCGCCCGCCTGGGTTCTCGGCACGTTGCAGATGCTGCCCCGCGCCTCCCGCGAGGCCGATTGGCCGGCGCTATGGCCGATCCTCATACCGGCGGTGCTGGCGACGCCGCTCGGCACCTTGCTGCTGTTCGTCTTGGAGCCGGATATCGTTCGCCGGACCATCGGCCTGTTCGTCCTGACCGGGGCGGTGATGCTGGCCACCGGCTGGACCTATAGGGGCCCCCGCGGACGGCTGCCCGGGATTGTCGTGGGATCGCTGTGCGGCGGCATCACCGGATTTTCCGGGGTGGGCGGTCCGCCCGTCGTCGTCTACGTCATGGCCTTGCCGGACTCTCCGGCAATGCAGCGGGCAAACATCGTCGTCATCGTCGGATTCGTTGGCGTCATGACTTTGCTCGGCGTTACCGTCGGCGGGGCCTACGACGGGACGGTTGCGCTGACCGCCCTCATCCTTGCCGTCGCCTATGTGGCGGGAACCTGGAGCGGCAGCGCCGGATTTCGGGCGGCATCGGACGCATTCTTCCGGCGGGCCGCGCTGACCGTGTTGTTCGCCAGCGGTATCGCGGCAATCGTCCTGTAGGTCCGGACCGGTGACCGAAACCATCCTTGCCACACTCGATCTCGATCTTGCTATCGCCTTGCTGGTCGCTATTGCCGCCGGCATGGCCCACGGCTTTACCGGGTTCGGCGGAGCGATGGTCGCGATGCCGCTCTACGCCGTGTTGTTCGGTCCCGTCGAAGCGCTGGCGATCCTGGTTTTCGCCGGGGTTGTCGGCTCGGCGCAACTCACCGTTTCGGCGATGAGGATCGTCCGGTGGGCGCACCTGATCCCGATGATGGCCGCGGCAATCATCTTCACACCACTCGGCGTGTTGTCGCTGGTGACTGTCGATCCGGATCTCATCCGGCGGGCAATCGGAGTCCTCGTCCTGGTCGGCGCCTTGGTCATCGGCTTCGGCTGGACCTACAAGGGGCCGAGAAACACCGTTTCCGGCGCGGTCGCGGGCGCGCTGGCCGGGTACCTCACCGGCAGTACCGGCATGGGCGGACCGTCGCTGGCCGCCTACATGCTGGCCTTTCCCGATCCGGCTACCGTCCAACGGGCCAACATCGTCGTGATGACGGCGGTGCTGATCACTATAACGCTGATCGGCCTGATCGTCGCCGGCAGCATTCATCTCGAGACCACGGTGCGGATGATATTGCTCACGCCGGTCTATATGTTCGGTGCCTGGTGGGGCGGGCGGCTTTTCCACAGCCGGTTCCAGACCCTGTTTCGCGGCGCGGCCCTCGGGCTGCTGGTCGCTGGCGGAATAATCGCATTAATCGCCTGAGCGCTGCCGCCCAAACGCTACCGCCCAAACACTACCGCCCAAACACTACCGTCTGACAAAAATCGTCCACTCCCTGTCGTCGTAGCTGTCGAATAGACGGCTGTTGGGCGACAGGACCCGCCGGCAGAAACCGAAAAATACCCCGGGATCGGCGTAATAGAGGGTCCGGAGCCTCTCCGGCGCGTGAATACTCATCATGTTGAAGGCGAGGCCGGTGTGCGTCTTGGACCAAAGTTGGGTCAGGTTATCGAGCACGAATTCCAGCCATTCGCTGTCCCCGGCGTCCATTTTGATGTTGTAGCTCCCCGAGACGAAGGAGTAGTCGGCGTCACGGGTTGCCTCATGGGAAAAGATGAACGAGGCCCGTTCGTCCCGGATACGCGAATTTGCTTGGGCCAGCATTTCCCGGCTGATGTCGTAACCGAAGTACCGGCCTTGTTCGAGCTGCGGCAGGTCGGCGTAGGCCTCGAACATGGCGCCATAGCCGCAGCCGAGATCGTTGATGACCAAATGATCCGAGCGCTCATCGGCGAACAATCCGGCGAATATCCGGAAACGGTGCTGCTGGCGTTCGGGGCTCGACCATCCGACGCCTTCGTTCACGGCGCCGTATTTCCGAATTGTTCGCCCGAAGCTGCGGGAGACGGGTTCGAGAATATCCGGTAGCGGAGCGCGGCGGCGGCGGCCAAACATGGGCCGGAGTCTACGTCAGCCCCCGTCCGTGCCGCAACGAAACCTATTCGGCCTCGGGCAGCGCCACCCAGGGCGCGATATCGGGGATGATCCGCGTCTCGCCCGCCATCAATGGCGCCTCGCCGCTCACCGCTTCCAGTCTCAACAAGGCGATGGCGCGGCTGCCTTGGCCCGAGCGCATCTCGCCCGCATCCTTGCCGCCGGCGGTGATCTGGGTTCCCGGCGAGGGAAGCGGGCCTTCAATCTGGACCGGCAGCAGGCGCTTCTTTACCAGGCCGCGGTACTTGGTCCGCGCGGTGAGTTCCTGCCCCATATAACAGCCCTTGTCCCAATCCAGTCCATGCAGCTCTTCGAAGCCGCTCTCCAGGAGAATGGCCTTGTCCACCTCCATATCCCGGCTGCCGTCCGGAAGCCCCAGCGCCAGCCGGTGTGCGTCATAGCTCTCCGCCGTCGCTTCGGAACAGCCCATTGCCTCGAGCGCGGGACCAAGTTTCGCGGCCGGCCCAATGCCGCGGAGACCGGCATCGCCCAGCCTGGGATCCACATAGGCGATCCCGCCGGCGCAGGGCTGTGCGGCACCGGGTTCCGCCTCGAAGCCGAGAGACGTTGCCGCTTCGCCGCCGAAAACCGCGGCGACGGTGAACGAGTTGGCGACGTCTTCGATGTCCACGGCCGCGCGCAGCTTGTACATGTTCAGCCGGCGTATGAAATCGTCCAACCGGGCGGCCTCGCAGTCGACCAACAGCCGGCCGTCGGCAGCCTGAACAATGAAGAAGTCGAACAGATATTTGCCCTGGGGGGTCAGAAACGCGGCGTAGATGCTTCGTTCCGGCGATAACTTCTCCACGTCGTTGGAGACCAGGCCTTGAAGGAAATCCCGGGCGTCGGCGCCCGAAATCCGGATCACTCCCCGATCGGGCAATATGGCGTATTTCATCTGCTCGGTCCCGTCATTCCGTTACACCATATAGGCCCTTGGCCGGGCTGGGCAAGAACGGCAAAACCCTAAAATATTCAAGGGTTTCCCGCTTTTCTTGGCGCGGGGCTCCGCGTATAAACCAGCCATGCGGATCACGATGATCGACGACACGATTGCCTTCGATGGCCGAACGCCGTCGGTTCGCGCCCTCGGCGGCGCCGAGAAGGCCGTCGCGGGCCTGGCCGCCGCGCTTGCCGCCCGCGATCATGCCGTCAGCGTCGTCAATCGGTGCGACAAGGCAGGGGTTATCGACGGCGTCACCTGGGCTCCCTGGGACGCCCCGCGTCCGCCTGCCGCGGACGTGACCATCGCGCAACGCGACCCGCGCCTGTTCGAAGAATTGCCCGAGGCGTCGGCCAATGTACTTTGGTATTGGGGTAATCCGGCGCAGCTCAATGGGCCGGAAAACCAAGCGGCAATGGAGCGGTACAAGCCGATCGTGGCCTTCGTGGGCGAAGCCCAGAAACAGTTGTGGCGGTCGTGGCGGGATTTCATCGAGGTGGTCATCCCGCCGGGTCTCGGTCTTGACTACATCCGCGCCGAGGCGCCCGAGGAGCATCCGGACCCGATCGCCGTCATGACCACTCATCCGGTGCATGGCATGACGGAATTCGTCCGGCTCTGGCGGGAGAGGATTTACTCTCAACGGCCGGCGGCCAAGCTCCACATCTACTCCGCATCACTGGCAAAAGCGGCGGCGGGCTCCAAGCCCCTCGACCGGATCGCCGACGTCTTCGAAGAAGTTCGAGAAGCAGCCGACGATGAGGTCGAGATCAAAGCGCCCGGGTCCGATGCGGATATGGCCGCGGCATATGCCGCCGCGCGAGTGCATCTTTATCCGGCGATTCCGAGCGAAATGTACGGGTCAACGCTTGCGGAGAGCCAAGCGGCCGGTCTGCCCGCCGTGGTACTCCAGCCGGATACCGCGTCTCCGGCGGCCGAAAGGGTGCACAATGGGCGTACCGGATATCTGGTGCCCGATTTGGATGCCGCGGCGAATATTGTCCTCGAACTGCTATCGGATGATTTTGGCATGTATGATGGGCTGCATCGGGACGCCCGGATATTGCAGGCGGACCGCAAATGGGAGACGGCGGCCATCGAATTCGAAGGATTGTGGTCTTGAGCGGCGCCCGAACGGAGCCGGGCGGAACAAAGATCCTGTTTGTCACCGCTTCCCGCATCGGCGACGCCGTTCTGTCCACGGGCGTCGTCGACCATCTCATTCGATCGCACTCCGGGGCCCGTGTCACCATCGCCTGCGGTCCGGTTGCTGCGCCGTTGTTCAGCTGTGTACCCGGCCTGGAACGTCTCATCATATTGGAAAAGCAGCCCTTGTCCCTTCATTGGCTGGACCTTTGGGCAAAATGCGTCGGGCGTTACTGGGACGTTGTCGTTGATTTCAGGGATGCACCGCTGACTTATCTTCTGGGCCGGCGGCGGCGGCTGAGCGTCACCCGGCGCAATGGGCCGGAACGCCAGGTTGAGCGATATGCCTCGGCCCTCTCATTGGACCAGCCCCCGGCGCCAACCCTCTGGATCGATGACCGGATTGTCGAGCAGGCCGCGAACCTGATCCCCGGCGATTCCAAGGTTCTGGCCATTGGACCGACTGCCAACTGGCAGGCGAAGACCTGGCGCGCCGAGCACTTTGCGGAGTTGGCAGGCCGGCTGACGGGACCAGGCGGAATTTTGCCGGACGCCAAGGTGGCGTTGTTCGGCCATGAAAGTGAAAGGCCAATGGCGCAGGAGTTGATCGACAGCATTCCGCACAACCAACTCATCGATCTGATCGGACAGATCGATTTGCTGACGGTCTATGGCTGTCTCCAAAGATGCGATTTTTATGTCGGCAATGATTCCGGCCTCATGCATATGGCGGCGGCTTCGGGAACGCCGACCCTCGGCCTGTTCGGTCCGACACGGGAATCGCGGTATGGGCCTTGGGGGCATCACACCGCGGTGGTTCGAACCACGGTTCCCTTTGAGGAAATATTCCCTCCCGATTTCGATCATGTGAACAGCGGCAGCCTCATGGACTCGCTGACCGTCGAGATGGCGGAGCAAGGTGCGCGGGAGTTGTGGTCGCGGGCGGAAGGGATTGCGGCGTGAGCGAGATCGAAATTTCCGCGGGCGCGTTTGAAAGGCCGATCCCCCGATGAAGGTTCTCCAATGCATGGCAGGCGCCGAGTTCGGCGGGGCCGAGGCGTTTTTTACCCGCCTGACCATCGGGCTCGGCAGGGCCGGGCTGGATCAGCGGGTTGTGATTCGGGCCAATGCGGATCGCGCCAAGTTGCTCAGGGGCGCCGGTATCGAGCCCGATGAACTCGGCTTCGGCGGGCCGTTGGATGTCGGTTCCGGACGCAGGCTCGGCAAGATGATCAAAGAGTACGAGCCCGATGTGGTCATGAGCTGGATGAACCGGGCCACCGCGGCGGTTCCCAAGCCGGACGGAAGGTTCGTCCATGTCGGCCGGCTCGGCGGCTACTACAAACTCAAATATTACCGGAACTGTGATCACCTGGCCGCCAACACGGAAGACATCGCCGGCTATCTCATCAACAACGGCTGGGCGCCGTCGCGCGTGCACTACCTGCCGAATTTCGCTTCCGCCGAGAAATCAGCCCCGCTTTCCCGAAGTACGTTTTCCACGCCGGAACGGACTCCGCTGATCCTCGCCCTGGGACGTCTGCACGAGAACAAGGCCTTCGATACGCTGCTTCGGGCGGTGGCGCGGGTGCCCGACGCCTATCTCTGGCTGGCTGGTGAAGGCCCGCTCCGGGGCGAGCTCGAAGAGTTGGCCGAACAACTCGGCATCAAGCCCCGGGTTCGCTTTCTCGGTTGGCGCGACGACACCGAGGCGCTGTTTGCGTCGGCGGACATATTTGTTTGTCCGTCACGCCGCGAACCGCTCGGTAACGTGGTGATCGAGGCCTGGGCACAGGGGGTCCCGGTGGTCGCCACCGACAGCCCGGGCCCCGGTACTCTTATCCGTCAGGGTGAATCCGGGTTGCTGAGCCCGGTCGACGACGTGCAGGCCCTGTCGCGGTCGATCAAGCGGCTGGTCGACGATCCGGGTGCGCGCGAGAATCTTTCCCGTGGCGGCCGGGACGCCTATGAGGCTGAATTCACCGAGGACATCGTGGTCAGGAAATACCTCGACTTCTTCGAAAAGGTCACTGCCTGATGTGCGGCATCGCCGGGGTCGCCATGGCCGACGGACGTGCGCCGGACGGCGCACTGGTCGGCCGGATAATCAAGGCGATCGCCCATCGCGGGCCCGACGGCGAAGGTATGCATACGGGCGGCGGTGTGGCGATGGGCCACAACCGGCTGGCCGTCATCGATCTCGAGACCGGCGATCAACCGATCCGCGGGCCGCGCGGCATTGTCTTGGTCGCCAATGCCGAGATCTACAATTACATCGAACTCAGGCGGGAGTTGGGCGAGTCCAGGTTCAGCACGCGATCGGACTGCGAGCCGCCGGCACATCTCTATGCGGGCGAGGGGACGGGGTTCGGCCGGGCGCTCCGAGGCATGTATGCCATCGCAATCACCGACGAGGCGGCCGGCCGGGTAGTGCTGTCCCGTGATCCGTTCGGGATCAAGCCACTCTATTACGCGGCCATCGAGGGCGGGACGGCGTTTGCGTCGGAACCGGCGGCGCTTGTCGCCGCCGGGCTCGTACCGCCCCGCCTTAACGCGATCGCACGGGACGAGATGCTCCAGCTCCAATACTCGACTGGCCGGCGGACCATATTCGAGGGCGTGGACCGGGTGCTGCCGGGAGAGACCTTGACCATCGAGGCGGGCAGCATCGCCGACCGGCTCGACAAGGCGGCGCTGCCGGGCGGCGCGCCGGCGGATTGGGATGAAGAAGAGGCCGGCCGGCGATTTGACGCGGCATTCATGAACAGCGTCGAGGTCCACCAGCGCGCCGACGTCCCGTATGGCATGTTTCTGTCGGGCGGCATCGATTCATCGGCGGTGCTTGCCGCCATGCGGGATTTGAACGATCAGCCGGTCCAGGCCTTCACCGCCGGGTTTTCCGGAACCCAGGCCGCGGACGAGCGGGAGCACGCCGGCGCCGTCGCCCGCGCGGCCGGGGCGGACTTCCATGCCGTCGACGTGGATGCGGCGGATTTCTGGCAAGACCTGCCGGCGATCGCCGCGGCGCTCGATGATCCGGCGGCGGACTACGCTACCATTCCGACCTACAAGCTGGGCCGGCTGGTTCATGATCACGGCCTGAAGGTCGTTCTCTCGGGTGAGGGGGGGGATGAACTGTTCGCCGGATACGGGCGCTACCGCCGCTTGCTCAGGCCCTGGTTTCTGGGCGGCGGCGCCATGCGCCGCAAAGGCGCTTTCGAGGGGCTGGGGGTCCTCCGGGATGACGGCGACGGCTGGCGGGCCGGCCTCGACCGGGCCCTGGCCCGGGAGGCCACCGCCGGCCGCACCCGGCTTCAGGCGGCTCAGGCGACGGATTGCGCGGACTGGCTGCCCAACGACCTGTTGATCAAGCTGGACCGCTGTCTGATGGCGCACGGCGTCGAAGGCCGGACCCCGTTTCTCGACCGGCGGGTCGCCGACGTGGCCATGCGGCTTCCCGACAATCTCAAGGTACGGGGCCGCACCGGCAAATATGTTCTCCGGCGCTGGCTGGAACGGAAGCTGCCCGAAGCCCGGCCGTTCGCCCGCAAGAAAGGCTTCACCGTGCCGGTCGGCGAGTGGATCGCGGCGCGGTCCGGCGAGCTCTCTCAACTGATGGCCCGGCAGCCCTGCATTGAGGAGGTGTGCCATCCGGCCGCGGTGGAGGCGTTATTCCGTACCCTCAATTCAAACCGCCCGCGGGCCGCGCAAGCCGCTTGGCGGCTGCTTTTCTATGCGCTGTGGCACCGGCGTCACATGGAGGGCCGGGCGCCGGAGGGGGATGTGTTCGAGGTATTGTCGGCAAACTAGGCCCAAGGCAAATTCCCGCCAAAGCGAGGGGTAACGCCTAGTAGCGCCTAGAAGCGCCTAAAATCGATAGTCCGACACATTGAGGCCGAGGGCCTCGCGGCCCCAGGCCGTGAGATAGATATCCCAGTTGTTCTGGTGGTGGGCACCGGCGGCTTTCACGTCGCGCAGCTTGCGCTGGATGTCGTTGTCGTTATAGAGCCCGTTGCCGCCCCAGGCGTAGAACAGCCGGTCGACCGCTTTCTGGCAGAGGACGCAGACGTAGGCCATGTCCCGCTTGTTGCGGAGCCGTTCCTCGTCGGTGAGGGGACGATCCCGCAATATCTCCTCGGTCTCCCGGAGGTTGCGCAGCATCAGGCTTTCCGCGGCCCGCGCATCCGCCGCGCTTTCGGCGATCCTCAGGTGGATCGACTGGAAGTCGGCGACCTTTTCGCCGCCCCGGTTGATCCGTGTCTCCATGGCCTCGATGAACTGCTCGACCGCGCCCAGCGCAAGCCCGACCGAAACCGAGACCAGGGAGTAGGGCGCAACCGAAATGCGGGGCAGCCGGAAGACCGGGTGGTCGTACATTTCGGCTCCCGGCGTGGTGCCCTCGAGCCCGTCCCTGGACGGGAAAGTGCGGTGTTCGGGCACGAAGGCGTCTTCGAACTCGACGAAGCAGGAGCCGGTGCCGCGCAGCGCGAACGTATCCCAGTTGTCGATGATCCGTCCCTTGTCGCGCTCGATCAGGATATGGAGCATGCCGGACCCGTCGGCGAGGACGGCGTTGTTGGCGAGCCAGCCCGCATGTTTGCACCCGGACGAAAACGTCGCCCAGCCGTTCAGCAGATAACCGCCGTCGGCGGGGGTGAGGGCGCACTTCCTGGCGATGCTTTCCTCGGTGCCCGTATTGCCGCCGGAGCAGATGAATTGGTCCGGGCCGGAGGCCCATAATTCGTCCTGCGCCCGTTCCGGAAATCCGGCGCAGGTGTTGGCGTGCTCGGCGAAAACCGCATAGACCCAGGCAGTGGAGGCGCATCCCTTGGCGAGCTCGGCGCATACCTGGACCAGCACGTCCCATCCGTATTCGTAGCCGCCGTACTTCCTGGGCATGCAGACACGGATCAGCCCGTGGCGGCGGATGTCGCCGAGGGTTTCTTCGGGGATGGCGGCGGCCTCTTCACAGGCCGGCGCGCGGGCCAGCAGATCGGGCACCATGGACCGCGCCCGGGAGATCAGCTCCGCCGGGCTCGGGATATCGATGTCGGTGTTGGTGTCGGCGGCGACGCCGTCCATGACGCTCTCTCTCCTGTTGGAACCAGCATAGGCCAGCATAGGCCAGCATAGGATTGCCGTATTTACCGGTAAAGGGCCACGCCGAAACATAGTCGGCATAGGGGCGGGGCCATCGGCATCGCCAAAAACCGGCGACGCGCGGGGCGGTTTTGCGTATTGTCCCGGCCATGGAACTCGATTTCGACTGGCTCAACCTGCACGTCGGCGCCTTGGTGGGGACGGCGCTGGTATTCGGCGGCATGTCGTTCTTCGCCTTCGTCTTTACGCCCATGGTCTTCAAGTTCGTCGAGCGCGAGGACGCGGCGCACTTCCTGCGCCAGGTGTTTCCGGTCTATCACCGGGTGATCGCGAGCCTCAACTGTGTGCCCGCCGTCCTTCTGATCCCCGGCGGCCGGGCCTACACGCCCGAGGTGACGGCGCTGTTGGCCGTGGCGCTGCTCAACCTCATCTCGGCACGGTTCATCGTGCCGGCTGCCGACGCGGCCCGCGAGGCCGGCGATCGGAAGAAGTTCACCGCCATCCACCGGTTGAGCGTGATCCTGCACACGGGCGAACTGATCGCCATACTCGTCGTCCTGATCAGGCTTGCCCGGTAGAGCCCACCTTGCGCGCATGATATAATTCTCCCACACGGAAAACGGGCGGAGCGGTTACGCGCCCAAGGGTGATGGATGCGACGTTTGTTTAGATCAAAACGGCTGCTATGGGCGGTGCTGGTGTTGTCCGGTGTGGCGGCGATCATGTCGACGTCGGTATCGGCACAGACCTCCGGACAAGAGGATCGGCCAGTCGATTGGCGAGATGTTCCGACGCGGGTTTCAAACGCCTACTGGGAATATGCAGGCATCACTTCGCCGCCGAATCCCGCGAAGGGGGTTTTCATGTTACGTGCCTATGTTGCTAGTGAATTGCGATGGGATGGCGACCTGATGGACGTGAACGCTGATCGCCGGCTTGTCGGTGCAGTCGGGTGGGACTCGTCATTTATCGAGGAGTTTGATCGTGCAATTGCCTGGGGTAAGGCCGTATCCGAGATGGGGCATGCCCAAATTCGCGAAATAGGCAAGAAATTCGAGCGAGAAATTCTCGAACAAGACGGCTACCTGGAGCCATTTGAGAATGAGGATCGTCGGCTCTTGGATTTAGCGCTGTTTGCCAGAGACCTTCAGGATTTGGCAATCCAGCGCGGTTCATATGCAGCGCTCTTGGACCAGTTCGAGAGGTATCTGGAAAGCAGAAATAGGCCTCTTCGGTCACAAGGTGTTGGCGGTCTGGAGATGCTTGCCAATGACGGGTATGCGCCCGCACAACGGGCCTTGTCGGAGCGGCTAATCGAGGGCAGGGGGTTCGACGTAAATCTGCGCCATGCGCTCTATTGGGCGCGATTGGCGCAGATTGCAGGCGAGGACACCACCGACCTTCAAGAAACGGTTGAGAAACAAGTGTCGAGTTCCGACAAGCAACTGGTCGAGAAATGGGTTGGTCGATATCAGCCGACCCAAAACCTTGATCGATTGTTCAAAGTTCCCACGCGCCGAGGGGCCAAGTCCTCTGGGCCACCCTAGCCGCTTCAATCAAACGCCAGTTAGCAGCTATAGCCGTAGCCTTTTCGGCATTTGCAATAGGCTTCCCAAGTCACTTCGACACCTTGCTCCGCCGCGGCTGTTTCGGTGCCGTCCGGTACCGGACCCCGGGCGGCAAAAAGGCCGGCCCTTTGGGGGGCCGGCCGTTTTAGTGCGAACTCGGAGCCTCAAGAGCTCGGGCGGTTTGCCTCGTTAGATGGCGATCGCCGCTTGGCGCCACGCCGAGGTACCCTTGCAGTCAGGACATACCCGCTCACCAATATGGTGCGACGTGAAATCCTTCGAACACATCAAGCACTTGCGCTTCTTGATGTTCTGGTTGTCAGCCTGAGGCTTTTTGTTCATCTCGCTGCGAGACGACATGGTATCCTCCTAGGTGCTCCTTCCAGTCCGCAAAGTCACTCGTACCCGGCCCGATGCCCGGGGCCACACGCAACTGCGCAGATTGGATTGTCTGTCCGAAGGGCGCGCCAATTGGGGATCCAGGAACGCGCCCGTTACAGGGGACAAGTATATAACGACACCCCGGCGAAATAGCTATGCATTTTTTGCATGACTGATATGCGGGACGTCAACGAACATTCATCTCAATCCTAAATGGTTCACAAATCATAGTCCGCAAGGGCCCATTTGCCGGTCATTGCCCGATTTTATGGGGTTTATCCGCAAGCGGATCACCCAACAACCGGCCGGCGCGAACTTTGCGCCGCCGTCCGTTTTCGCGCGACTACTCCCCCGGCTGCGGGCTTGCCTCTTGCGCCGCGGCTGCCTTGCCGGCCGCCGGCGTGCCCGGCATGGGGGCTTCGGAGACGTCGTCGGGCTGGTTTTTGAACTTCCCATGCTTCTTGTAATAGGCGTCGGTCTTCACATGCTTGGAGACCACGAACGGCGCACCCTTGACGAAGTCATAGAGGGCGACAATGCCGCCGGTCCACATGGTGCGGATCATGTGCATCTTGGCCCGCGACGCGCGAAGCTCGAACAGGTCCGCGTTTTCGTGGGTGTGGTAGTTCTCCCGGTCGTTCAGCACCTCGCGCACCTTCTCCGGCGTCGCCCAGTTGCAGCGGTAGTGAATGGTGCCGTCGGGCCGGATCACATAGAGCACGTTGGGCATGGCGCCGTAGCCGCGATGGAAATCGCCGGCCAGGTTGTCGACCAAAACCCGGCGGTGCTCGCCGTAGCGGGGCGTCACCAGCTTGGCCGCCGCCATCTTCTCTTCCATGGTTTCATGGGGGCCCAGGCGCTCACCGGGATGGGCCTCGCGGACATAGATCAGCAGGAAGGTGACATCCGGATACTCGCCGGTGATGTCCTTCATGGTCGGGATATTCTTGGTGTACATGGAGCAGGTGGACGACCCGGTCTCCAGCACCACCCACCGGCCCTCGAATTCGGAGAGTTTGACCTCGTTGCCGGTCTCGAGTTCGGTGAAGGTGTGATCGACGAACCTTTCACCGGCTCGCGGGCCGATGAACATGTCGAAATTGTAGTCGTTGGGCTTAAACCGCTTGTTGTTGTAGACGGGGCCTTTTGGTTGCTCGCTCATCACACGTCCTCGTTCAAGTTCCCTGTATCGGCCGCGGAGTGGGCGCTCCATCGCCCTTTCACGCCGCGAAGGGCAGGGAATCTAGCCCCAAAGCCGAAACCGTTCAACAGAACCAAAAGGTGCGTGGCTCGCATATCGGTGTGAGCGTTCCCCGCACATTGATTGTGAGCGTTTCACGCTCGGGGGTGTGAGCAGCCTACGCGGCGTCCGTCGCGCGGAGGCTTCGGGCGATATCGTCGGCGATGGCCTCGATGCGCCGGCGAATCCAGATATGGGCCGGATCGTTGTTGCTGCGCTCGTGCCATACCAGATAGAGGGAAATGCCGTCACTCCTGAAGGGCAGCGGCGCCATCGCTAGGTCCCGCAACGGGCCGATGTGCATGGACGACATTTCGGTGGCGATCAGGTCGGTCCCCTTCACGAACGAGGGAATGGCGTTGAAGTTCGAGACGGTAAGGGTCGGCTCGGGCAGTTCCGGAATATCGGCCCCGCGCAACGCCACACTGCTCCCCAAACCGCCGGCGAAGCGCACGGTTATATGGTTTGAGTTGAGATACTCCACGGACGTCTTCGGCGCCTCCCGCATACTCGCATCGTAGAAGCACATCATTGCGCCGCTGATCAGGCGGCGCTGGAAAATATCCGGCGCGTCCGGCGGGAGGGGCGTCAGAACCAGTTGGCACTGGGCGTCCCGGAGCATGGAAATACTGGGCACCCCCGACGGCATGAACTCGAGCCGGAGCCGGATTCCGTCTTCATGAGACTCACGCCACAGCCGCGGAAAGATCAACTCCCTCTGGAGGTCGTTGGCCGCGACCACGAATTCCATCTCTTCGGTGCGCGGATCGAAGGGCCGCTGGTCGGTGAGACTGGAAAGGCCGTCGAGCACGCGAAGCACCGGTTCCTTCAGCGAAATCGCCGTTTCCGTCGGCATAAGGCCCTGGCCCGAGCGGACGAAAAGCGGGTCCCTCAGCACGGTGCGCAGCTTTGCGAGGGAATGGCTGACGGCAGATTGGGTCACGTTCAGCCGGACGGCCGCCTTGGAGACCGAGGATTCCTCCAGAATGACCAGGAATGTCCTCAGAATTTTGCCGTCGACCTCATCTATATGAGAAATTTTCATATGGTTTATAAATTAACATGAATAGATTTAATGTCCAGGAACCAATAGATTTCCCGGTCTCAACTTCCAGAGAAGTTTGCAGTCCGAGGAGGCTTCAATGAAGCGATCACTTATTCTTGCAGGCATGGCGTTGGCGGTGTCGACGCCGTTCGCCGCGGAGGTAAAAGCCGAAGAGCTGACCGTCGCGACCTTCATGCCGCCCCAGCATCACATCAACCGCAACCTGTTCGGCTGGTTCGGTAAGGAAATCAAGAAACGCTCCGGCGGTTCCCTGACCATGAAACTGTTCCCGGCGGGCCAGCTCGGCGCCGGCCCCGTCCAGCAGTACAAGCGCGTGGTCGAGGGCGTCGCCGACATCACCTTCGGGGTCAGCGCCTACACCGCGGCCGTGTTTCCGCGCACTATGCTGATCATCCCGCCCGGCAAGTCGAAGAATGCCAAGGAGTCGACGACCCGGATGTGGAACGTCTTCGACAAGTACATGGCCGGCGAATACAAGGCGGTCAAAAGTCTCGGCGTATTCACCGTCGCCGGCAGCCTGTGGGCGTCGACCAGGGACATGAGCACCATGGACGGGCTCAAGGGCGCCAAGCTGGTGCCGTACGCCGCCATGACCACGCCGATCATGAAGGCAATGGGGGCGGTGCCCGTACAGATGCCGGTGACCCAGATGTACACCGGTCTCTCCACCGGGACCATCGACGGCACCTACGCCTCCTACAACAACATCACGCCGCCGTGGAACTTCTGGGACGTCTCCAAATATGTGGTCGACAATATTCCGGTGCAGTTCGCCGCGACCTTCGTCGCCATGAACAAGGAGCGTTACCAGGGTCTGTCGCCGGCGCACCGGAAGATCATCGACGAGCTTTCCGGCAAGACGCTCTCCATGGAGGGCGCGGCCACATTCGACGGGGCCGACAATCGCTCGGAGAAGATGATGCGGTCGTCGGACAAGATGAAGAAGGTGAAGTGGGTCAAGGTTTCCGATGCCGAGCGCGCCAAGATGGATGCGGCGGTCAAAAAGGGCCTCGAGAGCATCTTCGCCGACTATGAAAAGCGCGGCATCAAGAACGCCCGGGAAATCTACAACGCCTTGAACCAATAGCGTTGCGGTGGGGCCGGGGTCTCCCAATACCCGGCTCCATCTTCTTCCGGGCATCAGACCATGATCGACCGACCGAAACCGCTGCCGTGGCTCGATACGCTGGACGCGATCATCGTCCGTTTCACGGTGATCGCCGGCGGCCTCGGCCTCGCCTTCATGGTCCTGCTGACGTTCTTCAACGTCATCATCATGCGGAAAATGCTCAACAACCCGATCACCGGGGCCGAGGATCTGCTGATCCTCAATCTCGTCCTGATCGTCGCCATCGCCATTCCCTTCGGCGGCCGGGTCGGGGCGCACATCGAAATCGAGATATTCGAAACCCGGATGTCGCCCGGGTTCGCTCGCTGGTCGATGTTCGTCTTGAAGATCATCGGCATCGGGCTCGTGGGGCTGCTCTCCTGGCGGCTGTTCGAGGCCGGCGTCTCGGCGAGCAAGTTCGGCGAGGCGACCCAACAGCTGCTGATCTCCTACGAGCCCTACTACTACGTCATGAGCGTGCTGGTCGGGTTCTACGGGCTCATCCTGGTGACCGACGCCATTCAGCTGGTGGTCCGCGGCGCGATCCGCGAAATCGGCGGAATTCAGGACGAATAGATGATCAGCATGTCGCTCATCGGCGTCGTGGGGCTGCTGGTGCTGTTCGCCCTGCTGGCGCTCAGGTTTCCGGTTGCGCTGTCGATGATTTTCGTCGGCACCGCCGGCACCATCGTCGCCACCGCCAACCGGTTCCTCGGCCTCGGCATGTCGCCCGAACAGGCGTGGGAGCGGGGCTGGAAGACCGCCATGTCGAACCTGTCCGGCGAAGCGTTCGAGGCGGCGTCCAATTTCAACCTGCTGGTCATCCCCATGTTCATCCTGATGGGCAACTTAGCCGGCGCATCAGGCATGTCCCGCGATCTGTTTACCGCGGCTTACCGGTGGATCGGCCACTACAAGGGCGGGCTCGCTTCGGCGACGATTACCGCGTGCGCCGGGTTTGCGGCGCTGTCCGGTTCATCGCTCGCCTCCGCCGTCACCATGGGCCGGGTGGCGCTGCCCGAGATGAAACGCTTCAAATACGCGCCGGAGCTCTCGACGGGCTCGGTGGCGGCCGGCGGCACCCTCGGATTTCTGATTCCACCGTCCGGCGGCATGATCATCTATGCGGTCCTGACCGACCAATCCATCGGCCGCCTGTTCATGGCCGGTGTAGTCCCCGGCATCATTCTGACCCTGCTGTTCGTCGGGACCATCTGGCTGCTGGTGCGCATGAAGCCCGAGCGGGGACCGGCCGGAGAGCGGGCGAGCGCCCCGGAGCGGCGGGAGTCCTTGATCTCCGCTGTGCCGATCGTCGTGGTGGTCGGTATCACCATCGGCGGCATGTACACCGGCTTCTTCACGCCGGTCGAGGCGTCCGCCGTCGGCGCCTTTCTGACGTTTGCGGTCGGCGCGGCGCGGCGGTCGCTCAGGTGGTCCATGGCCCGCGAGATCATCCTTCAAACCATGAAGGCGACGGCGACCGTGTTCCTGATCATCATCGGCGCCTTCATATTCATCCCGTTCATGTCGCTCACCGGTCTCGCCGCCGACATGGTCACCTTCCTCACTTCGCTGCCCATCGGCGAGGTGGGCATCCTGATCGTGGTCATCCTGATCTATATGTTCCTGGGCACGTTCCTCGAGAGCATCGCCATGCTGGTGCTGACCATACCGGTGGTGGTGGCGCTCGCGACCCAGCTCGGCTGGGACCTCATATGGTTCGGCATCATCGTTGTGATCGTTTTGGAGATGGGGATGATTTCGCCGCCGGTCGGCATCAACGTGTTCGTGGTCAAATCCATCGCCCCGGAAGTTCCCATGCGAACCATCTTCAAGGGGATTTGGCCGTTCTGGTTTGCGATGGCGCTGATGATCGCGCTGCTGGTCGCGTTTCCGCCCATCGCCATGTTCCTGCCCGAATCCATGCTCGGGCGATAGCGGGAGGCAATTGCAATGGTTGTGATCACACCGAAGGATAAATCCGTCGCCGCGCTGACCGGCATTCACCTCTACCACGGAGACATTTCCAATTGCTCCATGCGGGTCCGGATGACCTTGGAAGAGAAGGGGCTGGATTGGGAAAGCCACCACATCGACCTCAAGAAGAAGGAAAATCTCGACGAGGGCTACTTCGCCATCAATCCCAACGGCCTCGTGCCGACGATGATCCACGAGGGCGTGGTTCATATCGAATCCAACGAGATCATCGCCTATCTGGACGAGACCTATCCCGAGCCGCCCCTCAGGGCGGCGGCCCATGCCGGCGCCATCGATACCTGGCTCGCGCGGGCGGCCGATCTCCATGTCAAGGCGATCAAGCCCTATGTCTACGCGACAAAGATGGCGCCCAAGCTGCACAAGACGGCCGAGGAGCAGGAACTCTACGATTCGCTCCAGACCAACGAAGAGCTGATCGAGTTCCATGCCAAGCACGCGGGCGACTCGCAGTTTTCGGCGGAAGACGTCAGGACCGCCGTCGAACTGCTGGACGCGGCATTCTCCGATGCCGAAGAGGTCTTGAATACGTACGATTGGCTGTCCGGAGAAAAATTCGGCTTGGCTGATATCTCCTGGTTGCCCATACATTTCGTTCTGGTGGGCTGCGGCTATGACTTCGATCGGTTCCCCAAGGTGATGGGGTGGGTCGAGGCGGCCCGGCAACGGCGGAGCTATCAGAGGGGCATTCTCGAGTGGTGTCAGGATTTCGCAGACGTTTAAACGAACAGAATTCAAGGAGACATTGAAATGAGCAGACTGAAAGACAAGGTGGCCATCGTCACCGGCGCCGCCCAGGGGATCGGCGAGACCTACGCCAAGGCCATGGCCGCCGAAGGCGCCAAGGTGGTGGTCTCGGATATCGCGGATTCCAGCCGGGTGACGGACGAAATCAACGCCGGCGGCGGGACGGCCATCGCAGTTACCGCCGACGTCACCAGCGACGACAGCATCGCCGACATGGTGGCCGAGACCGACAAGCAGTTCGGCCCCGTCGAGATCCTGGTCAATAACGCGGCGCTGTTCGCCGAACTGCGCCTGACGCCGATCATGGAAATGTCCAACGAGGAGTGGGACCGGGTGATGACGGTCAACGCCCGCGGCTCGTTCCAATGCATCAAGGGCGTCGTCCCGTCGATGCTCACCAACGGGCGCGGCAAGATCATCAACATCTCGTCCGGCACCTTCTATTACGGCGGTCCCGGCTTCGCCAACTACGTGAGCTCCAAGGGCGCCATCCTGGGCCTGACACGGTCGGCGGCGCGGGAATTCGGCGACAAGAACATTTTCGTCAACTGCATCGTTCCCGGATTCACCGAGAGCGAGGGCGTCGCCAACCACCCGCAGCTTCACGTCGCCCGCGCACCCACCCTCGCGTCCCGCATCATCAAGCGCGACATGATGCCCGAGGATCTGGTCGGCACGCTGATATTCCTGGCCTCCGAGGACAGCGATTTCCTCTCCGGCCAGAGCATCAACGTGGATGGCGGCAGATACTGCCAGTAGCGCCGGCGCAGGCGCTTTCCGTTTCGCGGACAGTGAGCGGGTTGTCCGTCATCTGGACTGACAACCCGGCTGGGCGTGATACTGTGCGCCGCGAATGGTCGAATGACGAAACGCGCCGGGTTTCATAAGGCGCAAACAGGACGGAACCCAGGGCAGAACCATGTTTGAAAAAGACTACGACGATATTCCGGGCACCTACGTCTATGACGGGCGGATGGCCATGAAAGGCTACTTGCTCAACAAGATGTTCATGTCGTTCATCGACCCGGCGAACCGGGAGCGCTTCGAGGCCGACGAGTGGGCGTACATGAAGGAGTACGGCCTTTCGGAGGAGCAGTGCCGGGCGGTCACGGACCGGGATCTGCTGCGCATCCTCCAGCTCGGCGGCAACGTCTATTACGTTTGGAAAATCGCCGCCATCGCCAAATGGAACATGCGGATGGTGTGCGCCAATCAGGCGGGCATGGAGTACGAGGACTTCCTCGAAAACCGTCTCGGCCTGGAACCGGCGGGAGACTGACAATGGCTCAAATGATCGGCGGCGTCGGTGTGTCGCACATTCCAGCCCTGGTCCCGTATCAGGACCAGGACCGGGAGAACGAGGGCGAGTACGCGCCGTTTTTCGAGGGTGCCCGGCCGGTCCGCGACTGGGTCCGGGAGAACCGGCCGGATACGGCGATCGTCATCTACAACGATCACGGCTTGAGCTTCTTCCTGGATGCCATGCCGACCTTCGCGCTCGGCGCGGCGCCCGGTTACGTGTGCGGGGACGAAGGCTGGGGCGCCCGGCCGCTGCCCCCGGTGCCGGGGCACCAGGACCTGTCCTGGCATATCATCGACACGCTGATCGAGGATGAGTTCGATCCCACCATCTGCCAGGAGCTGGAACTCGACCACGGCGCATCCATGCCCATCCGGCTGTTGTGGAAGCCGGAGCCCGACTGGGAAATCAAGATCGTGCCGGTGGCGGTCAACGTCATCCAGCACCCGATCCCCAAGGCGAAGCGCTGCCACGATCTCGGCAAGGCTATCCGGCGCGCCGTCGACAGCTTCCCCGGCGACGAGAAGGTGATGATGCTGGGCACCGGCGGTCTGTCCCACCAACTCAGCGGCGAGCGCGCCGGGTTCAACAATCCGGAGTTCGACCAGTCCTTCATGGACCGCCTCGCCAATGATCCCGAGGCCCTGACCCGGCTCAGCTCCGGGGACATCATGCGCGAAGCGGGCGCCGAGGGCGTCGAGGTGGTCATGTGGCTGACCATGCGCGGCGCCCTGGACGAAAACGTGAACGAGCTCTATCGGAACTACTATTCCCCGGTGTCGGTGACCGCGTCCGGTCTCCAACTGCTGGTCAACGCCTGAACCAACCGGACATCAGACCCATGAACGAGATCAAACCCTCCGTCCATCCGGATCTAAAGGCTCACCAGGACGGCATGAAGCCCCGAATCTACAAGCTGCGGGACCATATCTACTGCGCTTTCGGCTTCACGGTGGTGAACTGCACCCTGATCGAGGGTGAGGATTCCTGCATCCTCGTCGACACGATGACCGGCATGGACAATGCCGCGGTGGTCGCCGAGGAGTTCAAGAAGATCACCGACAAGCCGATCAAGACGGTGATCTACACCCACTTCCATGCCGACCATGTGAGCGGGACGCGCGCCTTTCTCACCGACGAGGAAATCTCGTCCGGCGAGGTGAAGATCATCGGCCAGGAAGAGCTCGCCGATAACGTGATGCGCGACGTCGGGCTGGTCGGACCGATCATCGGCCGGCGCGCCATGTATCAGTTCGGCATGCGGCTGCCGGTGAGCGAGGAGGGCACCGTCGGCGCCGGGCTGGGTCCGCCCCAGCGGCCCGGGCCGCGGAGTTTCGTTCCGCCCGACACCACCTTTGAAAGCGTCTACAAGGACGAGGTCGGCGGCATCAATTTCGAGGTTCACCTCAACCCCTCGGAAACCGAGGACCAATGCTGTGTCTGGCTGCCGGATGAAAAAGTGCTGTTGTCCGCCGACGCCATCTACGAGTCGTTTCCCAACGTCTACGCGCTCCGCGGCACCCGGTTCCGCAATCCCATGGTTTGGGCTCAGGGGATTGATCACCTGCGGGAGTTCGGGGCCGAGCTGCTGATTCCACATCACGGCCGGCCGGTCGAAGGCGCGGACGAGATCGACGCCTTGATGACCGATTACCGGGACGCCATTCAGTTCGTCCACGATCAGACGCTTCGCTACATGAACAAGGGCTACCGGCCGGACGAGATCAAGGAAGTCGTCGAGATGCCGGACCGGCTCAAGGACCATCCCTGGCTCGGCGAGTATTACGGCTCATACAAGCATTCGATCCCGGCGATCTATGCCGGTTATCTCGGCTGGTATCAGGGCGATCCGGTGGCCCTGAGTCCGACGCCGTGGCGGGAAAAGGCGAAGCGCTACGTGGTGATGATGGGCGGCCGCAGCACGGTTCTCGCCAAAGCGACGGAAGCCATCGACAGCGGCGACGATCAGTGGGGGGCGGAGCTCCTGACATGGCTGATCCAGGCCGACGTCGAAGATCAGGAGGCGCGCAACCTGAAAGCCCAGGCGTTGCGCGCCTGGGGCTATCGGCAAAAGAACGCCACTTGGCGGAACTGGGGCCTGACCAGCGCCCTGGAGCTCGAGGGCGAACTCGATTTGGCGGGCGGCGGCATGGTGCTGGGATCGCCCGACCAGGTCCGCGGGTTCCCGCTCGCCGCCATCCTCCAGGTCATGACCGTGCGGCTGAAGGCCGAGGAGGCCTGGGACACCAATCTGCGCGTGGCGTTCGAGACCACCGACACCAACGAGGCCTGCGCATTGGAGATCCGGCGCGGCGTTTGCCAGTTCTTCCGCGACCCGCCCGCCGAGCGTGATGCGGCGATGAAGTTCTCCCGCGAGTTCCTGCTCAAGTGGGTGTTCGGGCAGACCACTCTCGACGAGGCGATCGCCGCAGGCGACGTGACCATCGATGGCGAGGCGGCCACGGTGACCGAATTCATCTCCAAGTTCGAGGCATTCAACGAGGCGGCCAACATTTCGGTCGCGGCGCGCTAGAGGATCAGGAGGAAGACATGGCTGAAGCTGCTCAGGCGGTAAACCCGAGACCCAGGAAAAAGCGCCCGCCCCCCAAACGCGCCGAGGTCATCAAGGTCGAGCGGATCGTCCCGCGGCTCACGCGGGTGACGTTCGGCGGCGGGGACCTGGCGGCCTTCTCGATGCCCAAACCGGGTGCGCATATCAAGCTTCTGTTTCCGGAGCCGGGCAGCACCTGGTCGCCGGCCGACACCGATGCCCCCCGGCCGCCGAGCCGCACCTATACGCCCCGGCGGTTCGATGCCGATACCCACGAACTGGACGTGGAGGTGGTTCACCACGGGGAGGGGCTCGCGGCCGACTGGGTGCGGACCGCCAAGCCGGGAGACGAGTTGTTCATCGGCGGCCCGGGCGGGGGGCTGGATATCCCGGACGGCACGACTCACGCCGTGTTGTTGGCCGATGAAACGGCCATGCCGGCAGCCGGGATGATCGTCGAGGCGCTGCCGGAGGACTGCGAGGCGGCCGTCTTCTGTGAAGTGGCGGATGCGGACGACGAACGGCCATTGAGTGCGGTTCGGGAGGTTTCGCCCACCTGGCTGCATCGCGCGGAAACCGGCGCGGTCCAGGGAAGCCTCCTGGAGCATGCGGCAACGACCCTGGGCGACATGCCGGAGACGACGCTCTGGTGGATTGCCTGCGAAGCGGGCGCCATGCGTCGGGTCCGCAAGCACCTGATGGACGACCGGGGCGTCGAGAAGGCTTGGATGAACACCCGGGGATATTGGCGGCTGGGAGAGACTAACTACCCCGATCACGATTACGGTGAAGATTAGCGGGAAACGTAGCCGTCCGTCATGCGGGCGGTTGGGCGAGAGAAAATTGCGGCTGGCCGCGAAACTCGGCCATAAACCAACGAGAGCGGGTCAACCCGCCGGGCAAGCGGACTGACAGGGATTTGCGGGAGACGGGCGATCAGCAACGGGTCCCCTTCGTACGACTACATCATCGTCGGCGCCGGATCGGCGGGCTGTGTGCTGGCCAACCGGTTGAGCGCCGACGGTGCCAGTGTATTGCTGCTGGAAGCCGGCAAGATGGATCGAAACTGGCTGATCCATGTGCCCCTCGGGGTCGGCAAGATCTGGCAGTCCCCGGCGTACAATTGGAAGTACAACTCGGAGCCCGAGCCGGGGCTCGATAACCGCTCGGTGTGGCACCCGCGAGGCCGGGTGGTGGGCGGATCGTCGTCGATCAACATGATGGCCTATGTCCGGGGCCATCGGGCGGACTACGACCGCTGGCGGCAGAAGGGGCTCGAAGGCTGGTCCTATGCCGACGTGCTGCCCTACTTCAAGCGCATGGAATCCTATGACGGCGGGGCTGACGACTACCGGGGCGATTCCGGGCCGCTGCGCTGCGTCGAGCATTGGGGGCAGGACCCCCTGTTCGATGCCTTCGTCGAAGCGGGCAAAGAGGCCGGATTCGGCTACACCGAGGATTTCAACGGCGCCGAGCAGGAAGGCGTCTGCCGGATGCAGTTTTCCATCGGCGACGGCAAGCGTTTTTCGTCCGCGACCGCCTATCTTCGCCCGGCGCTCAAGCGGGGGAATATCACTGTCAAGACCAGCGCCCAGGCTGCCCGGGTGACGTTCGACGGCGACAAGGCGACGGGCATCGCCTACAAGAACGGAGGCGGCGAGGCCCGGGCGCATGCCGAGCGGGAGGTGATCCTCTGCGGCGGCGCGTACAACTCTCCCCACTTGCTGATGCTGTCCGGCATCGGGCCTGCCGGCCATCTCCGGGAGATGGGCATAGAGGTGCGGGCCGACCGCAAGAATGTCGGCGAGAACCTGCAGGATCATACATCGGTCGGCGTCGACTATGCCTATGCCAAGCCGTCCCCCTATTATAAGTCGCTGCGTCTCGATCGGCTGGCCGTCAACATGATCCGCGGCTACGTCTTCCGCGAGGGACCTGCCACGCTGCCGCCGGGCGCCGGCACGGCTTTCCTGAAAAGCCGTCCCGAGGCCGACATTCCAGACGTCCAGATGTTCTTCCGTCCGGTGAACATGTTCGCCAAGGAATGGTTCCCGGTGATCATGCCGTCGCCGCCGGAGGGCTTCTCGCTTCGGACCTGCCATCTGCGGCCGGAAAGCCGGGGCTGGGTCAGGCTGCGGTCCGGCGATCCCTTCGATCACGCACGGGTCTTCAATGATTTTCTGTCGACGGAAACCGACCGCCGGGCGCTCCGGGACAGCATCCGAATGATGCGGGAGATCGCCCATCAACCGGCCCTCGACGGCTATCGGGGCAAGGAGTTGGCGCCCGGCGAGGATGTTACGAGCCAGGACGGCATCGATGCTTTCATCCGCCAGACCATGATGACCGTGTTCCATCCCATCGGCACATGCCGCATGGGGTCCGACGACGACTCCGTGGTCGATCTGGAATTCCGCGTCCGCGGGGTCGAGGGCTTACGGGTGGTCGATGCCTCGGTGATGCCCGATTTGGTGGGCGGCAATATCAATATTCCGGTGATGATGGTTGCCGAGAAAGCGTCCGATGTGATTTTAGGAAAACCGCCTTTGCCCGCGGCGGAATTATAGGTATGAAAATGGGCAAACCGAGACCACATTTCGCCGAAGTTGGCTGCCCGGGGTGGGTACAGGCTTATGAAAGTCAACCGGCTTGTGGTCTCTTCTATGTAGACTTGGATACACGGGTGTGTTGGCGCAGGCTGGCGGACCATGAGAATCATCTCTAACAGGAGTTTTTACCAATGAAGAAAGTACTGGCAGTAACCGCACTCGCCGTGGGCGCCTCGGCCATGTTCGGGGCCACACAGGCGCAGGCGGCGGAACGTTGGACCTGTAACGTCTTTACCGGTCCGAAGCACTACGTGAACAAGGGCCTGAAGCCCTGGGGCAAGGAAGTCGGCAAAGTCACCAATGGCGAGGTCAAAATCAACTTCCTGCCGGCCAATGCCGCTCCGCCGCCGAAGCAGTTGAACGCCATTGTCGCCGGCACGTTTGACTGCGCGTTCATCTTCCATGCGTTTACCGCGAAGCAGGCAGGGGGGCCCGGTTTCGGTATTCTTCCGTTCCTGAACTCGGGCAGCGCGGTACAGGGCGGTATCGCCTACTGGCGCGCCTGGAACGAAAATTTCGGAGACAAGAAGGAGTTCGACAAGCTGGGCATCAAGGTCCTCAGCATGTTCCAGTTTGGGGGCGTTCACTTCTTCACCGCGAAGGACAAGCCGATCAACTCCATCGCCGACATGAAGAGCCAGAAGATGTGGGCGCTCGCGGGCACGTCTTCCAAGACCATGAAGGCCGCCGGCGTGAACCACGTCTCGGGCCCGGCGGCGCGTCTCGGTGAGTTTACCCAGACCAAGGTCGTTCAAGGCATCGCGGGCATCACCCGAGGCGGAATCGTCAACTTCGCCGGCGTTCAGTTCCCGAAACACGGGACGTTCACGACCCAGTCGATGATGATGCCGTCCTTCGCCTGGATGGTGTCGAAAAAGAAGTGGGAATCGCTGAACGGCGGCCAGAAAAAGGCGATCGCGGCTATCTCCGGTGAAGAACTGGCCCGCAATATCGGCAAGGCGTCCGACGACTTCGAGGAAGTGGCCAAGGACAAACTGGCCAAAGCCGGCATTAAGGAGCATCGGGCGAGCGCCGCCTTCGAGGCGGAACTCGAAAAGGCCGCCAAGCCCCAGTATGACGCGTGGTTTAAACGTGTTCAGTCCATGGGCGTGGACGGCAAAAAAGTCGTCGAGCAATACAAGAAGTTTGTCGCATCAGGCTCCTGACCGGCGTCTGAAAGCAGACGGAAAAGATCTGCGCAAATTTGCTGACGGCGGCATCGAAGGACCGGGTCTTTCGATGCCGCCTCCAGCATCATGGGCGGGGCATTCAACGAACCTGTGAGAGGCGGGTAATCCAAATGATCGGGCTTACTGATTTTCTGCACAAAATCATCAAGGTGCTCGCGGCGGTAGCGCTTCTGGTGATGATGGTTCTCACGTTCAGTGATGTGAACCTCCGCTATTGGCTCGGCGAGCCCATCCTCGGCAGCAACGAGATGACCGAATTTCTGCTGGGGACGATCGTCTTCGCGGGCCTGGTCATCGTTTCCGGTGAGCGCTCGCACATCATGGTGACCCTGTTCGAGCCGTTCCTGATGAAGAAGATTCCCTACATCTACAGGCTGCTTGGCCTGTTTACGAACATCGCCGGCATTATCGCGGTCACGCTGCTGATCGCGAACTATACCCAATTCATGCACAGCCAGGGAAACGAGACCGAAATCCGCGAATGGGAGTGGTGGTGGCTGGGCACGCTCCTGACCGTTCTGGCCGTGATCGCCGTTCTCATGGCGATCCGGTCCATCCGGAAACCGCTCAGGCAGATGGGCGCCGAGGACTTCGGCGCCGTCGACACCGGGGACGACGCCCAACGGCCCGAACAGGGAGGCCAGGCGTAGTCATGGCAATCTCACTTCTTGCATTCGCCGTTCTCCTGGGCCTGAGCTTCGTCGGCATCCCGCTGGCCTACGCGACCCTCGCGGTCGGCTTCTTCGGTTTCTGGTACGTCCGGGGCGATTTCTTCGGCGCGGTCATTCTTTCGGGCCAGGAGATATTCGATTTTTCGACCTTGTTCGGCCTGTCGGTGGTGCCGCTCTTCATCATGATGGGAACCCTCATCCAGCGGGCCAACATTTCGGATGAACTTTTCGAGGCCGGCTATGCCTGGGTCGGAAAGTACAAGGGCGGGCTCGCCATGGCGACCGTCCTGTCCTGCGCCGGCTTCTCGGCCGTTTCCGGCAGTTCGCTGGCGACGGCCGCCACCATGGCGCGGGTCGCCATGCCGCCCATGCGGAAGTACAAGTACAAGGACTCCCTGGCTTCCGGGACGCTGGCCGCCGGCGGAACGCTCGGGATCATGATCCCGCCCAGCGTGCCGATGATCATCTACGGCATCGTCACGGAAACCAATATCGGGCTGATGTTCATCGCTGGTGTGATACCGGGCATCCTGCTGACCCTCTCCTACATGGGGGCCGTGTACGGCAGTGTGCTGGTCAAGCCCGAACTCGGACCGCCCGGGGACGCGGTCGGTTGGGCCGAACGGCGCCGGACGCTCTACAAGACCTGGCCGATTTTCGTCCTGTTCCTGCTCGTGCTGGGCGGCATCTATATTGGCGTGTTTACGCCAACCGAGGCGGGCGCCGTCGGCTGTGTCGGCGCGTTCATGTTTGCCCTGTCGCGCGGCCGGATGCGGACCATTCGGGAGATCATCGATGTGGCGGCCGACGCGACCATCGTGACGGCGCGGATTTTCATCATCGGCGGCGCGGCATTGATCTTCGGCCAGTTCCTGAATTTCGCCGGCCTCTCCGGGGCTTTGGTCGAGTTCACCGACGCCCTTAATCTGGGCCCATTCACCCTTCCGCTGATGATCTGCGTGATTTGCGTAATCTTGGGCATGATCTTCGAGAGCATCGGTATTTTGCTGCTGATCGTTCCGGTGTTCCTGCCGTCCCTCGAGGCAGTCGCCGGCGCGTCCGGTATCCCGCCGGACTTCTACCTGGTCTGGTTCGGAATCATCGTGATTATCGTCGTCGAGCTCGGCCTGATCACGCCGCCCATCGGAATCAACGTGTTCACGGTAAAATCGGTGATTCCGGACGTCGACCTGACGAAGATCTTTATCGGCGTCGTACCGTTCGTGATTGCCGATCTCGTTGTCCTGGCGCTGATATTCCTGCTCCCGGGCCTGGCGATCTTCCTGCCGTCGGTGATGCCGACGTTTTAACTTTTAGGCCGCATCGGCATGCCGGTGATGATGGTTGCCGGAAATGCGTCTGATGCTATTCTCGGAAATCCGCCTTTGCCCGCGGCGGAAATATAAAAGGGAGGCAGGGCGTTATGGGAATGGACAGCATCGTCCGTTGGAGCCGGGTGGTCGCCGACCTGTTGGCATTGGGGCTGGCCGGGTTCGCCATTTACGTTGCCGGTTTTGGCGTGTTCGACGAGGTTTGGGTGCGCGCCGGGACGACGGGCCTGCCCATCCTGATCTCCATTCTTTATTTCTCCTCCGAAAGCCTGGATGTGAAGCGTGAGGATGTCCGCGCTGGTTCGGTAGTGCTCAACGCAATCTTTTTTGCCGGGTTCTTCCTGATCTATTACCTGTGGATCACGTTGATGACCGAGCAGATGGACTTCTTCGTCGAGTTCACGACCTTCGACTATGCGGTCGGGTTTATGGGCGTCGGCCTCATTTTCTATCTGACGCTCCGGCATTTCGGCGTGCCCCTCTTCCTGGTCTGCCTCCTGTCGCTGCTGATCCTGTTTTTCGGCAATTTGATTCCGGGCACGCTGAACATCCCCGAGGTCAAATGGTTCCTGATTTCAGAGAAACTTTGGTACTCCACCGATGGCGTCTTCGGCCGCCCGGTGGCGGTGGTCGGGCAGATCGTTTTGGTGTTTATCCTGTTCGGCGCCATCCTGGAAGCCAGCGGCGCCGGGGCGACGTTGCTGAAATTCGCCTTCGCCGTCACCGGTCGGCTGCGCGGCGGCCCGGCGCATGCCGCCATCGTCGGCAGCGCCAGCTTCGGGACCATGAACGGCGCAGCCGTCGCAAACGTGGTAACCACGGGCGTCTTTACCATCCCGATGATCAAGCGCACCGGGTTCCAGCCGAAGTTCGCCGGCGCCGTCGAGGCCACCGCCTCGTCGGGCGGCCAGATCATGCCGCCGGTGATGGGCGCCGTGGCCTTCCTGATGGCCGACATCACCGGCATCCCCTACCTCGACATCATCGTCGCCGCGGCCATCCCGGCGCTGATGTACTACTTCAGCCTGTTTACGGTGGTGTGGCTGGAGGCCCGGAAGATGGGCCTGAAGCCGACCCCCAAATCCGAGCGCGTCAGCCTGACTGGCACCGACTGGATCCGCTCGATTTCCTTCTTCGTGCCGCTGGGCGTCATCGTTGCCGTCCTGCTGACCGGCCGGACGGCGCAAAACGCCGGATTCTACGGGCTGATCACCGCGTTCGTTCTGTCCCTGGTGCTGTATCCGGAATTTCGGTCCATCCGAGTGATTCTGCAGGCGCTGATGCGGGGCGGAAGGACATGCGCCACCATCATGATCGTGGTTGCGGCCATCGGCTTCGTCGTCGGCATGGTCAACATGTCGGGCCTCGGCATCAAGTTTGCCGCCGCCATCCTGACCATCTCCGGGGACAGCCTGTTCCTGTCGCTGGTCGTCGTGGCGATTGGCTGCCTGCTGTTGGGCATGGGCGTGCCGGTCGGCGCGGCCTACCTGATCATCGTGCTGATCATCGGTCCGGCCATCGGCAAGCTCGGCCTCTCGTTGTTGCTGACACACCTGTTCGTCATCTATTACGCGGTGTTGTCGGCGATCACGCCACCGGTTGCGGTGGCCGCGTTCGCGGCGGCGCCTATCGCCGGCTCCAAGCCCATCGAGACCGGCGTGGTCGCGGTGCGCCTCGCCATCGCCGGCTTCCTGATTCCCTTCATCTTCGTCTACCACCCCAGTGTCGTATTGCTGGAGGAAGGCTTCAGCTACCTCGGCCTGGTCTGGGGGGTGGGTGCATTTATTTTCTCCACCGCGGCAATCGCGACGTCGCTTGGCGGATTTTCGCGGGCGGATATCGGCATTGTCCAGCGGACGGTCAGATTAATCGCCGGGGTCACCGTTTTGGTCCCTGTTCCTATGGTCGCGGCGATAAGCGCCGCGGTTATACTTGGGGCGTTCGTAGTGGAACGCATGATGGGCGCAATGCCGGTTGAGCAGCGCGCCGATAGCTAAAATAAACGGAGGTAAACGACCGATGATGAAACGTTTGGGACTATTCGCCGCCGCCGGCATGCTCGCGGTTTCAATGGCCTCTGCGGCCGTCGCGCAGCAAAAGCAGCAGATCAAAATGTCGACCATTGCGCCGGGTTCATCCATGTACCTGGTGATGACGACATTCGCCAATCTGGTGAACCAAAACCGCAAGGATATCGAGATCACCGTCGATGCCACCGGCACCGCAACCAAACACATGGTCGACGTGGCCCGGGAGTCCATCGACATGTCCATGACCTCGCCCGCGGTTTATGCCTGGATGAGGGACGGCACGCGAATTTACAAGAAGCTGAAGGGCGTCAAGGAACTCGCCAAGAATCTGAATATGGTGTTCTGGTTCCCGTTGGGCGGCTTCCACTATGTCACCTACGCCGATTCCGGCATCAAGACTTTGGCTGACTTGAAGGGCAAAAAGGCGTTCATCGGACCGCCGTCGGGTGGGCAATTGGTGACTGGCCTCGGCTTCATCAAGTCAGCCGTGGGCCTTACGCCGAAGGACTTCAAGAGCGTCAATTTGAACTTTGCGTCGGCGCTGCAGGCCTTCCAGGACCGGCAATTGGACGTCTATACGATCGGCTGCCTGGACCCATGCGCGCAGCTACAGCAATTGACCGCGACGTCGAAGATCAGGTTCCTCGGCCTGCCCAACGAGTCCGACCTTTCGGCCACGCCCGTGTTGAAGAAATTCTTCAGCATTCCGGGACGTGTGAAGGGCAAGATCAGCAAGGGCGTCTACGGCGCCAATCAGGTCAACGAAGGTGACGTCTGGGTCAACGATGCGGTCCTTGGTGTAACGGCGCGTTCCACGTTGAGCACCGACACCGTCTACAATATGACAAAGGCGTTCTGGGATAATTTGGGGACCATTCGGGAAAGCGTGCCTTACATGCGTCAAGTAAGCATCGATTTCGCATCGGCCAAACAGAACATGCCGTTTCATCCCGGCGCGGAGAAGTACTACCGCGAGGCAGGTGTTTGGAAGCGGTAAACCAAAACCCTGTTGAGATTATCGGAGGCGGTCTTCGGGCCGCCTCTTTTTTGGTTTGGCCCAGCCCGTCGCGACCGCGCGGCCCATCGTTTCCGCGGTCGGGCGCTGTCGACATCGCTCGGCGGTTATTCTATAGGTTACATTACGTTGCCCGGAGAGCTATTCGGCTCATTGCGGGGATCGCCGTTTCGGTCCCCGGTCTGACGGTCGCGGCCGTTTCGGCCGCGGTCATACTAGCGTCGCTCATCTTCGAGCGCATGACGGGTGCGGTGCCGGTCGAGCAGCGCGCCGAAAGTTAACCAATCAGTGGAGGTAACTTGCCAATGTTGAAACGTCTGGGACTATTCGCTGTTGCGGGTCTGCTTGCGGTGTCCATGGCCACCGCGGCGCAGGCCCAGAAGAAGCAGCTCAAGATGTCGACCATCGCGCCGGGTTCATCCATGTACCTTGTGATGACGACATTCGCCAATATCGTGAACCAAAACGTCAAAACGGTCGAAATCACCGTCGACGCGACCGGCACGGCGACCAAGCACATGATCGACGTGGCCCGGGAGTCCATCGACATGTCGATGACCGCGCCGTCGGTCTACGGCTGGATGAAGAACGGTTCGCGGATTTACAAGAAGCTGAAGGGCGTCAAGGAACTCGCCAAGAACCTGAATATGGTCTTCTGGTTCCCGCTCGGCGGCTATCACTATGTGACCTATGCCGATTCCGGCATCAAGACCTTGGCTGACTTGAAGGGCAAGAAGGCCTTCATCGGCCCGCCCTCCGGCGGTCAGCTGGTCAACGGTCTGGGGTTCATTGCGGCCGCGACCGGCCTGTCGCCCAAGAAGGGCGACTTCAAGAGCGTCAATCTGAACTTCTCCTCGGCCTTCCAGGCCTTCCAGGACCGTCAGCTCGACGTTTACACCATCGGCTGCCTGGACCCGTGCGCCCAGCTTCAGCAAATCTCGGCCACCTCCAAGATCCGCATCCTCGGCCTTCCGAAGGAGAGCGACCTAATGGGCAACGACAGGCTGAAGAAGTTCTTCGCCGCTCCCGGCCGGCTTCCCGGCTCGATCAGCAAGGACGCCTATGGCGCCCAGCAGGTCAATGAGCACGACGTGTGGATCAACGACGCGATTCTCGGCGTCACCGTCCGCTCGACCCTTGACGCGCAGACCGTCTACAACATGGTCAAGGCATTCTGGACGAACGTCGAGGATATCCGGAAGAGCGCGCCGTACATGAAGCAGGTCAACCTCAAGTACGCCGCCCGTCAGGAAAACATGGATTTCCATCCGGGTGCGCTGAAATTCTACAAGGAGGCCGGTGTCATCAAGTAGCCGGCCGACGGAGGCCACGAATGGGAGGCGGTCCTAGATCGGGTCATGTCTTGACGGAACCAGGGCGCGGTTTCGTCAAAACATGTGAATCCGATCTAGTTAACGGTTAATCAAATACCATGCCGAATTAATCTTTATATGACAGATAATTAGAGATTCGGTGTAGGGGATTAAATACGGCGAGTAAACACTATGTCATCACCAACGCCGGATCGTGTCTGTAAGCATTCCGGGAAGCCGTGCGGAGCCGCCCAGACAAGGCAGATTCTAGCGGTTTAGCGAGCGTTGCCAATCCCTTCTGAGAGGCCGGAGCCAGCGTCCTTTTGGGGCTGGTAACATCTCTCTCGATGCGCTATCGTCGTGCACATGGCGGTTCTTGAGAGCGATTTTTCCGTAGACGACACGCTCGCGGCGGGTATCGATGAGCCGATCTGGTCGCCGCCGGCGCAGGACGAGGCGGGCCGCGGCGGCACCGTGGTATCGCAATCCCGGGCCAGTCAGGGCGCGAAGGCCCGCAAGGCGAGGAGGTCCCCGTACAGGGATGCCAAGCGGCTGCGCAAGGCCCAGGAAACGGTTGAGGCCCAGAAGGACACGATCAACACGCTGCGTCACCAGATCCGCGATCTGCGCAAGGCGGTCAAGGAGGCGGAGACCCAGGAGAGCACCATCCGGGGCCTGTCGGGGATGATCGAGCGTCTCCGTGCGAGACTGAGGGACTTTCAGGATCAGAGGGACACGATCCGGGTGCTGAACTGGCAGGTCGACACCCTTCGCCTGGACCTCGACGGCCTGCGCGGTTCGCTGAAGAGGTCGGAGGACGAGAAGAAGGCGCTGGAAGCCGAGATGGCGGAACTCCGCGCGACCAGGAGCGTGCTGTCGAGGAGGCTCTTCGGCCGCAAGAGCGAACAGCAGAAGAAGCCGGGCACAGGGCGCAAGCGCGGCCAGCAACGCGGTGCGCCCGGCCACGGCCACACCCAGAGGCCCAAGCTTGATGAGCGGCGCGAAGAGATCAATCCGCCGCCGGAGGCATGCGTCTGCGCATCCTGCGGGCAGCCCTATGCGCCGAACGGTGCCGAGGAATCCACCCTTGTCGAGATCGAGGTCAAGGCCCACAAGCGCGTGATCGGCCGTCCGCGCCACCGCCGGACCTGCGCGTGCGCGTCCTCGCCGATGGAAGTGTCGGCGCCGCCGGTGCCCCGGCTGTTCGCCAACACGCACTACGGGGTCAGCGTGTGGGCGTGCTACCTCTTCGAGCGTTATGCCTGTTTCCGCACGCTCAACGGCGTCGCGGTGTGGATGTCAGACCGGGGACTGGCGATATCGCCCGGGACGTTGGGCAACAGTGTCCCCCGTTTCATGCCGCTGTTCGAGCCGCTCTACGAGGCGATCCTCGCGCACCAGAACACCGCGACCCTGCGTCATGCCGACGAGACCTCCTGGCGCGTGCAGGAGTTGCGTGGAAAAGACCGCTCGGGCCGCGCTTGGCTGTGGGCCTCGGTCAGCAGCGACGCGATCTATTTCACCATTGACCCCTCGCGCAGCGCCGAGGTGGCTCTCAAACTGTTCGCAGGAGCTGTGCCCGGCACAATCATCGTCTGCGACCGCTACAGCGCGTACAAGCGGCTGGTCCGCCTTCTCGGGGACAAAGCGATTCTGGCGTACTGTTGGAGTCATCAGCGCCGCGATTTTATTGACGCTGCCGCCGGCCAGCCGCGGCTGGAGCAATGGTGCCAAGGATGGATTGAGCGGATCGCGGAGATATTCGCACTGAACGATGCACGGTTGGAACATTATGATCCCGACCGGAAGGGCCAGACAGCGGCGTTCAGGAAGGCGACGCGTGAACTTAAGAAAGCGGTCGACAGCCTGTTCACGACTGCCGAGGCGGAACTGGCGGCTTTGCCGGACCAGACGCGCGAAGGCAAGGCGCTGCGCTCGCTGCTCAGCCATCGGGAAGGGCTGTGCCTGTTCGTGGACCGGCCCGAAGTGCCCCTGACGAACAACAAGGCTGAGAGAATCCTGCGTGCGCCGGCAATCGGACGGGGGCTGAGCTTCGGTTCCAACACCAGGGGCGGCGCCGACTTCACGGCGATCATGTACTCCGTCATCGGCACGCTCTCGATGAACGGCATCGATGTCCCGCGCTGGTTGGAATCGTGGCTGACCGCATGCGCGGAGAACTGCCGCAAGCCGCCGGACGACCTGACGGCCTGGCTGCCGTGGTCGATGAGCGAGGAGCGCAGGCACGAGTTCATGGCGCCGGGATGACCGGCGCGATCGAATGCCGGTACTACGGCCGCGACTTCACCACCGACGAGATGGCGCTGCTGCGCACCCTGATCGCCGCCGATCCGCAGCCGACCCGCGCTGCCCTGTCCAGGGAGTTCTGCCGGCGCGTCGGCTGGTTCAAGTCCGACGGCGGCCTCAAGGACATGATGGCGCGCGTCACCATGCTTGCCATGCATCGCGATGGCGTGATCGCGCTGCCGTCGCCGAAAGGGAGGCGCAACCCGCCCCGCCCGATCGTCTTCGGGCCTGACACCGAGCCGCCGCTGTTCCCCGCGCCCACGGCCCTCGACGAGGTCCGCCCGCTTGACATGCGCATCGTTTTGGGCGGCACCCCGGAAGGGAAGCTCTGGAACGAGTTCGTCGCCCGCTACCACTACCTCGGATACAAGCCGCTGGTCGGCGCCCAGATGCGCTACGCCGTCCACGACAGGAACGGCTTGCCACTCGCCATGCTCGGCTTCTCCACCGCCGCCTGGAAGCTCGCACCGCGCGACAAGTTCATCGAATGGTCGCCGGAGATGCGCGAGAAGAACCTGCCGCTGGTGGTCGACAACCCGCGCTTCCTGATTCTGCCCTGGATCGAGATCCCCAACCTCGGCTCGCACATCCTCGCCATCGTGCGCCGCCGTCTGCCCATCGATTGGACCGAGCGCTACAACACCACGCCGGTGCTCATCGAGACCTTCGTCGAGACCCCGCGTTATACAGGCGCCGTTTACAAGGCCTCAGGATGGGTCCATGTCGGAACCACCCAAGGACGAGGGCGATACGATCGGGACAAGCTCTACGACAAACCTCAAAAGGACGTCTGGCTCCGGCCTCTCAGAAGGGATTGGCAACGCTCGCTAAACCGCTAGAATCTGCCTTGTCTGGGCGGCTCCGCACGGCTTCCCGGAATGCTTATTGCGCCAGGTTAAGCCCTGGAGAGGAGGATGACATGATCTGAAACCTCTCGTCGCGATCCAGCGGGTTCGACTCCCGCCCGGCAAAGGCGCAGCCCGCCGGCCGGAAGCGAGTCTTGCATGGCGTGCGGCGACGCTCGTCGTGAAGCGTAGACAGCAGGTGATGAAGCGGCGTGCAGCCTCGAAATCGGGAAATCGATGACGCCTTCATTGTTAAGCAGGTGGGGGCAGTACCGGAAGCGCCGTTACAGGCGAGGCGCAACGGGTCGTCCGGGGTCGTGGATCGGCGCAAAGTCACAGGATGGATCGCCAGGGAACCTGGGAGATCCTGCTCTTGCCCGCGGGCAAGGACGCTGGAAAGGGGACCGCCGGCGTGAACAATCCAGACCCCGGCCCGTCGCCGGGCCTGCGCGGCGATGGGAGCGCCCCACAGGGCGAACACGAACCCCGGCAGGCGCCTGTGGAGCCGGCTGGCGAAACCAATAAGCCGAAGGCCATGCGGGGGCAGGAAGTCGTAGCGCTCTGATAATACCGCTGAAGGCGGGGAACCGTGACCATCGGGACCCGCTGGAGGGAAGCGGAGCGTCACCTGAACAGACCCACTGATGGGAAACGCTGGAGGAAACCCTGAGTTCCACCAACACGTACACGAAACAGCAGTGGATAGCCGAACAGGCGAGGGAGCATCCGGATCGGGTGTTCACGTCCCTGCACCATCTGATCGACGGCGAGTGGATGCGCGAAGCGTATCGCCTGACGCGCAAGGATGGGGCGACAGGCATCGACGGCGTAACGGCCGCCGACTACGAGAAGGACCTTGAGGCCAATCTTGACGACCTCCTGGGCCGGATCAAGTCGGGCCGTTACTTCGCGCCGCCGGTGCGACGCCACTACATCCCTAAAGCGGACGGCACGAAACGACCGCTCGGCATTCCGACGTTCGAAGACAAGGTGGCGCAACGGGCGATCCTGATGCTGCTGGAGCCGATCTACGAGGCGGACTTTCTGCCGTGCTCTTACGGCTTCCGGCCCAAGCGGTCGGCTCATGACGCCCTGGACGCACTACGCAAGGGCATCATTGAGCAGCGCCAAAGATGGGTGATCGACGCGGATTTGAAGTCCTACTTCGACTCGATCTCGCACACCCACCTGCGGTCATTCCTCGACCTGCGGATCAAGGACGGCGTCGCAAGGCGCATGATCGACAAATGGCTGAAAGCGGGGGTGCTCGAAGAGGGCACCGTGCACAGGCCGGTCGCTGGCGCACCCCAAGGTGGGGTGCTCTCGCCGATTCTCTCCAATATTTTCCTGCACCATGTGCTGGACAAGTGGTTCGAGAACGAGGCGAGGCCGCGCTTGCGCGGCAACTGCCAGCTGGTGCGATTCGCCGATGATTTTGTCGTTGCTCTCGAAGACCGCCAGAGCGGCAAGCGGCTGCTTGACGTTCTGGGCAAACGTCTCGGTCGATACGGGCTCACGCTCCATGAGACCAAGACGCGCTATGTGGACTTCCGCCGGAGGCGTCCCTACGGGCGCCACTGGATGGCATCGGCCACGACGTTCGACTTCCTCGGCTTCACCCATGTTTGGGGGAGGTCGATGCAAGGCAAGGACGTCGTTCGCCAAATCACGGCGAAAGGCCGTTTCGCCCGCGCGCTGAAATCGGTGCATGACTGGTGCAAGAGCAACCGGCACTTGCCGATCGAGGCGCAGCATGACTATCTTGCTCGAGCGATCCGGGGCCACTGCGCATATTATGGTCTTGCGGGAAACGGCAAACGTCTGGAGTGGTTCCGCTACCAGGTCGCCCGCACATGGCGGAAGTGGCTTGCACGCCGCAGCCGCCTGCGTCGAATGAACTGGGACCGGATGAACGAAACCCTCAAGCGCTACCCCCTGCCGTC
>CBDBMR010000014.1:65000-389432 GCA_965207535.1 Rhodospirillales bacterium | reverse complement strand
AGGAACCGGCCGCGTCTTCGGCAATACCCTCGTATACCCGTTTGGCACCGATACAGGGGCGGATCGGTTGTCGTCGTCCTCGATCGGATTGCTGCTCGCCACGATCGTCGCTCCATCCCGTGGCCTGAGACAACGCACTAAGCGCATCCTCCGAGACTTCGCCCTTCTCGCGCAATTCGCTCCAGCTATCGTGAGACAAGCTGTGCCAGGAACAATGATGCGGGCACAGCAAGATGTCGTAGGATAGCCAATCGGGCTGCCCGGCGTGGCGGCCCCAGAGTTTTTCCCAGATCGCGATTTCCGCGTCGCCTCCCGTCAGGAACCGGCCCTTGTCCAGCATGCCGCCCGCCCTTTAGGGAGAAGCGCAGAATCGTGCTTGAGTTGTTCTTCGAGAAAAGCTCCTCGTCATCGACATCGTCCGCCGGCAACGGCGCGAGCAGTCGTGCCTGCATTGATTCATCGTGTTGACCGTTGATGCGTGAGAATTCCTCGTCCACATGCACCAAAATGTCCTGCAGATCGTCCGTCTTGCCGTCCTCGTCCTCGCCAAGAATGAGAATCCTGTCGCCGTCGCCGGCCGGCAACGGCGACTCTCGGTGCTTACGCACCCGGCGCCGTGCCTCGCTATTGAACGCCTTCGCATCGTCGCACAGCACGTGCTGCCGCGAGGCACGCCGGAAGACCATCGGCGACGACCAAACCTCACGTATCAGTATTTTGTCCGCCTGCTTCGACCATTCATCCGGCGGACCCAGATGAAAGTGCCTGAGCAGCCCCTGGCAGTGATCCTTGTCCGGGTGGCTGATGAGCAGCACATCCACATAGAGCCGATCCTGCGAATCTCGGATCAGCCTCTCTCGAAGCTCATTCGCCACGTCCGGTGTGTCCTTGTCCGGATCGTCAGCGTCGCCCCGGATATTCATGTCGATCAATATTTTGAAGCCCCCTTCGGTCTCGACGAGCGTCATGTCGCCATTGCCAACGGGGAAGAACGAGAGAGATGCAGTCACGGCTTCGACCTCCAATTTAAAGCACAGGTTTACCCCATGACATAGGAGGCGCCTCTAACCCATTTCAAGCCCTGAATTTGACATTTATCGAAAATATATGAAAAATATCAACTAGGGTGAGGGAGAAGAAAATGTCTATAGGTCAGCGGATTAGAGTATCACGCCGTGCGGCGGGCCTGTCTCTTCGTGATCTTGAAGCCAAAATTGACAACCGCGTCACGGCGCAGGCGATCAGCAAATACGAGCGCGACGAGTCCATGCCGAGTTCCGGCGTTCTCATCGTGCTCGCGAACGCTCTCGGCGTGTCCGTCGATTACTTGGTCAGCGACAGTGAGATCTCGCTAGAAGCCGTCGACTTCCGGAGGAAAACGGCTGACGAGCAAACGGGAAGAGGCCCAGGTCGAGGCCAAGGTGCTCGATTTACTGGAGCGCTATCTCACGGTCGAGGAGATTCTCGGCCTGCCCAGCATCGCCTGGGACATGCCACGCGACGCACCGTGGCCCGTGCTCCACGACGTGGCAGAGACGGAACAGGCAGCGCTAGGTCTCCGCAGCCACTGGGGGGCTGGGCCTCGATCCGATCCCGAATCTGGTCGAGCTGCTGGAGGAACGTGGCATCAAGGTCCTTTCGATGCCTCTTGCCAACATTGACGGGCTTACCGCTCGGGTACGTCGTGAAGACCGAAGCGTCGCGTCGGTGATCGTCGTCAACGGACGCGATTGGGGAGAGCGCCAGCGCTTCACGGTGGCCCACGAACTCGGACACATGGTCCTGGAGGGTCGCACCGAATATCGATGACGAAAAGGCCGCTCACCGCTTTGCAGGCGCCTTCCTCATGCCGGCGGAGACCCTGCGCGCCGAGATCGGCATGCATCGCAAATCCATTGGCTGGAGCGAGCTGTTCAACCTCAAACGGATATTCGGGGTCAGCGTGCAGGCTCTCACCTACCGCTGCAAGGACCTGGGAATCTTCGGCAATCCCCTGTTCCGGAGCCTCTTCAACGAATTCAAACACCAGGGCTGGCGTAGTCCGCCCTACCGGGAACCATTGGCAATGAGTGGCGAAGAGCCCAAACGTTTCGAACGTCTATGCTTCCGTGCGCTGGCGGAAGGCGCGATCTCCGAGTCCAGGGCCGCCGAACTGCTCGGACACTCGGTCCACGAACTCGTCCGGCTCATGGACGAGCCGCCCGGCATGGAAGCGGCTTCCGCCGACGCCTGATTCCCGTGCCGGTGCTCGTCTCCGACACCTCGGTGTTGATCGACCTGGAACGCGGTTCGTTCCTGGAGCCCGTCTTTCGTCTGCCGTTCGAGTTCGCCGTGCCTGATTTGCTCTACGAGCGCGAACTCAAGGATCACGGCGGACCGGCACTGATCGACATGGGACTCCGCGTTGAGGAACTGGACGGCGGGGCGGTCGCCCTCGCCCTCGAGTACCGCCGCGCACGGCGCCACCTCTCCCTTCCCGACAGCTTCGCCCTCGCCCTCTCCAAGGCGAACTCATGGACACTGCTCTCCGGAGACGGCTCGCTGCGCGCTCTGGCACTCGAAGAGAATGTCGAATGCCATGGCGTCCTTTGGCTTCTCGACCGTCTGCAGGGAGTATCGGATACTCGACCAGGACCCCTTGACCGTAGGGCTCCGCCAAATCGCCGGACACCCGCGCTGTCGGCTTCCACAGGCGGAAATCCGCGCCAGACTTCGAAACTATTCCGGCTTGTGAGCCGCAGAGTGGTATCGGCCAACCTAGATGGATCAGACTCTAGGGACACTTCGGGACGCCGATTCTCTGCAGACGGGTTCGCATAAGACTGCGCCCACCACCACTCTTTTCCTCACAAACCCGCGGCCAGAAGACGGTCTCCGGGAGACCCCCGGTTTCTGCGGGTTGTGAGGCCTAGTTCCAGGTGTCGAGGCGCCGGGAGACGGCCTCCGGGGCGCACACTCGGCCATTTTAGCAAAACGTCTCTGGAGCCCGATTTCGACGACCGGAAGTTTGGCAATCGGGAACGTCATAGACCAGTACGGGAATTCGTCGTCATCCTCGGCAGTGTGAAATTGTTGACGAGCAGGTCCAAATCGTAGCTCGTAGCTGACTTTGTGAAGAATTACTCGGCTGACGCTGACCAAATTCAGTAAGCCTTCTGAAAGTGGTCGACCAAATATGGCAATATTTGGAAAGACGCTCGCCTTCGCGTAATTCTCCGCTTCTGGAAATCGCCGAACAGAGAGTCCGAAGACAGTCTCAAACGGCATTGCGCCGGATCGTATCTGGTTCCGAGGGAAAAACCGCGCGCGTCGATACAATCAATAAACGGTTAGCACGGGCAGCAAAGCGCCGTATTCGGAAATAGAGATTGGGGCGTGATCCATCAATTGTCTTCCCGCCGACCGTTAAGGAAAAAGGGACATCGATACCGTTTAGGTATCGGTGCCCCTCCAAAGCCTTGAAAGCACCTGGAACGGCAGAGCCTAACCCTTTGCGCAATCCGCGACTTTATGGCCGGCCTCTTCCCATGCCTCTACCGCACCTGGATGCAGTTTGACGCCGGCGCTACAGATGCCGTGTTCGACAATGTCGACCGTGCCGTAGCGCTGGCCTTTGGCGAACGGAACCTTCTTCAAAAGATTGGGAACACTTTTGATGAAGGCTGCGGTCAGGGCCTTGGCGAGAGTCCTGTCCATGTTCTTGTTGACGAAATCACCGCCCGTAATCGCCACCGTCCGGAACATGCCGTCATCGGAAACTATTTTCACGTTCGGGCCATAATGCTCGAGCTCCTTGATCGGGAAAAATGCCGGCGCGTTGCCGGGCGCGTTCAGAAATTTCTGCCACGCCGGCCCTTCCCATTTTGCCTTCGGAACGGAAACCAGATTAAGTTTACCGGCAGCCAGATAGATCGGCATGAACTCGGCCGGATTGGTTCCGGGCCGGAGCGCGGCGTCAACGGACCGATCGAGGAAAATCGACGTTGCCTGTCCCCACGCGATTTGTTTGCCGGTGTAGTCTTTTCCATCCGCCAAACCTGCTGAAAGTTGGATAACCTGGCGGGCGGTAATCAATGCACCGCCGCGGGGCGGGCCATTATGTACGACCTTGCCCTTCAGTTTCTCGAAGCTGTCGATCCCGGTACTTTGGAAGGCGACAAGGTACATGGAAGCCAAATGATAGGGGTAGAGCATACGGAGGTTGCCCGCGAGCCTCTTGCCATTCTCCTTACCGAGGCCCGAGTACGGCCCAAGCCCGCGAGACATCAAGAACGGCAGGACATTGGCTCCGGCGGTGATGTTGGTCTTACCCTCCGCCACATCCCGCAAGGTCTTTGTCAGGGTCTTGCCAACCTGCACCTGAATGGTTGCGATTTTGTTCGCCGAGGCCACCTCCGCGAGGTTCCTCGCTGCGATATCGGTGGCTCCGCCGATCCCTCCCGCCGTCATGGTTAGTTTGAGGTTTTGCGCCTGCGCGCCCCCAGCGACAAATGATGCAGCAAGCGTTGCTAGCAATATGCGTTTCATGAAGCTTCTCCCCCTGGCACTTTTGGGCCAGCTGAATTCGGTTGACGTGTCTCATGGAGATTACCATCCAACACTCCGGGAGTCATCGATTTTATGTGAAAATTCATGTGAATTTTCACTATTAGACGGTATATTGCCGTAAAACATGATCTGCCTGTCAGCGGACCTCGAGTGTTGGCGGCAATGACGGCACCGCCATCCGACGACAAATTTTTCCGTGCCGCCGTTAAAGCGCCGCTGGGGTTCGGTTCCGGTTTATCCTGCGGCGGAAGAACCCGCCAATTGCCACTATACGAATGCCGCCCTTTGCAAACGCGGCTCGGTCAGGAGTACATGCATGCCCAAGAAGATCGCCGTAGAAGAAGCATTTGTCACAAAGTCCGTCGTGAACGCTTGGCAGGATCTGCTGAACGATGGCGCGGTTGGTGAGCCGGGCCTGGATCACCACCTAAACCGACTGGTCATGAGCCCAAAAGGTCGGGGCGCGGAGATCAAGAAGCGTTTGCTCGATCTCGGTCCCTTGCGGCTGGAGGATATGGATAAATCAGGCGTGGATTTGCAGGTAATTGCCCTTACCTCACCGGGCGTTCAGGTGTTCGACGCCGACACAGGCAGCAATTTGGCTACAGAGGCTAATGAAATACTAGCGGAGTCGGTAGCGGCTCGTCCCGAGAGATTTGCGGGATTGGCTAGTGTTGCGCCTCAGGCGCCCAAGACCGCCGCGAAAGAAATTGAGCGCGCCAAAGCGCTCGGCCTAAAGGGCGTTATGGTCAACTCGCACACCAAGGGCGAATATCTGGATGGCCTTGCATTTCGGCCATTGCTAGAGGCCATCGAGGCTCTGGAGTTACCTCTCTACATTCATCCGCGTCCGGCATCTCCTGCAATGATGGGCCCGATGGCGGAACGACACCTGGAAGGAGCGTTATGGGGGTTTCAGACAGAAACCGCGGTGCACGCGCTTCGAATGATTGTAACCGGGGTATTCGATCGCCATCCCGGTTTGAGGATTGTTCTAGGGCATCTCGGAGAGGGCATACCGTTTTGGCTTGATCGGATTGACCGCATGTTTTCATACAACCGTGCAGGATTTGACGCCTATCCACATTGGCGTTGCGAGCGTATTCCAAGTGAATACTTCAAAGAAAACTTCTGGCTTTCGAGTTCGGGTCACAATTGGGGTCCCGCCGTTCGCTTCACGGAGGAGGTCGTGGGAGAGGATCGGCTCATGTTCGCTGTGGACTACCCCTACGACGACTCTACCCAACAGGTAAATCAGGCGAGCGAGATCACCCTCGGAGATCCCGACAAATTTTACGAGCTAAACGCCAGAGGAGTCTTCAACCTCGATTGACCGACTGGTCCGGCATACGCGCGACGTTCGGGACAACCTAGCTTGAGCCGTGCTCCAAAAGCTCAGCGGTATCTCTGCCGGCTTCCAGCTCTGTTGCCGGGCATCCTCGCCCTCATTTTGCCACTACAGAACAGGTCGATACTTAAGAACCGAGTTCGTTGACTATTCTTATGTAATCTTTGATGACCTGATTTCCGTCGACGCCAATACCCTTTACCTGCTGCACCCAGGCTTCAATCTGGGGACGCGCTGCTTTGACCAGACTGGCTTCGAACTCTTTCGACGCCGAGATATGTTTGACGCCAGCAGCTGTAAGCTTGGTTCGTACAACTCCTTCGGCAGATTCTGAAGCCTGCCCGATAACGGCTGCCAGCTTTTCCCCGGACGCCGACATTACCTGCCGTTTTGTCTCACCCGGCAGCGCATCCCACTTTTTGGATCCAACCTTCAACCCGAAGGACGGCAGCATTAGAGATTTACTGGTGTTGGTTCCATACCTTGGAAACTGCATACCTGCGAAAGCGGCCACAATATACGGCGAAGCACCGACAAGGCCTTGTACGACCTTGGTCTGGGTGAACTCAGCCAGTCGCGCGGCAGGGCCTGAGACATGACTGACGCCCAAAGACTTCATTGTCCGGGAGGACGTGCCGGCAAGAGCCCAGACCTTTTGGCTCTTTAGATCCTCAACCGAATCGATCGGCTTGCTTCGTGCAGTGTAAATCTGGACGCCGGAAAATTGGAACATGGTCAAGACATGGAGACCATCATCCGCAAATTCCTTTTTGGCAGCAAAGTGCTTTTTCCAGGTTCGTTGAAAGGCAATTGAACCTTTCGAGGCATCAGCGGGACCGATGAAAGGCAATATGCCGAACTGCGGTCCAATTGCTTTCCTGGTGGTGAAAGCGTGGAATATGAAGGCACAGTCATAGGTGCCGGCAACGATACCGTCCAACTGTTTTGGCGGCGGTGCCGCATTTGACGGCAGAAATCTGATGTCGACCTCGCCACTCGTCGCTTGTTTGACGTCCTTGGACCAGTCTCTCAGCACCTTTTGGATGAAGTGTTTTGGGCCACCAAAGATATTGCATGTCCACCGTTCGGCTGCATGACTCGTGTCTGCTGTCAGCACGGCTCCGAGGCCGATAAGGCCAGCCAACAATCCTCTGATAATCATTGTATTCACCTCCAAGTGATTTTGGTCGGTCCTTTCAAGAGGTCCGGCCAATTATTGAATTTGCATTCCTTGACAGGAGAATACTATGTTAATTTTCACATAAAATATAGGTAAATATTCACTTTTTTCACCCACCACTCGCCGTTTCACAAATGGGTACGTGAACGCATCGCGGAGATCGCCAGGAAATTGCACCACGGGCGAAGGCACATTGCAGGTAACGCGGCGCTCCATCCTGGTTAGACCTGTCCGGTATAAAGGTTTGGGACCATAGGACTGTCAATCCAGAAATCGGTGCTGTGCCGCCTCCTGGATCATTTTCGAAGTCGGTCCGGGGATAAAGTCATCCTGAGACTCCCCTCAAGCCTCTCCCCAAACCTCGGCTGCCGTCTCAACAACGAGCTCAAGTTTTCGCCATTGGCTGTCTTGGTTTATGTCATTTCCAATGGCCATACTTGCAAAACCACACTGTGGACTGAGGCACAGATTTTCAATCGGTACGTATTTTGCCGCCTCGTCGATCTGGCGCTTTAAGTCGTCTTTGGATTCCAGCTCGGGATACTTGGAGCTGACTAGACCCAGGACGATGATCTTGTCCCTTGGTGCGAACCTCAATGGCTCAAACCCTCCAGCTCGGTCCGAATCCCATTCCATAAAGAACCCATCCACCGGAACTTCGGCAAACATGGTCTCGGCGACTGGCTCATAGCCGCCTTCAGCCACCCACGAACTCTTGAAGTTACCGCGGCACATGTGAACGGCAACTGTCAGTTCAGGTGGCCGTTCCGAGAGCGCGCCCTTGATGCTTCTGGCATAGGTGGAGACCAGCTCGACTGGGTCGTCTCCCCGGTCGGCCACATATTTTCGAATATTGGGGTCGCAAAGCATGGCGAAAGTCGTGTCGTCAAACTGCAGATATCGACATCCGGCTCTTACCAGGTAGGTGACTTCGTCTCGGTACGCCGCGCAAAGATCGTCCCAAAATTGGGTGAGATCAGGGTAGAGGGTATCGTCAATCAGGTCGCGACCGCCGCGATAGTGGGCCAAGCTTGGCGAGGGTATACAGAATTTTGCGGTTACGCTGCTGATATCATTCAGATACTTAAAGTGGTCAATCATGACCCCATCGGGGTTCCGGATGACGCCAGTGGTGCAAATGGATTTGGCGGTAGATCCAGATTGGAACGCGGGACCCTGATGAACACCGGTAACATCAATCCCCTCCAGGCTACCCAAGAAATCGTAGTGCCACGACTCACGACGGAACTCACCGTCTGTTACCGAATTCAGCCCTATCCGTTCTTGCTTGGCGACCGCTTCGGCAATGCACTCATCTTCTATTTCTCGAAGATCGTCAGCCAAAATCCTGCCGGCCGAACAGTCCGCTCGGGCTTCGCTGAGCCTATGAGGTCTTAGCAGGCTGCCAACATGATCGGCTCTGTAAGGCGGTAGCGAGCGTCCCTGATTCATAGATTGATCCCCCGACCAGATTGCCAATAGTCGTCAGCAACAACGTGGCCAAGAGGTATGAACGAACTAATTCCAGCCACCTTAGCCCGTGGGCTGTAAAGAATTTTAAGTGAATATTCACTTTAAATCAAGAATGCTGGAGTCGCTCGCCACTGAGCGGCACAACACTGACAAATTGGAAGGCTCTCATGCCCTACTCGACAAGGCGGTTCAGTTCCATGAATTCAGTCAGCGTTGCCAATACGTGCGTGTTTTCTTCCTCGGTTCCAATTGTCATTCTAATGGCCTGTGGGATCCCCCACCCGGCCAATGGGCGCAGAAAGATGTTCCTGTCGACAAGGAACTTCTGAGCATCGGTTGCGGATTTGCCCGGATGGTCAGGGAAAATAATCATGACAAAGTTGGACGCACTTTCGGGGACCGCTAGACCCAATTTGGAAAACTCCGTTGCAAGTCGCTCACGCCAAATTTTATTGTGCTTGATTGCTCGATTTACGAACTCTGTGTCGGCAAGCGCTGCCACTGCCGCGGCCTCAGACGGCGTCGAGACATTAAAGGGACCCTTGTAGCGGCGCAGAGCGTCGGCGATGGCCGGCGAGGCATATGCCCAACCCAGCCGCAACCCCGCGAGCCCGAATATCTTCGAGAATGTCCGCGTGACAACTACATTCTCAAACTCATCGACCAAACCAAGGCCGTCCGGGAAGTCGGACTGAGTCGCAAACTCGCTGTAGGTTTCGTCATGCAGCAATATTGCGTGCCGCGGCAATGTGGCCAGAAGCGCGCGGACGTCGGTTTCGTCCAAATAAGTTCCGGTCGGATTGTCGGGATTGGCCAAGCAAAGCAACCGCGTTTGGTCATTCATGGCGTCCACCATCCCGGCCGGATTCGCCGTCCAATCAAGCTCTGGAATGGGAACGGGCGTGGCGCCATTAAGGCGGGAGATGACGTTGTAGGCGCCGAACGTACGTTGCGAAAAGATGACCTCGTCTCCGGGGCAAAGGTAGGCATGTCCGAGGCTGTGGATCACCTCGCCGGAGCCGGCGCCGGGGATAATTCTGTCGGCATCTAGGCCATGGTGTCTTGCCAGGGCTTCCCGCAGCGATTTGGCACCGATGTCGGGATAACGATGGAGATCAGGGCACCCAGCGTAGGCCTCTTGGGCGGCCTTCGACGTGCCGAAAGCCGATTCATTCGAATCCAGGCGCACCGGGCCGTCTAGAGCGCAAAAGTCCGGCGTCGGCACATCGTAATGTGGCGGCACGTCCGACACATCGTAGGTTGGCTCGATGACTGCCCCCACTGGAGTTTTGACGGTTTTCGTAGGGTCCATTGAATTTTCCACGATCTCGTTTCTTTCGGCCGGGGCCCATCGCCGCCGCGTTGCCGCCGTTGGCGCGTCAAGGTTGGTCCGGTTAGGGTTGTAGGATTTGCTTGCCGGTCGTTTGCCTGCCTTCAAGCGCCGCAAAGGCCTCGGCGGCCTTTTCCAGCGGCCACGGTTCGGCGATATTCAAATTGAGCTTGCCGGCCTTGATGAGATCAACCAAATCACTGCAGCGGCGGGCAACCTCCTCGTCGCTGCGGGTGAAGTGCGGAAGCCCCACGCGGGTCAGGTAGCTGCATTTTTCACCGAGAAGCTTGGTGTCGACGGGCGGCGTCTGCCCCGACGCATCTCCGTAGAGGGCCACGGTGCCCTGAAAACCAACCGATTTTATGGAGCCCTCAATGGTTGTCTTGCCGATCGCGTCATAAACGACATTGACGCCCTCTCCATCGGTTTTTTCAAGAACGATCTCCGCAAAGTCCTGCTCGCGGTACAAAATGACTTCGTCGGCGCCATAGGAACTTGACAAATCCGCCTTTTCGGCGCTGCCGACCGTGGTGAACACGGTGGCTCCCTTGGCCTTGGCGATCTGTATCAGAATGTGACCCACACCCCCGGCACCGGCGTGGACAAGACAGGTGTGACCCTCTTTGATTTCGAACACGTCATGGCTCAGATAGTGGGCCGTCATACCCTGGACCTGGATGGCGGTCGCCTGAAGCGGCGAGATTCCGTCCGGCACCTTGAATAGCAGGTTGGGCGACGCAACGACGTATTCGGAAAAGCCGCCCGGTTTGGGACCCCTGTAGGAGACAAGGTCGCCCACGGCAACACCGGACACATTCCTTCCCACCGCCACGACAGTGCCGGCACCCTCCCGGCCGATAATGAAAGGCGGCGTGCCGCCACTCCTGCCTTCTCTTTGGTAGACGTCCGCATAGTTTATTCCCGCGGCGGCTTGTTTCACGAGGACACCGTCATCGCCCGGATCAGGTACTGGCACCTCGACGAGTTTCAGAACCTCGGGGCCGCCAAACTCGGTCACTTGGATGGCTCTCATTGTTTCAGACACTATTCTGACCTCCATGTTTCAGGCGCGCCTGCAAGGCGGCCCGAATTAGTGAAATTTCGTGCCCTGTTGCGGGGCCGGCTTGAGTCATCCCCCGATCACCTTGGTCAGGACTCCCTTTGAATCTCCGGGCACCGAGTTTCCCCGCCAGGCGAGATAGTGATCGGGGCGCACCAGGGCCAAAGGCTGTTCATACAGATTCACGATACCACCCTCCTCAACCTGGAGAACCTTCAGTGGGACCCCAAGTTCCCCCGCCGCCTTCTCCAGCTTGGACGTATCGGGCGCCGCCGAGCCCATCTTGAGAAGGGTGAACCACGGTCCCAATTCATCGAAAAGCGACGATTTTTCGTCAATCCAATAGTGAGGGGTCCGGCCGCCTGGGGTCGGGCTAGGGGTGTAGATCGCCGGATCGTCTTCCGGCGGTGTGGTGCCATCTGCGATGATAAGGGGGGAGCCGTCATATCGGGCGCCAAGGACGATTCCCATGCTGGCAAATTCCTCTTTGAAATGCTTCAACTCTCCGCGGAGGACGTCGCGCGCCGCCTCGCCTTCGGCGGAATTCTTCTCGATGGTTTCATCGAACTCCAATTTGGCGATCATACCGGCGTACCTGCCGGAAACACCGGTGTTCCGTTTGCCGATCGGCCGGCGTTCAATTTCATAACTGTCGAGGAGGGCGGGCGGCGCCCAGCCCTGAACTACGGCGGCAAGTTTCCAACCCAGGTTGGCAGCATCGTCCGCGCCTGTATTGAAGCCAAAGCCGCCGGAAGGCGTGAACAGATGGACGGCATCACCCGCCAAGAACACGCGGCCCCGCTGATACTCGTCCGCGACCACCGCCAAACCGGCGAGCCATTCGCGGACCGAAGCAACCTCGAAATCCACATCCGCGCCGACGGCGTTCGACACTATGCCGCGGACATCCAGTTCATCCAGAGGTGCGTCTGAACGGACTTCGGCAAGTACCATATACTCTCCGGCCCCGTTCAGCGTGATGAAGTCGGTTCTGCCCTTCGAGTTGATTGTCCAGTAGTGCCAGGCATTTTTCATATTGGCGGAAGCAGCGATCTCATCGGACTTCACGAATATCGACAACATCCGCCCATCGTAAAATGCCGATTCGGAACTGCTGCGACCGCTGTACTTGATACCGAGCGACCTCCTGACCGGGCCCTTCGCCCCGTCACAGCCGACGAGATAGCGGCAGCTGATCCTCTCCAGATGACCGGTTTCCATTTGCTCAATTTGGGCAATGACGTGATCGCCCCTGTCCTCAAACGAGACGAGCCGCCAGCCAAACCGAACATCGGCGCAATCGGTCGATGTGATGCGTTCATACATGAGCGGTTCAAAGTGCCGCTGGTTGGATCGATGAATCGGCTCAGGCGTCAGTTTGGTCTCTCCCCAGGGGCCGGGATTGCCGATTTTCTCGCGCAGGGTGGGCATTTCATGCCGCAGCAGTTCAAACTCGGCAATCCGTGTTACGTAAACGCTGTCGGCGGGATGATCCATGGGCAAACCTGTCTTTCGAATTTCTTCCGATAACCCCAGGCGTCGAAAATGTTCCATCGTCCGGCTGTTGATGGTCCCGGCCTGAGGATGCGCTCGGGTGGTCGGCTGATCATTGACCAGGAGAAACTTAACGCCCTTGTCCGCCAATTCCATGGCCAGCAACATGCCGACGGGACCGCCGCCCGCAATCAGAATGGGTGTATCAATCTTCGTCATTTCCTTGCCAATCCAACATATAAGTTAATTAAGTGAATTTTCACCTAATTAACTTATATGTCAGAATAAAATCCTCGTCAAATATTTATGCGCCCGCCTGTTGAGACACGAGTTTCCGTGGCGATCCGTGGCACACCGGACCGGGAGAGCCCGAAATAGTGGACGGGGATTGTCCGTTGCGGCGGAGACCGTTAAAACAGCTGGCGTTTTGACGGCAGACCAATGCAGGTATGGCGCCCCGCGAGACACCAGGCTCGAGTTTGTTTTCGAGGCAACACGATGGAACCACCATAACCATGACGCAAAAAACCGGTCAGTTCAGGGTTGTCGACTATCCGTTTATTTCCATGCTGATGGTCGTGAGAAAGTCCCAGGAAAACATTGTCTCCAGGGCGCCGATCAAAATGTCGATCGTTCAATGGCGAATTTTGGGAGCGCTCGGGGAAGAAAGCTGGATAGCCATGACAAAGTTGGCCGATCGCACATTTGTCGAACGTACGGCGCTTCATCATATGCTTAACAAATTGGATGAGGATGGATACGTCCAGCGCAGGCAGTCGAAGCAGGACAAACGCAGCATTGAGGTGTCGCTGACTCAGAAAGGGCGGCGTCTCTACAGGAAGTGCGCCGATATCGCCCAAGAAGAACTCGGCAAGGCACTGGCCGGCATTCCCAAATCCGAGCTCAAGATCCTGTCCAAGACTTTGGACAAAATTAAGACGAACCTCGACGTTGTCGGCTGGTGACAAAGAGGCTTATGGAATAGCCTGTCAGATGGATCGGCCTTTTGCTCCTACATTCCAGAGCTCGAAATGATCATTGAAATTCGAACCTATGACTTGAAGGTCGGCAAGGTGCAGGAAGTTGTCGATGCTTTTGCCAAGGTTATCGGTTACCGGCAAGAGTTGTCCAAGCTTGTGGGGTTCTGGCAAACGGAGATCGGGCCCCTCAATCAAATCGTCCACGTATGGCAGTACGAAGATACGAATGAAAGGGCGCGGATCAGGGCGGAAGCTGCCGCCAATGATTGGTGGCCACCCAAAATTGCGCCCAACGTGATCAAACAATCTTCGGAAGTTTTCACTCCATGGGAGTTGGCGCCGGTGCCGGAGCCCGGCAGATACGGCCGCTTCTACGAATACAGGAGTTATCTGGTAAAACCTGGTCTCATGCCACAAGCAAAGCGGCGGTGGACCGAAGCTCTTCCCGGTCGGACGAAGCATTCTCCCGTTATGATGATCCTGCAGGGTGATACGGGAACCGTGAATAAACTCGTTCATATTTGGGCTTACGAGGACCTCAATCAACGCCAGAAAATCCGCGAGGATGTCGTTGCCGAGGGACTCTGGCCGCCGAAACACGGACCCGGCGAAGAAGAAGAGATGAGCGTTCAAGAAAACAAAATTCTGGTTCCGGTCCCCTTTTCACCGCTGCAATAGGACCTTCGTTGACACCCCGACCCGCTTCACCACCGCGTCCTGAATGGTACCGAAGTGCAACTTCTTCCCCGCTGATCAGGGTGTCGAAACCTACCGCCGGCGCGGCGACCTGAAGACGATCGAAACCCGTCTGAAGATCTTTGATGCGGATTACCTCATCGGCAATGATATCGTCTTCATCGGCTCTCCCGAAACCGTCGCCCGAAAACTCAAGGAGGCCTCGACGACAGGCATGTTCAACACCTTTATGGGAGAGTTCAATTTTTCCGATTTGGAGGAGGAAGATCTCATGCGGTCGATCCGGCTATTCGGTGAGCATGTCATACCGGCGTTGAAGGATCACGAGCCCTTTTAGGCACGAGAAACGAAATTGACCGCAATTCAGAACAGAAAGGAGTTCTTGAATGGCACGGATGGAGCCGATCCCCCTCGAGCAGATGACCCCAGCCCAGAAGGAAATGTACGACAACGTCATGTCGGGGCCGCGCGGGCGTATCGCGGGGCCAATGATCCCTTGGTTTCGCAGTCCGGAGCTCGGCGACCTCAGCCAGAAGGTCGGCGCCTTCCTGCGCTTCTCTTCCAGCCTCCCCGACCGGATCACCGAATTCACTATTCTGCTGGTGTCCAGGAGATGGACCGCGCAGATCGAATGGTGGGCCCACCATCCGCTGGCGCTGAAGGCCGGCCTCGATCCGGCGATCGCCGACGCCATTGAAGCGCGGCAGCGCCCTCACTTTGTCAACCGCGACGAGGAAGTCGTCTATAACCTGGCCATGGAGTTAATGGAAAATCACCGGGTCAGCGCCAATACCTATCAGGCCGCATTGGACGAGCTCGGTGAACAGGGGTTGGTCGAACTGATCGGTGTTCTCGGCTACTACAATTATGTCGCCATGGTACTCAATTGTTTCGAAATACTGCCCGACGGGGAGTCGCCACTGAAGCCTTAGCGCAAGGAGCGGCACCACTGACCGGCTCAATGTAATTTGCAATCCGGGGAGTAGTCAGCTTCGGAACCGATCAACTCGAAGGACAGGAAATATGCCTGAAGCCAATCTCCAGGGAATTTACATAAATTACGAAATCATCGGCGATGGCGGGCCGCTTGTCGCGTTGACGCCGGGTAGCCGCCGGTCCTTCGACGAACTTGTTGATTTATCGAAAACCGTAGCCGCCCACGGCTATCGCGTGCTGCTCCATGACCGCCGCAATTGCGGCAAGTCGGATGTGGTTTTTGGGGGCTCGGAGTCCGAGTATGCGCTCTGGGCCGATGACTTGCATGCCCTGGCAAATTACCTGGGTGAGGAGAAACTCTATGTCGGCGGATCTTCCTCGGGCGCACGGCTCGCCATCCTGTTTGCCATCCGTCATCCGGAAGCGCTTTCGGGCCTTCTGCTCTGGCGGGTGACCGGTGGCCAACACGCCGTCGACCGGTTATCTCAGAACTACTACGGCCAGTACATCGAACTCGCCAGAGAGGGCGGCATGGAAGCCGTCGCCGAATCCGAGCATTTCGCCGAGCTCATTGCAGCCCGGCCGTCGAACCGGGAATACATCCTGGGGATGGACGTCGACGCCTTCATCGAGGCGATGGAAATTTGGCGTGAGGCGTTCCTGAAATCGGCCTTGCTGCCTATCGTCGGGGCCACGGAGGAACAACTTAATGCCATAAGTTGCCCTGTCTGCCTGGTCGCGGGGAACGACGTTGTCCATACCCCGGAGACAGCGCGAAAAACGGTGAACCTTTTGCCCAACGGCGAATTGCACGAAGGCGTGGTAAGAATTCTGCCCGAGGACCAATTGCTGCAGGAATGGGACGTTCAAGAATGGCGTGACGCGGAACCGCGGCTTGCCGGGATACTTGCGGCCTTTCTGAAAAAGGCCGAAAGCAACCGCTAGATCGGGTCATGTTTTGATGAAACCACGGCGCGGATGAACATCTTGGTTCGTTGCCTGCCGGTTCGAGTCCTGCCGGGGCCACCGTTCTTTCCCGGCCGTTTCGGCCACCAATCCATGGATTCGAACCCTAGTCCCATAAGATGGATTAAGCGTAGGCCTGGGGATCGCGGTCCGCCGAGCGTGATGACCCGAGACCGCGGTTCATCCAGCGCACCGTGTTTTCAACTCCGCCGAAGGAGAACAAATGAACGGACGCCGAGCCTGATTTTTGCCGAATGGCATCCCCGACCGCCACAATTGACGGCGCCGGGTCGTGATTCTTTGCCAATCGAGAGGCCGCCGTAAGCTTGTGACCCAGTCCGCTTTTCGGGGTCTTCACGCCGCACCTTAATGCGTAACGCAGAATCGACTTTGCGGAGGCCGGTCCCGCGAAGCCGAGACGCACATGCGTCCCGGGCCAGCGCTCCCAGGTGTCGTCGAGCCAGTCCACGATGGCGTCGGGACTAAAGCAGAACTGGGTCACGATCTCGAAATCCAATCCTTGCGCCCGGGCGGAAGCCAATTTCTCCCCCATTTCGGTCCAAAGCGTGGCATCAGGAATTTTCGGATGTCCTTCCGGATATCCGGCGACGCCAATCCTCTTGATGCCGTAGTCGGAAGCCAATCCGCTCTTGATGAATGCCAGTGCGGAATCGAATTCGCCGCGGGGCGGATGCAGGTCGCCGCCGATGACGAGTACTCTGGAGACCTCCGCCTCCTGGTTGGCGCGCGCGAGGTATCCCACCATTTCCGTCCGTGTCGCGAAGTACCGAGTGGCGATGTGGAGAACCGGCTCGAGCCCGTTTGACCGGACGATCCGCGCCGTTTCGATCTGCTGGTCCAACGAGACGTGCGGAAGTGTGCTGAGGAAAACCTCCGTTCCCTCCTCGATGACCGACGCCACAGCCTCGATCTCCGCCGGCTTCGGCAGTGTGGCCTCCAGAGACCAGGAAGAGGTGCGTAAATCCGTCATAGAGCGATCCGCCGTCAAACGGTCATTAGATCTTCGCCGATGGCCACCGGCTTCCGATAGTCCCGGCGGATGATTTCCATCAATTCGCGGGGGACGGAGTTCGCCATCATGTGGGTGGTGACCAGAAGTCCCACATTGGCGTCCCTTGCCAACAAAGCAAGCCGTTCCGGCGAGGTATGTGCATGAGGGGTATGGGCGTGATCGATGTCCCGCGCCTTCCACTTGTCGTACTCGACGCATTCGTGAATTAGAACGTCCGCCCCCTGGCTGTGACGGATCAGATTTTCGGACGGGCAGGTGTCGCCCGAGAAGATCACGGTTTTGTCCCGCGTGGCAAATCGATACCCGAATGGCTGATCAAGAGGTTGGTGTTCGACATCAAACGCGCTGACCGTCAGCCCGTTTTCCTCAAGCGCTTCTCCTTGCCGGAGTTCATGAACCACGATTTGGGGCAACGGCTTCGGCGATTTTCTGATTTTGTTGCGGAGTTCGAGATCGGACCGGAGCGCATCTAGGAGGTTCTGGAATATGACGTCTATCCCCTCCGGGCCGTAAAGGTTCCAAGGGCGGCCATCTCCATATATCCAATGACAGATTGTGAAGTGCCCGAGGTCGATGAAGTGATCGGAGTGCAAGTGGGTGATGAAAACGTGGTCGATGTCGTGCGCCATCTTCCCGGCTTCGACCAACCGGTGGACCGCGCCGGATCCGCAGTCGACCAGGCAATTGGTTTCTCCGCATCGGATGAGATAGCCGGGACCCCGGCGTTTCGGGTTGGGGAAGGGAAGGCCAGTCCCAAGCAATGTTACCTGCATCATTCCGCTGTCCTGGTTTGGCTCGGGGGCGATATCCGACCCTCTTGACGGCCGAGCGAACCGCGGCACCCGGTTATCCAGTGGTTGGATGCCGCAGCCGCAACTGGATTATAATCGGCCGGATCACTGATAACATGGATTGCATACTTCATCTAGTGGGATAAAGTGGGCAGCGAGGATTTGGACTGCCCGGGGGAGCGCGTTGTGAAATACAAAGCCTATGCGGCCACGATGCAAAGCGTTTGGATCAGCGAAGACGAGGGCACAAGCTGGAACCGGCTGCCCACGCCGACCGGCGGATTTTACAACGAAGCGAGATGCTGGTCGGTCAACACCCACCCTGCTCGACCCGGAGAGGTGCTGGCGGGGACCGATCAGGGCCTTTACCGGTTTACCGAGGACAAGGGCCGGTTCGACTACATTCCGTCTCCCATGGATTCGCTTCACATTCTGCAGATCGCGCGCGCGCCAAACGATCCGGGTTTCATCGCCTGCGGCACGCGGCCGGGTGAAATTTTCATCTCCGAGGATGACGGACAGACCTGGACGCGGGCCAATCTGGACGCTTCAACCGAGTGCTGGTTTATCAATACATCCCGCGTGACCTCGGTTCATTTCGACCCGAAGCACGAGGATACGATCTGGATCACCGTCGAAATCGACGGGATAATCCGTTCCGACGACCGCGGCAAAACGTGGCGGCTGATGATCGAGGGACTGCACGACAATGATACCCACGATCTGGCATTCCTCGACGAGGGTGACGAACGAACAATCCTCTGTTCGACCGAAGATGGGCTCCACAGATCGCGGGATGACGGCGTGACGTGGGAGCAGTTGAGTATCCCGTTGGCGAAATGGGACTACTTCCGAAGCATCAAACAGCCGGCGGCGAACTCTCCTATCGTGATTGCTTCGGTTGGCGACAGGCCTTCCGGCGAGGCAGGGCAGTTTCTCATTAGCCGCGATTTCGGGGAAACCTGGCGTGAGTGCGCGTTGTCCCATGAACCCAACAGCACCTTGTGGTCCATCGGGACCAACGCCGCCGACACCTCCCTTCTTTTTGCGGCAACGATCTTTGGACAAATTTTCAAAAGCACGGACGGCGGCGAAAGCTGGACAAAGACGGATCGGGAACTCGGCGAAATCCGCATGATCACCTGGGCGCCCGTGTAAGGAGACGTTTCAATGTCGCTGTTTCTATTCAAGCCGCACGTAGAGGGACCGGAAGGGAACATCACCACGCCGGACATCGTGATTGACCGGATATTTATCGGCGGCACGCCGATGCCCCTGACGGTTCTGACAACCGAGCTCTATCACCAGGCGGAGCCGGGCGGGCAGGCAAGTTCAACGTATGCGCTCACCGCTTTGGGCGGCGGCGCACTCATCTCACCGGTGGTGCAGTTGAGTACCGGGAGCATCGTTCTGGCGCGAAAGGCGTGGCGCCTGAAGAATCTGAGCGGCCACCTCGATGCCGTCGCGCTCAATGGAAATTCACTCGCCGAGCTTGGCCGGCCATCCGAGTTGGTCTCGGAGAACGGCGGTTCGGGTGAGGTGCTTCCGCGCGGCTTCCTGGTGATCTGTGAGAACTCGGTGCCGGGAGACAGGGCGACGCTATCGGATGGCAGGCTCGGCCGTTCGCTTGACCATCAGGTCGTTCTGGAGGACGTCACGGCGGATCGATGGGACGGCCGAAGACCGAACCCGCGTTATTCGGTTGGGCCGACCAAAAGGGAAATTCCTCACTTTATCTGACGTCTGCGTGGTTGATGGATGACTGGGATTACATTGTCGTCGGTGCCGGCACCGCGGGCTGCGTCCTTGCCAACCGGCTGAGCGGCGATCCCCGTCGCCGGGTGCTGCTGATTGAAGCCGGCGGGCGCAATCGCAGCCCCTGGGTCAAGATGCCGATCGGCTATTTCAAAACCATCGGCGATCCGGTCTACGATTGGTGCCTGACGACCGAACCGGAGCCGCACCTAAACGGCCGTGTGCTGGATTGGCCGCGCGGCCGGGGGCTCGGCGGTTCGAGCGCGATCAACGGATTGATCCACGTCCGCGGACATAAGGCTGACTTCGATTATTGGGGGCAGGCCGCCGAGGGATGGCATTACGGGAACGTCCTGCCGTACTTCAAGCGTTCCGAACGGAACGAGCAGGGGGATGACCAATGGCGGGGCGGCGACGGCCGGATCGGCGTTTCGCTCGGCCGGGCCCAATTCCGGATTACGGACCTTTTCCGTGAAGCCGCTGTGAACTATGGACTGCCGGCGAACCCGGATTGCAACGGTGCCGATCAGGAAGGCACGGGCTACTACCAGACGACCACCTGGAAGGGACGGCGCGTCTCGGCGGCCCACGGCTATCTCGATCCGGTCCGGGGCCGCCCGAACTTGAGGGTCATGACGGACGCGATGGTCACCCGCATCGTCACGGCGGGCAACCGCGCAAGGGGCGTGGAGTTGCGCCGTCCGGATGGCGCCGGCGAGATTATTTCCGCCAACAGGGAAATTCTTTTGTCGGCGGGTACCATCGGCTCGCCACACTTGTTGATGCTTTCCGGCATCGGCGAAGCCGACCATCTGGAGGCTCACGAAATCCGGACGGTACTGGACGCACCCGGTATCGGCCGGGGCCTGCAGGATCACTTGAAGTTCCACAATGTCTATCGGGTATCGATCCCGACCTTGAACGGCCGTCTGAACAGCAATTTCGGCAAAGCGGGGATGGGGTTCGAATACCTATTGCGGCGTCGCGGTCCGCTGACCATGGGAGCGGGCCCGGTATTTTGTTTCCTTCGCAGCTCCGGCGAACTCGCGCGCCCGGATGTTCAGTTCCATGTCTTGCCTTGGAGCAGCGACAATCCGGCCGAGGGTTTTCACCCATGGCCAGGATTCTCGGTTTCCATCTGCCCCATACGTCCGGAAAGCCGGGGGACGGTGCGTTTAAGAAGCCCGGACCCCATGACGGCGCCTGCCATCACCGCCAACTATCTTTCCGCGGACCGAGATCGGAAAGCGATTGTCGACGGCCTTAAACGGTCGCGGGAGATCTGCCGGCTGGCGCCGGTGTCGGATGTGATCGAAGAGGAGGTCTGGCCCGAGCCGGAATTGGCAAATGCCGGCGACGATGAGTTGCTGGAGGCGATCAAGGAACGGGTGACGACGATATTTCATCCGGTCGGGACTGTAGCCATGGGGGACGCGGACGACGCGCCCTTGGACCCCCGTTGCCGGCTGAGAGGTGTTGCCGGGCTGCGAGTGGTGGATGCGTCGGTTATGCCGTCGATCGTATCGGGAAACACCAATGCAGCCGTGCTGATGATCGCCGAGAAAGCCAGCGATATGATTCTCGAGGATGAAAACCGTTAAGGTGCGGTCCCTACTTTCTGTACGTTTCCCGCGCCGTGACTGAAATCGGACAGGGCTCCACCGTGCAGGCAATTTCGGTCTGAACGTGACGTTCGACGGCCGGTTTCATGGTCCCGCCGTCCGGTTCGCCCCACGTCAACGAGACCTCCGTGCCGGGGGCGGCCGCTTCCTCATCCAGCAGGGCCAGGGAAATCCAGCCGGCGACATTGGATGTGTAGACCGGATAGTGGGACAATCCGACCGGCTTGCCGTCCCTGGTCACAAGGTCATAGGGGCAGGTCGCGTAGTGAGATGCGGGTATGTCGAGGAACTTGTACCGGTCGCCTTCATTGAACATGGAAGCAAACACCTTCAGCACATCGTCCTTGTTCCACCGAAGCGTCACCTTGTGCCTGTGCGGCTGATCCTTTTTCGCCTCCAGCGCATCGCGCCCGATGAAGTCATGATCGAACTTGACGATATGGCCGTAGCCCAGGTCGTAGGGCGTGAGGTAATAGTCCTCCACGTTGTCGCTGACCAACGAGCCGCCCAATGACAGGTTGGCCTCGAAGCTTGTCGCGGGCAGCCACCGCCGGTAATCGGCAAGATCGCCGCTGGAATAGATCGCGGGAAGCGGCGAAGGGAACCATCCGGATTCATGCGCGACGGTCGAATAGGTCTTGGAGCCGGCGGCCCTGATGCCGAACTCCTGACCCGCCTCGAGGATGGCGTCGCGGATGAGGTCGTAGTCGTCGAACGGGCCAAAGAGTTCCAAGCCGACTGCGCCGGCCATGCCGTGCCGCAGTGCCCGTACCTGCCGGCCGGCCACGTTGATTTCGCCCATCCGGAAGAATTTGAACTGCTCGATCGGCCCGCCGTTCAGTTTTTCCAGGAGCGACCAGGCTTCGGGACCCTGGACTTCAAACCGGTATCCCTTGCGCCGTCCCCTGTTGTCCAGTGCGCGCATGTCGAGATCGAAGGAGACGTCAAACCCCTCTTTCTCGGCGTGATACGTCACCCAGTTGGCATTGCTGGGTTTGTTGACGATATTGGCCTTGTCTTCCTCGAGGATAAATATGATCGCGTCGCCAACCACATAACCATCCGGCGTGCAGTGAACGAATTGCTTGGCGAGATCGCGCTGCCAGTTGGCCATTGAATTGACCGCCAGGTATTCGCACAACTTCCTGGTATCCGGACCCTCGACATATAGATCGGTCATGTGGAACGACTGGTCGAACAGGACCGCGCCGTTGCGCCAGGCCTCCTGCTCGTCGCGCCAATTGCTGAACTCGGAGGTGATGGGAAACTGGTACGGCCCGGCGGCGGCGTTGCGGAGCATATCCACCGGATTGCCTATCGAGTTGATCTTGTCTTCGAGTGTCTCAATTGCCATTGACCTTCTCCCGTTCCAGAGGCGGTGAACATGTAGGCGTGAGCCTTTTCTGTTTACTAATGGGCAGATAATGGGCAATACTGCAAGTGAAATTTCCACGGTTCCTGCCAAACGAAATGATTTCGTTTGACCTTCATCCACTGCGTCAAGGGCAGCATCATGTCGAAAATCGAGGCTCGCCTGCAGGATATGGGAATAACCTTGCCGGAGCCGCTCGTTCTGCCCAGTCCCAACCGAACCAGCGCCGTGCTTGTGGACAAGATGCTCTACGTATCCGGCCACGGTGCCGCGCTCCTGGAGGAAGGAAACGTGAAGCGGCGCGGAAAGGTCGGTTTGGAGATCACCGAGGATGAGGGGTATGAAGTTGCACGCGCCTTGGCGATAAAGATGATCGCCACGGTCAGGCATCATGTGGGCGATTTGGATCGGGTGAAGCGGGTGGTAAAAATTCTCGGAATGATCAACGCTCATCCGGATTTCGAGCGGCAGAATATAGTGTTGAACGGGGCCAGCGATTTGTTCTATGAGGCGTTCGGCCCGGAAATAGGTTGCCATGCCCGCTCTTCGGTCGGCGTGGATGGGCTGGTGGATCGCCAGCCGGTCGAGATCGAGGGCACATTCCTGATCGGCGATTGACGATCCGGGTCATCTGCCTCCGTACGCCATTACCGTCGGACATCACGCGAAAGCCACATGGTTCTTCATCTTCTCGACAAACCGGAAAAGCTGGCCGCTGCGATTCGAGCATTTTGCAGGAAGCACAAGATCGCGGAATCGACGTTCGGACGTCTTGCGGTCAATGACGGCAAGCTTGTCGGCCGTATTTCGAACGGCAGCCGCATCGAGTCCCGGACCGCCGAGCGAATCGCGGAATTCATCGAGCGGGCCGACCGGGGCGAGATCGAACTCCGCGGCCGTCCGCGCCGAAAGAAGGCCCAGTCCAATGCGGAGACCATGGCCGAGCTCATCAGCCAGGAAACCTCGATCCGCACGCCCGGCAGTTTCGCCTTTCATGAGCAGCGCCAACGTTTCCATGTGTTTGCCGGCACGACGAACGAGTCTTGGGTTCTGGCGGACCGCGTTGCCGAGGAACTCAAGAATTTGCAGCCGGGCTCGCCGGGCATCCGTTTGTTCTACACGCCCATGGACAATGGGATCACGTTGACCCGAACCCTGCGCGCCTTGAATGCCACTTTGCCCGATACGCCGGTGCTTGTCGTTTTGAAGGGGCGCGGACTGGAGGATCTTCGCAATACGATGGGGCGGTTGGTGGATCGGCTGGCGGAACATCCGCTAAGCGTTTTCGTCATGACCAATATGTACCTTTGGGAAGCGCTGGATATGGAGAAGAAGTCCGACGATTGCCCCGAGGACCTGATCTGGCGGGACGTGGCGCTCGACGGCGACCGCAGCTACGACTTCCAGAAGCAGGTGGCGGCGCTTTACGAAGATCTCTCGAAGGAATGGGTCGTTTACCAGGGCGAACACGCGCAGCCGGTCTACGCCGTGCCGAGCGTGGTGACGATTTACCGACAGGACCAGAAGTCCAACCTCAAGGATATCATTCCCAGCCACGGAGAGGGTATTCGGCAGTACGATTACTGCCTGCTCAATCACCCCTACCTCCACAGCCACACCATGAAGTTCAGGATCGACTACGTTCTGAGACCCGTGGTCGAACGGTTGGCGCCGGGCGGGCAGATGACCGTCATTCAGTCGCATGGAAACGATCCGGCCCATGAAATCGTGCGGGGCGTCTGGCCGAAACAGCGGATTCCGTTCGTAAACCGCTACGATATTCTGCGCGATTTCCGAAAAGCCCTGGGTGCCAAGCAAAGCGGCTTCAAGTTCAGCGGCCTGACCGACGCCCGTTCCCTGTTCCGGTTCGATATGCACACCCTGCCGTCACTGGGCGAGCACGAAATAGGACTGCTCTCCCTCTCTTCCGCCTGGAACAACGCGCTCTATTTCGTCGAGGTGAAGGAGGAGCTGGCGCAACAGGTCATGGCCCGGGACTCGCGCTATCTGGACGTGGTGCGCGAGGTGCTCGTCAAGCATGGCGGGATGTGGTTCGTGAACGAGACATTTACCGTCACCCGGAAGCGGCAGGGCTGAATGCAGCAACTCGACAAGTCGGAATTCGGAAAGCTGGAGATGTGCTTTCGTCCGCAATCGGCGGCGATCATCGGTGCGTCGACGAATCCGATGAAATTCGGCGGACGCGCATTGAAATTCTGTCTCGAACGACGATATGCGGGCCGACTCTACCCGGTGAATGCAAAAAACGAAATCGTCCAGGGCATCGAGGCCTATCGGAGCATTTCCGATCTTCCCGAGGCCCCGGACATTGCCGTGATCGCGGTGCCCGCGGCGCTCGTGCGCGAAAATTTGATAGCCGCCGGGGAGAAGGGGGCAAGCATTGCCATCGTCTATGGCGCGCAGTTTGCGGAGGCCGGCGCCGAGGGACGGCTCCGGCAGGACGAGCTGCTGAAGATCGCCCAGGACCATGACATGCGGATGATCGGGCCCAACTGCATGGGTGTGATGTCATTGGCATCCGGATTTGTCGCCAGTTTTACCAGCGCCCCTGAACATCACGGGGGCAACGGCTGGCCGGTGGTGGGGGATATCTCCGTTGCAAGTCAGTCCGGCGCGGTCGGCATTCAGATTTTTGCGCAACTGCGCGACCGCGGGTTGGGACTGGCCAATTGGATATCCACCGGAAACCAGGCCGATATCGATATCTGCGACGCGATCGCGTTCTATGCCGGTGATCCCGCGACGAAGACGATTGCCGTTTACATGGAAGACGCCAGCCGTGGTTTGAAGCTGGTTCAGGCGCTGGAACTGGCGCGGCAATCAAGAAAGCCCGTGGTGGTTCTCAAGGTTGGGACCACTCCCCAGGGCGGCGAGGCCGCAACCGGGCACACCGCGTCGGTTTACGTCGAAGACCGGGTTGTCGAGGACTTGTTTTGCCAGTTTGGCGTTTTGCGGGCCGGATCAATCAATGAAATGATCGATCTGGTCGCCGCTTGCAACGCCGGGGCTATTCCGGCCTCTCCCGAAATAGCCGCTGTCTCGGTTTCGGGCGGGGGCGCCGTGATGATATCGGATGCCGCGGCAAAGAACGGCCTGGAGCTCCCCGAATATCCCAAGGGTGCGCTGGCCGATCTCAAACAGACGAACTCGTTCGTCAATGACCGCAATCCCATCGACATCTCCGCGCCATCCATGAGCGACATGGAAATTACCGGCGGTCATCTGAAGTGGGGGCTTGAGCGCGATCCACAAACGATGCTCGGTTATATCAGCCATGTGCCCCTGGTCCCCCGAACCCGCGACGGGATCATGTCGCAAATGCTGACGTTTCAAGCCGGTCACCCGGACAAACTGATCGCCATCGCGGCAAATCTCGAGAGCGAGGATCGCGCTGATCTGGTGAGAAGCGGTATCGCCGTATTCGACGATCCGACCGTCATGACGGAGGCGGTCGCCAAGCTGGTGCGAACCGGGAAGTCATTCGAGAAACCGTCCACGGCGCCTCTTCCTCCGGGTGTGCAGGCGAAAAGTCTGGATGCGGTGGTCGATATCCTTCGAGAGACCGGCATCGAGGTACTGACCGACGCGCCGGTCAAATCGGCGGAGGAGGCGGTATCCGCGCTCGGGGATCACAAGACCATAGTGCTCAAGCTGACGGCGGCGGGGTTGAAACACCGGACCGAATTGGACGGCGTGCGGATCAACCTCTCGGTGCCGGCGGCTGTGGAAGCCGCCTACGGCGATTTGGCGAGACTGGCGGAAGAACACGCGGGGAACTGGCCGGACATCCATGTCACATGGTGTCCTCACATCAACGGCGTCGAAGTCCTGCTGGCTGCCCGAAGCGATCCGCATTTCGGGCCGCTTGTCATGCTCGGCTCAGGTGGAACTTTGTGTGAATTGCTTGATGACCTGAGTTATCGCAAGGCGCCATTCGGCGAAGGCGAAGCTCACGCCATGATCGGGGAAATAAGGGCGGAGCGCATGCTGGATGGCTGGCGTGGCGCCGGACCGGTGAACCGTAATGCCCTGGCGAAATTGTTGGTGCGGATGTCGGAGGCCGCCGACCGGCTGCCGTCCTTGGAAATCAATCCGCTGTTCGTGACGGCGGATCGTCTCGTGGCGGCCGATCTGGTCGTGGATCTGTAAGCTGCCGCGGAGCCGATCCGAGGGGAGGGGTGAGAGCATCTGATGTTGGACTCTAAACGGATAATCATAACCGGGGCGGCACAGGGAATCGGCGCCGCGATGGCTTCGGGCTTCGCCCGGATGGGCGCCAGCGTTGCGGTCTGTGACCTCGCCGATCCTTCCGACGCCGTTCGGCGGATCGCGTCCGATGGCTGCAAGGCGATTGGAATCCAGGCAGACGTTACCAGTCTCGATGACTGCAATCGGATGGTCGCTGAAACAGAGGAAGCTTTCGGGGGAGTCGATGGGCTGGTTTGCAACGCGGCCCTTTTCTCGGCCCTGCCGATCGAGGCGTACGACGAGATCGATCCCGAACTCTGGGACGAGGTTATGCGGGTCAATGTCAAGGGGCCCTGGTTGTGCGCCCGGGCGGCCGTGCCGGCCATGGAGCGGGCGGGCGGCGGATCAATCGTCATGGTATCCACCAACCGCATCTTCCACGGATATCCCGGTCTGCTCCACTATGACGCATCCAAGGGCGGGGTGTTGGCGATGACTCGCTCGTTGATCCGCGAACTTGGGCCAAAGAACATTCGCGTCAACACCATCGCCCCCGGCCTGACCATGAGCGAGGGCGTCTTGGCCCGCGAGGGCATCGGGGACCGGAAGGCAACCATCGCCGCTGGGCGATCCTTGGGGCGCGATCAGCAACCTGACGACCTTATTGGACCGGCCGCATTTTTTCTCAGCGATCACGCGGACTTTGTCAGCGGTCAGTGCCTGATCGTCGATGGAGGCGGAATCACCCGCTGAGCAACCACCTAATTGCGAAGGACGAACATGGCAATTGTAAGCATCACGATCATCGAGGGCCGCGACCAGGAGACGAAAAACCGCCTGATAAAGCGAATGACCGAGGCGGTGATCGAAACGCTGGATGCGAAACCCGGGCAGGTTAGGGTGACCATAAACGAGGTCCGGGACGGCGCGTACGGCGTCGGCGGCAACCCGGTGTTCCTAGACCGGCACGAATAAAATTCTCCCGTCCGGCACCGGCTAAAAACCATTTTGAAATGACCCACTAGTGGGATAAAGTGGGCAACAATAAAGGCCAAATGGGAGGAAATGGGCATGCCCCATGATGTGAAGATTCCTGACTACGTGATCGAAAGGATCATGGCTAAGCGGGGAAAGCTGGAAGTATTCGACGAGTTTGAAGCGCGCAAGACCGCCCTCCTCGTCATCGACATGCAGAATTTCTACGTGGCCGAGGTGGACACGGCGATTTCGATCGTGCCCAACATCAATCGGATTGCCGGGGCATGCAGAGAGAAGGGGGCGCCGGTTATCTGGGTAATCATGCGGTGCGCCGAAAACGAAGGCGCGCCGAGCCAATGGCAGATCTACCACCAATATTTCTTCACCGAGGCAAAGGGCCAGAACCACCTGACCAAACTCAGTCCCGGCAACGAGGGCTACGAGATTTATCCCGATCTCGAGGTCAAGGACGAAGACCGTATCGTCACCAAGAAACGCTTCTCGCCGTTCATCGTCGGCGCTTCGGATTTGCACGAAATCTTGCAGGGCATGGGTATCGAAAACCTCATCGTGACGGGCACGGCGACCAACATGTGCAGCGAGTCCACGGCCCGTGATGCGATGATGCTCGATTACAAGGTGGTGATGGTCGAGGACGCAAACGCGGCACGGTACGACGACGATCACCTGGCCGGATTGACCTCGTTCTACCAATCCTTCGGCGACGTGAGAACGGCCGACCAAGCCATAGAAATGCTGGTGTGAGGGGATGGCCGCCCCATCGGAGATTCGGGCGGAAACGATCGGCAATGCGGGAATTATCCGCTTTGCCAGGCCCGAGGCGCGAAACGCACTGACCGAACGGATGCTCGCCGAGACGCGGGCGCAAATGGAAACCTGGGAGAGCGACGGCGCCGTCACAGCCGTGATTTTGACCGGTGACGATACGGCCTTTTGTGCAGGCGGAGACGTCAAGAATACGGCCTCCAGCGAAATGACCCCGTTCGACAAGTATCGCTTCCGCCATACCCAAAGCGGACTGCACAACTTCATGCGCTTCTTCGTCAACTACACCAAGCCGGTGATAGCGGCGGTAGAGGGTTATGCCCTCGGAGGCGGGTTGGAGGTCGCGCTCCGCTGTGACTTCATCGTCGGGTCCGAAACCGCGAGTTTCGGCATCACCGAGGCCAAACTCGGCCTGTTCCCAATTCTGGGCGGCGCTTGGTCTTTGGCCCGTGCGGTCGGGGAGCGCAAGGCCAAGGAACTGGCATTTACGGGTAGGCGGATGGACGCGGACGAGGCGCTCGACCTGGGAATTCTCAATCATGTGGTGCCCGCAGGCGGGGCGGTATCAAAGGCGGTGGAAATTGTCGCCGAGATGGAGTCCTCGGCGCCTCTGGCGATCATGGCCGCCAAACAGGCGATCGACAGGGCGCCCTATCAGACATTCGAGCAGGCACTTAACTCAGGCGGTGACCTCTCGGCGCTGTTGATGTTCTCCGATGACCGCCAGGAGGGACTCGCGGCCTTCATCGAGAAACGCAAACCGGTTTGGAAGGGCAAATGACCCGCAAGTACGACGCCATAATCATCGGCGGCGGCCACAATGGCCTGACTTGCGGCGCTTATCTATCCCGCGCCGGCAAGAAGATTCTCGTGCTGGAACAAAAGCCTCATGTGGGCGGCGCGAGTGTCACCGAAGAGTTCAGCCCCGGATTCCGTGCCTCGACCTACTCTTTCATCATGGGTCACTTGCATCCCAAGGTCATAGAGGAGTTGGAGCTAAGAAAATTTGGCCTGGAGTATTATCCCCAGCCAAACGTATTCAATCCGACGGAGGATGACGGGATCGTGTTCTCCAAGGATCCGGTCAAGACGCGGGAACAGATCGCACGCTTCTCGAAACACGACGCCGACAATTACCCCAAGTTCTTCGAGCGCCTCCAGTCGACCATCGAAATTCTGCGCAGGCTGCAGATGGAGACCCCGCACAATCCTTTCCGCAAGGATCTATCGGGGGTGTGGAAGACCGCGCGGTTCGCCTGGCGTTATCGCGACGCCGAAAAGGAGGTCTACAACCTGCTGCATGCGCTCTCGATGAGTGCCCATGACTATGTCAGCCGCTGGTTCGAGAACGATCTGGTGAAGGCGAAGTTCATGTTCTGGGCCACCATAGGCGGCAATGTCGGCCCCTACAGTCCCGGGACAGCCTTCTACCTGGTGACCCATCTTATTGGGCAAACCGGCATGAGCTTCTGCAAGGGCGGGATGGGTTCCATCGCGGACGCCATCGCGGCCTCGGGTGCCGCGCACGGAATGGAGATCCAGTGCGATTCGTGGGTCGATGAAATTCTGGTGCGCGATGGAAAGGCCGTGGGTGTGCGCCTAAAGACCGGCGAGGAGCTGTACGCCGGCCGGATAATCTCGAACGTAAATGTCAAACGCACTTTCCTGGACATGGTGGACGAAAGCCATCTGCCGGAAGAATTCGTGGATGACGTCAAGGGCTTCAGGTCCAGGGGGATGGGATTCAAACTGCTCTTGGCGGTGGACCGGCTGCCCCAATACAAGGGTTTCAGCAAAGAGAAGACGGGGACCGAATATCCGGCCTATGTCCACATCTGCCCGACGCCCGAATTCCTGGAACAGGCCTTCCATGACGCGAAATTCGGCTGGTACTCGACCGAGCCGTTTCTCTCCCCGAATGTGCCCAGCTATACGGACCCGACCTTGGCGCCTGACGGCAAGCACGTCGTCGTCATCCAAGGCGGCGTGACCCCGTACGAATTGCGCAATTCGAATTGGGATCACGAGGCGCCGCAATTGATCAAGAACGCCTTCTCGGTGCTGGACCGATTTGCACCCGGATTCTCCGACAGCGTGATCGACTACAAGCTCTACACGCCGAAGGACATCGAAGCGGATATCAACCTGCCGGGGGGAAATTCGCAGCATGGGGAACTGACGCTGGACCAGTTGTTCTTCATGCGGCCGGTACCCCGTTACGCCGACTATCGCTCACCCGTACGCAATCTGTACCAGTGCGGCGCGTCGACACATCCGGGCGGCGCCGTATCCGCCGTGCCCGGGCACAACGCCGCGCGCGAAATTCTCAAAGACTGGAAGTGGTACCAATGACGCCGCGGCCGGGTTTGGGAACCGCGTCACCAATGGGTTGGTTCGCTCATGTTTGACGCCGTCCTCATCGGATTGAGCCAGGTCTTCAGTTGGCCGGCCATCGGCTATCTGGGATTTGGCATATTCCTGGGCGTCTGGCTGGGGGCCTTGCCCGGGATCGGCGGGGTCACCGGCCTGATCCTGCTGCTGCCGTTCACCCATACGATGGAGCCGGTCTCAGCCTTTGCGCTGATGCTGGGTATGTTCGCGGTCACCACGACGAGCGACACCATCGCATCCGTCATGTTGGGTATTCCGGGCACCGTTGCGTCGCAGGCGACCATATTGGACGGCTATCCGTTGGCCCAAATGGGGCAGGCCAATCGGGCGCTTGGCGCCGCCTATACCTGCTCGGCGATCGGCGGCGTAATCGGCGCCGTCGTATTGATGTTCTCGCTGCCGGTGATCAAGCCGATCCTTACACTGTTTTCCACGCCGGAATTCTTCATGCTCTCCCTATTGGGGATCTGCATGGTGGGTTCGCTGTCCGGCAGTTCCGTCGCCAAGGGCCTGGTGATCGGCGCGTTCGGGATGATGCTGGGCACAATCGGCGAAGAAACCTTCAACGGCGAGGCCCGCTACTACTTCGGCATCGAGTACATGCTCAACACGCCGCCGCTGGTTGCGGTCGTGCTCGGCCTGTTCGCCATTCCGGAACTGTTGGAACTCGCCACGAAGAACACCTCGATTTCCCGCGTCCCCAACGACCAATCGCGGGGCGGCGGGATGCTTCAGGGGATCAGGGACGCGTTTACCAACTGGTGGCTGGTGATCAAGGGCTCGGTGCTCGGCGTCTATATCGGCATGTTGCCGGGGCTCGGCGCCTCAATCGTCGATTGGGCCGCCTATGGCATGGCGGTCCAGACCACCAAGGGCGAGAACAAATTCGGGCGCGGCGATATTCGCGGCGTGATCGCGCCCGAGTCGGCCAACAATGCCCAGCGGGGCGGGGCGCTCATTCCGACCTTGACGTTTGGCATTCCCGGCGACTTCGCCATGTCCATCCTGCTCGGCGCGATGTTGATCCAGGGATTGCGCCCCGGCGTGGAGATGCTGACCACCAAGCTCGACATCACGTTCGCGATGATCTGGACCCTGATTATCGCGAACATCGCATCCGCGATTTTGCTGATGATGCTGGGTCGTCAGGTCGCAAAGGCCATCTTCGTCGATGGCCATCTGCTGGTTCCGGTGGTCATCCTGTTCGTATTCATGGGCAGCTGGCTCGGCAATCAGTCCATGGGTGATTTGATCCTGATGTGGATCATGGGCGCCTTGGGCTTGTTCATGAAGCGGTCCGGTTGGCCACGCCCCCCGTTGATCATTGCGCTGGTGCTTGGTCCAAACATGGAGAACGCACTGGTTCTATCCAACCGCGTCTACGGCACGTTGGGATGGATCGACCGCACCCCGAGCCTCGTCATTGGATTGATCATTGTCCTGACCATCGGGGTAACGGCGCTCGGCCTGGTGCGCACCCGGCGCACCCCCTTGACCACGAACAATTCGCTCGACGGCAAACTCTCGATCGAGGGCGCGGAAAGAAATCCGCTCATCGGTATTGTTTTGGCGCTCTTTTTTCTCGCCGCGTTCATCACGGCCGGCATCCTTGCCATCGATTTCCACCCGACCAATCGCCAGTATCCCATCGCGACCTCGGTGGTCGCCGTCGCGCTGCTCGCGATCATTGTCGTGAAGGAGATGGCGGCCGCACGCGCGGAGCGCCAATCGGTTGCGGGCTACGCAGAGGCGTGGCGTGCCGCCGTGGACAAGGCGGACATGGCGCGCGGCCTGCGGTTTGTTCTGTGGATAGCGGTTGCCGTATTTGGCGCCTGGTTGATCGGCCAAAAGCTGGCCATTGCCGGCTTTATTCTGGCCTATTTGTGTATTTGGGGAAAGCGGTCCCTGCGGTTCGCCCTGATCTACGCGGCCGTAGGCTATCTGTTCATCGAGCTCTTTTACGACCGCACCATGCACATCCCGTTTCAAAATCCCTACGTCCTGAAGGTGATTGGGGGTGGATGATGATTTCCGAATTCCCGCTGGACGACAGCGAGAAAATGGCTGCCGGTCTCGTCGAGGCCGGCGACCACTCTGTCCTGATTGTGCGTAAATCGGGGAGAGAAATTCATAGACCTGACAAGGAGGTTAAACGATGAAACTAGTGAAGAGTTTGGCGTTGGCGGCGGTTGCTGTTTCGCTGCTTCCAACGGCCACGGCTGGCGCGGCCGAGTTTTACGCAGGCAAGAAAATTACCTGTGTCGTACCTTACGCGCCCGGAGGCGGAACGGATTCGTTCTTCCGTGTTGTCGTGCCGCACCTGGCGCGTCTCATCCCGGGCAAGCCCGACGTGATCATCAACAACATGTCCGGCGCGGGCGGCCTGAAGGCCAACAATTATGCATCGAACGAGATGCCGAATAACGGCTCCGAAATGCTTTGTGCGCCCTGGCTCTCCATTGCCCAGTTGACCAAGCGCAAGGGTGTTCGCTTCGACTATTCGAAAATGCGGGTGGTCGGCGGTGAAAGCGCAATCAACACCGCGGTCATCAACAAGAACGTGCTCGTCGGCGGCGACCGGATGACGATCGGCAAGGGTAAGCAACCGCTGGTCGTTGCCGGTCTGAGCCCGTCATCGACCCTCGACCTGCGCCAACGGCTTGGCCTCGATGTGCTCGGCGTGAAGTACAAATACGTCCCGGGCTATCGCGGTTCGGCGAAGCAGATCCCGGCCTTCCTGTCGGGTGAGGTCAGCCTGTTGGGATTGAACTACGGAACATACGTTTCCGTGATGAAAAGCTCCCTGGTTGATCAAGGCCCGGGCATGCTGTGGGTCGATTATCCAAAGATCGGCGCCGACGGCAGCGCCTCGGCCAATGCGGTTCTGATGAAACAGGGTGTTCCGACGCTGGATGGGTTGCACAAAAAAATGCATGGCAAGCCTCCCTCGGGCCCGCATTGGGAAGCCTACAAAGTGCTGACCCACCTGTCCTCCATGGGACTTTCGGTCTGGTTGCCGGCGGGAACGCCGGATGCGGCGTTCAACGCGATCAAGGCCGGCTGGGAGGCGCTTCCGAATGATCCGGCTTTCAAGGCGGCGCATAAAAAAGCCTTCGGCAAAGCCGTGAACTTCGTCAACTACAAGGGCGCGTTGGCCGCGCAGAACGCTGTGGCTACCGTAGGAGCGGACATGGTGAAGTTCTTCCAGGATTACATTGCCCAGGGCGAGAAATAGCCCAACCGGCGTGAACTAAGCGCAGTTATTTGGACTAACCCGCCGGGCGAACGCCGCCCGGCGGGATTTTGTTTCCTGGAACAAGGCGAATGGGTGGGGGCGCGTGACCGGACTGCAACTTCTCCGACAATGAAGTCCGTTTTAACTTTGAAAACCGATGTGAACTCGGTGAGAATAAATCACCCCGCCTTCATCCATGGTCGGTTGGGGTTTCACTATTGAAACCGTCACCCTCGGGGTCAGGCTTGTGCTTTCAGGTGTATTCGAGGCCCATCCCAATCTGAAAATCATCCTTGGTCATCTGGGTGAGGGTCTGCCCTTCCTCCTCTGGCGCACGGATCATGTCTTTTCCCGGGACAATCCGGACCACGCATTTCGGGAAATCTTCCGCAAGCACTTCTGGGTCACCACCAGCGGCAACTTCTCCGACTCGGCGGCCAGCCTTCCGGAAGGCCATCATCGAATGGCCTTATCCCATGCCGGGCTCGCCTCACACGGTAGATGTGGACCAGGTGGCATAGGGCACGTACAGGGATTGGAGTAAATAGATTGGCCATTGCCTACGAACAAGAGTTCGAACTCTACCACTACGGAGAATCTCTCTGCTCTCAGAAGGCGCGGATCGGATTGGCGGAAAAGTCACTGGATTATAAATCCCATCATATTGTCATCTGTGACGTGGCGGAAGATTGCCAGAACCTGACTCCCGAGTATCTGAAAGTGAATCCCAAGGGGATCGTGCCCACCTTGGTGCACAAAGGCAGACCGGTGTACGACGCTCACCGCATCATCAAATATGCCGATGAGCAGTTTCCCAAGCGTGGTGCACGGCTTTGGCCCGAAGATGAGGAACGGCGGCAGATCGCCGGCTACTGGTTTGAAGAAGGCATGCTCGACGAGAATGGCCTCTATGGCTCGACGTTCGGTTTGGCCATCCCCATTCTCAGCCATCCAATATTGGCGCACACACTCAGCCGGCAGCCTCTTGATCTCGTAGTGGAGAAGTACCGCCATCACCCTCTGGAAATACGAGGTAAGCGATTCACCGCGTTGCGCCGCGATGGCACGGCATCTCCGCCGGAGATTCTCACCGCTGCCCTGAACAGCGTATGCCGGGGGCTAAGGGAGATTGACGGTCTTCTGGACCGGTTTGGAGGCCCCTACATTCTTGGTGATTTCTCTTTACCCGACATCACCATGATGGCCTGTTTTCACCGATTGGAGGATGTCAGGCTGGACGGACTTTTGGATCACGTGACGGTGCCCCGATTGCGTGACTATTGGCAGAGATTACAGGAACGACCGTCTTACAAAATAGCCGTCACCGATTGGCATGATGAGGTGAACTGGCGGACCGCCCTCACGGAGATATTCGGTGATCGACCCTCACACCGCCTCGAACAAGCGCTTTCGCTCATGGACTCACTTGACGGAAACGGAGACAGCGAATGATCCCCGCAGACGAAACCTTCGATGGCACATGGCCTTTCGCGCCCCATTACTTCGATGGCGCCGGCTTTCGGCAGCACTATGTCGACGAGGGTGAGGGCGATCCTATCATTTGCCTGCACGGGGAACCCACTTGGGGATATCTCTACCGAAAATTTATTCCACCCCTGTCAGAGACGCATCGGGTGATTGTCCCCGACCACATGGGGTTCGGCAAAAGTGAGACCCCTCAGGACAAGATCTACACAATCAAGACCCACGCAGAGAACCTGGAAGCCCTCGTCGGACATCTTGATCTGACGGATATTACGTTGGTGATGCAGGATTGGGGTGGCTCCATCGGCTCTGGATTTGCCCTTCGACATCCCGACCGGCTAAAACGGCTGTGCCTGCTCAATACGGCATGCGGGTATGGGGGAACCGGTAAAGGCATGATCGAGGATGACAGCCCTGACCGTTTGAAGCGCAAGTTCACCCCCTGGTTCAAATATGTGAAAGAACATTATGATGCCGGCACCTATCACGACACCATCGGCGACCTCGGCAATCATGTATTGAGCGTGATGAAGACAATCGGATTCCAGAACACCGCCCAAGTGGATGACACATGGATTCGTGCCTACAGCACACCGTTTCCGACCAAAGAGGAATGTATCGGCGCCATCGAGTTTCCATTGGATGCTTTGGAGGGACGTATCCTTCCTTACCGGGAAGAAGGCATGCCGCTGGTCGACAATCTCAGATCAAAACCGGCTATGCTGGCCGTCGGTATGAAAGACGGCGCCATCGACCCGGCAGTCCAGTTGGCGGACTTTAAGGCGCTCTTTCCGAATGGTCCGATTGTCAAACTTCCCAATGCGGGCCACTACTGTCAGGAAGATGAGCCTGAAGTTCTGGTCGCGCTGATCCAGCAGTTTATCCAGATGACGGAGTAAAATCGGCGAACTCGATCATTTCCTCCTGGGTGAGAGAAAATTCACCCGGCTCATAGGTCCGGCCTGCTTCATAGTCATCCAAATACCTGTCCATCTGCCATCCTTCCGTCATCGCCTGCTTATCACTCCCTCCAACACTATCGGTCGGTGAGACCAGTAAAGCGTTGCCGATAAAAACGGTCTATCAGAAGACTCACGTATAAAAACGAAAGAATAGAATTAATGGAGGGTATACGTCTGTTACTGGCTGGAAGCAGACGTTCCGCGCGGATAACGCAATCAATTAGTTCCGGAGCCGAAGCGGGCACCGTCTTTTCGTCGAAAATACCGGCGATCGAAGATTTGGAATGACATGTGAATCCGATCTAGGCCATTCCAACCGGTTCCTGCCGTCCCAGCGCGTCGTCGGGCCGGCTGTTGATCATGTCGGTGAGTGTGTCCCTGAGGCCTTTGTGCGCCGGGTCGTCGTACAGGTTTTCCATTTCATTCGGATCGTTCCCGAGGTCGTACATTTCACCGGCGCCGGAATGCATGTCTACCGTGAGTTTCTCGCTCTCCGTCCTGACCGTTCGGAGGTCCAGGCTTACGCCTGTCCGGTTGGAATGGAGATCCCATTCGTTGTAGGCGAAATCGCGGTTGCCATCCGTCCCCTCCAGCAATCTACGCAGGGAAGTTCCATGTTGGCTCAGCCGCGGCCCTGCGCCCGCATAGTCGGCAAACGTTGACGCGATATCCAAGGTCGACGTTGGCGCTTCCACGGTGGCGTTTTCCCGGATACCCGGCCCCCGGGCGATCATGCCGACCCGCAGCAGTCCTTCATAATGCATCGGGCCTTTCAGGATGAGGCCGTGGTCGCCCAGCCAGTCTCCATGGTCGGAGGTGTAGATGACGATGGTGCTTTCGGCGATCCCCAGCTCGTCGAGCTTGTTCAGGATGCGTCCCACATTGTGATCGATGAGCGACAACATGCCATAGGTATTGGCGATGATTTCCCGCAACTGGTCATCGGTCTGAGGCTGAATGCGGCTATACTCGGACCGGATGGCCGCATGGGCTTCGCTGCCGGTCGGTCTGCTCTCCACGACCGCCCGATGCCACCATGGCCGGCGTTCGAAGTCCCGGGTGCGGTGCTGCGGCAGGTCCACGTCTTCCCGCCGGTGCAGGTAGGACCAGGGTTCCGGACAGTCGAAGGGGTGGTGCGGATCCGGGAAACTGATCCAGGCGGCAAACGGCTTGTCCCGCCTTTGTTCCAGCCAGCCGATGGACCGGTCCGCGACCCAAGTGGAATTGTGCCAGGCCGTCGGCAGCCGGGAATGAATTGTTTGCGCCGCGCCCTTGGTGTCGCGAGCATTTTCCGCATATAGACGGATTTTCTCCGCCCCTTTGCCGTCCGCGTGGAACCACCGCTCATAGTGTTGTCCCTTCGGGGGCGTCTCCGGCGGAAAATGATTATGGCCGATGAGCACCAGTTCCACATGCTCGAAACCCATATAGGGCCCATACCAGTCTTCCCCGTATTCGGCGGAAGAGACCACACATTCAGGGGTGCCGGTCGGCTCGAACGTGAAAAAGCTGGCGAAGTGCGCCTTGCCGATAAATGCCGTGTCATATCCGGCGCGGCCCAGGCTCCCGGCAAAGCCTTTTTCGCCGGTGGCCGGGTCGAGGTCGATGCCGTTATCGTGAACCCCATGTGTCCGCGGAAGCTGACCTGTCAGGATGGAAGCTCTGGCGGGTTGACAGACCACGCAGGGGGTGATGGCGTTTTTCAGCCACGTGCCCTCGCGGCGGAATGCGTCCAAATGCGGCGTCGACACGCGACGGCCGGCAAACCCGTAACAGTCGCCCCGCTGCTGGTCCGAGGTGATGAGTAACAGGTTCGGGCGGTCCGGATTGTTCATTTGCCTTCAGACTCCACCTGGGGTGCGAGAGGTTCACGAGCGGTTCACGAGCGGTTCAGGCCTCAACCGTCGTACAGGAACGGTTTGGTGAGCTGGATGTCGGCCTTCTTCTCCTCGTAGAACCCCTGCGGCTTGTATTCGTCCGTATGCATATAGCATTCGATGGAGGCCCGGTCCGACCCGTCCTCGAAGGTGAAAAGCCGGGAATGGGGCATGGCGTGGTCCTTGACGAACCACCGGGTCAGGGCCGCCACGTTGACGAAGGTCGTACCGCCATATCGGGTTTCGATATGGCTTTTGTCGCCGTGGGTGTCGTCCGGGTTGGTATGGGTATGTCCGCCCAGCCAGAAATCCAGTTTGCCGGGATTGTCCTCGAGCCACGTCTCGAAAACGCCCGCGCGGTACTTGCCGCCGACCCAGCACAGGTAGCTCGCTTCCCGGGGCGTGCCCTCGGCGTAATAGCCGTGATAGTCGGTGGTCCACTCTTCGTCGGCGTTCTTTTTCATGCCTTCCCAGTCGCCGGTGGCGACGGTGGTTTCGTGGAGAAGGTAGTGATGCGCGGCAATGATGATCTTGTCCCGGTGATTGGACTCGATTTGGTCCACCCACCAGTCGAAGGTTTCCCGGGTGACGACGCCGCCGGGATTGCCGCCCAGTTCTCCGCGCCCCTTTTCCTGGGCCATTTCGTTGACGTCGCTCATCATCAGGACCCGGATGTTGCCGACGTCGAAGTGGTATCGCTCGAACGTGCCCGTAACGGGGTAGGGCATGCGGGCGGCATCAACGCCTGATACCCCGGTGTTTTCGCCCACGGGATCTATATATTTGCGAAACCAAAAACCTTCCTCTTGGTCCGGCGCGTTTCGGTCGTGGTTGCCGCACAGGGTGTAAATGGCTTCCCGCGGATGATTGCCGAGGGCACCGAACTGCCGGACGATTTCTTCTCCCTCCTCGTCCGTCGGCAAGCCGAAGGCGGCCGAGAAGTCGCCGACATTTATTCCGAAGTCCCAGTCGATATCCCGCTCCACCTGGCGGATGGCATCGCCCAGACTCTCGCGGCCGTTCGCCTTGTCGTATGCAACATGGGAACAGCCGGACGCCCACATGCGAAGTTTTCGGGACGTCACGCCGAAGCCTCGAGACGCCGCTTCCGGGCGGTATAGACAAGGACCCCAATGGCCAGGAGCATCAAGATCGTGGCGATTGGCGTGCTGAACAGAAAAAAGGGATCGTTCCCGCTGGCGCTGAAGGCCCGGCGGGCGCTCAGCTCCAGCTTGTCGCCGAGAATGAAGGCGATGACGAAGGGGAGGGGAGAAATCTCGAGCTTCCGCATGGCGTAGCCCAACACCCCAAACCCGAGCGCGAACCAGATTGCTTCCAACCGGGTTTCCTGGATGTAGATGGCGGTCAAGGTCAGCAGCAGGACCGAGGGGAGCAGCATCTGTTTCGGGATGCGGATCATGATGCCCATGGTGCGCATGAAGAGCCCGCCGATGGTCCAGTTTAATACGTTCGCGAAGGCCATTGCGGTAAACAGGCCAAACGCGATCACCAGCTCCGGATTGACCGTGTCCGTGGTGAATTTGAATACGGCGGGGCCAGGCACGAAACCGCCGATGCTTTCGGCGGCCAAAATCAAAAAAACGGCGGCCGCATTTCCGGGAATGCCAAGGGACAGTACGGGAATCAAATTCGCGCCCGACACGGAGGAGTTGGCGGCCTCGGTGGCGGCGATGCCCTGCGGGGCGCCGGTTCCGAAATCCTTATCATCCGGGCTTTTGCGTTTTTGGTGGCGCGATTTGCCGATGGTGTACCCGAGCGTCGCGGCCAGGGTCGATCCGATGCCCGGCAATGCGCCGATGGCCGTCCCGATCAGCGCGGAGCGGGAAATATAGGGCATGAGGCGCCGGATATCCCGCCAATGGAGGCCCTGATCGCCGCTTTCCCGAACAGCCGAAAACGATCCGGTTTCGCGCTTTTCCCGAACGAGATTATCGATCCCCTCGAAGACCGCGCCCAGAATCAGCACGCCCAGGACAGCGGTGGTAATTGGAAATCCGCGTGCAAGTTGATCCGTACCCAGGGATAGACGGGGATAAAAATCTTCTCCGGTCCCGATGAATACGGCAAGAAGACCAAGTCCGGTGGAAATCAAGCCTTTTGCCGGTGATCCCCCGATCACGGCGGCGATAAAACTGAGAGAGAGGATTAGAAGGGCTGTTTTCTCCGGGAGGTCCAGATGGGCCTCGATGATGATGGCCAAAAAAGGCGCACAGACGAACAGGACCAAATCCGAGAACGTATCGCCGGACGCCGAAGAGAAATGGGCAATGCGAAGAGCCTTCTTCGCCTGCCCCTTCTGCGCCATCGGAAACCCATCCAGGGTGGTCATGTAGGCATCCGGCGTGCCCGGCGTATTGAACAGGATGGCCGGCACGGCGCCGCCGACGGTCGCCCCTTTCATGATCCCGATCAGGAATCCCAGAACCGGCAGCAATGCCGATGCGTGATACCCGAAGCTCGAGAGAAGGAGCGGCAGTGAAATGGCCATGGCGACCGGGCCTGCCAGTCCGGGCGTTGCCCCCACCATGATGCCGAGCAGAAATCCGGCGATCACCATGGCGATGTTGATGGAGACGGGTATGCCGAATACGGAAAACAGCTCCGACCCCAGAAAGAATGCTAGAATCCCCTGGAGAATGTAGTCGCCGACACCCATCAGACGTCACCGTTCGGCGGCAACAGCAGATCGTCGAATGGAACGTCGAAGATCAGGATCAGGGCGATGACGACGGCGGTGGCTATGCCGAGGTTTTTCCGGGTTGTTCTGCCCTCCGCCTGAGCCATCAGACCGGCAACGACAAATATACCGCCGATGAAATACCCGATGAACTTCCAAGGCGCCGAATCCCGGAGAAGCCTGTACTTCAAGTCATCGCCGGTCAGCCAATTGACGACGTCGACGGTGAGCGGGCCGGTAAACCGCATGATCAGAAAGCCGACAACGATAATTACCGCCGAAATTCCGATGAAACGCACGTTTTGCAGGGTAAAGACCGGCTGATCGGGTGACCGGCGTTCGACAAAAAGGAGAAGCAGTCCGCCAATCGCAATGAACACTGCCGCCGTAATAGGCGCCAGGCTGTCGCCGATCTGAACACGCCGGCGGACTTGTTCCACGACGCCGGAGTCGACGTCGAGAGGCACCCAGACGAAGGCGACCAGCGCCGCCGCCAGAACGCAAAGCCCGCCCAGGACGGCGTTGCTGTTGGAGCGGTTATCCACCGGGTATGCGCCGATGTTCGAGGTTTCGAGGGTCCGGATGCCGTCCGGACCCTCGATCATGGCGTCCTACTGGCTGACGGCCTTCGCAAGTTTGCCGGCGTTGTCATACCCCTGCTGGAGATGAGCATCCAGTTTCTTGCCCTTGATGGTGACCGCACCGCCGAAGACGCGCTTGATGATCTTCGCGACCTTTTGGTTGGGATCGTTGACGATCCCGGCGATTGCATTGCCCAAGGCCTCTTGCGCCGCGGCAGGCATGCCGCCCGGGCCGACGAAGACGAACTGCCCGTCGGCATTGAAGTCGACCCCGAGGTCACTGAGCTTCGGCGCGCTGGGCGTGGCGTTGAGCGGCTTGGAGAGGGCCGATGCCAGTTCGACCAGATCGCCGGCCTTCACGCCCTTGGCCTGCGGACCGGCAACATACCCCACGTCCACGTCACCTGCGTTGATGGCGTTCAACACGGCGATTCCGCCCCGGTAGGAGACGATGTTGAATTTCACGCCATTGGCCTTTTCCAGGAGATAGGTCAGGTCGGCCAGCCGGGGGCTCATGGTCCCGAGACGGATCTGCTTGCCCGCCTTCGCGGCCGCGATCACGTCGCGCATGGTTTTCCAGCCGTCCTTGGTCCGCCCGATGATGCCCAGTTGAAATCCCGCCGTGGTCGAAAGGCCGGTAAAATCGGATGCCTTTAGACGGGATTTGGAGGTCGCCAGGTTGTAGCCGAGGGTTTCCGTCACCGCCATGCCGATGGCGGTGCCGTCATTGGGCAGCTTGGAGAGGGCGTTCAGCATGTTGACGCCGCCTTTGCCGGTGACCTGTTCCGGGATGAACTTCCAGCCCATCTTGTTCTCGATGGCTTCCGCGATCAGCCGCGCCTGTGTGTCGGCGCCGCCGCCCGCCCGCCAGGCGATCAGCATTTTGATGGGGCCGGGGGGCGACCAGTTTGCCGCCAAGGCCTCCGCCGTCATCATGGTAAGGGCAAACGCGCCCACCAGCATTTTGAAGGTGTGTTTCATGGAAAATCGTCTCCCTGTCGTGTCGAAATTATATTGGTACATTTCATTGCACTTATTCAAACGCTACCCATATAATGTTGACGGGTCAACATTATATTTGACACGCGGGTCTCTCCAGGCAGGATGGCTGCGCAATGAACAAGAAGTTGGCATTTAAGCGGGGGAAGCCACAGATGGATTCTCCGCCGCTGGACCAAATGATTTCCTTCAGGGTGTCCCGGCTTCAATCCAAATTGAATGCCCAGGCCATCAAAATTCTGAAGGAGCACGGCGATCTCACACCCACCCAGTGGCGGGTCCTGGTGATGCTGGAGACCCTGGGCGAGTGCACATCGTCCGAGATCGCCCGCTGGACCCAATTGGACAAAGGCCTCCTGAGCCGGGCCATCAAAGGCATGATGCAAACCCGGTTGATCGAAGGCCGGCCGTCAAAGACCAACAAACGCCATATGTTGCTGCGTCTGACGGACGCGGGACGCGGCGCCTATGAGCGGGCGCGCCCCTACATGCAGGAACGCCACGACCTGCTTCTGAACAATCTGTCTGTGCAAGAGCGCCGGACGATGTTCGACGTATTCGACAAATTGGAGGAAAGCATCAGCGGTGCGGAGGCCGCAACGGGTGAAACCAAGGGTGCGGGTAACGGCCGCTAAATCAACGATCACCAAGGTTCATATAATTCAGCACGGCATCCCTCAGGCCGTTGCGCAATGATTTATTCCGCGTGGAAAAGACGTGGTAGTCGTTGACGAGATCGTTTTGGAGCACGCCCACGATCATTTGAAAACAAAAGCTTAGACGTTCTCTGGCTTCCCTCGGTTTGTATCCCTCGAACGCGTTCTCGAAGGCCCGGTGATAATTGGACATGATTCCCCTCGCGGAATCGCGCATGGGCGCCCATGGATCGTCGGGCTCCAAAATCCGGAGAAGGCTCTCTCTCAACACGCCCCGGTAACGGCTGGTAAACAGGTCCGACATGAGGTCGACCAGCTCCTCCAGTCCCTTCCTGGGCCCCAGCTTTTTCAGCGCCTCGACCGAAACCCGCCGGTCTATTTCCATATTGCAGGCGTGGATGGTCGTGACACGGAGCGCCCGGAAGTAGGCTTCCTTGTCCTCGAAACGGGTGTAAAAGCTGCCGACGGAGCAGCCGCACAATTTCGCCAAATTGGGTATCGTCACATGGCCGAGACGTTCTTCGTTCAGCAAATCGATTCCCGCGTTGATAAATGAATCCCGGATGCGAACGCTGCGCGCCTGGTTTGCTTCCAGGACACCTGCGACATTCTCCAGAAAGCCGGAGAGAGGCGTGTCGTTATCTTCAAAATTCATTTCGGTGTCGCTCGCGGGTTATAGAAACAGAAGGGCGGTTGCCGGCCAAAACGTCACGACCATGAGAACGCCGAAGATCAAGGCGATGAAGGGCAGGACGGCGTAGCAGATTTCCAGAAACTTCTCGCGGAAGGCCGTCATCGCGACAATCAGGTTGAGTCCCATGGGCGGCGTCAGGAACCCGATTTCAAGGTTGATCACCATGATGATCCCAAGGTGTATGGGATCAATGCCGAAGGCGATTGCCGGCACCAGCAGAAGCGGGGCCAGGATCAAAATGGCCGAAATGACATCGAACAAAAAGCCGACCACCAGAAGCAACAGGTTGACGGCCAGCAAGAACGCGATCTTGTTCTCGGTTATGGTGGATATCCAGATCGCCAACTGATCGGGCACTTCCTCGATCGTCAGGATGGTCTTGAGGCTGAGGGCAACGGCAACGATCGGGAACAGCATGCCGAGCAGTTTCGCGGTCTCGACGGCCGTGTGGTAGAAATCGACGGGCTTCAGCTCCCGGTGAATGAATATCTCCACGAACAAGGCATAGACGAGGGCGACGGCCGCGGCCTCGGTCGGCGAAAAGAAGCCGGAGTAGATGCCGCCCAACAGGATGACGGGCAGCATGGCGGACCATCCGCCCCGCGCCAGGGCCGTCAGGACCTCGTTCAGGTCGAACGGTTCCGCCGGCATGTGCCGGTTTACCCAATAGGAATAGAACGCCAGGACCGCCGCGATCATCAGGCCGGGAATGATGCCGGCGATAAAGAGATCGGCGATGGAGGTCTCCGTAACGATGCCGTAGAGGATCAGCGGAATGGAGGGCGGAATGACGATGCCGAGGGTGCCGCCCGAGGTCAGCGCTCCGAGCGCGAACCTTTTCGGATAGCCGTGCTGCAGCAGGGCCGGATAGAGGATCGTGCCGACCGCCAGAAGCGTCACCGGGGACGATCCCGATATGGCGGCAAAAATGGCGCACGACAGAATGGTCGCGACGGCCAGTCCACCGGGCAGGGGCCGGGTTACGCTGATGGCGAGATCTATGAGACGGCGGGCGATGGACCCCCGGGTCATGATGGATCCCGCCAGCAAAAACATCGGGATCGCGAGCAGCAGGGAATTGTCCAGGCTGATCCAGATGTCCTCGGCCAGGAATTCCAGTTGTCCGTCACCCCAGACGAGATGAACGTACGCCGCCGCGCCGATCAGGATCACGATGACGTTCTGGCGCAGGGCAAGCGCCAGCAACACAAGCAGCAAGAGGATGATTGCGGCCACCGCTAGCCCGCTTCCCGCTCTTTTGCGGGCTGAAGGTCCGGGCGGACGGCGAAGGCCAGATGCTTGAGCCCGGAAGAGATGAACGCGTAGGGAATGATGAGTTGGAGCGGCCAGACGAAAAAATAGAGAACCGGCGCCCTGTCCCCCGCATCCATGGAAATTTCCACGAACGTCCAGGCGACATATCCGGCGCCGAAAAAGAAGAGGGCGGAAAGAGCGTTGCCGGCCTGCGACGTCCAGGGCTCGAACCGCTTCAGGACGAAGTCCAGAAATTCCGGGCGCAGGTGGGTGTTGTCGGAAGTTGCCAGGGTAAATCCCAGGAATCCGGCCAATATGGCGCCATAGACGGCCAGTTGCTGAGCCCCCAGGATGGCGGTCTCGAACAATTCACGGCCAATCACGTCGGCCATAAGAAGAATGGCGACGGCCGCGTATGCGGCCGACGCCACTGAGGCTTCGATGAGCCTAAGCCACCTAAGGGTCCGTGCCAGCATGATCCGGCGTTAGGAACACGCAGCCTTCGCCTTTTGGATGGCTTGCCACTTGGCGCCGGCCGCTCCGCCCATCTCCTTCAGGATGATCTTCTGGGCCTTGGGCGCGACGGATTTCCATTTCGCCAGTTCGGCATCCGTCAGGTTGATGATCGTCGCACCTTCCTTTTGCGCCTTTTTGATCAGCGCACCTTCCGCGCCGCGGATGATTTTCCGCAATTCCAGGAAGACCGGCGCGGACTCGTTGATCCAGCCTTGTTCCTGTTTGGACAGTTTATCCCACGTGCGCTTCGAAATGATGACGCCGCCGACTTGATGCTGGTGACGGGTCAGCGTAATGTGCGGCGCAACCTTGGGATATCCCACGACGATGCCGAAAACGGAAAGCTGCGTCGCGGCCGTCACCTGTCCGGTCTTGAGGGCCGGAATAGTGTCCTTCGGGCTCAACGGCACGGCAGTGCCGCCGGCGGTCTGGATGAACTTGGAATCGGTCACCGACGGCGCCGTCCGGATTTTCACGCCGGCCAGGTCGGCCGGCACGCGGACGCCGTTCTTGCTGTAGACGACCTGAAAGCCGACTTCCATCCAGGACAGCGTCCTGATACCGGCACCGGCAAATTCCTTGCCGAAGGTGGACAGCAGATGATTGTCCGCCACGCAGTCGAACTGCTTGGCGCTATTGAAGGCGTAGGGTGACGCGAGCAGGCCGAATTCCGGTACCAGCAGGGACACGGCCGTATTGGACATCACGCCCATGTCGATCCGCCCCCGGGCGATTTGTTTGACGACGTCCTGCTCGCCGCCGAGCTTGGATGCCATGAACGCCTTGATGGTCAGCTTGCCGCCCGACACTTCATTGACTTTGTCGACGAACTTCTGAGCCACCGCACCCCAAGGCGAATTCGGCGGCGGCGCCATGCTGAGACGGAGTTCCTTGGCGACGGCGGATGCCGAAAATGACATCACGGCCACGGCCAGGGTTCCCGCCAATAATTTTGAATTGATTTTCATCCTACGAGCCTCCCGTTGGGTTTTGAATCAGGGTTCGACGACACTATGAAAATGCGCTTCGGGAGTCAATGAAAATGAATTCATATTCATTTTCATTGACAAGCTCGATTCCATGCCGGTAGTTTATCGGCACGGTCGATAAGGATAAAAGCGAAGACCGGGAGACTGTCCCTCTCATCAGCAGCGAGGAAATGTTATGAGAGTTGTCGACAATAATCTGCGCCAGACGACAGAGGATATCGGTGGATCCGCATCCGAAGAGGCGGCCGGCAGGACGCGGAAGGGCAAACAATCCGAGAAGCGAAAGCCGCGCGCGGCCAAGAAATCAAGGAATAGCACGGCGGCTGGATCCGAACCGGCCGGCAAGGCCCGCAAAACAAGTTCCCTATTGAAGATCAGGGACAATGACGGCGATCAGGCCGTCCAGGACATACGGTCCCTCGACACGATCAAGGACGCCCGGCCTGACCGGACGTCCAATTACGGCCTTCGTGTCCGCTTGAATGTCTCCGGCCAAAAAAAGGAGAAAATCAAACGCAAGTCCATCAAGGTGACGCCGGCGGACGAGATGGAATACAAAAAGCTCTTCACGAGGTTTGAGGAAGCGTTCAGCTCCCGGGATATGAAAGTGCTGGGAGAGTGCCTGTCCCCGGCCATTCAATGGCACCTTCCCAACGGCAAGGTGATCTACGGGCGGAAGGAAGTCCTCCAGGAAATGGAGCATCGCTTCACCATGCCGAACGGGCCAAAATTCTCCGGCTCCGTCTGGAAGTTCCTGGGCACAATCGTCCACCAGACTTATGAAGTCGAGTATATGGGACCGGACGGAAAGTGGCGTAAGTCCAGCGGATTCGACGTGTACGAGATCGGCGACGGCCTGATCGTCCGAAAAGACGCCTACTGGAAAATAATCCCTTAGAGACGTGAGTGGGAGCGAAAAACCGTGAAAATCGAATCCGCGGCAGGTGAATTCGAGTTCGATATCGAAAAACTCAAGATCGAAGGCGGCGACGTCGTCATTGTCGGCAAGATGGGTGTCTGGGAAGCCGAGACGCTCATGAGCCGGGATGACATGCGGAAGATGCTGGGCATGACGCTCGGGAAGCCCGCGTTCTGGGGCTACATGATCAAACTTGTCTTTTCCGGGAAATCCAAAAACCAAGGGAACGCCGGGCAGGAGACCCCCAGTGAGTGACCACAAGCCTTCGAACTTGCCGCCTCAGGCGGAGGCGGCATGGGACTATCCGCTGTACGACGCCATCATGGGGCGCCGGTCGCGGCGGTTCGGTCTCGGCATGGAAATGACGTCGGGGCCGTTCCGGTACAAGTCAAACAAGGAGCCTGTCGGGCTGGACGATCTGGAAACGGCGATGCTCGTGGCCGCCGCCACTGCGACCACGGGGCCCATTCTGGCCGAAACGGAACTTCCGGGCGGCATGGTCAAGACGATCGGCAAGCCCTATCCCTCCGCGATGGGCTCGCACCGGGCCCGCCTTTTCTTCACCAATGACAACGGGGTCTACGTGATCAATGCCGATCAGGCGAAGATGACGAAAATGCGGGAATACGAAGACGCGGACGACCGCGAGAAAATCCTCGGTTTCTACGACGCCTTTGTCGAGAAGCTGGATGACGGCCGCATGGATTTGCCGCCCGTGGAGCCGGGTGTCTGGCCTCATAACCAGTGGGTCTGCAACCGTCCCGGCTCGACCCTGTTCATGCCGGTCATCGACGTGACCAAGGACATGATCAAGCTCATCCTGAATTTCTGCGACGCGGAGGCCGGCCGCTATTCCGGCGAGGAGGGCGGCTACTTTCTGGTCGACGACCGGAACGGCATGGCGCCCTGCGGCAACGAAAAATGGGTCGAAAGCGGCTTTCTCGCGAAAAGGAAGGTGATGACCCTGTCGCGGCTCGAGAAAATCCTGTCGGACGGGATGCTGGCGGAAGGCGCGTTCATGGCCCAGCTGCTGGCGCTGGCCATGCAGGCAACCGGGATCGGCGGCTGGGTTTACGGCGGGTTCTCTTCCACGGTCGTGCTCGGCGGAACGCCTGCCTGCAAGGGGCTCGGATTCAGGTTTATCCAGTCCAAGACGGATCCGTTCCCGATCCCAGTGGGCCGGCCCGGCGTGTTCGAGGCTTTCTGCCCCCCCAACTACCCGACCATGGACGAAGCCGTCGAGGCGGCCATTGCGGGCGCGACGCAGACCATGGACGAGTGGGAAGCCAAGGGCATGGTCAAACCGCATCTCTCCCCCAATTCGGAATTCGATGCCGCGACGCCCCAGGCGTCCGCCAACGGCGTTCAGTGCGTCAAGGACATCTGCACCTATATCCACGAAACCTATGGGCAGTTTCCGGCCACGGTGGACCCTATTCAGATGAGCCTGTTCATCCAGGCCCACCACCTGGATCTTGATTTCTACGATCAGCAGATGAAGCCGGGCGCATATTCGGAAACCCACAAGAACCATTTCCGCGACTGGCATGGCGGCCAGGAACCCGGAACCACCGATTAAAGGAGGAAGATCATGGAACCGTTCCGCCTGATCATCGACGGCAAAAAGGTGCCGACCAAGCAGCTGTTCGAGGTGCTGAACCCGGCCACCGAAAAAGTCATGGGCCTGGCGCCCCTGGGAACCGAAGACCATGTCAACGATGCGGTCGCCGCGGCGAAAACCGCTTTCAAGAAATGGCGCGATGTGCCGGAACGGAAGCGTCAGGTCGCGTGCGAAAAAATCGCCGAGAAACTTGAGCAAAACGCCGAGGAACTGGCGCAGCTGCTGACGGCGGAACAGGGCAAGCCGCTCAACGGCCTTGGCTCGCGCTGGGAGATCGGCGGCGCCGTTGCCTGGACCCAGTACACCGCCAGCCTGTCGCTGCCCATGAAGGTCCTGCAGGAAAACAACGAGGGCCGGGTGGAGCTGCACCGGCGGCCGATCGGTGTGGTGGGATCCATTCTGCCGTGGAACTTCCCCGTGCTGATCGGCATCTGGCACATCATTCCGGCGGTTCTTTCGGGCAATACGGTGGTGTGCAAACCCTCGCCCTATACCCCGCTGACGACCCTCCGCGCCGTCGAACTGATGAACGAGATTTTGCCCAAGGGCGTCGTCAACTGCATCACCGGCGACGACGACCTCGGGCCCGTCATGACGTCTCACGAAGACATCGGGAAAATCGTGTTCACGGGCTCCTGCGGCACCGGACAGAAAATTTACGCCAACGCCGCCGAGACCATGAAGCGCATGACCCTCGAACTGGGCGGCAATGATGCCGGAATCGTTTTGCCCGACGTCGATCCGCGGCAGATCGCGGAAGGCCTGTTCTGGGGCGCCTTCATAAATGGCGGGCAAACCTGCGCGGCGTTGAAACGCCTCTATGTTCACGACGATGTCTATGACGAGGTTTGCGAAGAGCTGGTCAAATTCGCCCGCAAAATGCCCATGGGGAACGGTATCGAGGATGACGTGGTGATCGGTCCCGTGCAGAACCTCAAGCAATACGACATCGTCTCGGATCTCGTCGAGGATGCGGAGAAAAAGGGCCGGGTCCTGCTCGGCGGCAGCAAGAAGCTGAAAAAGAACGGCAAAGGCGAGGACAGGGGGTATTTCTATCCGCTGACCATAATCGCGGACCTCGAGAACGGCGACCGGCTCGTCGATGAGGAGCAGTTCGGCCCGGCGCTGCCGGTCATCCGGTATAAATCCGTCGAAGACGCCATCGAGAAGGCCAATGACAATCCCAATGGCCTCGGCGGCTCGGTCTGGTGCCGGGACATCACCGAAGCCAAACAGGTGGGCGCGAAACTGGAATGCGGCTCGGTATGGATCAACAAGCACGGCATGATCCAGCCCAACGCCCCCTTCGGCGGCAGAAAGTCGTCCGGCGTCGGCGTCGAGTTCGCCGAGGAGGGCCTCGCGGAGTACACGGATATCCAGGTCATCTTTTCCTAGCCGGAAGCCCTGGCTGCGATCGCGAGTTGGCCGTGTTGGTTCCGCCCGAACTGTCGGTGATGCTCGTGGCCGTCGTGGTCGCCGCGTCCGCCCTTCAGGCGGCGACGGGCATCGGCTTCGGCGTCATCGCCGGTCCGGCGCTCATCCTCGCAATGGGAACTTCCTCGGCGATCCAGGTGTCCATCCTGCTCAGCATGCTGATCGCCGTTCTGGTGTCGCCGTCGACGCTGCCCAAGGTGAACCGCTCCCTGCTGACGCCCATACTGATCGGTATCTGTATCGGGTCTCCCATAGGCGCCGTATTGTTCGGTCTATTGACCATCGGCCAACTAAAGATCGGGGCGGCGATAGCCGTCGGTTTCATGGCGCTTCTGGCGACCGGCCTGTTCGAGCGGTTTCCGATCTTTACCCGTGACAATGGCTGGCGGCGGGGCGCCATCGGGGGAGTTTCCGGCATTCTGAACTCGACCCTCGCCATGCCCGGACCTCCCATCGCCGCCTACATCACGGCGATCCGCCAGAACAAGGAAACCGTCCGCGCAACGACCCTGACCGCCTTCCTGATCGCCTATCCGATTTCGTTCGCGCTGCAATGGGCTGTGGCGGGACTGTCGGACACCGTCATGCCGCTTGTCCTTGCCCTGGCGCTGCCGACGGCGGGCGGGACGTTGTTGGGACTGTTCCTGGGCAGACTGCTCCCCGAATGGCTGTTCAGGATCGCGGTCGTATTGTTTCTGACGGCGAGCGCGGTCGGCTTGCTTTTGTAAGGACCGTGTCCCCAAGGGCCGGAGGCTCAAATGAGTCCGGACCCTGGAGCCCGCCGATTTCTTCGGCGTTCGCCTACTCCGCCGCTTCCGCCGGCCGGGCCTCGTCAAGCGCCTTCAAGACCTTGGGAGGCGACATGGGATGGTCCAGAAGCCTCACCCCCGCCGCATCGTAGATGGCGTTGGAAATCGCCGCCAGGGGCGGAATGATCGGCACCTCGCCGATGCCCCGCACCCCATAGGGATGGTCGGGGTTCGGCACTTCGATAATGTGCGTATCGATCATCGGCACGTCGGAGGCCACCGGCACCCGGTAATCGAGGAAACCCGGATTTTCGAGGGTGCCCTTGTCCGAGTAGATATACTCCTCGTTCAGGGCCATGCCGATTCCCTGTACCGCGCCGCCCTGGAACTGGCCTTCGATGAAGGCGGGATAAACCGCCTTGCCGGCATCCTGGAAGATGGAATAGCGGAGCACCTTCACGAGACCGGTCTGGCGGTCCACCTCCACGTCGACCAGATGGGTGCCGAAACCGGGGCCGCCCATGGCGACGTTGATCTCGGCATGGCCGGCGATGGTGCCGCCGAACCAGGTCGCTTCCTTGCACAGCTGGGCCAGCGACATGGGTTCGAAGTCGCCCACATTGGCCGACGCCGGCCGCGCGTGGCCGTTCTCCCACACCACCTGATCGGTCTCCACCTCCCACTTGCGCGCGGCGATTTCGCAGGCCCGGTGGATGGCATCGCGTGTCGCCTTGACGACGGCCATTGAGCCCGCCGCCGTGCCGCGGCTCCCGGCGGTCATGAAGTTGAACCCGAGTGCGCTGGTGTCGCCCACCTGGGTGCGCACCTTTTCGAACGGGATTCCCAGTTCCTCGGCGACGATCATGGCGAACGCCGAGCGCATGCCGCCGGTAACGTCGACGGTGCCGAAGATCAGGCTCGCGGTGCCGTCCTCGGTGATATTGATGGTCGCCGACGTATCGTTGCCGATGGTGAACCAGAAGCCGGACGCGATGCCCCTTCCCTGGTTGGGGCCCAACGGCTCCTTCATATGCGGCGATGCCTTGGCCGCCTCCAGGGTCTCGATATAGCCGATCTGCCCCAAGGGCGGGCCGAAGTGGGTCTGGGTCCCCTGTTTGGCCGCGTTCTTGAGGCGGAAGTCGATGGGATCCATTCCGCACTGGCGGGCGAGATCGTCGATTGCGGTTTCCACGGCGAAGGCGATCATCGGCGCGCCCGGCGCCCGGTAGGCCGCGACCTTGGGCCGGTTGCAGACCACGTCATGGCCGACCACCAGCACGTTCTCCAGGTCATAGCGGGTGAAGACGGTGATCGACGCCAGCGGGAGCGACGATCCCGGGAAGGCGCCGGCCTGGTAGTTGAGCTCGGCCTCGGCGGCGGTGATCCGCCCGTCCTTGGTGCAGCCCATCTTGACCTTGCAATTGGTCCCGGACGTGGGGCCGGTGGCGCGGAACACCTCGTCCCGGGTCATGACCATCTTCACCGGCCGGTTGGCCTTGCGGGAAAGCTGGGCCGCCAACGGTTCGAGATAAACGTTGTTCTTGCCGCCGAAACCGCCGCCGAGCTCCGCCGGCACCACCTTGATATTGGAGATGTCCATTTTCAGGAGCTTGGCGATCTGGGCGCGGAATACATGGTGGCCCTGGGTGCCCGTATAGACCTCGATGGTGCCGCCTTCGGTGAAGTTGGCGACGCTGGCCTGGGGCTCGATATAGCCCTGGTGGGCGGCTTTTGTGTTGCTTTCATGCTCGACGATGAAGTCCGCCTGCTCGAAGCCTTCCTCGATGTCGCCGAGTTTGCTTTCCATCCGCGTCGCGATGTTGGACTTCTTCGACGGATCGGGCTCGATTCCGGCGCCCTTGGTGAACAGGTCCTCGTGCAGCAGCGGCGCGTCGTCCTTCATGGCGTCGCGCACGTCGATGACGTGGGGCAGCACTTCGTAATCCACCTTGATGAGTTTCATCGCTTCCTTGGCGATGGACTCGCTGAGCGCCGCGACCGCGGCCACCGGGTGGCCGTCATAGAGAGCCTTCTCACGGGCCATCATGTTGCGCGTGACGTCCCGGAAATTGACCATCAGTTCGCCGGACGCGGCGTGCTCGACCTCCATGTCCGGGAAGTCGTCGCGGGTAACGACGGCCTTCACGCCCGGCAGCTTCTCGGCCTCGGACGTGTCGATGGACTTGATGACGGCGTGGGCGTGGGGGCTTCTCAGCACCTTGCCGATCAACTGGCCCGGCAGATTGTAGTCGGCGGCATAGCGCGCCCGCCCCGTAACCTTGTCGATGGCGTCGGAGCGGTTCTTCGGATCGGGCCGCCCGCCGACGACCTTGTTGTCCTTTTCCTCGTACGGAATCTTGGTCGCATAGGGTGAGGGTTTCATTCCCATGGGTCAGGCTCCTCTCATCACTTCTGCATTACTTGGGCGGCGTCCAGCACCGCCTCGACGACTTTCTGATACCCGGTGCAGCGGCAGAGATTGCCGGCGAGGCCGTAACGGACCTCTTCTTCGGTCGGGTCGGGGTTCTCTTCGAGCAAATGCTTGGCGGCGATCAGCAAACCGGGCGTGCAGATGCCGCATTGCAGGGCGACATGCTCGATGAATTTCTCCTGCAGCGGATGCAGCTCATCGCCGGACGCCATGCCTTCGATGGTCTCGATCTTCGTGCCGTCGGCCTCGACGCCGAGGACCAGACACGAGCAGACGAGGTTGCCGTCGATGGTGACCGAGCAGGCGCCGCAATCGCCGGTGGCGCAGCCCTCCTTGGTGCCGGTCAAGTGCAGTTCGTCCCGCAGCACGTCGAGCAATGATTGGGTCGGCTCGACGAGGACATCGGTCTCGTCGCCGTTGATGGTGGTTTGAATATGATGCTTGGTCATCAGTTGGCTCCCGCGCGTTCGAGGGCAATCGCCGCCGCCCGCCGGGCGAGGACGCCGGCGACTTTGGTCCGGTATTCGATGGTGCCTCTTTTGTCGTCGATGGGATTGCAGGCGGCGCTCGCCGCGGCCGCCAGGGCCTCCATCGCCGCATCGTCCACTTTGGTGCCGATCAGCGCGTCCGCCGCCTCGGCGACCAGCAGCGGCGTCGGCGCCACGGCGCCCAAGGCGACCCGCGCCGCCGTGCAGGCGCCGCTATCGTCGAGGGTGAGATTGACGCCCACGCCGACCACGGCGATGTCCATCTCGGTCCGGGGCGTGAATCGGAGGTAGGCGTCGCCTGAACGGGGCGGCCGTTCGGGCAGCTGGAAGGAGACCACGATCTCCCCCTTCTCCAGGCACGTCTCGCCCGGTCCGGTGACGATATCCTCGACCGGAATGTCCCTTGTGCCGTTGGGCCCGATGACGTTCGCCACGGCGCCGGCGGCGATCATCGGCGGCACGCTGTCGGCGGCGGGGGAAGCATTGCACAAATTGCCGCCCACCGAGGCCCGGCCGCGCACCTGCAGCGACCCGAGCAACTGCACGCCGTCCATGATTCCGGGCCAGGTCTCGTTGAAATCCTCGTGGAGCATCAGCGTCTTGCCGCTCACCGCCGCGCCGAACCGGTATGCCCCGCCCTCCTTGGTGATCTCGGTAAGCTCCGGGATGTTCTTGACGTCGACGATCAGGTCGGGCTCGATCAAGTCCGAATGCATCTGGACGATGACGTCGGTGCCGCCCGCCAGAACCCGGGCCACACCGTCTTCGGCCGCCAACAAGGCGGTCGCGTCCGCTAATGTCTCCGGCGCTTCATATCGCAAATTCTGCATGCTCTCCCCTGGCTCTCCCCTGGCGAAAGGCCGGCGGCCGTTTGCCGCGCGTTGCCGGAACGCATGGTCGCCCAAGCGCCGCCGCTTCGCAAGTATCCGGAGAACGGACCGTCCGCCCAGTGGTCGGCAATCCGGCAGCTCTTCGTCTAGATCGCAGTTGGTGAGGTCTCCGTTCGAGGGGGAGAGGGGACTCGATGTAAACCCCCTCACCCTGACCCTCTCCCCCAAGGGGGAGAGGGGACGCACATCAAACACCCTCGCCCCCTTGGGGGAGAGGGATGCGGAGGGTTGGCGAGGCGAACGCCGAGCCTACCCGTAGCTGGGTGAGGGGGAATTTCCTGGATGCCCCGGACGAGCCGGCCTCCGGCCGCCCCGCTAGCCCGCGTAACGGCTCTTCGGTTTGGGGATGCCCAAATGGTCGCGCAAGGTGCTGCCTTCGTAATCGGTACGGAAGGCGCCGCGGCGCTGCAGCTCGGGGATTACCATTTCGCAAAAATCGTCGAGCGCGCCCGGAATATAGGGCGGCATGACGGTGAAGCCGTCGCACGCCCCGGCGGAGACCCATTCCTCCATGTAGTCGGCCACCTGCGCCGGCGTGCCCTTGATGGTGTTCTTGCCCCTTGCGCCCGCGACCCTTTGGCCCAGTTCGCGGAGCGTCAGCCGTTCGTCCCGCGCCATTTTCATGATGCTCTCGAAGTGGCCCACACTGCCTGCATCGGCGGAATCCAGATCCGGCAACTCCTCGTCGAGATCGCAGTTGGTGAGGTCCGCCTTCAGCATGGAGGCGACGATCTCCCGCCCGACGACGGGATGAATGAGGGATTGCAGAAACTCGAAATCCTCATCGGCCTCCTGGCCGGTCGGCCGGACGATGGCGCTCAACCCGGGCAGAATGGCGATGTGGTCGGGGTTGCGCCCGAATTCGGCGGCGCGGGCCCGGACATCGTCGTAATACTCCTTTGCGGCCTCGATGGTCAGGTGCGGGCTGAACACCACCTCGCCGATGGACGCGGCGAGACTGCGCCCGGCCTCGGACGCGCCGGCCTGGACCAGCACCGGCCGTCCCTGGGGCGAGCGCGGCACGTTCAGCGGCCCGCGCACCTGATAGCGGTCCGATTTGTGGTTCAGTTCGTGAAGCTTTCCGGGATCGAAATAGAGCCCCGAGCGGGCGTCCCGGACAAACGCGTCGTCATCCCAGCTGTCCCAAAGGCCCTTGACGATTTCGACGACCTCGGCGGCCCGGTCATAGCGGTCGCCATGCTCATAGGCCTTGGCGAGGCTGAAATTCTGCGCCGCCCAGTCGTTGTTCGAGGTGACCACGTTCCATGCCGCACGGCCGCCGCTGATGATGTCCAGCGACGCGAATTTCCGGGCAAGGTGGTAGGGCTGGTTCCAGCTCGTCGACGCCGTGCAGACGAGGCCGATCTTCTCGGTCACCATCGCCAGGGACGAGAGCAGGGTGAAGGGTTCGAATCCGGCGATGAATTGAACCGACCGGCAGAGCGCATCCATGTGCGCATCCCGCACGCCGTCGCTGTCGGCGAGAAACAGCAGGTCGAACTTCGCCCGCTCGGCGGTCTGGGCGATCTCCGCATAATGGGCGATATTGACGTGTGCGTCGATCTGGGCCCGCGGATGCCGCCACGACGCCACATGATGGCCCGTCGGATTGAAATAGGCCGCGAGCTTCATTTGCTTGGTGGTTGCCATCCCTTATCCCCCACTGTTTGTGAGTTGAATGCAGGTTGACGCAGCAATATCGCCTAATCAAGCGCGAGCCCCTCTTCCGGCAGGTCACGTATGAGGCGCCAATGAGACGCCATTTCCGGCAATTTACATATTGGCTGCGGTGCCATAGCGTTCAATCGACCAGATTTCAAACCAGCCTCGGAGCCGCACATCATGTCTTTGGGTAAGCTGTTCGCCGCTTCGGCCTGCCTCATGTTTCTGGCCTTGCCGGCCGCCGCGCAGATGTCCGCAAATCCGCCCAACGTCGGCGAAGAGATCCGGAATATGGGCACCAGGATGGGCCCCAATATCGTCAGAACCACCATTGGGCTTTACGGCCCGCTATTGAAGAATATGCCGAGGGACGGCGTCAAAGTGACCACCGACCGGCCTTACGGCGGCCACCCGCGGCATGTTCTGGACATCTACCAGCCCCGGAATTCCGAGGGCGCCCTGCCGGTGGTCGTCTATTTCCATGGCGGCGGTCTGGTCCGCGGCGACAAGAGGGCCTTTGCCAATATCGGCACATTCTTCGCCCGGCATGGAATTGTCGGCATTACGGCGAACTACCGTCTTGCCCCCGAAGCCAAATGGCCGAACGGCGCCGAAGACGTTGCCGGCACGATCAAATGGATCAAGGCAAACGCCGCCGAATACGGCATCGACGCGGAAAAGATATTCCTGATGGGATCGTCCGCCGGCGCGGTCCATGTCAGCGGCTATGCCTTTTTCGAGGCTAATCAGCTGGAGAATGACGGGGTGGCGGGGGCCATTCTGGTGTCCCTGCCGAACGTCGACCTGGTCAAAAAGGCGGGCCCGAAGGGCGTCCTCCGCTCCAGGGGAGAAAAGGCATATTACGGGACCGATCCCGGCAAGTACCCGTCCATGTCACCGATCAACACGATTGCGGGGCGGGTCATGCCCCTATACATCGCCTATGCGGAACTGGACCCGCCCGGGATCCAGGGGCAGAACCTGCTGCTGATACAGGCCCTTCATCGCCGGGACAACTTGCTGCCCACCGTCAAACAGGCGCAGGGCCACAACCACATCTCCATTACCCGGCACTTCAATACCAAGGATGAAGCGCTGGGCCTGGATATCATCGAGTTCGTTAGGTCGCATTAGCCTGCGCCGATTCCCGGCCGCGGAAAATTGTCTTATTCGGAATCCTTGGCAAAAATCTCGGGCGGCTTCTTCTCGCTGAGCATGGTCTCGTGAATCATCCAGTTTTCCTCCGGCACGTCGTCGATCATGACCCAGACGGCTTCCGAGGGCGCGGGCGTGTGGCGCCTTATGACGTCATGCATTTCCTGGCATATCTTCTTTTTGGCATCCGGCGAAATCCTTCCCTTGACGGCAGATACGCGAACGAGCGGCATAACATTGTCCTCCTGATTTAAAATTTTCGGTTGGGCAACGAAGTCTATTTCCCGGATTGACCTCGGATCAATGAGATCATTATGCGTTGCGCAAGACCAGAATGGATTTCCATCAGCCGTATGCGGTCAATGAAGCCCAACTACAAGTAATCCGCTCTTCGCCGTGGAGGGGCTGCGGGCTACCCGCCGCCCGGCAACGAGACTAGACTAGCGGCTGGTTTTTTCGACCGGGGAAGGGATAGCAGATGAACAAGGTCCGCATTGGCGATGCCGTTCGGCGCGGCGAGGATTCGCGGCTCCTACAAGGGCGGGGCCGATATGTCGACGATGTCGCCGCCGCGCGTCAGGCCCGGGCCTACGTCCTGCGGTCGCCTTACGCCCATGCCGAAATCGCCGGCATGGATGTTTCGGCCGCGCGGGCGGCGCCGGGGGTCCTGGCGGTTCTCACCGGCGAGGACATGGCGGCCCGGGGGCTCGGCAGTTTGAAGATCACGGGTCCAACCAGGCGAAGCGACGGCTCGCCCGGTTTCTACACGCCGCAGCCTCTCCTGGCAGAGGGCCGCGTGCGGTTCGCCGGACAGGCGGTGGCGTTCGTCGTCGCCGAGACGGTGGACCAGGCCAAGGACGCCGCCGAACTGATCCGCGTCGAGTACACCCCGTTGCCGGTCGTCGTCGGCGTCGACCAAGCGCTCGACCCGGACGCGCCGGCCATCTGGACGGACAATCCCGGCAACGAGGCGTTCTTCCACGAACTCGGCGATCCGGCGGCGGCCGATGCGGCGTTCGCCGATGCGGCCCATATCGTCCGCCATCGGGTCTGCGTCAACCGCGTCGCCGGCAATCCCATGGAAAATCGCGGCTGTATCGCCGAATACGATGCGTTCGAGGACCGCTACACCTTGCGGGCGACGGTGCAGTCGGTTCACCGCATCCGGGGGATGCTGGCCGGGCACATCTTCGGCGAGCCGCAGTCGAAGTTCCGGGTCATCTGCGACAATATGGGCGGCGGCTTCGGCACCCGGGGCGGCTGCCAGCCCGAGTACGCGCTGGCGCTTTGGGCCTCCGAGATCATCGGACGGCCGGTCAAGTGGATCGCCGAACGCTCGGAGAGCCTGCTGTCGGACGATCAGGGCCGCGGCGGCCTGGTCGACGCGGAGCTGGCCCTCGACGAAGACTACCGGTTTCTTGGGCTGCGCACCCACACCAAGGTTCCCATCGGCGCCTATTTCACCTCGGACAGAAGCATCGGTTCGGCGACCTCCGGCCTCGCCGGATTGGCCGGGGTTTACCGGACGCCGGCCATTCACGCCCGCGTAACCGGGGTATTCACCAACATCATGCTGAACGCCCACTACCGCGGCGGCGGCAAGCCCGAACCGGCGCACGTGGTCGAAGTCATGGTCGACGAGGCGGCACGCCGGCTGGGTATCGACCCCGCCGAGTTGCGCCGCCGCAACATGATCGGCGCCGATTCGATGCCGTACACGACGGCCTTCGGGGTTACCTACGATTGCGGCGATTTCCCGAAAAATCTGGATGAGTGCCTTGCCCAAGGCGCCTACGGCGCTTTCGAGGAACGCTGGCGGCGGGCCCGGCAGCACGGCAAGTGTCGCGGCATCGGCATGTCCAACACGGTCTGCGGCGTGGGCAACACGAATTTCGAGCACGCCGAGGTTCGATTCGACAGCGGCGGCGGCATTACCCTTTTGTGCGGCGCCATGGATCACGGTCAGGGCCACCAGACGGCGTTCCGCCAGATTCTCGCCGACCGGCTCGGCATCGATCCCGAACGCATCCGCTACCGCTTCGGCGACACCGACCAGGTCACCGCCGGGATGGGGACCTTCGGCGCGCGGTCGGCAATTCTGGCAGGCTCCGCGATAGCGGTGGCGGCCGACAAGATTATCGAAAAGGGGAAGTCCATCGCCGCCCATCTGCTCGAAGCGGGGGCTCACGACATCGAGTACCGGGACGGCGCGTTCACCGTCTCCGGCACCGACCGGACGGTCGATCTGGAAACGGTGGCCCGGGCGGCGTTTCAGCAGAACAAGCTGCCGCCCGGCGTCTCGCCCGGCCTGTACGAGCGGGGCGACTTCGCCAGCGACGCGGGCGCCACGTTTCCCAACGGCGCCCATCTGGCGGAAGTGGAAATCGATGCGGATACGGGGAAGGTCTCGCTGGTCGGGTACTGGTGCGTCGACGACGCGGGCACGATCCTCAATCCCCTGCTGTTCGACGGCCAGATCCACGGCGGCATCGCCCAGGGCGCGGGACAAATTCTGATGGAGGGCGTCAACTACGACCCCGAAACGGGCCAATTGCTGTCCGGCTCGTTCATGGATTATGTCATGCCCCGTGCCGACGATTTCTGCCGCTATGGTCTGAGCGCCAACGAAGTGCCGACCGAACGCAACCCCCTCGGCGTCAAGGGGGTCGGCGAGGCCGGGACGGTGGGCGCCATGCCGGCGGTAATGAACGCCGTCAACGACGCGCTCCACCGTATCGGCGCGCCAGGAGTCGAGATGCCGGCGAGCCCGGAAAAGGTCTGGCGGGCAATCCGGCAAGCGGGCTGACGATGTGTTCCCTCTCCCCTGGGCCTACTCCGCCGAAGTAGCCTTCGGCTACGAAGGCTGGAAGGGAGAGGGAGCTTGCCGTGCGTCCCCTCTCCCCCTTCTTTAGGGGGAGAGGGTCAGGGTGAGGGGGTATGGCGCACACGCTCCCGCGGTTCCCATCGGGGCGGTTACTTGATTTGAGCGGCAGGCCGAATCAACTAGACTGATGAGTGAGGGAATTGGTTCACCAAACGCCGGCCAAACATGAACGCCGTTGAAATCGAAGAAGCGATATCGGAACTCGCCGAAGAAGAGTTCGACGCCGGGGAATTCCCGTTCGCGTTCCTCGCGGCCTTCGGTAACAAGGCGACGACGATCAGGCGCCTCAAGAGCGGTTCCACCAACTCTTCCGATGTCGAGGGCGGGGTGCTTCAGCGAAACAACATTCATTTGGTTGTTTGCGGCTCCGGGCAGGTGTCTACCACGTTGGCAACGCTTCGCGACAGCGCGGCCACCGCCAAGGGCAAGGCCAAATTCGTACTGGCGACCGATGGCGAGCAATTCGAGGCCGAGGACCTGACCTCCGGCGAGACCGTTGCCTGCGAATATGCGGATTTCCCGGATCATTTCGGTTTTTTCCTGCCGCTCGCCGGCATCACGACCGTCAGGGAGATTCGGGAGAGCGCTGTCGACATCAAGGCGACTGGGCGGCTGAATCGTCTGTATGTGCAGCTCCTCAAGGACAACCCGGAGTGGGGGACGGAAGAACGCCGTCCTGACATGAACCACTTCATGGCGCGCCTCATCTTCTGCTTCTTCGCCGAAGACACCGACATCTTCAACGGCGACGATCTGTTCACGTCGACCGTTTCGCAGATGAGTGAAAGCGGCTCCGGCAACACCCATGAAATTATCGGCGAGCTGTTCCGGGCGATGAACACCAAGCTCGAAGACCGGGCTAAGGAGGACACACCCCGCTGGGCCGATGTGTTCCCCTATGTAAACGGGGGCCTGTTTTCCGGAAGCCTCGACGTTCCAACTTTTAGCCGCATAGCGCGATCATATCTGCTGCATATCGGTAGCTTGGATTGGAAGCAGATCAACCCTGATATTTTCGGGTCCATGATCCAGGCGGTTGCGGAGGACGAGGAGCGGGGTGAGTTGGGGATGCACTACACAAGCGTCCCGAATATCCTGAAGGTCCTGAACCCGCTCTTCCTCGACGGCCTGCGCGAGCAACTGGAGGAGGCCGGAGACAACAGCCGGAAACTCCTCAATCTTCGCAATCGGATGTCCAAGATCAGGGTGTTCGACCCGGCCTGCGGCTCCGGAAATTTTCTCGTCATTGCCTACAGGGAAATGCGCGCCATCGAGGCCGTTATCAATGAGCGCCGTGGCGAGCCGGGTAGGCGCACGGACATCCGACTCACCAATTTCCGCGGGATCGAGTTGCGCGACTTCCCTGCCGAAATTGCTCGTCTCGCGCTGATCATCGCCGAGTATCAATGCGACGTGCTCTATCGCGGCCAGCAAGAAGCGCTGGCGGAATTCTTGCCGCTGAATGCCATGAATTGGATCACCTGTGGGAATGCATTGAGGCTGGATTGGCTGAGTATCTGTCCATCCACTGGAAAAGCCGTAAGGCTCGCTGCCGACGACCTATTTCATACGCCACTCGATCAGGCTCAGATCGATTTCGAGAATGAAGGCGGCGAAACGTACATCTGCGGGAACCCGCCGTATCTTGGGAGCAAGTGGCAGTCGGATGAACAGAAATCCGAGCTAGCAGCAATTTTTGATGGTCGGGTGAAAGGGTGGAAGTCGCTCGATTATGTTGCCGGGTGGTTCATGAAAGCCGCTGACTTTGGCACCCACACAACAGCTGCGACTACTTTCGTTGCTACCAATTCTATAAACCAAGGGCAGCAAGTTCCCATTTTGTGGTCAGCAATTTTCGGGACGGGCCACGAAATTTCATTCGCACACACTTCCTTTAAGTGGGCAAATCTGGCGAGTCACAACGCAGGGGTCACGGTGGTCATCGTTGGCCTTTCAAACCACGCCAGCAGGTTAAGACGTCTGTATTCACTGACAGAAGTTGGGGAGGTCGTCGTCAAAGAGACGGATAATATAAATGCGTACTTGATCGCTGGCCCAAATGTGATCGTACAACCATCATCACGCAGTCTGTCAGACTTGCCGGAGATGGTGAGAGGTAATTCGCCGACCGATGGGGGCAATCTAATTCTGGAGTGTCATGAACTTAGCAGCCTAAGCCTTAGGTCCTGTTGACAATTAACGGACTATTCATGGTTGGCGTGATTCAAGCAAGACCGTTTCAACTGGCGGGAGCGTGTCATGCTTCGACGGGAACTGACGGATATGCAATGGGACCGGATCAAGGGTTTGGTTCCGGGCAAAGAGGCGGATCGCGGCTCCACGGGTCGGGACAACCGCCTGTTTGTGGACGCCGTGCTGTGGATCGCCCGGGCGGGTTCGCCGTGGCGCGATCTGCCGGACGCCTTCGGCAACTGGAACAGCGTCTACGTGCGCTTTTCGCGGTGGGCCAAGGCGGGGGTTTGGGAGAGTCTTTTCAATGCCTTGGCGGAGGATCCCGACTTCGAATACCTGATCGTGGATTCGACCATCGTGCGGGCGCATCAACATGCCGCCGGCGCAAAAGGGGGGCTCAGGCTCAGGCCATCGGCCGCTCGCGCGGCGGCCTGACGAGCAAAATCCACATCGCCGTCGATGGCCTGGGCAATCCCTTGCGGTTCATCCTCACCGGCGGCCAGGTGGGCGACGTCACCCAGGCCGAGGGGCTGATCGCCGGGCTGCCGGGCGAGACCCTGATCGCCGACACCGCCTACGACGCGAACCGCTTCCGCGCCCGCCTCGACAGCGCCGGGATGGTGGCGGTGATCCCCTCCAACCCGTCGCGGGCACAAGCCGTGCCGTACGACCCCGAACTCTACAAGGAAAGGCACGTCGTCGAATGTTTCATCAACAAGATCAAGCACTTCCGCCGCATCGCCACACGCTACGAAAAGACCGTCACCGCCTACATGGCCATGCTGTGCCTCGTCGGGGCGCTCATTTGGATGCGATAAATGTCAACAGGACCTAGTGAACGTGCCAAGGAGGAATTTATTAGAACCTTTGTGGGGTCACGTGAGTTAATCGCGGGCTACCATCGTTACTGTATATGGATCGATGATGACAAAGTTGAAGATGCATTATCGGAGCCCGCAATTGCAGAGCGTGTTCAGCGAGTGCGAGACTTTCGAAGTTCTAGTAAGAAAGCCGCGACGGTAAAGGCGGCTAGCTGGCCTTATCGATTTGACGAGCGAAAATCAATTCCCTGCTCTCCGGTCATTTGTGTCCCGGTAATTAGCTCCGAGAATCGACCGTATTTGCCTGCGGATATTTTGCCTGCTGGAACGGTTGTTTCAAACAAAGCATTCACCGTTTCTGCAACCGAGGCTTGGCCGCTTTCAATTATTTGTTCTCGGATTAATCTATCATGGGTTGCAACTGTATGTGCTAGAATGAGAACCGACTTTTCTTATACGAACACACTTGGTTGGAATACTCTACCGATTCCCCGGTTGACCCAAAAGAATAAGGATGACCTTTCGCATTGCGCCGAGGAAATCCTGTTGGCGCGCGAGGCCCATTTTCCGGCGACGATTGCCGACCTCTATGACCCTGAAAAAATGCCTGAGGATTTGCGTCGGGCGCATGACCAGAATGATGAGGTCTTGGAGCGCATCTATATCGGACGCCGGTTCAAGAACGACACCGAACGTCTGGAGAAGTTGTTCGAGCTCTACACGAAGATGATGGCGAAGGGTACCGAGAACAAATCAGCCATTGCCGATATGCAGGTATCGTGATGGATCTACCTGATTGGGTTGGACAGGTGGTTATTGCTGGCGGCGGGGGTGCGGCGATCGCATTTGGGTTGTTTCGATTTTGGGGCCAAAACTGGATCAAGCTCCGGTTGGACAAGGACCTTGAGACCGCAAAAGCGGAGATTTCAATCCACGCCGCCAAGAGATTGCGTTTGCAGGACAAGGAGTACGAAGTATTTCCCGAAATTTGGGCGCGGTTGTGTGACTCAAGAGCAAGTTTAGATGCCGCTCTGATGCTGTTTAGAACCATGCCCGATTTGGATCGAATGTCGGACGACGATTTCGAGAACTGGCTAGAGGGGGTCGACCTGACCGACGAAGAAAAGCGTGCATTGAAGTCTTCGACTATGCGCCTGTCACTATTCAGCAGGATTTTGGATCATAGGGGTCTTCGGAAAGCGGAGGAGAGCTATTTCGAGTTTCAGACTTATTTCGAGCAGAACAGAATATTTTTGAGCCCGGAGATTCGTAATAAGTTTGAGGAGATTAGGGGGCTGCTCCGCAAATCGTGGGCGGCACGACAAGTTGATCTCGAGCTTGCCGATGAATCTGGTGGCCGCGATTTGCTGAGAGAGGCTCTGGACGTCTACACGGAGGACGTTGTGCCTCTGATGGCGGAACTGGAGGAGATAATTCAACGAAGGCTTTTCCCCGATCAGGTGGATACGAAACAGTGATCACTGACCATTCAGTCCCATCAATCACAGTCAACTACGCCCAAAACGGCAGTTCCAAATCGTCCAACGAGTTGGGCATGCGCGTTATGCAGGAGCGCGCCTATGAGAAGCGCGGCGAGCAGTACCTGTTGATCAAATCGCCGCCGGCGTCGGGCAAGAGCCGCGCATTGATGTTTATCGCGCTGGACAAGCTCAACAATCAGGGTGTCGAGCAGGCCGTTATCGTCGTGCCGGAACGGGCGATTGGGGCCAGCTTCAACGATGAGCCTCTGAGCGACTTCGGTTTTTGGGCCGACTGGACGGTGGAGCCCAAGTGGAACCTGTGCAACGCGCCCGGCGAGGAGGGCGGCAAGGTCAATTCGGTCAAGGCATTCCTGGAGAGCGACGACAAGACCCTGGTCTGTACCCATTCGACGTTCCGGTTTGCCGTGGACCGGTTCGGCGTCGAGGCGTTTGACAACCGGTTGGTCGCCGTCGACGAGTTTCACCACGTGAGCGCCAATCCGGACAACAAGCTCGGCACGCATCTTGGGCAGTTTATCGCCCGCGATAAGGTCCATATCGTCGCGATGACCGGGTCGTATTTCAGGGGGGACGCAGAAGCCGTCCTCGCACCGGATGACGAAGCCCGGTTCGATACCGTGACCTATACCTATTACGAGCAACTCAACGGCTATGAATATCTCAAGACCCTGAACATCGGGTATTACTTTTACGCTGGGTCATATGCCGAAAGCATTCTGGAGGTTCTCGATCCCGCGGAAAAAACCATCATCCATATCCCCCACGTCCAATCGCGGGAGAGCACCAAGGACAAGCACAGGGAAGTCGAGAACATCAGCGAGGAGCTCGGTGACTGGAAGGGGATCGATGACGATACCGGTTTTGATCTCGTGGAGACCGCGGACGGCCGGACCCTCCGAATAGCGAATCTTGTCGATGACGTTCCATCGAAGCGGGACAAGGTCTCCGCGTCCCTCAAACGGCCCGGAGAAAAAGACAATCGGGACCATGTGGACATCATCATCGCCCTCGGCATGGCGAAGGAGGGCTTCGACTGGATTTGGTGCGAGCATGCGTTGACTATCGGTTATCGCGCGAGCCTCACGGAGATCATTCAAATCATCGGCCGGGCGACCCGGGATGCGCCGGGCAAGACCCATGCTCGCTTTACCAACCTGATCGCGGAGCCGGACGCCTCGGAAGAGGCTGTAACCGACGCGGTGAACGACACCTTGAAGGCGATTGCGGCGAGCCTGCTGATGGAACAGGTGCTGGCGCCCAAGTTCAACTTCACGCCAAAGAACAAGGATAGCGGGCCGATCGAGGGTTATGACTACGGGGAGGATGGTTACGATCCCAATACCGAGAATATCGGCTTCAATGAAGAGACCGGGCAGTTCCAGATCGAGATCAAGGGACTTTCGGAGCCGGAGAGCGACGAGGCCAAACGCATTTGCCAGGAGGATCTGACCGAGGTCGTCGCCGCCTTCGTGCAGGACAAGACGGCGCTTGAGCGCGGCATGTTCGACGAGGAGATGGTGCCGGAAGAGCTGACTCAAGTGCGAATGGGTAAGATCGTCAAAGACAAATTCCCGTCGCTGAGCGATGTGGATCAGGAAGCGATACGGCAACACGCCGTCGCGGCGTTGAATCTCACGCAGAAGGCAAAGGAAATCGTCAATTCCGAGGACGATGGGGGTGCTGTCGGCAATACCGCATTGATCGACGGCGTCCGCAAGTTCGCGATGGATGTGCGCGATCTGGACATGGATTTGATCGACAATATCAATCCCTTCGGCGAGGCCTACGCCATTCTCGCCAAGGCGATGAATGAGGAAAGTCTGAAACAGGTGGCGGCCGTCATCGCCTCCAAGCGGATCAACCTGACGCCCGACGAGGCCCGTGAACTTGCGGCGCGGGCGCTTAAGTTCAAGCAGGAGCGCGGCCGGCTGCCGTCAATCACATCCCAGGACGCATGGGAGAAGCGAATGGCCGAGGGCGTCACCTTCCTCGCACGTATGCAGACCGAGGCCGAATATGGCTAAAGCCAGGTTCACGGAAGAGGATGCCGCGCTCCTCGCCGAGCTTGGTGTCGAGGCCGAGGCCAAGAAGACCCCGGCCCGAACCCCGAAGGAGGAGAGGATCATCGCCGGGTTCGAGGAAATTCAGCGGTTTGTGGAGGAGCATGGCCGGACGCCTCTGCATGGCGAGGACAAGGATATCTTCGAGCGCATCTATGCGGCGCGGCTGGACCAAATCCGCCGGCAAGCGGAATGCACGGACTTGTTGATGGACTTCGATCATCAGGGGCTGCTAAGCGGCGCAATTGACGAACAGGAGGAAGCCCCGGTCAGTCTGAGCGATGTGGAACTCCTGGACCAGCTAGGGGTTTCCGCTCCGGTGGAAGGGGACGTGACCGAGCTGCGCCACGTAAAATCGCGCGCCGAAAAGCGAGCAGCCGAAGAAATTGCAAACCGGACAATTTGCGAGGACTTCGAGAAGTTCAAGCCCCTCTTCGAGGCCGTTCAGAACGATCTGGACACCGGTGCCCGCGAAACCAATCAGTTCAGGAAGGATGCCGGCTTCCTGAAAACCGATATCAAGAAGGGACAGTATTTCATCCTCGGCGGGCAAACGGCGTACGTTGCCGAGGTCGGGGAGCCGTTCGCCGCGCCCAACGGACAAATGGACGCCCGAATGCGTGTCATCTATTCCAACGGCACCGAGAGCAACCTGCTGCTCCGCTCGATGCAGAGAGCTCTATACAAGGATGAGACCAGCCGGATCATCTCCGATCCAAGCGCCGGGCCATTATTCTCCGAAAACGTCGAGGAAGACGATGCCGCCAGCGGCACAATCTATGTCCTGAGAAGCAAGTCGGACCACCCGGCGGTGAAGGAACATCGGGAGGTACTCCATAAGATCGGCGTCACCGGCGGCAGCGTCGAGAAGCGAATTGCCAATGCCGCCCACGATGCGACCTTCCTGCTGGCGGACGTGGAGGTTGTCGCCACTTACGAGCTGTTCAACATCAACCGGACAAAGCTCGAAAATCTCATCCACAAATTCTTCGACTCCGCCCGCCTGGAGATCGAAATCAAGGATCGTTTCGGCAATCCGGTCGTTCCAAGAGAATGGTTCCTCGTACCCCTGTTCGCCATCGACGAGGCGGTGGAGAAGATAAAGGACGGGTCGATCACCGACTACGAATACGATCCTTCAAGCGCCAAGCTGACAAGGCTCTGATCCGCGTTGCGGGCGCCTTCCTGGCCGCCCCCAATCCCCCTCACCCAGCTACGGCTAAGCCGGGCTGCCGCCCGCCAAGCCTCCGCAACCCTCTCCCCCTGAAGAAGGGGGAGAGGGGGAAGTTCGTGGATGCCCGTGTCAAGCACGGGCATGACGACTTGCGGACTACCGCGCCCGAGCTAAATGTATAGGCATCTGCCGCCCCGTCACCGGGGCGGCGTTTTGCGTATAAAGGGCGCGCTATGCAGTTTTGTACGACCTATTCGGTGCGTTACCTGCCAAACGGGTGACAATAAATGTCTATTAATGTCCATGAATGACTATACCGGCGAAAAATGCCAACTCGGAAAATATTTATAAATTATGTTTTTTCAACAACTTGCCGCTATGCGCTCGGTGCATGGCTCGCGCCCGTTGCGGGCGCCAATTCGATGTCGATAATCGTCCGATTAATGGCGAATTATGTCATGTCTCCCGAAGGGCAGGCTCGGATACTTCGGACTCCATAGCAGGCCCGAATTGCAAAACATGAATCGCAAAATTCGCGCCCATCAAGCCGGGGAATCCCGCAACCGCGACGGAGGCGGTTTCCCGGTTTGCGAACGTCAATCCTTCACCCGGGAGGCTCAAGTGAAGAAAATTCTCTCTATTTCCGCGGCCATTTCCGCCGCCGCCGTGGTCGCCCTCGGCGCGGCCGCCGCGGACGCCCAGACCAAATGGAACATGGCGACCGCCTACAAGGACAACAACTTCCACACCCAGAATATCGCCCGCTTCGCCAAGGAAGTCGCCCGCGATTCGGGGGGCAAGCTGAACATCACCCTCCATACCGGCGCGTCGCTTCTCAAGATGCCGGAGATCAAGCGCGGCGTGCAGACGGGCCAGGTCCAGCTGGGGGAGATCCTGCTCTCGGCCTACGGCAAGGAAGACCCGTTCTTCGAGGTCGACGGCATCCCGTTTCTGTCCAAGGGACAGCCGACGGCCTGGGAAGTGTATGAACTGACCCTGCCGCATATCGAAGCCAAGCTGAAATCCCAGGGCCTCACGGCGCTGTTCGCGGTGCCGTGGCCGGGCCAGGGCCTGTACGCCAAGAAGCCGATCAATTCGACCAGCGACTACAAGGGCGTGAAGTTCCGGGCCTACAACGCATTGACCGCCCGCTTCGCCGAACTGATGGGCGCCGTGCCGACCACGGTTCAGTCCGCCGAGGTGCCTCAGGCATTCGCCACCGGCGTCGTCAGCGCGATGATCACCTCGGCGGCGACCGGCAACTATACCAAGGCCTGGGATTTCACGTCGCACTACTACGACGTCAACGCCATGAACAACAAGAACATGGTCATCATGAACGCCCGCGCCTTCGACGGGCTCGATGCCGCCACCAAGCGCGCCGTGACCCGCGCGGCCGCCAAGGCGGAAGCCCGCGGCTGGATCATGAGCGCCAACGTTCAGGCGGGCCTCACCGCCAATCTGGCGAAGAACGGCATGACGGTCGAGCCGCCTAACGCGGCGTTCCTGGCTCAGCTTGAGAAAATCGGCAGCCAGATGGTCGACGAGTGGCTGGCCAAGGCGGGAGACCGTGGCAAGAAGTTCATCGCCGCCTATAATGCGCTTCAGAAGTAGGAGAAATTGACCCGGCCCGGGCGGGACCCGCCGCCCGCGGCCGGGCGCCACAACCAGAGGGCGGCATGGCCAGAAGAACCCTGGATTTCGTGTATTTCGCCGGGGGTGTCCTAGCCGCCTTGTTCATCGTCGCTATCGGACTGCTCATCTGCGCCCAGGTGATCGGCCGGGAGCTGGGCATCCAGGTAAAGGGGGCCGATGACCTGACCGCCTGGAGCGTCGTCGCGACCGGCTTCCTTCCGCTGGCCTATACCTACCGGCACGGCAGCCACATCCGCGTAACCGTCGTCATCCACCTTTTCGACGGCATGGCGCGCCGGCTCATGGAGCTGGGCGTCATGGCCGTCGCGCTCTATTTCATCGGATTCCTGACCTACTCGGCCTTCGACATGGCCTGGGACTCCTTGCGGTTCGAGGAGCTGTCCCAGGGCCTGATCGTGATTCCCATCTGGATTCCCCAGATCTCCATCGGCCTCGGCTCGCTCCTCCTGACCATCGCCGTGCTGGACGACGTGATCGCCTCTCTTCGGGGACGAACGCCGCCCTACATGATCGAGAGCGAAGCCCTCGGCCGTCCGGTGGAAAACGTGGATTAGCAGGGCACGCCCATGACCCCCGAACTCACTCAAATCGCGGTGACCCTGGTCATTTTCCTCGCCCTGTTCCTGGGCTCCGGGCTGTGGATCGCCCTGTCGCTTCTGGGGGTCGGCTGGATCGGCCTGACGTTCTTCGGGACGGTGCCGGTCGAGAAATCGCTGGCGACGTCGGTTTGGCAGACCATGGCTTCGTGGACGCTGGCCGCCCTGCCGCTGTTCATATGGATGGGCGAGATCCTGTTCCGGGCCCGGCTTTCGGAAATCCTGTTCCGGGGCGTGGCCCCCTGGGTGCGGTGGCTGCCGGGAAGGCTGATGCATGTAAACGTTGTCGGGTGCGGAATCTTCGCCGCCGTCTGCGGCTCTTCGGCCGCGACCGTCGCCACCATCGGCCGCATGTCCCTGCCCGAGCTCAGGCAGCAGGGCTACGACCAGAATTTGAGCATCGGCAGTCTGGCCGGGTCGGGAACGCTGGGTTTGCTGATCCCGCCGTCGATCATCATGATCGTTTACGGGGTCGCCGCCGACGTCTCGATCGTCAGGCTGTTTCTGGCCGGGGTGTTTCCCGGTCTGATGCTGATCGCATTGTTCATGGGCTATATCGGTTTGTCGGCGATTATCAGGACCGGCAGCGTTCCCATGGATGATCTGAAAATCGGTTTCCGGGAAAAACTGCGGCGTTCGAAGGGACTGATCCCCGTGGTCCTGCTGATCGCCGCCGTGATCGGTTCGATCTATCTCGGGATCGCCACGGCGACGGAGGCCGCCGCTGGCGGCGTCATCGGCGCTCTCCTCCTATCCGCCTGGACGGGCACGCTCAACTGGAAGACGTTTTCGGAAAGCCTGCTCGGCGCGACCCGGCTGACCTGCATGATTTTCTTTATCCTCACGGGCGCCGCATTCCTCACCACTTCCTTGGCGTTTTCGGGCCTGCCGGCGGCGCTCGCGAGCTGGATCGGATCCTTCAACCTGCACCCCTTCGCCCTCATGGCGGCCCTGTGCCTGCTCTATATCGTGCTGGGCTGCTTTATCGAGGGAATATCCATGATCGTGCTGACCACCACCGTCGTGCTTCCGCTGGTGACGTCGGCCGGCTTCGACCTCATCTGGTTCGGCATCTTCGTGATCATTGTCGTCGAAATGGCGCAAATCACGCCGCCGCTCGGGTTCAATTTGTTCGTTATTCAAGGGCTGACGGGCATCAGCATCTTCAAGATCGCGCGGGCAACCATCCCGTTCTTTTGCCTCATGATCGTCGGCGTCATACTGCTGACGATTTTTCCGGAAATCGCGACCTGGCTTCCGTCGACCATGGATACGCGCTAGCGGAGATTCTTGGGCGATGCGATCGACCAGTAAACCAGCGGCTTTCCTCGGACAAATGCGTTCATGCTGAAAGTAACCGACACCGCCGGTCCCATCAAAATCGGGATCTATCTGGCTCAGAAGTTTTCGATCGTCCCGTTCATAAATGCCATCGATCCCCTTCGGATGGCCAATCGGATCTGCGACGAGAGGCTCTTCGAGTGGACACTCATTTCCCGGGACGGCCGGCCGGTCGAGGCCATCAACGGAATGTCCATCGTTGCCGACTGTTCCCTAAGGGATGCCGGCTATTTCCCCAATGCGATTTGCTGCGTCGGGTTCGAACCGGTCCTGTCGGTAGGCGCGCCCGTCAAATCCTGGCTGCGGATGCTGGACAGCAAGGGCGCCCATCTTGGCGCACTGGGGGCGGGCTCCATCTTCCTCGCCGAAGCCGGCCTGTTGGATGGATATCGGGCGACCATCCACTGGCAGTTTCTCGACAGCTTTATCGAGACCTATCCGCGGGTCGAGGCGACCCGGAATCTGTTCGAAATCGACCGTGACCGATTTACCTGCGCGGGCGGAACGGCCGCCATGGATTTGGTGCTCCATCTGATCAGCGTCCATTTCGGTCACAACGTGGCCGCGGAGGTTTCCGATCAGTTCATCATGGGGGAAATCCGGAATGCGGAGAATACCCAGAGAGCGTCGAACCGGTTCCGTCTCGGAATTACGAACCCCCGCGTTCTTCAGGTCGTGGATCTGATGGAAGGCAACATAGAGGACCCGATTCCAATATCCAGGCTGGCCGCCCAGGTGGGTATCTCCCAGCGTCAGCTGGAAAGGATGTTCAAGGAGCACGTGAAGACATCCGCGGTCCGCTACTACCGCCGTATCAGACTGCTTCACGCCAGGCGCCTCCTGCTGCAATCCGAACTGCCGCTGATCGAGGTGGCGGTGGCGAGCGGTTTCGGAAGCCTGGAGCACTTTTCCCGTACCTACAAAGCCGAGTTCGGCAAATCTCCCCACGAGGACCGGCGGCCCGGAATGGCGATTTCCACAAGGAGGGTTCTCGCCTAGATCGGCTCTAGGCGGGACACCGGAACCGGAAGCATCATCGTGCAAATAACGCTCTGCGATTTCCTCGGCCGGGACAATTTCAGGTTCAGCCCCTACGTCTGGCGCACGAAACTGGCCCTGCGCACAAGAAGCTGGACTGCGATGTCGTCGGCACGGCGTTTCTGGACAAGTCCGCTCTGGAGGGCTGGACGCGACGCAGGCCGTAACCCGGTGAGAAATGTGGTTAATCCCTTGTCGATAATTCTCGAATTCGTGTCGAAATTTATCGGCCGTCTGCGGCGTGCTTATTTTACACTCAAAGACGCTCCAATCGGAACAAATGGCGGACTGGAAGGCCTCGCACACGGCCGGTGCTGACGGTGGACGACGGTGGGCTCGAGGAATACCGGGGATATGCCCGATCAAGATGATAAATACCGCATAGGCTTGGACATCGGAGGAACCTTCACTGACGTGGCCCTCGAAGGCGCCGGCATCCGGTTGACGACGAAAGTGCTTACCACTCTGGACGATCCCTCCCTCGGCTGCATGAAAGGCCTGGATGAGGTGTTGGCGGAGGGGGCCATCTCACCGGAGGATATCGGCGTAATTATTCACGGCACGACGCTGGCTACGAATGCGATCATCGAACGAAAAGGTGCGGCGACGTCGCTGGTCACCACGGATGGCTTTCGCGACACCATAGAAATGGGCACCGAAGGCCGGCCGGAACAATACGACATCAACATCATCAAGCCCGAACCGCTGGTGCCGCGCAGGCGGCGGTTTACGGTGCCCGAGCGCTTGAATGCCCGGGGGGAAGTATTGGTGCCCCTCACCGGAGACAGCCTGGAGACGATGCTTTCGGCGTTGGATGCGGCAAACACGGAGTCCGTCGCGGTCGGGTTCGTCCATGCCTACGTCAATCCCGTTCACGAGATCATGGTTCGAGACTATATCCGGTCTCGGCGCCCGGATTGGTCGATCTCGATCTCATCCGAGGTATCTCCGGAATTCAGGGAGTTTGAACGGTTCTCGACGACGTGCGCGAATGCATATGTCCAGCCGGGGATGGCCCGCTACCTCGAGAAATTCGAAAGCAGGCTCAAGGAGGCCGGTTACGATTGCCCCTTGTTGCTGATGTTGTCGAGCGGCGGCCTGACCACCGTGGAAACGGCCAAGAAATTCCCGGTCCGGCTGGTCGAATCGGGGCCGGCCGGCGGCGCGATTTTCGCTAGCGAGATTGCCAAGTCCAACAACATGGACAAGGTCATGTCGTTCGACATGGGCGGCACCACGGCGAAAATTTGTCTCGTCGATAATGGCCGTGCCCAGTCCAGCCGCAGGTTCGAGGTTGCTCGGGTCTATCGGTTTCGCAAGGACAGCGGAATCCCGCTTCGAATTCCCGTAATCGAGATGGTGGAGATCGGCGCCGGCGGCGGGTCGATTGCCTGGATGGACGAGCTCGGCCGCATCAGTGTCGGGCCTCAGAGCGCGGGGTCGAGTCCCGGACCGGCCTGTTATGGCCGGGGCGCGAGCGAACCGACGATAACGGATGCAAATTTGCTGCTGGGGGCAATCGACCCCGACAATTTCGCCGGCGGCAAATTGAAACTGGATAGGCAGGCCGCGGTGTCGGCCATCGAAAAAACCATCGGGACACCGATGAACGTGCCTCCGACCAATGCTGCGTTCGGGGTCACGGAGACGGTTTGCGAGAACATGGCCAGCGCCGCCCGGGTACATTCGATTGAGAGCGGGAAGAATGTAGATGACCGAACCTTGATCGCGTTTGGCGGCGGCGCGCCCCTCCATGCCTGCCGGCTGGCGGAGAAACTGGGAATCTCCAAAATTCTGATTCCCAGAAATGCCGGTGTGGGATCCGCCGTCGGATTTTTGAGGGCGCCGGTGTCCTACGAGGTGGTCAGAACCTTCTACCAGCAAATGGAGTCCTTCGAAGTCGGGCGGGTCAACGATGCGTTGAAGGAGATGCAGGACGAAGCGGAAGGTTATGTAAGACTGGGCGGCGGCTCGGCAAGCGGCCTCGACGTGCGCCGGCAGGCTTACATGCGCTATTGCGGTCAGGGCCATGAAATTGTCGTTGATGTGCCGGACGGCGTCTTTGACAAGGACGCCGGCAATACGCTCAAGGATCTGTTCGACGAACGCTATTCGGAAGTGTTCGGGCGAAACATGAAGGGTATCGTCGATGCCGAGGTTGTGGCCTGGTCGGTCACGGCGAGCACGGCATCCCGGCCCGACAATGTCACCACCGGCACCTTTTCCTCCACCTCCGGTCCCAAGTCGGAATGCCGCAAGGCATTCGATCCCGCGACCCTCGGATTGATCGACCATGCGGTCTACGTTCGAGACGAGTTGCCGTCGGACACCGAGGTGATGGGTCCTGCTATAATCGTGGAAGACGAAACCTCGACGTTGGTGGGATCGGGCTTCAGCGCCAAAATCGTATCCAATGGCGCCATTGAGCTGTCACGCCAGGCTCGGTAGGGGAGACCAAAGATGGGTCAGTTCGACGAAATTCGCTATCAGCTAATCTGGAACCGCCTGATCTCCGCGATTGAGGAGCAGGCGCAAGTGGTCATTCATACGGCATTCAGCCAGTCGGTTCGGGAATGCGGTGATCTGTCCGCCGGCGTATTCAACCGGCGGGGACAGATGGTGGCGCAAGCGGTTACCGGAACGCCGGGCCATGTCAACTCCATGGCGATCTGTGTCGAACATTTCCTGGCGAAGTTTCCGATCGACGGTATGAAGCCGGGCGATGTGTTCGTGACCAACGATCCATGGTTGTCCGTCGGGCACTACCACGACGTCACCGTCGTGACACCTGCATTCCACAAGGGCCGCGCGGTCGGTCTTTTGGCCAATACATGTCACATCGTGGATATGGGTGGTTTGGGATTTGGGCCCGATGCCCGGCAATGTTTCGAAGAAGGCGTCAACATTCCGATCATGCACCTGGCCCGGGAAGGCGTGGTGAACGAGGATTTAATGGGGTTGCTCAGGACCAATGTCAGAAATCCCACCGACATGGAAGGCGACTTTTACGCCATGATGGCGTGCAATGACGAGGGCGCCAGGCGGCTCGTCGGCATGCTGGAAGAGTTTGAAATCGACGACATCGAGGAGGTCGGCGATTACATAATCGACCAATCCCGCAAGAGCATCGTCAACGCGATCAAGAAACTGCCCAACGGCGATTATCCGTACTCGGTCGAGCTGGACGGCTTCGATGAGCCCATCAGGATTCAAGCCAAGCTGACCATCGCCGATGAACACATCCATATCAACTATGAGGGCTCGTCTCCGGCCAGCACCTACGGCATCAACCTGGTTCACAATTTTACGCTCGCCTACACGACCTTCGGCGTGAACTGCATCATCGGCCCGAACATCCCGTGCAATGCGGGATCGATCGAGCCCATCACCGTATCCGCACCGGAAAGCGGCATTCTGAACGCCGTTCGGCCCATGCCCGTATCCGCGCGGCATGTCATCGGCCAGATGCTGCCGGATGTCGTTTTCGGCTGCCTGGCGCCCGTCATTCCGGATCAGGTTCCGGCGGAGGGCGCCGGGGCCATGTGGAATCCCATGTTGAGAGGCGGGCCGACAGGCGTCGCGCCGGAGGTCATCGCGTCGGCCGATGAGCTGTCCGAGGATTATGACGTCATTATGTTCAACACGGGCGGAACGGGCGGGCGCCCGACGATGGATGGGCTTTCCACGACAGCTTTTCCAAGCGGTGTCCGCACCCCTCCCGTGGAGGCCGTCGAGACCTGTTTCCCGCTGGTAATCTGGCGCAAGGAACTGCGGGAGCGATCAGGGGGCGCCGGCAAGTTTCGCGGCGGACTTGGTCAAACCATCGAAATCGGGGGAGAGGCCGGGACACCGTTCAGCGTCGCCGCCATGTTCGACAGAACATGGAATGCCCCGCGCGGGAGATTTGGCGGTATGGACGGCGCCAAAGGCGAGGTTCGGCTCAAGTCCGGCCCGGAGCTCGAGAGTAAGGGGCGCCAGTCCGTACCCTATGGAGACCGGCTGATATTGGAGCTTCCGGGAGGCGGCGGTTACGGCGATCCCCGGGACCGGGACCGGCAGGCCATCGTCGACGACGTTCTGGATGGGCTCATCACGGCCGAAGATGCCAAACGCGACTACGGGATCGAGGTGGATGTCTCCGAGACGATCGGTTAGCCCGCATTTCTCACCAGGGTTACGGCCTGCGTCGCGTCCAGGCGGTCGAGCCGCCAGGAGCGGCCCGAAAAGCGTAGCGGCACCTACGGTTGAGGGCCGCGACGACGCGGGCGGGCGCCGGGGCGCGACCCGAAGGGCGGCGCTCTCGGGCCGACAGCGTGTGTCGAGGCGCTTGCCCGATGTCACCGCATCGCGCGGCGCGCCTCTCCTGCTCTGTCGACCCGACAGAGCCGCGCAGACCATGACCCTGGTGAGAAATGCGGGCTAAAGATCGATTTCTGTACCTTGACAACTGGGCGGAAGCCCAGACCCCGGGGTATGTGGATGAGGCGCTTGAAGCTTCCGACCTGGCGGTCGAGCGGCATCGGACGAACGAGGGCCGGTTTCCGTCGGATCACGAATTTTGCGGTGCATATGTCAGCCCGAGTTTCAACGGCGCCTGCGACGACGAGGAATGGATCGCCCCTCTCAAGGACCTTCTCGTTGGTCTTGCTTCCGCAAAGGTGCCTACGTTGGGACTGTGCTTCGGCAGTCAGGTCCTCGCCGCGGCCCTTTTCGGCGGCGGTCTGGTCACCCGGCGGGAGAAGAGGGAGATGGGCTACGGTCCCCTCGAACTGTCACGAAAATCCCCGGCTGACGATCCCCTGCTCGACGGACTTCCGGAGGCGTTTGAGATACTCCACTGGCACGGAGACGACGTCGGCGCCGATCATCCGGACATCGAGGTGCTGGCTGCCAACGGGAATTGCGCCAACCAGATTTGGCGCTGGCGAAACGGCCCGGTGTGGGGTGTGCAGCCTCATCCCGAGTACGGCAGGGATCAGGCCATGAGTTGGTTTGATCAAAACGCCGAGTCGTTCGCTGCCTGTGGCGCTTCGGCCGATGATTTCGTCCCGCGAACGAGTTCGTTTAATGCGGGGCGTCTCTTGATCGACAATTTCATAGGGCTGGTGACGACTTGAGGTGCCGGAAGGGTACGGGAAGTGCGGGACGTTATCCGTGCGGCCGTCGAGGATCGCTTTGGTTATATCCGGTGGCAAATGGGCCCGAGTCGGGAAGCGGCCGGCGCCACCAGGATTCAGCTTGCCGGCATCCGGCTCACTCGAGTGGCGCCAGGACATCCATCGAGTTAGGCAGCCAAAGGGCTATATCCGGAAAAATCGTAAGCAACAGGATGACCAATATTTCGACGACGACGAAGGGAATGATTCCGCGATAAATGGTCGCCATCGAAACATGATATTTGCGCGCCACACCATGGATGACGAAGACGTTTATGCCTATGGGCGGTGTGATCTGACCCATCTCCATCATTATCACCATGATGACGCCAAACCAGATCGGATCGAATCCGAGGCCAACGACCGTCGGAAACAGGATGGGGAGGGTAAGCATCATCATCGGGATGATGTTCATGACCATTCCCAACACGAGATAGAGAAGGAGAATGAGCACGTAGATCACATAACGTGAAACCTCGAGACCCTTCAGGAAATTCGCAAATGACGCGGGAAGGTCGGTAAGCGTCACGAAATATCCGAGCAATCCGACGCCAATCAGGATGGTGAAGATCATGGCGCTGGTCTGCGTTGCCTCGAGAAGGGCGGTGAACAATTTGTGCCGGTTGAACCCCGGTGCAAAAAGCGCGATCAGAAGCGCGCCGCTGGCGCCTATCCCGCCGGCCTCGGTAGGCGTGAGGATACCTGAATAGATACCCCCGATTACCACCGCGAATAGGATCATCACGGGCCAGACATCGAATACGGCCCAAAGTATTTCCGCCCGGGTAGCCCTCGGTGCCTTTGGTCCGAGGTTGGGATTGATCAGACATTGGACATACACAGCCAGGGCGAATCCGGTCACCAAGATGATGCCCGGGATGATGCCCGCCATGAACATTTTGCCGATCGACTGTTCGGTTATGATGCCGTAGACGACAAATCCGATACTGGGGGGAATCAGTATTCCCAGCGTTCCGCCGGCCGCAACGGAGCCTGTAGCCAGTGAATCATCGTAGTTGTATTTCTTCATCTCCGGAATGGAGACCGAACCCATGGTGGCCGCCGAGGCGACGCTCTCGCCGCAAATGGCGGCGAACCCGCCGCACCCGGCCACGGTTCCGATTGCAAGGCCGCCCGGCAGGCGGCCAAAAATCTTAATGCCGGCATTGTAGAGTTTCGAGCCGATGCCGGCGTGGAGAACAAGAAATCCCATCAACAGGAAGAAGGGAATAACCAGGAAAAAGTACTGTGCGACAGCGTCGTAGGTATTCGTCTTTGCAACGTTGAACGCGACGTCGGTACTGGTGAGAAACATCAGGCCGGTAAGTCCGGTAAAGGCCATCGAGAAAGCCACCGGAAAGCCCAAAAGCAATATGACCATCATCAGCAGCGTGTAAATTCCACCAACGACTGCGGGCGTGATATTCCCGAACAGCGCCTTCATGAGGTCGGCGGAAAAAATTCCGGCTACCGAGATGATCACAACCGCCGCAAAGACAAACCAAAATCGCGAGCGGTCTCCGTAGTGCCGGTATAAGCCGGAAAGATGCGTGAACAGAGCCGCGAGCAGCGCCAACGAAAGTAGGACGGTTCCAAGAGAAACTGCTGAATAAATCAGCCAAAACGGGATGCGCGTGATGTCGGCAATCTCGTCCTCCACGAAGGCATCGACGGCGCGCACGGCGCTGAACACGCCCATGACTCCAAAAATAAATGCGCCCCACACCGAGAAAATGCTCTGCAGAAAACTGTTCGTTTGGTCCGACAGCTTGGAAGTTATGAGATCGACGGCCACATGCTGGTTTTTCAGCATCGTGTAGGCGACGCTGGAAAACGCTACGAAGACCAGCATGAAGGTCTGCAGTTCGATCATGCCTGTGAGCGGGATTCGAAATACCAACCGGCTGACGAGATCAACCACCATGCAGGTGGCCATGACCAACGTCACGATTGCGGACACATAGCAGAGATTGCGGCAGATCGGGTCGAGCAGCCGATGAGCCGCAACGGCTATCCGGGCAAAGACATCACGCGGGTGTTCCGGCGGAAGAGAATTATCGGACGCGGCGTCACGGATATCCGACGGGTCGCCGGCTGCTGGGTCCTGATTTGCCATCAAGCCTCTCTTCCGTCTCCGGTTCCGTCAATCATTGGCCTTGCGGCCCATCGGTCTGCCCTTGCCCTCGCCGTAGGGCTACCTGCAAAATCGGGTATATCGGCGAAACGGGCCACGACATCCGGGCACCGGAGCAATTTCATTGCACAGGCGCCGAAAGTTGCGGCCCGCTCTTTCTTGCATCGGCGGCAGGTTGCCGCTCAAACATTCGCAGGAACTATTCCTGCCAGTTATTGCCCCACCAATCCGCGGAAGTGTGTTTCATGCCTTTGAACTCCCCGGTGTATTCCCGAACCTTCGCCAGAATTGCTTCACCGTTGACGCCTTTGTCCGACATGGTTTTGCGCCAGGCGTCATAGGCCGGTTTCGTTGCCGCAACCCATTTCGCCTTCTCTTCCGGCGGAAGGACAATGATGTTGTCGCCGCGTTTTTTCATTTTGCTCACGGAAGAGCCTCGGCGATTGTCGACGATCGCGCCTGTGAAATTGGTCAGCTCGTTTTCCATCGACCGGAAAATTTTCTTCTGTTCCGCCGTCAGCTTGTCCCAGGCCTGCTGAGACATGGTCATGGGAATCATGATGAATGGGCCGCCAACCAGGGAGTGGTTGCTGGTATGATCGGTCATCTTCCACTTGATGATTGGCGCCGTGGGGAACCAGATCCCGTCGATGGCTTTGCGCTGCAACGCGACATAGACATCCGCGAGTTTCAGATTTCGGGGCGTCGCACCGAGCATCTTGCTGTAGGTGATCCCGGATTTCGAGAACGAGCCGATCTCCAAGCCCTGCAAATCCTTTAGCGTTTTGACCGGCGCAACATCCTTGTGAATGTGAAGATTGAAGAAATCCGACACGTGGAAACCGAGCTCGACCAAACCCTTAAACTCGGCCTTGATTTCAGGAATATTGTGATAGGCCTTCTGGAACACGTGGTTCGCTTCAAGAGTGCTGTCGAATTGGAACGGCAGGGTCATGACGTGGGTCGCGGGAAACTTGCTCTCCTGGGTAAAGATCCCGGTTGTGACAACCAGGTCGACCAGCCCGGATTTGAGGCCGTCCACGGTCTGCGGCGCCTTGACCAAGGTGCCATGGTGGAACCACTTGAATTTCAGCGCTCCCTTGGTCCGTTTCTCAATCTCATTGAGGTACGGGATATAGACATGCTGTACAAGGTAGTGGCCCTCCGGTTCGAAACTACCGACTTTCATTTCCATTTGGGCCGAGGCCATCGGAACGGTCAGCGCCGAGATTGCCGCAGCAAGCCCGACGGTCTTGAGTAATTTAAACAGCTTCATCGTCGTATCCTCCTTGTCGTGTTCATGGCTTTTAGGCACGCATTTAGTCCGCACAACCGCACTCGCCGCGGATCCTCGATCCGGCGGACGTAACGGCTATCTGCCGTTCAGTCCCCCCAGAACCGTCTTCCCGATAGCGGCTCCACTCGACTGATGTTCCAAAGCGGCGCGTAAACTGTCGACGCTCAAGGGCCCGCAATCCTTGTTGACCGTTGAAACGAGGTCGCCCTGGTCCACGAGATCCGCGACACGATTAAGCAAGTCGTGCTGGGCGACCATGTCCTCGGCCTTGAACATCGATCGGGCAAACATGAACTCCCAACTGAACGACAGAGCCTTCAGCTTGATGGCGCCGATATCTATGTTTTGGGGGTCGTCGATCATGGCGATGTGACCCCTCGGCTTGATCATCTCGATTATGGATGAGAAGTGATCGTCGGTATTTGTCAGGGCGGCCACATATCGGGGTGAAATACCCAAAGCCGCCATTTCCTCATCCAGCGGCATCTTGTGGTTGGCCACATGGTCGGCCCCCATCTTTTTCACCCAGTCCCGGGTCTCGGGACGGGATGCCGTTGCGACGACTGTCAGCCTGGTCAGCTTTTTGGCCAATTGAATAAGGAGCGATCCAACTCCCCCGGCCCCGCCGATGATGAGAAGGGCTTCGTTCTCGCCACCGCCTTCTTCGATGTTTAGGCTGTCAAATAGAAGCTCCCAGGCGGTGATGCTCGTAAGCGGCAACGCGGCGGCCTCCACAAAATTCAGGGAGGAGGGTTTTCGGCCGACCAGCCGCTCGTCGACCGCCTGAAGTTCGGCGTTGGAGCCGGGCCGCGTAAACTCACCGGCATACATGACCTCGTCACCCGGTTTGAACCTGGAGGCATCCGACCCAATTTCCTTGACCACGCCGGCGGCGTCAAAACCGAGGATTCGGGGACCGTCTTCGGGCGGGGGCCTGTTTGCGCGAACCTTGAAATCTACGGGGTTGATCGAGACGCCCCTGACTTCGACGAGAAGGTCGTTTGGTCCCGGCACCGGATCAACGGCTTCAAATTCTACGACCGCTCCTTCGACGGAGACCGGCCCCTGCTCTGAGTAGCCTAAGGCTTTCATATTCGTCCCTGCTATGGTTAGCTTTTCGCATCAGAATGTGTTGGTACAAATAAATTGACAAGTACTTACATTTTTGTAAGTACACAGCGACGAGATACACCGGGGAGCGAAAATGGTACGGAAATACAATTGGAAAACCGGATGCGATGTTGAAGCCACGCTCAGCGTAATTGGCGGGCGTTGGAAACCGGTTTTGGTTTGCCGTCTGATTGGTGGACGTAAGCGGTTCGGGGAATTGTGCAGGCTCGCTCCGAACGCCACGGAGCGCATGATAATTCTACAGCTGCGGGAACTGGAGGCGGACGGTGTGATAACACGGCACGAATACCCGCAAGTACCTCCACGCGTGGAGTACGAAATCACCGAATTCGGTATGTCTCTTCAGCCCATCATCGAGTCGATGCAGGCATGGGGCAGTGAATTCAAGGCTCGCAAACTAGCGGCGGAATCCGATGACGAAAATTCGGATGTTGCGGCGTAGCGGAGGCCGATAGTTCAGCCAATCCCCGGCCAGGAAAGCCAGACACCTGGCGAAGACCTATCCGTCAAGTATCGTGACCTGTCCCAAGCCTGGATCTACGGCAAGCATGTCTCCGCTCTTGATCTGCTTGGTGACATCGCCGGCATCGAAGCGATCGCATAGGGGTATGTCGGCCAACGCCGCCCCCTGCGCCAGAATGGTATTTGCGGTGTTTAGCAACAGTGCCCTCGGCGCTACCCCTCTTGAAACCATTTCATAGAGCATCCAGGCGGTTGCCACACCGCCCTTGGCGGTATTCATCACCAATATCTTGTCGACATAGCTCTGGCCGGCCAAGGCGTGATCAGGGCGGGAAAACACTCCTTTGATGCGATCCAGATCGTATCGTGCCGAAAAGTTGTCATCCGCAACCAGCGCTTCCCCCTCGGCGCGGGGGCCTATGCCGACGTGGCAGGTGAGCGTCACCGGCATCAGACGATCTCCCCCGCGACAGCGGAATCGACGCATGCCTCCATCGAGGCCAGGGCAGGCTTATAGCCGTATCCCCCAAGGATGTTCACGATTTTGGTCGAGTTCGAGAGTAGCCGCTCCCAGCCGTTCGCTTCTGCGATCTCACGAGCATACTGCTGATAGAAGCACGTTCCCTGCAGCACACGCCCCCCAAACGCCTCGATTTTGCCGATATATCCGGCCGCCTCGGCATCGGTGTACACGCTGGATGGCGTACAAACCAGGAGCGCGGTATCGGCATGGCAGGTCCGGCCGCGGCATAGATCGGCAACTTGTTTCATTTCGACCAATGAAAGCTGCGGCGCCGCGAACACGACGACATCGACTTTCTCGCCACGAGCCCCGAACGAGCCGCGAAATTCGCTGAGGTCATCGGCGGTAACTTCCTCCGCGGGAAGCTTCGAGCCGCCCACGTCATCCAGCGCATCGCATTCCGGCGTGATGCCGACAATGTGAAATAGGGGGGTCGAACCGTAGCTCGCCATCGCCGCGCCCAGATGCTTGGCTTCGTCGGAGGTCGGTACATTTTCGATGCCCTCGATTACAGGTACCTCCCAATAGGAACCTGATCGCCTGCCGATAACCGCTCCCAAAACACCCCAATCCGTCAGTTCCCGGGGCGGCGACTTGACGACGAACCGGCGGGTGGCGCGCCTGTTCTCATCAAGATGCAGTCCGTATCTGGGCGTATAGCCGGTCAGCCCGGCCGCCAACGCCGATGGGCCGCCTTCGAAGTTGGACCTGGCGCCGCAAATACTGTTGGAATAAATCACCACGCCCGTGTCGCCATAGGCAACGTGGTCCCCTCGGACGGGCGGCATGACCGTTTGGTAGTTGATGCAAGTGTTGGTCATCGCAATACCAAGGCTTTGGCAGGCGGCGATAAATCGCCGCTCCAGGTTCGCCATCTCCTCGGTCTGCCCCAACGGGCCGTAGTAGTTCAAATCGACACCGCGGGGATCGGTGATCGTCGGTATGACGACCCGCCTTTCTTCCTCGGGTCGTGCCGCAAAGCTCTCGACCAATTTCACACCGGCTTCACCGGTGGATTCCGGATCCGCCATCATGTGTGCTTGGCTCACCTTCACCATGTCTAGCGCATCGAACATTCGTCCAATTTGCAGCTGGTGTTCCACGGCCCATTTTCGCGCAGGGCCCATCTCGCCGGCCAGCATGGCCTCGGCTTGCGAAGAGAGTTGCATCGTCGGCTACCTCACCGGCTGAGGGTTACCGTGGAGAATCCGTGTCAACCACACAGACGTTGTCTCCAACGGCGATATCCGACCCCTCGGGGGCCAATATTTCCACCAGGGTGCCCGTTCCGGGTGCTTCAACCTCTTGGGTTACTTTTTCCGTCTCGATTTCATAGAGAACCTCGCCTTCGGCAAAGGTATCCCCCGGCTGTTTAGCCCATCGGACGATGGTTGCTTCCTCCATCGTCATGCCGACACGGGTAAGTTTCAGCGTTACCTTCAAATCGGTTTCTCCTGGTTCTTTGCGATTTCCGCCGCCGCGGCCAAAATCTTGTCGGTGTTCGGAAGAAGATATTTCTCACTTGCCGGCGCATAGGGGAATGAAACGTTGGGGGTTGTTACCCGTTTGATCGGCGCCTTCAGATGTTCAAACGACTTGTCCGCCAGTATCGCCGAGATTTGACTGGCGGCGCTACACCGGTCCCGGGACTCATCCACGATGACGACACGGCCTGTTCGTTCGGCGGCCTTGCACAAGGTATCTTCGTCGAGTGGCGCCATGGTTCGAACGTCCACGACCTCACACTCAATTCCGCTCTCCGCAAGTTTGTCCGCGGCCTCCAACGTCATGCGCATGGTCGAGCCCATTCCGATCAAGGTTAGATCGGTTCCTTCGCGTACCACGGCCGCTTTTCCAATGGGCGTGAGGTATTCCTCATCCGGAACCTCACCCTGTTCGCCGCCGCGGCCGCCCGGTTCGAAGAAAATTACCGGATCATTGCTGCGAATGGCCGATTTCAGAAGGCCCTTGGCGTCAGCTGGATTCGAGGGCGCCACGACGTGCACGCCGCCGACATTCATGACGGCCGAAAACGGCGTGTCCGAGTGCTGCGCCGCGTTCGCTCTGCCGCCGCCATAGCTGGCGATAATCGTAATGGGCAAGTCGATCTGCCCCCCCGACATCAGCCGGGCCCGGGCCATCTGATTGGCGATGCCGTCCATGCCGGTATAGACAAAATTTGCGAACATCAGATGGAGAACCACCCGATAGCCGCTTGCAGCGGTCCCCACGGTCATTCCTGTAAGGGTGTTCTCCGAAATAGGTGTGTTTCGAACCCGGCGGGAACCGAAAATATCGATTAGTCCGCGGGTGTCTCCGAAGATGCTCGCCTCGACATCTTCGCCAAAGAGAATGACTTTCTCATCCCGCTCCATTTCCTCGCGAAGGGCATCGTTGATCGCCTGAATAAATCGAGTACGTGCCATCAGCTGTGTGTCCCGGCAAACATGTAACTCTCACCAATATCTTCGGGTGGAGGCGTCCCGGCCTCTCCAAACGCAACAGCTTCCTCGACGATGGAAGAAGCTTTCTCGTCGATGGCGCCGAGCTTTTCGTCATCAACCAGATTTTCTTCCTTCAACCATTTCTGCAGCAATTTGATCGGGTCACGTTCACGCCGCATCGTTTCGATTTCTTCCTCGGTCCGATAGGGCGTTTGGACGACCAAATGCTCCCGTTCAAAGTGATTGTTTATTCGGTAGGTTTTCGCCTCGATGAACGCCGGGCCCTTGCCGGAGCGGATATGGTCTGTCGCCCAGGCCATGGCTTGCCAGACCGCCCTGACATCGTTCCCGTCCACGACCTCAACCGGGATTCCGAAAGGTTTTGCCCGGTCACTGATGGTCCCGGCGGTCACGGTCTCGGCAGGAGAGAATTGGCAAAATCCGTTGTGTTCACAGGCATATAGCAGCGGCAAATTCCAGAGAGCGGCAAAGTTCAGGGACTCCTGCAATACGCCCTGGTTCGACGCGCCGTCTCCAAAAATCACGACGGTCATACTGCCGTCGTCGTCCAGAAGATCGGCAAGCGCCGCTCCGGTCGAAATTGGAAGCCCGGCTCCTACGATTCCATTGGCGCCAATTATGCCTTTCGAATAGTCGGCAACATGCATGGAACCGCCCATGCCGCCGCAGATACCCTCGGACATCCCATATATTTCCGCAAAGAGCTGCTTGGGATCCCCGCCCTTGGCAATAAAATGGCCATGCCCTCGATGATTGCTCGCCAGTTGGTCGTTCTCCGAGAGGTGGGCGCAAATCCCGGCGGCGACTGCCTCTTGTCCGATCGAAAGATGTACGCCACCCGGGGTCTTGCCTGCGGCGAAATCGGCGGCCAGTTGCTCTTCGGCATACCGGATGACCTGCATCGTCTGGAGCAACTCCAGGCATTGGGAAACGTCAGGCGACAAATTGGCCGTCATATTTCACCTATTTCTCGTTTGATATTTCGGTGAGATTGCATTTACATGTTGAAAAATACAAGTACACACATTTTTGTAAGTGTAGCTGAAGACGGCGCGAGGTAGAGCCTCGTGCCACGATGATTCGATCGCGGCGCACTGCCCTCAACCGGGTTGTAGCGACCAACAGGAGGCCCTGATGTCCATATTCGAAATTCGCCACTACAACGTCAAAGACGGCAGAATGGCAGAGTGGATCGGCTTCATGGAGGACCGCATCGTGCCTTTCATGATCTCGAAAGGCATGGACGTCAACGCCATGTTCGAAAGTGACGACGATGAAAATTTATTCATCTGGATACGCCGGTTCGACGACGATGACGTTCGTGAGGAGCAGTACGAGGCGGTGTATGAATCCGAAGAATGGCAATCCGAAATTAAGCCCGTTGTTCGCAGCCTGATTGATGTGGAGGAGATCGTGGTCCATCGCGCGCGCGCGACCCCGAAATCTCCCATGCGGTGAGCCCCATCTACGTTACCGAGACGGCGACGCACCGCCGCAAAGTAGGGCAGCGGGACAAATTCAAGATAAATTGTTCAGGGAAACACGGGCGTTGAATTTATGGACCTGAAGCTAAACGGAAAGAATGCCGCGGTCGTCGGTGCGACACGCGGCATCGGACGGGCGATCGCAGGGCTATTGGTATCCGAAGGCTGCAATGTGTCCATTTGCGCCCGAACCGGGTCTTCCGTCGAGAGTACCGTTGCAGAGCTGGCGGAGGCGCCGACAAAGGTGAGGGGTGAAGCTCTCGACGCTGTTGACCGCGGGGCGCAATCAGCGTGGATTGAAAGAACCGCCGACTCGTTTGGGGGTCTCGATATATTTATCGCCAATGCGAGCGCGATGAATCTCGACGCGGACGAAGGTGCCTGGCGCCACAGCTTCGAAGTGGACATGCAATCCTCATATTTTGGGGCTGAAGCGGCCATACCGTTTCTGAAAAAATCGGAAGCTGGGGCAATCGTATTCATTTCGTCGATTGCAGCGCTTCATACGCCCGGGGGAGCCAAGCCGTACGGTGCAATGAAAGCCGCAATTCTGAATTATTCCAAAGGTCTTGCGCGTTCGCTGGCGGTGGACGGCATTCGCGTCAACGCGGTTTCGCCGGGAAACATCTACTTCGAGGATGGCGTCTGGGGCCGCACCGAGCGTGACAATCCGGAATTTTTTGCATCGGCGGTCGCGAACAATCCAATGGGCAGAATGGGACGGCCGGATGAAGTTGCGAGCGCGGCGGTATATCTTGCCAGTCCCGCGGCAAGCTTTATTTCAGGCGCCAACCTGATCGTTGATGGAGCCCTCACCCTGGGAGTTCAATATTAGCACCGCACCGGCCCTGATCGCCGAGGACATTCACAAGCGCTTCGGCGACGTCGCGGTCCTGAGGGGTGTGACGCTGTCCGCGGCGGCCGGCGAGGTCATCGCGGTCATCGGCAGTTCCGGATCGGGCAAGAGCACCTTGCTCCGTTGCCTCAACCTTCTGGAAATTCCGGACCGCGGCCGGATCGTTCTCGATGGGGAAGAACTCCTGGTCCGCACCGACCGCGCCGGCCGGCCCACCGGCGTCGACCGGAGACGGATCGTCCGGCTCCGCTCCAAACTCGGCATGGTGTTCCAGAGCTTCAATCTCTGGGCCCATATGACGGTGGTGCAGAACATTGCCGAAGGGCCGGTCCGGGTGTTGAAACGCAGCAAGGCCGCCGCACGCGAGGAAGCCATGGCGCTGCTGGAAAAGGTTGGCCTGGAAGACAAGTACGACAGCTATCCCGCGCAACTTTCCGGCGGCCAGCAGCAGCGCGTCGCGATCGCCCGGGCGCTGGCCATGCAGCCCAAGGTGCTGCTGTTCGACGAGCCGACCTCGTCGCTCGACCCGGAACTGGTCGGCGAGGTGCTGCGCGTGATGCGGGACCTTGCCCGGGAAGGCCGGACCATGATCGTCGTGACCCACGAGATGGGATTCGCCCGGGAAGCATCCGACCGCACGATTTTCCTGCATGGGGGCAGGATCGAAGAGGAAGGCCCGCCGGCCGAACTGTTCGGCGCGCCCAAATCGGCGCGGTTGCAGCAGTTTCTGTTTAGCGAAATTTAGCGGCCGATGTTAGGCTGGAATGCCGCAGTCGCCCCCGGCCGGGTTGCGGAAGCCGTATGGGGAAGCGCGTCGTCCGCCGAGGGGACGGCCGGCGAAAATTGAACTGGTCAGGGAGATCCATCGCAATGATCCGCAAAATCGCTCTGCTCGCCGCGGCCGCAATGGTCTGCGCGGCCATGCTCTCGGCGCCCGTTGCCGCCCGCGACCTTCGGATCGCCACAGAAGGCGCCTACCCGCCCTTCAACAGCAAAAACGCCAAGGGCGAACTGGTCGGCTTCGACGTCGATCTCGCCAGGGCCATCTGCGCGCAGATGAAAGCGAAATGCACCCTGGTCGCGCAGGACTGGGACGGCATTATTCCCGGCCTGCTGGCGAAGAAATACGACCTGATCGTCGCCAGCATGTCGATCACCGAGGAGCGCAAGAAGAAGGTCGCCTTCTCGACGCCCTACTATTCGAACTATCTCCAGTTCGTCGCGAAAAAGGGCAGCGGCTTCGAGCCGACGGCCGGCGGCATCAAGGGCAAGACCCTGGGCGCCCAGCGCGCGACGGTCAGTTCGCAATATCTCGAAGACAATTACCGCAAGGTCGCCAGGATCAAGGTCTACGACAAGCAGACCGCCGCATGGCTCGACCTGAAGGCCGGCCGGGTCGACGCCATCCTGTCGGACCTCCTGCCGTCCTACGATTGGGTCCGGAAGAACAAGGGTTTCGAGATGGTCGGCGGCCAGATCAGCAACGACGACAAGATCGGCATCGCGGCCCGCAGGGACGATACCGCGCTGCTCGAGAAGGTGAATGCCGCCATCCTGGCGCTGCGCAAGAACGGCACCTACGCGAAGATCAACGCGAAATATTTTCCGTTCGACATCTACTAGATGCAGGCCTCCAAGACGGACCATAGAAAGCCCCTCCCGCCGGGCGGGGGCCTTTTCTCTCGCGTCCGGACTTCCGGGCCCGCAGCGGCGGGATGATCCCCGAAATCCTCCGGTTCGGGGACACGGGTTTCGGCGACGAACTGGTCGTCGGCGCCTTGGTCACGCTGGAGATCGCGCTTTATTCCCTGGCGATCGGCCTCGGCCTCGGCCTGACCGCCGCCGCCGCCAAGCTCTCGCGCTCGGTGGCGCTGCGCGGCATCGCCGAGGCATACAGCCTGCTCGTCCGCGGCATCCCGGAACTGCTGATCATCCTGCTGGTCTATTACAGCGGCGGCGCGGCCATCGAGGCGCTGCTCGGGCTCTTCGGCCATGACGTCGGATTCGACTTCAACAAGCGGCTCGCCGGGTCGCTCGCCCTCGGCCTGATCTTCGGCGCCTTCGCGTCCGAGGTTTTCCGCGGCGCCTTCATCGCCGTGCCGAAGGGCCAGATCGAGGCCGCGCTCGCGATCGGCATGACGCGCCGCCAGGTCTTCCTGCGCGTCCGCTTTCCCCAGATGCTGCGCTTCGCCGTTCCCGGGCTCGGCAACCTCTGGATGGTCCTGCTCAAGGATACGTCGCTGGTCAGCGTCATCGCGCTCGACGAACTGATGCGCGAGGCCAGCGTGGCGGCGGAGGCGACCCAGCGCCCGTTCGTGTTCTATCTGGCGGCGACCGTGCTCTACCTGCTGCTCACGATCGTCTCCGACGTTTTCCGCGCCCGGCTGGAACGGCATGCCAATCGCGGGATAGCCGGCGAAGCCGCGCCGCGCCGGCTCCTGCGGCGGGGGGCCTGACGCCGATGCTCGACCTGTGGATCACATACGGCGACCGGCTGATCGACGGCGCGGTCATCACGGTCAGGTTGGTCGCGCTGGCCTCCGTGATCGGGCTGGTTCTCGCGGTCCCGCTGGCGCTGGCGAGGCGGTCGGACCGGCGCTGGGTTTCCGTTCCGGCCTATCTCTACATCTATTTCTTCCGCGGCACGCCGCTGATCGTCCAGCTGGCCCTGCTCTACTACGGCCTCGCCCAGTTCGAGGCGGTGCGGGAGAGCCCGCTCTGGATCGTGCTCGGCGACGCCGAATATTGCGGGCTGCTCGGCCTGACCCTGAACACGGCGGCCTATGTTGCGGAAATCCTGCGCGGCGGGATCGCCGGTGTGCCAAAAGGCGAGGTCGAGGCAGCCGAAGCCTGCGGCATGTCGAGGGCGGCGGTCTATCGCCGGATCGTCCTGCCGCGCGCGATCCGCATCGCCTGGCCGGCCTATGGCAACGAGGTCATCCTCCTGCTCAAGGGCAGCGCGCTGGTCAGCACGATCACGGTCTACGACCTGATGGGCGAAACCCGCTCCGTCTTCTCGCGCGGCTACGACGACACGGTCTATCTCTACGCCGCCCTGCTGTACCTGATTCTGGCGCTAGCCGTCACCGGAGCCTTCCGCCTCGGCGAACGGCGGATGAACCGCTATCTCCGTGCTGCAGGCTAGCCGGGGTTTGTTTACACTAGCGCACTGCGCCACGGACGATCGCGAAGTGGACGACGCCTGGGAAGTCAGTCAGGGAGGACGATATGCCGAGGGATTTGCGCGAGGCGAAAGGGCTTTACGAGTACTTTGCTGAAAACCCGGAAGAGGCGCGCCGGCAGTTTTTCGAGCCTGCGCCGGGGTTGAGCCGGCGAGGCTTCTTCGCCGGCGCCGGGCTGACGGCTGCGGGCGGCCTGCTCGGCATGACGATTCCCTTCTATGGCAACATGCCGCGCGGGCTGGTGCCGGCCGCCTTCGCCGCCGAGGACGTGCTGGTCGGCAAGGACGGGCTGACACTGCTGAACGACCGGCCGATCAACGCCGAGACGCCGGCGCATCTGCTCGACGATGCGATCACACCCACCGCCCGGCACTTCATCCGCAATAACGGCCTGCCGCCGGAGGATGCCGATGCCGCCGGCTGGACCGTCGTCGTGGACGGGCTGGTGGAAAACCCGATGGAACTGTCCATCGAGGATCTGAAGGCCGGATTCGAGGTGGTGACCATGGCGCTCACCATCGAGTGCGGCGGCAACGGCCGGGCCTTCTTCGACCCGCCGGCGGAGGGCAGCCAATGGACGGTCGGGGCCGTGGGCTGCGCGGAGTGGACAGGCGTGCGCCTCGCCGATGTGCTGAAGAAGGCCGGGGTCAAGCCGGGCGTGGTCTATACCGCGCATTACGGCGCCGACACCCATCTCTCCGGCAAGGAGGGCAAGCTGCCGATCTCGCGCGGCGTGCCCATCGCCAAGGCGATGACCGACAACGTGCTCGTTGCCTTCGGGATGAACGGCGGGCCGCTGCACAGGCAGAACGGCGCGCCGCTCCGCCTCGTGGTGCCGGGCTGGCCGGGGTCGTGTTCGCAGAAATGGTTGACGCGCATCCGGCTTCGCGACCGGGTGCATGACGGGCCGAAGATGACCGGTACGTCCTACCGCGTGCCGCGCTATTCCGTCGCCCCGGGCGACAAGGTGCCGGCGAAGGATTTCGAGATCATCGAGCGCATGCCGGTGAAATCCCTGGTGACAGCGCCGGCGGACGGCAGCGCGGCCGCCCGGAAGGCCGAGGTGCGCGGCCATGCCTGGTCGGGAGACCGGACGGTCTCCGCCGTCGACATATCGGTCGATTTCGGCAAAAGCTGGATGGCGGCCGAACTGGACGGGCCGGTCAATCCCGGCGCGTGGCAGAATTGGCGCCGCACCGTGTCCTTCCCCGAAGTCGGCTATTTCGAGGTCTGGGCGCGGGCGACCGACAGCGCCGGTGAGATGCAGCCCTTCGCCATCGACTGGAACCCGAACGGCTATCTCAACAACACCATGCACCGCGTCGCATTGCGCGTAGCGTAACCGCACATCGATGCGGACGGTATTTTCGGCCCCGGCCGCCCGAACTTCCCGCGCTGACAGCCCTTATCCGATAGTGCTCGGGCCGATAAAGGTTGTCCTGCGCCGCGGGGCTTCCTATGATTCGGCGATGACCGAAGCCGATGTCGCGAAGCGCAAGGCTGGCCTTCCAGAGCGGATGTCCGGCGCGATGATCGCCCGGGGCGGGCCGGTCTTCGCCCTTGTCAAGCGGTTGTAGTGGCGGGAAACGGACAGACAGGGGGCGAGGCGGGTTAGATGCCGGGCGAACGGACGGAGAGCGGCGCACCGCCGCCGGACGGAGGCAACCTTTTCGCCGGCTACGAGACCGATCCGGTGTTCTACGACGAGATGTTCGACACCGACGGCGCGCCGCACGCCCATTGCCGCGAATTGTGGGCCGCCCTCGGCGAGACGCCGCGCGATGCGCTCGCGACCATGCAGGAGCGCGCGGAGCGGTCCTTCCTGCACGAAGGCATTACCTTTTCGGTCTACGGCGAGGAAGGCGCGCAGGAGCGCATCATCCCGATCGATATCGTGCCCAGGATCGTCGCCGCCGAACATTGGGATTTTGTCGAACGGGGCCTGCGTCAGCGTCTCGATGCGCTCAACCTGTTCCTAGCCGATATCTACGGCCCCGGCCGGGTCATCACCGACGGCGTCATCCCGGCCGACCTGGTACAGGGCTGCCCGCAGTTCCGCGACGCCATGCAGGGCGTCGATGTGCCCCACGGCGCTTATGTCTCGGTGTGCGGCACCGACCTGGTGCGGACCCATGACGGCTTCCTGGTTCTGGAAGACAATCTGCGGGTGCCGTCGGGCATATCCTATATGCTGGCCAACCGCGCGGCGGTCAAGACGAGCCTCCGCGACGCGTTCCGCCGGCACCGGGTGCGCGGGATCGAGCATTACGGCCGCCTGCTTCGCCGGACCCTGGCCGAACTGTCGCCCCACGGCGGCCCCGACCCGACCGTCGTCCTGCTGACGCCGGGCGTCTACAACTCGGCCTTCTACGAGCACATGTTCCTGGCCCGCGAGATGGGCGTGGAGCTGGTGCAGGGCGCCGACCTTGCCGTCCGCGACGGCTTCGTCTACATGCGCACCACCGGCGGGCTGCGCCGCGTCGACGTGATCTACCGGCGGATCGACGACGATTTCCTCGATCCCCTGACCTTCCGGCCCGATTCGGTGCTCGGCACGCCCGGCCTGTTCGATGCCTACCGGCTTGGCAACGTCACCATCGCCAACGCGCCCGGCACCGGGGTGGCCGACGACAAGAGCGTCTATGCCTACGTTCCGGACATCATCCGCTATTTCCTCAACGAGGAGCCGCTGCTCGCCAACGTGGAGACCCATCTGTGCCGCGACCCGGAGGAGCTGGAATACACCCTCGACAATCTCGACAAGCTGGTGGTCAAGGAGGTCGGCGGCTCGGGCGGCTACGGCATGCTGGTCGGGCCGCACGCGACGGCGGAGGAGCGCACCGCCTTCGCCGAAAAAATCCGCGCCACTCCGGAAAACTACATTTCCCAGCCGACCCTCGACCTGTCCCGCGCGCCGTGCCTGACCGACGACGGCGCCGCGCCGCGCCATGTCGATCTGCGCCCCTTCGTGCTCCGCGGGCAGGAGACCCGCCTGGTCCCCGGCGCCTTTTGCCGGGTCGCGCTCACCCCCGGCTCGCTCGTCGTCAATTCGAGCCAGGGCGGCGGCGGCAAGGACCTCTGGGTGCTCTCCGGCTAGCGCCATGCTGTCGCGCAGCGCCCTTGGCCTGTACTGGATCGGCCGCTATCTGGAGCGGGCGCAGCACACTTGCCGGCTGATTGCCGACCAGTTCGAGACCATGAAGGACCGGCCGGTCGACGAAATCGACAAGAGCTGGCGGCGGCTCTACGGCGGGCTGCGGCGCGTGCCGGCCGGCGGCGAACTCAGTTCGAACCTGGGCGACGAGGGGTTCATGCTGGTCGACGCCTTCACCCTGGCCGACGACCTGACTTTCGATGCCGGCAACCCCGATTCGGTCCGCAACAGCCTCGCCAACGCGCGCGAAAACGCCCGCCAGGTGCGCAATGTGGTCGATGAGGATTTGTGGGCCTGCCTGAACCTCGCCTTTTTTGACCTGCGCGACCTCGGCATTGCGGATATCTGGCAGGACCGGCCGGGCGATTTCTACCGCCGCACCGAGGATGCGGTGCGCACCTTTTTCGGTATCGCCGGGAGCAATATGTACCGCGACGACGGCTGGCATTTCCTGCAGCTCGGCCGGTTCGTCGAGCGGGCGCAGTTGATCTCCGCGCTGCTCGAGGCGCAGCTCGCCGTCTATCCGGCCGGCGGGCCGGTTTCCGAAGCGGCAACGCCCGACGCGGGGACGACCGATTCGGGGGCGGGCGCTGCCGCGGACGCTGATCCGGCCGCCGATCCTGACTGGCTCTCGCTGCTGCGTATCTGCGCGGCGCAGGAGGCCTACGGCCGGCTCCATTCACTGCACTACGACCCCGCCGCCGTGGTGGATTTCCTGGTTGCCGACCCGTTGCTGTCGCGCTCGATCCGCTACGCCCTGGCGCAGGTCTGCCAAGCGCTCGACGCCGTTTCCGCGGGCCGTCCGCTGATCGCCGAGGCCGGGCGCCGGGCCGGCCGGCTGGCGGCGGAGATCGACTACGATTGGCCGAACCGCGATCCGGCGGACGAAGAGGCAATCCGCGCCGCGCTGCGCGGGATCGGCGAGTCCTGCCGCCGGCTCCACGACGATATCGACGCGGCTTATTTCAGCTACGGGCTCGAAGACGGTGAAGACGTGCCATGACGCCGGAGAACAATCCGGGCGCCGCTAGAGCCGATCATGGTTTGTCGGAATCGCTTTGCGGTGCCGACAATCCATGTGAATCGGCTCTACACTATTGAAATAGATCGGATTCACATGTTTTGACGAAACCGCGCCTTGGTTCCGTCAAAACATGACCCGATCTAGGCCGTCGGCAGGATGACGGCATTGTCCGCTGCACCTGGTTTGCGGAAGATTTGCGGATCATCCATGTGGCCAATCCCGCGCGGCCGGAAGAATTAGGCTATTTCATCCCGGAACCCCACGCGGACCATGACCCTGGCAAGAAATGCGGGCTAGACCGCGCCTACTTGTAGAATTCCGCAGGATCGATAGGCAGCGGAACCTCTTCGCCCCGCTTCGCGGAGAGGTCCATGGCCATGGTATGCATGAGGTTGTTGTGACCGTCGAGCGCCGAGGCGTGCGGCGTCGGCAGGCCCATCATGATGCGGCTGAACCAGCCGATGGTTTCTTCGCGCATCGGACCGTAGAGCTGGTTGTTCCAGAGATCGCCGGGCGGGTAGCTGGTCATGAATTCGACGTGGCGTTCGGCGGGCTCGAACCCCTCCGGCACGTAGCCGCCGCCCAGTTCCTCCGTGGTTGCGACAACCAGGTCCCGATGGGTGTCCTCGATGTCGATGGCGCCCTTGGACCCGACGATGCCGATCTCCAGGCCATAAACGGCGCCCGGCCAGACCTCGGGCAGACCCCACGAGATATTCATCGAGAAGATGGTGCCGTCATCCATGGTGAAGATGCCGAAGGTGGAATCCTTGGTGCCCCACTCGGACAGCACCGGATCGACGGACTTGGCGTAGATGGACTTCGGCGTCTTGCCTTCCATCAGCCACATGGACATGTCGAGGGAGTGGGTGCCTGACACCACCATCGGCGTCAAATTATGCCGCTCGTTGGTCTTGGCGATGGTGGCGATGGGCACCATCCGGTTCATGAAGGCCCGGGTCACGACCGAGTGCACGTCACCGATCTGGCCGGTTTGGAGGCGTTCCTTGACGGTGAGGAACCGGCGGCGAAAACGCTGGGTGTAGCCGATACAGGCATCCAGACCTTCAGCGGTGATGGCGTCGAGGATCTGCTTGGATTCCCGGGCCTCGGTGGCCAGCGGCTTTTCGATGAACAGTTTGTGGCCCTGTTCGACCGCCAGCAGCGTCGGCTCGGTATGTTTGTTTTCCTCGGTGATGATCATCACCGCATTGACTTCCGAGCGCTTGATCAGCTCCTCGGCGGACGTGGTGAAGAAATCCGCCTTGGTATCCTCCGCCAGCTTGCGGCCGAGGGGTTCGTTTATGTCTGCGAGGCCGAGCCACTTTACCCCTGGATATTCGCGCGCGTACTTTGCGCGGATGCGGCCGATGGTGCCGCAGCCGACAATTGCCAAGCCGATCTCGTTTACCGTGTCAGTCATACATTCAATCCTTTAATTCGGCCTTTAATTCGGCCTTTAATTCGGAGGCCGGCGCTTACGCCTCCCGGCGCCGGCGTTCCGCAAAATTATTGTCTGCCGTGGATTAATCAATCCCCGGATCACCTGCTTGATAGGGGGTGATTTCCGATTGGTGCGTTATGCGCAAGTAGGTTCTGTATTCAAACGAACGCGATTATGTTGTTTATGGTCTTATATAAGTCTATTCCTTAGAAGGACGGTGTGTAATCGTTTGCACGACGCCCGTAAAGGGGAACAGGCAGGTTACTTCGTTCGTATTCGTAACGGTCGCTTTTGCGGAATGGTTGCGAGTGTTTCACCCAAGTGCCTTAGGGAGGCGTTTATGAAGAGAGTACTAAAATATTCAATGGCGGCCGTCGCGGCCGTCCCGATGATGGCAGCAGCGATGACTGCCAACGCGCAAACCGTTAATGTCGGCGCGGCGGCCAACGTCGGCGGTCTGATCGTGTTTGTCGCGCAGGCGAAGGGCTTCTTCGCGGCCAACGGCATTGACGCCAAGGTCGTGACCCGGAACACCGGCGGCGCGCTCACCAAGTCGCTCCGTGCCGGCGAGATGGATTTTGCCCCTGCCGCATTCACCAACCTGCCGGCGGCGCTGGAGCGCGGCTTCAAGGTCCGCGGTTTCGTGGGCTACACCGGCGGTTCATTCCTGAAATCGACCAGTGACAACTTCGTCGGTATCGCGGCGCGCGCCGGCACCGGCATCAAGGCCGTCACCGATCTCAAGGGCAAGAAGGTCGGCGTGACGTTTGCCAGCACCGGTGATCTGTATCTCCGCACCATCCTCGAGAAGAACGGCATCACCACCCGTGACTATCAGCGCATCAACACCCGTCCGCCGAGCCTCGTCTCGGTTCTGGATACCGGTGGCGTGGACGCGATCGTCGCCTGGGAGCCGAACCTCACTCGTGCGCTCGACAAGGTGAAGGGGGCGACCCTGGTGTCCCGCGGCGGTGACCACGTCTGCTTCTGCGCCGGCCTCCACGGCCTGCCTGAAAAGGTCTATGCGGACCGCAAGAAGACCCAGGGCGTTGTCGACGCCATGGCGCAGTCTGCCTGGTATATCCGCCAGCCCAAGAACCTCGATGAGGTTGCCGAAATCGGTTCCCGGTTCATCCGCGGCGCCGACAAGGATCTCGTGAAGCGGACCATGAAGCACATCGTCTACGACGTGCGAATCGGCGAGAACACCAAGAAGGCCTTCAACTTCTCGGTCAAGCAGCTGATCGCCCAGAAGAAGATGAAGAAACCCTATGATCCGGATCAGTACTTCGACTTCTCCTTCATCAACAACACGATGAAGAACCATCCGGAGTGGTTCGCGGACCTCAGCAAGAGCTAGCCGCAGGCCGGAGGCCGAATGGATGATGGCGGGCGTGAGGTTGCTCGCGCCCGCCATTGTTTCAATGAAATAATCAAAACGAGCGCTGCCATGAATTCGATGACACCGAAACTCGTTGTTGAGGGCCTGACGCACTATTACCCGGACGAATATACCGGCGAGTCGGTCCACGCCTTGGAAGACATTAATTTAGAGCTTTACGAGGGAGAGCTGGTTTCCGTCGTCGGCCCGTCGGGCTGCGGAAAATCCACCCTCCTGAACATCCTCGCCGGGCTGCTGCCCTACAAAATCGGTACGGCGAGCGTTGACGGCAACATTATTCATGGTCCGGGTCCCGACCGGGGTGTGGTCTTTCAAGAGCACGCCATCCTGCCGTGGCGCACGGTTGCCAAGAATATCGGCCACGGCCTGGAGATCCGCAAAGTACCGCAGGCCGAGCGGGAGAAGCGGGTTCAGGAGTTCATCGACCTCGTCGGCTTGACCGGGTTTGAAGACAAATTTCCTCACGAACTTTCCGGCGGCATGAAACAGCGCTGCCAAGTGGCCCGCACCCTTTGCTCCGATCCGGTGGTCATGCTGATGGACGAGCCGTTCGCGGCGGTGGATGCACAAACCCGCATTACCCTTCAAGAGGAGCTCAACCGGATCGCCATGGCGACCCACAAGACCATCCTCTTTATCACTCACTCGGTGGAGGAGGCGGCGTTCCTGGCCGATCGCTGCCTGGTATTTTCGGCGCGGCCCGGCCGTTTGAAGGAAATCGTCGAGATTGGTATTCCGCGCGAGCAGCGCAACTGGACGGAAATGAACGATAACGCGATTTTCATCTCGGCCCGCGACCGCATTCTCGCATCGGTGCGCGAGGAGGTATCGATTGCAGTCGAGGAGTAGCATGGACCGGCTGTGGTGGCATTTTCAGCAACTGCTGAAAATCGACGCCATGAACTTGGTCATCCTGGTGGTCGTTGTCCTCATCGGGTGGACGATCATCTCGGAGACCATCCCCAATCCGGCGCGCTATCTGCCATCGCCATTGGCTGTTTCGTTGTCGTCGGTGGACATGCTCGTCAAAGGACTGCTGCCGAGCTACTACAGCGATACGCTCGTGCGGCTCATCATCGGAAGCTCTATCGGCTTGGCAGCCGGTATCCCGTTCGGATTGCTGCTCGGTTTGAACAAGACCGTCGCGGATATGTTCCATCCGATGATGAACTTCTTCCAGTCGGTCTCGGGCATCGCCATCTTTCCGATCGTGGTGATCTGGTGGGGTAACTCGGACACCACGGTTCTTGCCGTCATCCTTTACACCAGCTTTTTCCCGATCGCCTTCAACGTCCTGTCGGGCGTTCGGGAAATCCCGATTCGCTACGTCAATGCGGCGCGGACCATGGGCGCCAGCAGATACCAGATCATGAAGGATGTGCTTTTTCCGGGCGCCATGCCGCACATCGCGACGGGATCACGTCTTTCGATCGGCTTTGCTTGGCGGGCGGTGATCGCCGGTGAAATGCTGGCCGGCCGGCAGGGCCTGGGCTGGATGATTTTCACCGGCCAAGACGCGGACCGGACCGCCGAGGTGATTCTGGGCATGGTGATGATCGGACTGACCTGGATCATCCTCGATCACTATCTGCTGCGGCCCATCGAAGCCGACACCATCGAGAGATGGGGGCTGGTGCAGCGATGACCACGGCCGTTGGAAATCTCTCCATTGCCATCCAGCGGCGCTTTGGGCGCCAGCGGCTCCGCAAGATTATCCTCGGGTCCATCCCGTTCGCGGTGATGATTTCCATTTGGCACGCCAATACGGTGTTCGACTGGCTGCCGCCGGTGTTCATTCCGCCCATCGGTGATGTTTGGGAGGCGATCTTCTTCCTGCAGGAGGATTGCGCCGGGTTCGTCGCTCTGATCATGCTGGACAATAGCTGCCTGATCACCACCCATGTGTTTTCCAGCATCGGACGGGTGATATTGGCGGCCATCGTCGGCCTGCCGCTGGGCATCGCCTTCGGCATTCTTTGCGGGATGAGCCGGACGCTATCCAAATTCCTCGAGCCGGTCGGCGTGTTCGCCAATTCGATCTCGGGCATTGCCTGGATCCCGCTGGCAATCGTGTGGTTCGGCGTCGGCTGGGTGACCACGCTGTTCATCATGCTGAACACCATTTTCTGGCTGATGTTCTTCAACTCCATGCTTGGCGTGCGTTCGGTCGCCAAGGTCTACGAGGAGAGCGTGCTCACGATGGGCGGTAGCCGCTGGGATGTGATCAAGCAGGTCTATCTGCCGGGGGCCATGCCCTCGATCATCACCGGCATGCGCATGTCCATGGGGTTTGGCTGGCGGGCGCTGATCGCGGCTGAGATGATCGGCGGTGACAGCGGCCTCGGGTTCATGATCTTCACCTCCGCCGCCGAGTTCAAGATCGAAGAGGTCTTCCTCGGCGTGATCTTCATCTCCATCATCTTCATGGCCACCGACAAGTATCTCTTGGCGCCTCTGGAGAAATGGACGGTGGAGCGTTGGGGACTGGTCTGGAGGCCGACCTAGGATGGCGCGTGCGCAGACCGACGCCGAGGGCAACGTTCTTGAGGGCGAATACCAGTCGGGTGTGGTCAGCGAGACCGGCTTTAGGCGCCGGCGGTGGTATCACCGCCGGGACGTCCGGTTTGTCAGCCTGGTCGCGGCTTTCGTAATCGCATTCCAGGCGTATGGGTACATTACCGGTCCATCCCGTATCGGCGGCGACGTTCAGGCGCGTATCGATCAAGGGGCTGAAACCATAGATATCCTCGTCACGGCTAATTTCAAAGCCGAGGCCTTCCATATGGAGATCTATCAGGAACTGGGCGCGCTGTCGGGCGAGGAGGGAGACGCGGTCATCGTTCGGAGAGTGTCGCCCGACGAAATTCGATTTCTCTCGCGGAAGTACTGGATCAAATCCATAGATTTGGCAAAGTAGCGCGGAACCAGATCGAATTACCGGCGAGGATCACATGACGCTCAAATATTCCGCCAACCTCGGGATGATGTTTACCGAGGAGGAAGACCCCATCGCGCGCATTGGCGCGGCCGCCGCCGCCGGGTTCAGGGCGGTCGAATTCCTTTTCATCTATGACCTGGATCTGGATGCCATCCGGCGCGAAATGGATGCCCATGAGCAGGACATGTCGGTGATCAATATCGCCGTCGGCGAGGGCATCCGGATGGGGCCGCTGGTGATGGCGGCGCCCGGCAGGCAGGAGGCTTTCAAGGAAAACCTGGCGGCCGGGGTCAAATACGCCGCGGCGCTCAAACCCACCGGCTTCGTCATTCCGGCCTATATGCCGCCCGAGGGGGTTTCCCGCGCGGAGGCGATCGATGTCTTCAAGGAAAATCTGCCGGCGGTCGGCGACGCCATGGGGGATATCGGTGTGCCGGTCCTGATCGAGGCGCTCAATCCCGATATCAGGCCCCATTCCATTCTTCGCGATACCGCCGAGATCATGGAGGTTATCGACGCCGTCGGTCATCCCAATATCGGCATCGAGTACGACGTTTATCACATGTACACGACGGAGCCGGACATGATCGCCGTCATTCGCGAACATTTGGACCTGATCGGCAACATTCAAATTGCCGATACGCCCGGCCGCGGCGAACCGGGAACCGGCGAGATCGACTATGGGACTTTTCTCAAGGATCTCGACGAACTGGGGTACGACAAGTGGGTGGCACTGGAATACATGCCGACGGTGCCGACACTCGAGTCGCTCGAATGGATGAAAACGCTGGCGGCATAATGGCTTGCCGCTGAAAGACGTAGGGGAGGGAGAGACCCTTGGAATACGCATATGCCGGGCACGGCGGGCCCCGCGGCCGTAACCCGATCATCAGTTAGGTAAAGCGCATGAAAGCTGTCTTGATGAAGGACTACGGCGGTGCCGAGGTTCTGGATTTTGAAGAAACCGACGATCCCGTGCCCGCCGCCGGGCAGGTGCTGGTCGACATTCACCGGGCGACCGTGAACCCGGCGGACTGGAAGGTCCGCGAAGGCCGCCGCCGGGACGCCGTTAAGGCCACGTTTCCTCACATTCTGGGCCGGGATTTCTCCGGCGTCGTCGCCGAACTGGGCGACGGGGTGTCCGGTCTGTCGGTGGGCGACGCCGTATTCGGGGTTACCGACACCGGTCAGGAAGGGTGTTATGCCGAACGCTTGGCAATCCGCGCCGATCTCTGCGGCAGGAAGCCCGGCGCCATGTCGCACGCCGAAGCCGCAACCCTCGCACTGACCGGCCTTACGGCTATGATATCCATCGAGGAGTATCTCAAGCTGAAAGAAGGGGAAACCATCCTGATCCAGGGCGGTGCCGGCGGCGTGGGTAGTTTCGCCGTTCAGTTTGCGCACCATATCGGCGCACATGTCATCACCACCGCGAGCGGCCGAAACCATGATTATCTCAAGAGCCTCGGGGCCGACGAGGTGATCGATTACAACGAAGTGGATTTCACCGAAGCGGTATCGGACGTCGACGCGGTCTATGATCTGATCGGCGGCGAGGTTCAGGTGCGGTCGTATGGCGTACTGAAATCCGGCGGACGGCTGGCGTGGAACTCGCCGCCGCCGGCGGACGCCGACGTGGGCCGGGACGACATCGAGGTCCTGCATCCGAATGTGGCGCGGGACGGTAAGTATATGCGCCGGATCGCCGAGTTTTATTCGGACGGCGTAATCAGACCGCCGGAAATCCGGGAATTGCCTCTATCGGAAATCCGCGCCGCTCATGAATTGAGCGCCACCGGGCACGTCCGGGGGAAGATCGTCCTCGTCGTTCGTTAGCCCGCATTTCCCGCCAGGGTCATGGTCTGCGCGGCGCTATCGGGTCGACAGAGCAGGAGAGGCGCGCAGCGCGATGCGGTGACATCGGGCAAGCGCCTCGACGCACGCTGTCGACCCGATAACGCCGCCCTTCGGGTCGCGCCCCGGCGTCCGCCCGCTTCGTCGCGGCCCTCAACCGTAGGCGCCGCTACGCTTTTCGGGCCGCTCCTGGCGGCTCGACCGCCTGGACGCGACGCAGGCCGTAACCCTGGCGGGAAATGCGGGCTACACCACACCGTCTTCCCGAAGGGCGGCGATCTCCTCGACGCTCAACGCCGCCAATTCGGCCAGGACATCGTCCGTGTCGGCGCCCAGAACCGGCGGCGGGGACTGCACCGCGGCCGGCGTATCGGAGAATCCGTACGGAATTCCCAGGGCGCGGATCGGTCCCGCCGTCGGGTGATCCATCTCCACGACCATGTCGTTGGCGATTGCCTGGGCGCTCGTTAACGACTCGTCGACGGCATTGACCTTCGAACATGGGATACCCTCGGCCTCGAACAGAGTGATCCAGTCTTCGGCGGACCTTTCCATGAGCGCCTCGATGATGAGGGGCTCCAGCTCCTCACGGTTCGTAACCCGCCCCGCGTTGGTCTTGAACCGATCGTCCGCAGCCCACTCGGGATGTTCGAGCAGTCCCGCGAACTTCTCGAACTGAGGGTCGTTGCCGACAGCCAGCGCGATTTCCCCCTCGGCGCACGGATAGTCGGCGTATGGCACGACGTTCGGGTGGCCGTTGCCGAACCGGCCCGGCCGGCCGCCGCCGATCAGATGGTTGGACGCCACGTTGATCAGCATGGAGAGCGAGGTGTTGAACAGCGACAGATCGATCCTTTGCCCCTTGCCGGTGCGGTGGCGCGCCTGAAGGGCGGCCAGAATTGTCATCGCCGCGTATTGGCCGGTGCACACATCGACGATGGCGACGCCGAGCTTGGTCGGGCCGCCATCCTTCTCGCCGGTGATGCTCATGAGTCCGCTTTCGGCTTGCAGCAGGAAGTCGTAGCCCGGCATGCCGCCCTTGGGCCCCTTGTCGCCATAGCCGGTGATCGAACAGTGCACCACCTGCGGCGCGTTTTCCTCCATCCACGCGCGGGTGAAGCCCCAGCCGTCCAATTGGCCGGGCTTGAAGTTTTCGACCAGAACGTCGGCGCAGGCGAGCAGTTTGCGCAGGATTTCCCTGCCGCGCTCGTCTTTCAGATTGAGGGTTACGCTCCGCTTGTTGCGGTTGATGCCCAGGAAATAGGCCGCTTCGCCGCCGGCGAAGGGCGGGCCCCAGGCACGGGTATCATCACCCCGGCCGGGCTGCTCGATTTTGATGATCCCGGCGCCCATGTCGCCCAAATTCATGGTGCAAAACGGCCCGGCGAGTATCCGGGTGAGGTCGATCACCCGGATGCCATGGAGCGCACCCTTGACGTCCGAATTCATGGATCAGCCCTTGGGCGGCGCCATATTGCGGTCATTGGCCAGATCATCCAGGTAGGTGTCGACCTTTTCTTTCCGCCGCAGCCGGAATTGGTGAAAATCGGCCGGCCGTCTCTCCAGGAACGCGTTCATGCCTTCGAGGGACTCCTCGGAGCCCCAGATCTCGGCCAGCAGTTCCATCCCCTGCTGCCAGGACGCGTACAACTCGTCGGATTCGAAGTTGAGGGACTTCTTGGTCGCCCGCAGGGTCTGGCCCGAATAGCCCTTGATCTGCCGGCACCAGGCCTCCGTCTCCTCCCGAAGCTTGGCTTTGGGCACGACCTTGTTGATGAGGCCGATCTCGACGGCCTCCTCGGCGCTGAACCGCCGGCAGAGGAATATCATTTCCTTGGCTAGCCGGTCGCCGATAAGGCGCGGAATGTACTGGGTCGCGCCAACCGTCGGGCAGGCGCCGACCCTGGCGCCGGTCTGACCGAAAATGCCGTCATCGGCCGAGATTACCAAGTCGCACCAGAGCGCCAGTTCGTGGCCGCCGCCCATGCAGTAGCCGTGAACCATGGCGATCATCGGCACCGTGGCGCCGCGAATGGCCATGGCGAGCCCGAGCATCCGGTCGTTCCAGTGCATCGCGTTGGCGCGGTTGAGCTTCATCATGGCGTGGAAGTCGCCGCCGGCGGAGAACGCCTTGTCGCCCGCGCCGGTGATGACGCCGGCGACGATGGACTGGTCCTCGCGGATCGACTTCACTGCATCGATGAGCTCGTCCAGGGTCTGCTCGCGGAAGGCGTTCATCACCTCCGGCCGGTTGATGGTAATCCAGGCGACATCGTCCTTCACCTCGAACAGAATTTCGTTGTAGCTGCGTTCAAGCGGCACGGGTTTTCTCCCTTGTGCGTCGGTTGGGCTAGCGGGTTTCCTCGATTTCGATGAGGGTGCCCATGGAATCCTTGGGATGAATGAAGAATAGACGGCTATCCGGCGTCGGTTCGCCGAGGACGCGGAGCCCACTTTTGTTTGCAGCGGCGGCGGCGTTCACCACGTCCGGGGTGGTCAGACAAAAATGATGGATGCCGCCGGCCGGATTGCGTTCCAGAAACTTGGCTATGGGCGAGTCCTCGCCAAGAGGCTCCATGAGTTCGATCCGGGCGTTCTCCAGCCGGATCATCGCCATGCGAACTCCCTGGCGGGGATTTTCGGAAGGCTCGCTCACCTCGCAGCCGAACCGCTCCCGATAGAGCCGGATGGCGGCATCCAGATCGGGAACCGCAATCGACACGTGATCCAAACCTTGAGCGGGAATTGGCGCTTTCTCGGACATGGTCTATCGCACCGGGTTTTCCAGTGTCCCCAGGGGCTCGATGGTGACGCTCACCACGTCGCCCGGTTTCAGAAAGATGGGCGGATCGAAGCCGATACCAACGCCGACCGGGGTGCCGGTGGCGATGATGTCGCCCGGCTTGAGGGTGATCCCGGCCGAGATGCATTCGATCAGGGTCGGAATATCGAATATCAGCGCGCTGCAGCTGGAATCCTGGCGCTTTTCGCCATTCACGCGGGTGGTGAGCCGGAAATCGTCGGGATGGCCGGCCTCGTCGGCGGTCACGATTGCGGGGCCAAGCGGGCAGTAGCCGTCGGGGCTCTTGCCGATGAACCATTGCTTGTGCTGGTGCTGCAGATTGCGGGCGGTGAGATCGTTGCAGACCGTGTAACCGTAAACGTAGTCGAAGGCGTCGTCCCTGGAGATGCCGCGGCCTTCCTTGCCGATGATCACGGCAAGTTCGCCCTCGTAGTCGACGGAGCCGGTCGGATCCAACTCCGTGAGAATGGGATCGCCGGGGCCGGAAACACTGGTGGTCGCTTTGGTGAAAATGATCGGATGATCCGGAACTGCCGTCGCCCCGGCGGTGGCGTCAAAGCCGGAATCGTGGAATTCCCTGGCATGCTCGTGATAGTTCCGTCCCACCGCCATCACGTCCCTGCGCGGCACGGGGATTGGAGAGAGCAGTTTGACCTCGCCCACGGGATGTTTCGCGTCCTCGCCCGCATTCGCGACCGCCTCAGCCGCCTGCGCGAGGGCCGCATGGCCGGCTTCGATGAAGCTGTTCATGTCGGCGGGCAGGTCCGGCGCGGCCTGGGAAAGGCCGACAACGGTATCGCCATCCAAGATGCCAATGGATTCCGCGCCGTTGGCGGTGAACGTGACTAGTCGCATGTGCTGATCCCTGAAGCGGAAGGATTGTTGTTTGATTGGCCGGGATTTTACCCAGCCAATTCCGCAAAAGACAGCCCGCAAGCCCGCGAAATCACGCCTGCTTCCCTCTCCGGAAGATGCCGTCGTAGAAGGTGTAGAGGACGATCACGATGAGAATGGTGCCGATCGGCCGCTCCGAGATGATCCACCAGAATGATCTGTCCTCGAACACCAGCAAGGCCCGGCGCAGGTTCTCATCGGCCAGCGGACCGAGGATGACCGCAAGCACCATCGGCGCCAAGGGAAAGCCGAAGCGATGCAGGATGTAGCCGACGATGCCGGCGGTGAACATCAGATAGACGTCGAAATAATTCAGGCTGACGGCGAAAGCGCCCATCACGCAGATTGGAATGATCAGCGGCATCAACAGCGTGCGCGGCAGGCTGAACAGCTTGACGCACGGTTTGATCAGCGCGATCGCCATGAAATACATCAGGAAGTTGGCGATGATCAGGCCGATGTAGATGAAGAATATGATGCCGGGGTTTTCCGTTTGGATGGTCGGGCCGACCACCACGTTCTTCATTTCCAGAGCGGCGAGAATGGCCGCCGCCGCGGCATTGCCCGGAATGCCCAACGTCAGGGTCGGCAGCATGGAGCCGCCCACATTGGCGTTGTTGGCCACTTCCGCCGAAACGATGGCCTCATACGACCCCTTGCCCCATTTTTTGCGTTCTTCCGGCTTCGCCCGCCGCCGGCCGATGTCATAGGACAGGAACGACGCGACATTGGCGCCGGCGCCCGGGATGGCGCCGATGATCGTGCCGATGATCCCGGAGCGGACAGCGGTCCGGGTGTAGCCGATCAGCTTCTTCATCGGCGGAACGATTTTGCCGACCTCGCTCGGAATGCCCGGCGGGCTGTATTGCGGCAGCACCTTCAAAATTTCCGTCAGCCCAAACAGGCCGATCAGCAGCGGTATGTAGCTGATGCCGTCCTCCAAAATGCGAAGCCCGAAGGTGAAGCGCGGCACGCCGTGAATGGCATCGAGCCCGACGAACGAAATCAGCAGGCCGATCCAGCCGGAAATCCAACCTTTGATCGGCATGTCGCCTGCGGACATGGAGCCGCAGATGGCGATCCCCCACATGGACAGCAGGAACATTTCCCAGGATCGGAACTGCAGGGCGAGAAACAGAATGGCCGGAATAAATGCGATCAGGAGAACGATGCCGATCCAGTTGCCCATGAACGAGCCCATGATCGCGGTACCGAGCGCCAGGCCGCCTTCGCCCCGCTTGGCCAGGGCATGGCCTTCCATCATGGTGGGCACCGCATCGGGCGTGCCCGGAATGTTGATCAACACCGCGGAGATGGCGCCGCCGAATACACTGCCCGTGTATACGCCGAGCATGAACATGATGGCGACATGTTGAGACATGCCGACGGAGAGCCCGATCAGCAGGGCCATCGCCATGGTCGTCGACAGGCCCGGCATTGCGCCCCACAGGATGCCCAGGGTCACGCCGATCAGGCAGACGAAGATCATCCAGGGCTGAAAGGCGATGGCGGCCTGGGTGATGACTTCCTGGAGCTCGAACATGCCCTGTCTCCTCAACCCGCGCCGGGGAGAAGAATCTGAAAGCCGTCCCGGAAGACGACCGCCAGGAAGACGACGATACCGGTCGCCACCAAAAAACAATTGAGAAGGGTGGAGCGCCAGAAAAATCGCAAGATGAAGAAGATGAAGGGTATCGAAATCAGTTCGAACCCGGAGATTCGGAAGGTGTAGATCGCCGTCTTGAACCGCCAATCCAGGTCGACCTGACCGAGGATCATGACGTAGGCGAAGATCACCGCCATCAGCATCAATGTGCGGCGGGCTTCGGGATCGGAGAGGTAATTCCCGACGGCCCGCAGGCTGTCGCCCGCGAGCATTTCATCCAATCCGTAACGCCGTTTGGTTTTCAGGAACAAACCAATCGCCATCACCACGAGGCTCGCGCCGGTGATAAACGGCAGGACGCCCGGCGCCGTATATATGCTCTCCGGGTTGCCGAGCCGGACAGACAGGATCATAGCAAATATGCCAAGTGCCGCGACGGCGATCGAAGCGATGAAGTCCTTGCGTGGAGAGGATCGCTCGTCGCTGCCTTCCTCGCCGGTAAAGACGCCTTTTTCCAGGTTCTCGATGTCGGATTCTATTCCGGATTTTTGTCCTTCTGCCATCGCGGAGCGGCCTTTGCCCTAAGGACTTTTTGTGTGTTGTCTAATTCCGGCGTTCGGGTCAACTCCTCCGGGCTTGCCGCCGCCGGGTACAGGGTTGTCTACGAAGTCTTTGCCGGCGCTCTGGCTGGCTTGCTTCATGATGGTGCCCTTTGGCTTCGGCCTCCCAGGGTCAGAGGACGCATTGTTGGCGGCCTGAGCCGCCTTGCAACACATAAAACGGGATGGCCTCGGCCGACGTCCCGGCGGGGACGCGCCTTTCCGCTCGTGCGGAACTATGTTGTCTCCTCGTGCTCGTTACCGTCGTCTACGCAGTCCGTTCTCTCACTCATGCCGCCTGAATCTCTCGGGCCGGCCAGCGGAACGGCTCGCCAGTGATCAACATGCGATGGAGGATCACCGCAAGCTTGCGCGCCAGGGCCACGCAGGCCTTCTTGTGGCTGGTCCGCTTTTTGATCCGCCGCGCCCAGTCCTTGAGCGGATGGGCCCGGCGCACCACCACAAGCAGGCTGTTGGCGGCCTCGTACAATAAGCTGCGCAGCATCGCGTCGCCGTGCTTGGAGATGCACCCGCTGTAATCCATCTCGCCCGATTGCCAACGTCTGGAGGTCAGCCCGAGATAAGCGCCCAAGCTGCGCGATCGGGCGAAGCGCCCGGCGTCGCCGATGGTACTCACATAGGCCAGCGCCGTGAGCGGTCCGACTCCGGGCACGGTCATCAGCAGGCGGCAGGCCGGCAAGCGTCGCCGGTTTGCCGCCCTTGTAGGGAACGTACTTCAAGGTCACGCCTGCCGACACGGCAACGACCGCGGCCAGTTCATGCCACAGACCGCCGGTGCCGGAGGTCGAGATGGTGACCTTTCCGGGATTGGCCCGCGCCGCTTTGATGACGTCTTCGAAGGTCTTGAACTTGGAGTCCGGACGGACGGACCAGCTGCCAAGGGAATTCGCGGCCTGCATGTACTGCCAGTCTTTCCAGGCCCGCGTTTCGGTGTGACCCATGACGCTGGCGTACTTATTGTAATTGGCCGCCCCCAACAGCGTGTAGCCGTCGGCTTTCTTGCCCGCGACAAACTTGGTCGCAACACCGCCGACCGCACCCGGCTTGTTGATGACGTTGATTTTCCAGCCCGTCGATTTGGTCATTTCACCAACCAGCGTACGAAGAACGGTATCGGTACCGCCGCCGGCGCCATACATCACGACGACCGTAATCGGACGCTCCGGCCAATCCGCCCTTGCGTCGGTGGCGGTCACAGCCATGAGGGCAGCTGCGCCGATGGCGGTGGCGAACACCGCCGAAGAGCCTCTGATGGATTTTCTCATTTTGGACACTCCTGGTAGGAAATTTAGAAACCGATTGGAAATTGAACTCACTGGAACGTGAGCGGTCTTATAGAAGACTGGAACCTAGTGACGGGTCCGCCACGAGTCAAGATTGTGACCGCAGGTCGGACAAGTTACGCGTACGTCGAGGTGCGTTGACTCTCCTTGGTCGAGTTGGGCAAGGTACGAATCAATAACCAACGCCGTCTCGGCGGCCCCATGAACAACTTCACCCGGGTCTGACGTGAAACCTGCACCATTCAATTACGCCAAGCCGTCCTCCGTCGATGAGGCGATCTCCCTCCTCGATGGTGACGCAACCCTTCTCGCCGGCGGCCAAAGCTTGGTTGCCACCCTCAACATGCGCCTGAGCGCGCCCGAACTGCTGGTCGATATCAACGGCATCGAGGAATTGTCCGGCATCTCCGCCGACGGCGGCACGGTTCGTATCGGCGCGCTGACCCGTCACCGGGAACTGGAGAGGTCCGAGGTCATCGCAGCGCAGGCGCCGCTGATCGCCGAAGCGGTGCCGTTGATTGCCCACCCGGCCATCCGCAACCGCGGGACCGTCGGGGGCAGCATCGCCTTTGCCGATCCCGCCGCCGAACTGCCGGCGTGCCTGCTGGCGCTCGACGGAACGGTCGAGATTGCCGGTTCAGGCGGTCGCCGCAACGTGAGCGCCGGCGAATTTTTCCGTGGTCTCTACGATACGGCGCTCGAAGACGGTGAGCTGATCACCGCCATCGAAGTGCCGGCAGCCGACGACAACCAGCGCTTCGCCGTCGAAGAGGTGGCACGGCGTCATGGGGATTACGGCATGGCCGGCGTCATGGCATCCGTCACCGTAAACGGAGATACCGTGGAGGCCGCCCGGCTGGTCTACCTGGCCGCCGGCGGTACGCCCATACTGGCCGAAGGGGCGGGGGCCGCGCTTGCCGGCAACGCCATTGATGAGGCGAGCATCGGGGCGGCGCAGTCGGCGCTTGAGGGCGACCTCGACCCGTTTGACGACATGAATTCCACCGCCGCGACCAAGCTTCACTTGGCGCGGGTGATGACCGAGCGGGCGCTGAAGCGCATCGCGGGAGCGTAGACCATGCCGGATTCAATCGATATTCCCCCTGTCGTCGTGACCGCGACGGTCAACGGCGAACGGGTCTCGCGCGCGCTCGAGCCCCGGATGAACCTCGTCGATTTCCTCCGCGAGGAACTGGAACTCACCGGCAGCCACATCGGATGCGAACACGGCGTTTGCGGCGCGTGTACCGTCAGGGTCGACGGGACCATCGTCCGCGGCTGCCTGATGCTGGCCGTCCAGGCCGACGGCGCCGAGGTCCTGACCATAGAAGGCCTGTCGGAAAGCGGCGAGATCGCCGATCTGCAGGAAAGCTTCAGGACCCGCAATGCGGCACAATGCGGCTTCTGCACGCCGGGCATGCTGATGACGGCCGCCGAACTGCTGGCCGAGAACCCCGGCGCCGATCGAACGGAAATCCGGGAGCATATTTCCGGCAATTTCTGCCGGTGCACCGGTTACCAGGCCATCGTCGACGCCATAGAGGAAACTGGCAAAAACCGGGGAGAGAAATAATGGCTGATAGCCCCGTTGTCACCGTTCACGACCGGCCCAACAGCTATATCGGCCGCTCGGTTCCCCGTCCCAACGTTCAGCGGTTGCTCCATGGCCGCGGCACGTTCACCGACGACATCAAGCTGCCGCGAATGGTCCATGCGGCGTACCTGCGCTCACCGTTCGCCCACGCCGACATCAAATCGATCAACGTCGATGCGGCCAAGGCGGCGCCGGGGGTCGCCGGGATCTTCACCGGAAAGGAAATTGCCGAACTGTGTGAACCCTGGGTCGGTGTCCTCTCCCATCTGGAGGGCATGCGCTCACCTCCGCAATACCCGATGGCCATCGACAGGGCCCGCTGGCAGGGTGAGCCGGTGGTTGCCGTGGTCGCCGAGACCCGCGCGCAGGCCGAGGACGCCGTCGAACTGGTCGAGGTGGACTGGGCCGAACTGCCGGCCGCCTGCGACATGACGGCGGCGCTCGATGCCGACGCACCGGTGATCCACGAAGAGTACGGCAACAATCTCTGTTGGGAGCGGATCGTCGACGAAGGCGATGTGGACGCCGCGTTCGATCAGGCGGCTGTGGTCGTCGAGGACGAGTTCACCTTCGGCCGCCACACCGGCGTCACGCTGGAACCCAGATCCATTATCTCCAGTTGGGATCCGTCCGAGGAAGAGCTCACGGTCTACATGTCGACCCAGGGTCCGCACATGCTTCAGGCCATCTTCGCCAAGCACTTCGGTCTGGACGAGCATCGGGTTCGGGTGATTTGCAAGGATGTGGGCGGTGCGTTCGGCATCAAGGTGCACACCTACGGCGACGAGATCGCGACCGCCGCGTTGACCATGCTTCTGAAGCGGCCGGTGAAATTCATCCCCGACCGGATGGAAAGCTTCACGGCCGACATTCATGCCCGCCATCACACGATCAAGGCACGGATGGCGGTTGCAGAGGACGGCAAAATCCTCGCCATCGATTTCGACGACCTTACCGGTATCGGACCCTACTCCATGTACCCGCGGTCAAGCGGAATCGAGATCAATCAGGTGCTCAATCTGACCGGCGGGCCCTACACCATCGAAAACTACCGGGCGCGGGGGCGGGTGGTGTTTCAGAACAAGCCGTTGATGTGCCAATACCGGGCGGTCGGCCACCCCATCGCCATCGCGATACAGGAAGCGCTGGTCGATCATGCGGCCCAGGAATTGGGTATGGATGTGGTGGAAATTCGGGAAAAGAACCTGATTCCCGACGATGCCTATCCGACCAAATCCGTCACCGGCATGCCGTTCGACAAGCTCTCCCACCATGCGGCCAAGGACAAGCTGCTCAGTATGGTGGACTACGCAGGGTTGCGAGCCGACCAGAAGAAGGCGCGGGAATCCGGTATCTATCGCGGTATCGGATTTGCCTGCATGATCGAGGTGACGAGCCCCAGCCCCATGTTCTACGGGGTTGGCGGCGCGCCGATCTCGGCCCAGGACGGTGTGACTCTGCGCCTGGATGCCAAGGGCAACCTGATTGTTGCCTCGGGCGTCACCGAACAGGGGCAAGGCGCCGAAGCGGTCCTTTCACAGGTCGCCGCGACGGCGGTCGGCGTGACCCCGGACAAGATCAAGATCATCACCGGCGATACGGAAATCACCCCTTATGGCGGCGGCACCTGGGCGTCCCGCGGCACCGGCATCGCCGGGGAAGCGGCGGCACAGGCCGGCCACGCCCTTCGGGATCAGGTATTGGAAGTTGCCGGCATCATGCTGCAGTCGGAACCGCGGAAGCTCGATATCCGGGACAACGCGGTTGTCGATGCCGATACGGGCAACGAACGGATCAGCCTCGCCGAGGTCGGACGGGTGGTCTACTACCGGGCCGATACCCTGCCCAAGGATTATCAGTCGGAGCTCATTGCGACCCGGCACCACGTGCCCAAGAAGTTTCCCTTCGCGTTCACCAACGGCATCCATTGCTCCTACGCCGAGGTCGATGTGGATACAGGCATGGTGAAACTGCTTAACTATTGGGTGGTCGAAGATTGCGGCACGGTGATTAATCCGTTGCTGGTGGAGGAGCAGGTGCGCGGCGGCGTGATCCAGGGCATCGGCGGCGCGCTCTATGAAGAGTGCCTCTACAGCGACGAAGGGCAGCTGCTCAACGGCAACCTCGCCGACTATCTGGTGCCCATGGCCGCGGAGATGCCCGACATCGAGGTTGGCCACGTGACCAGTCCCAATAGCGATTCCGAACTCGGCGCGAAAGGCGCCGGGGAAGGCGGGACCGGCGGGGCGCCCGCGGCGATCCTTAACGCGGTCAACGACGCCCTGCTGCCGTTGGGTGCACGGTTGACTGTCAACCCGATGACTCCGGAACGTGTGCTTCGCGCGCTCGGCAAGACAGAATAGCCATCGTCCAAGCGGAAAATTTTCACGCTGCTTTCGCGCTTTCGTGGGCAATTTCCGTGTGCTACCGTCACCTCGAATTTTTCGATGCCGGACACTGACGAAACGATCCGGTGAGGTTTTGAAATCAATTCTGGGAGGCGTCTTCGATGCGATTTTTCAGACAATTAGTACTAGCCATTGCCGCGTTGGCGGTGGTCGTTGCCTACTCGCCGCAAGTGAGTGCGCAATCCGGTAAGCCCATCAAGATCGGTTTCTCGATGGCGCTCACCGGCGTTCTCGGTGCCGGCGGCAAGAGCGCGCTGATCGCCATGGAGATCTGGCGCGACGACGTCAACAAGAAGGGCGGCCTTCTCGGACGCCCCGTCGAACTGGTGTATTACGACGATGCCACGACGCCTGCCAAGGTGCCGGCCATCTACACCAAGCTGCTGAACGTCGACAAGGTCGACCTCGTGGTTTCCAGCTACGGCACCGACGTGATCGCGCCGGCCATGCCCATCGTCATGCGCTCCGGCAAGGTGTTCATGGGGCTGTTCGGTCTCGACGTGAACCACAAGTTCAAATATGACCGCTACTTCCAGATCATGCCTGCCGGTCCGAACCCGGCACAGGATTGGTCCCGCGGCTTCTTCGATATCGCCAAGGAAAAGGGCCTGAAGAGCGTGGCGCTTGCCGGTGCGGACGCGGAATTCGCGCAGAACGCCGTCAAGGGCGCCCGCGCGAACGCCAAGCAGGACGGGCTGAACATCGTCTATGACAAGAGCTTCCCGCCCTCCACGGCCGACTTCACGCCGATCCTCCGGGCCATTCAGGCGACCAATCCCGATATCATCTACTTCGGGTCTTATCCGGCGAACTCCGTGGGTATCGTCAAGGCGGCCAACGAACTCGGCCTCAAGGCCAAGCTGGTGGGCGGCGGCATGGTCGGTCTGCAATTCGCGGCGATCATGAAGAACCTCGGCCCCGGCCTGAACAACCTCGTCAACTATGATTTCTGGGTACCGGCGAAAACGCTGAAGTTCCCGGGCATCGAGGAGTTCCTGAAGAAGTATCAGGCGGCTGCCGCCGGCAAGGGTGTCGACCTGCTGGGTCACTACCTCCCGCCGTGGGCCTATGCCTACATGCAGGTTCTGGGTCAATCCGTCGAAGCGACCAAGTCCCTGGATGACAAGAAGCTGGCCGAGTACATCCACAAGACCACCTTCAACACCGTGGTCGGACCGGTCAAATTCGGCAAGAACGGCGAATGGGCTACGTCTCGCGCGCTGATGATTCAGTTCCGCGGCATCAAGGCGAACAATATGGATCAGTTCAAAATGGAAGGCACGCGCGTCGTCCTGAAGCCAGACACCGTCAAGTCCGGGGATATCATGTTCCCGTACAAGAAGTAGACCAAGTACGACCTGACAGAAGCCCGCGGCGACCGTATCCATGGATGCATCTTTATTCCTGAATGCGATCGCCGCGGGCATTCTTCTGGGCGGCTTCTATGCCGCCGTCGCGCTCGGCCTGTCGATCGTCTTCGGCCAGCTCGACATCGTCAATATTGCCCACCCGGCTTTCATCGTGGCCGGGTCTTATCTGGTTTTCGCCCTGAACGGAGGCTTCGGCCTCGACCCGGTGATCGCCGGCATTCTGCTGATGCCCATATTCTTCGCGGTGGGCGTCTTCGTTTATCGCGTCTATTACGCGGCATTTGAGCGAACCGGCCGGGAGTCGCTGGCGGGCCTCGCCTTTTTCTTCGGCCTCATGTTCGTCATCGAGGTTCTCTTCATCATTTTCTACGGCGTCGATTACCGGCTGGTCGAAGCCGACTATATCGGCAAACAAATCGAGATCGGCCTGGTTGGCATTCCGTGGCGGATGCTGGTGCCGTTCTGCGCGGCGCTCGTCATGACCGGCGCCGTTTACCTGTTCATGTCCCGGACCTTCCTTGGCCGGGCAATTCTGGCGGTGTCGCAGGACCGGCTGGCGCTGCAGCTCATGGGTGCCGATCCGGTCAAGATCAAGCAGATCGCCTTCGGCATCGGCATCGCGACGGCGGCGCTCGCCGGCGCGCTTCTGATCATGATCGGCCCGGTGGAGCCGACCATCGGGCGGCTTTATATCGGCCGGATTTTCGCCATCATCGTGCTCGGCGGCATGGGCAGTGTCCCCGGAACGCTCGTCGCGGCGCTTATCATCGGCCTGTCGGAGAGTATCGTCACGACCTATATCGGGCCGTCCTGGGCACCGACGGTGGCGTTCGGCTTCTTGTTGATAACGCTGGCGGTGCGGCCGCAGGGCCTGTTTGGGCGGCTGTAATGAAAATCAGCGGGTTCTGGATAGGCATTGTTTTGGTGCTCGCCGCGGGCTTCGTCCTGGCCGGCGTCGCGGACAACCAGTTCCTGTTTTTTGCCGGTTACGTGGTCCTGCAGGGCCTGATCATGGCCGTGGCGTGGAATGTCCTTGGCGGGTTTACCGGCTACGTGAATTTCGGCAGCGCCGGATTCTTCGCCATCGGGGCCTATACGGCGATCGCGCTTCACCAGTTTGCCGAATTGCCGCTGCTGGTCCTGATCGTCATCGCCGGTATCGTGTGCGGATTGATCGGCCTGGGCACCGGTTATTTGACGCTTCGGCTGCGCGGCGTCTACTTCGCCATCGCGACATTGGCCATGGCCATCGTGTTCGAATCGCTGATCACCAACTGGGATTATGTCGGCGGTTCCGCGGGCGCCTATGTGATTACGCCCGCAGAAGTGCCGTTCTTCGACAGCTTCATCGAAATGATGTTCATTCTGATGCTGGTTTTGTCGCTGATCTGCGTGGCGGTGTCCCGGTATCTCAGCATGTCGCGGATGGGACGGGGACTGGCATCCATTCGTGACGATGAAGTCGCCGCCGAATGCATGGGCGTTCCGACCCTTCGATTGAAGCTTATCTCGACCACCGTCATGGGCGCCATGATGGGGGTGGCCGGCGCCCCGTTCCCGTTCTTCGTCACCTACATCAACCCGCTCTCCGCGTTCGATCTGCTGATCGCCGTCAACGCGATCGCCATGCCCATGATCGGCGGCACGGCGGTGTGGTTCGGACCTGTCATCGGCGCGCTGCTGCTCGGCACGATCCAGCAAATCGTGACCGTCACCATTTCTTCCGAGTTGAACATCCTGATCGTCGGTGTGGTGCTGATCGGGTTCGTAGCGCTCGCCCCCCGCGGGATCGTCGGGCTGTTCCAGGACTTTGCGCGGAAGCGCCGTGAGGGGGGCAAGTGATGGACGCCAACGGCCGCCTTCTCGACGTTCACGGTCTGACCAAGCGGTTCGGCGGTTTCGTCGCGCTCAACAACGTCAGCATGCATCTGAACCCGCGTGAGCGGCTGGGCCTTATCGGTCCCAACGGGTCCGGCAAGACGACGATGATCAACTGCATTTCCGGCGCGCTGTTCAACGAAGAGGGCTCGGTCGTATTTCGGGGAGAGGAGATCACCGGCCTGCCGGCCTTCAAGCGGGCCGAGCTCGGCATATCCAGATCCTTCCAAATCCCCAGGCCTTTCCGGACCATGAGCATCCTGGAAAACATGCTGGTTCCCATGGAGTACGCCGCCTGGGGGCGCGTCGATCATGCGACGCACGAGGATCGTGCGATGGAAATTCTGGCGCTGGTCGGGTTTCAGGACCGCGCCCAGGAGAATTCGGGCAACCTGACGCAGGTTGATCTGCGGAAGCTTGAACTCGCCCGGGCGCTTGCCGCACAGCCCGATGTGCTGGTCTCGGATGAATCGATGGCCGGCCTGTCCAGCGCCGAAGTTGACGAGGTTCTGGAAATTCTGTTCAAGCTCAATGAGCAGGGCGTGGCCGTCATCATGATCGAGCACATCATGCGGGCGGTGATGCGCTACTGCGAGCGAATTTACGTCCTGGACGCCGGTCAACTGATCGCCGAAGGGACGCCGGAAGAGATTCAAGGCAATCCAGACGTGGAGCGCGCGTATCTTGGCGAATAGCTTGAGCATATCCAACGTCGAAGCGGGCTACGGTTCCGTCCGGGTGCTTCACGATGTCTCCATCAACGTCGGCGGCGGTGAAACGGTGGTCCTGCTCGGCTCCAACGGCAACGGCAAGTCGACGCTGATCAAATGCGTTACCGGGCTGGTCGAGCCGGATAGCGGCGAGATCATCTTCGAGAGCGATGGCGAGAAGATCAATCTGATCGGCAAGTCGCCGGAAGAGATCGTTGATCTGGGCATCGCCATGGTTCCGGAGGGGCGGCGTCTATTTCCGGCGTTGACCGTCGAGGAAAATCTGACCCTCGGCGCCTACCGGCCGGCGGCGCGCGCAAAGCTCGACGAGAGCCTGGAGTTCGTCTATGGGGCGTTTCCGAGGCTCTTGGAACGCCGTAACCAGCTTGCCGGCTCCATGAGCGGCGGCGAACAGCAGATGGTCGCCATCGCCCGGTCCATGATGTCCGATCCCAAAATCCTGTTGGTGGACGAACCTTCGGTCGGCCTCGCCCCCATCCTCGTCAGCCAAACAATCGCCAAGATCAAGGAGCTCCAGGAGCAACGGAACCTGACGATTCTGATGGCTGAACAAAATTTCAATCAGGCCATCAAGATCGCCGATCGCGGTTACATCATCGTCCACGGTCAGATCGAATTCGAGGGCGCCGATGCCGCCGCCCTCGAGAACAACGAAATGATCAAGCAATACTACCTGGGCGCTTGAGCGCGCCGGGCGCGATCAGTCGTAGTAATTCAATTCAATGGTGATGTTGTTCGGGTCTTCCAGAAAGACCTGCTGCAGGTTCATTTCCGGCACCATCCGCTCGCGATAGGGAACTTTCAGCTTCTTGAGCCTTGACTTGAGCTCATCCACATCGCTTGCCCGAAAGGCCAGGTGATCGACGGCGCCGCCGCCGTCCAGGTCATCGAGATCGACATCTCCCAGATATTCGATCAGGCCCGAGGGATCGTCTTCATCGATGCCGACCAAATGCACCACCGCCATCTTGCCCACATACATCCAGTAGCCCGGAAAATCGAGCGGCGGCCGATCACCGACCCTCATGCCAAGGACGGTCTCGTAAAATTCCTTGCATTCCTCGAGCTTTACCGTACGGATCGAAAAATGATCCATTTCATCGAGCGGCATGACGGCCTCCCTTCGTCGTCCAGCGTGTCGGGAAATTATACCCCAACAGAGCCGGTCGTGCATGATCCGCGTCAGTTGTTTCCCATACCCGGCGTCTCATCCATGATCACGGTTTCGACCTCGCCCGAACCGTCACGCCGGTGAACGGCCGCGGCCTGATAGGCATCCGACTCGAAGCAGGCCACCGCGGATTCGAAGTCCGGGAACTCGACGATCACGAAACGCTCGAAATATTCCGGGCCTTCCATCACCTGATACCTGCCGCCCCGGGAGAGCGGTTTGCCGCCATATTCCTTGAGAATGTCACCGACGAGGTCGGTGTATTTGCGGTAGTTGTCCGGATTGTTGATTTTCGAACGGGCAACCCAATACGCAGCCATTTCTTCTTGCTCCTTATGCAAACTCGCCTTCGCCGGGGATTGGCAGCGGCTGATCGTTTTCCGGGATGTTCCAGCCGGACCGAACCGCCGGACGGGCTGCCAGCAATTTCAGCCAACGCAGAACGTTGGGGAATTCGGTGAGGTCCACCTCCTGCCAATTCCAACGGGCGACCCATGGAAAGATGGCGATATCGACGATGCTGTAGTCGCTGCCGAGGAAGTACTCGTTGTCGGCGAGGCGTCTGTCCATGACGCCATAAAGTCGTCGGCATTCCTTGTCGTAGCGTTCGGTGGCGGCGACGTTCTCGCCCTTGCCGTACCGGCGGAAGATGTGAACCTGGCCGAACATGGGACCGACACTGGCCTTCTGGAACATCAACCACTCCGTCATCTTCCACCGGCCGACCTCGTCGGTGGGCGCAAGCTGGCCCGATTTCTCCGCCAAATACAGCAGGATGGCGCCGCTTTCCATCAGCGACAGGTTGTTGTCCGTGTCGACGATGGCCGGAATTTTGTTGTTCGGGCTGATTTTCAGAAATTCGGGATCATGCTGTTCGTCCTTGCCGATGTTTACCGGGTGGACGTTGTACGGCAGGCCGCACTCCTCGAGCATGATGGAGATCTTGCGGCCGTTGGGTGTGAACCAGGTATAGAGTTCGATCATTCTCAATCGTCCTTGATGTACAAGCGGCGGGAATCTACCGAAGGGCCTCCGGTCCTTCAATCACCCACCGCATAGTGCGTTAGTCGCCGATGACCGCGGTGACCTCGATCTCCACCAGCCAGTCCGGATGCACCAGCTTGGAAACCTCGACGGTGGTCGAAACCGGCTTGGTATCGCCGAAAAACTCGATCAGCACCGGCGCGCCTTCGGTGATGTAGCGGGCGACATCGACGGTGTAGACGTTGATCCGCACCACATCCGACTTGCCGGCGCCCGCGGCGGCGAGGGAATTCTCCACATTGGTCAGAATCTGGCCGACCTGGGCGGCGACATCGTCCTTGCCGACCAGTTCATTGTCGGCCGTCCAGGGGACCAGCCCGGCGACGTGCACTTGAGTGCCGGACGCTTTGATGACCTGTGTATAGATACCCTTGTTGGGTTTGTAGACCGTATCGGGATTCAATCGTTCGATGCTCATTTGCCGGCTTCCTTGTACCAATCCAAAACCTGGGCGCCGGTCCAGATGACCACGTCGTCGTGCTTCTTGATGTGCTCGAATAGCGCTTCGACGTATTTGATCCGGTGCGGCACGCCCGAAATATAATTGTGAAGGCTGATGGCCATCACGCGCGCGGAGTTTTCACTGTCCTTGTAGAGCTGCTCGAACTGGTCGATACCGCGCTTCAAGAACTCCTCGGACGAGTGCTGCTGCAGGGCGAAGACGGTAATATCGTTGGTCTCCACGGTGTAGGGGACCGAGATGATCGGCCCGTGCCTGGTGGTGATCTCCACCGGCTGATCGTCGAGAATCCAGTCGGCGACGTACTCGATGCCCGCGCCGGCCAGGAAGTCGATCGTGTCCATGGTCTCGGTGAGGCCCGGGCTTTCCCAACCGCGGGGCGGACGGCCGGTGAAATCCTCGATCGCCTTCACCGTTGCCTCGATATCCCGCTTCTGGTCGTCGACCCGGTGCATGGGGCCCTGAATGTAGCCGTGGCCCATGAAATCCCAATCGTCCTCCAGCGCGGCCTCGGCAATGCGGCGATAGCTCTCGAGCACCGTCGCATTCATGGCGAAGGTGGCCTTCACCTCCTGGCGGCCGAGCACCTCCCGGATACGCCAGAAACCGACCCGGTTGCCGTATTCGTGCCACGCCCAGTTGGGGAGATCGGGGATCAGCGGCTGGCCCATGGGCGGCGGCAGCACGGTCCGGGGTTGCGGTTTGGTGGAATCCCACTCTTCCACATTGACGATGGTCCAGACCGCCATGCGCGCCCCGCCGGGCAGCTTCAGCGGCGGACGGTCGACGATCGCGGAGTAGGGGAGGCGGTCTTTGAGGGTATCCATCTTGATTTCCTATTCCTGCTTGCCCCGGTCGAGCCCCGCCATCTCCTCCATGACCCGGCAGACGGCGGCGGTGTCCAGCTTGTCCATGCCCTTGGCAAGGGCGGACAGATAGACGGGAACGCAGGCCGCGAACACCGGGACCGGCATGTTCATCGAGGCGGCGAATTCACCGATGACGTTCATGTCCTTCTGCCAGATGTCGATCTTCATGGTCGCTTCGTCGTACTTGTCCTCGACCATCATCGGGCCCCGGAGCTCCAGAACGCGGGAGGTGCCCGCGCCCTGGGTAAGCACATCCAGCATCAACTTGGGATCGAGGCCCGCCTTCATGCCCAGCACCATGGCTTCGGCCGACGCCACGTTGTGAATATGCACCAGGTGATTGGCGACGTACTTCATCTTGCTGCCGGCGCCGAACGGGCCAACATAGCTGTGGGTCCGCGCAAAGCCGTCAAATACGGCCGCCGCGTTTTCGTATGCCTGTTTGTCGCCGGAGGCGTATACGGCGAGATCCTTTGTTGCGGCCTGGGACCCGGTGCCGCTGATCGGGCAGTCTAACAGGATCGACCCGACGGCCGCCAGGGCATCGTGGCCTGCCTCCTTGTCGGCAATGGGCAGCGTGCTGGTTTCGATGACGATCAGGCCGTCCTTCAATGCCGCGGCAATCCCGTTGCCGCCGGACATCACGTCGTGGAAAGCGGCGGCGCTCGGCAGCGATGTGATCATGATATCGGCTTGGAGGGCCGCCTCCCTGGGCGAGCCCGCGCCGGCACCGCCCGCCGCCTCGAGGGCGGCGACGTTCTCCGCCGCCACGTCGACGCCAATGACCTCAAACCCGCCCTCGAGAAGGTTCCGGGCGAACGCGCCGCCCATGATACCGAGACCGATAATGCCGACTTTCATCCTGCGATCTTTCCTTGGTTTGTCTACTCGCTTCCCCAGATGCCGCCGAGCGGCGGTCTGCCAAGCCGTTCCCGGCTGTTTCCCAGCACGTTCTCTATCGCCATGGACGCCGACAGCAACGCTTCCTCGGCGAACGGCTTGGCCATCATCTGCAGCCCCACCGGCATGCCCGAACCGTCAAGTCCCACGGGCAGGGAAACGGCGCATAATCCAAGTACGTTGCCGGGCATGGTATGGCTCAGCGCGGCCGGGTTTATTTTCTTGTAGTCGTCGAGATCGGCCACGTCGTCCAGCGTTGGCGGCGTCATCGGAATCGTCGGCACGGCGAGGATATCCACGTCGGATAGCCGTTCGGTCGCCGCCGCATTGAGATCGATCATTCGGACGCGGGCTGCCGCGTAGTCGGCGGCCGTGACTTTCATGCCGTCCTCCATGCGTGCGCTCACACCCGGCTGGAGGGTCTCCAGCCAGCCGGGCAACCGGGTCTTGAGATGGCCCCAGCCTTCCGCCGCGACGATGCCGCCGGCCATGAGCGTATCGATGGCCGCCTGCGCCTCGGGGAACGGCATTTCGACCATGGCCGCGCCGGCGGCCTTGAGTTCGTCGAGGGTGGATTGGACCACCGCGGCGATATCGGGCTGGCAGCGCTCCCAGAAGAAATCGGCCGTGATGCCGATCCGGACCCGGGAAATGTCCGCTGCTCGAGGAATAGCGTTGGTCTCCGGATCGAAGGCGGCGAAGCCATAAGCCAGATCGGCGACGGTCCGGGTCAGGATGCCGGGCGTATCCAGGGTGGAGCTCAACGGCACGATCCCCTCCGTCGGCCACCGCCCGGCCGTGGTCTTGAGGCCCGCGGTGCCCGTCATGCTCGCCGGCGCCCGGACACTGCCGCCCGTATCCGTGCCGAAGGCGATCAAGGCGGATCCCTCCATCAAACTGGTGCCCGCGCCGGCGCTTGAGCCGCCCGGGACCCGGTGGATTTCGGAATCCCAGGGATTCCAGGGTGTCCCCCAATGGTCATTGGTGCCGAGCCCGCCATAGGCGAACTCGACCGTATGAGTTTTGCCGGTGATGACGCCCTGCTGTTCCCGCACCGTCGTGACCATGGGGCCGTCACGTTCATACTCGGGGGGCAACGCCTTGGGGCTGCCGGCGAATGTCCGATACCCCTCGGCGCCGAAAATGTCCTTTACGGATATGGGCAGGCCCTGCAGCGGACCCTTGTCCTGTCCTGCGCGAAGAGCCTCGTCCGCCGCGTCGGCCTGCGCCAGAATCTCGTCCTCCCGCCAGTCCCGGTAGGCGGAAATCCGCTCTCCCCACTTATCGTGGCGGGCGATGGCCTCTTCGGCGATTTCCCGCGCGCTGGTGACGCCGTCGCGCAGCGCGTCGGCGATGTCGGCCAGAGAATTGTCAATCGGGTGGCGCATGGATCGGAAAGTCCTGGTGCGGGGCGGGAATTATGATCGATCGTCAGAGGCTGTTATAGCCGCCCGGCCGGGCGCTGTCAGGCGCATTAGAGGTGCTCAATTCCCAGTTGCCGGGTGCGCAATCACCAATGGACTTCTGCCATTGCGCCTCTAAAATCACAGGCCCAATGACGGGCCGTTTCGAGCCCGGCCCCACGAACGCCATGAAATCAGGGAGGCCCCGATGGCACGCACGCCTGCGAAAAAAGCTGCAAAAAAACCTACCCGCAAGACCAAACCCGCCCGCCGGAAGAAGAAGCTGCTGAGCCAGGCGGATATCAACCGCAAGGGCCGCCAGCTCTCCAACTGGGGCAAGTGGGGCAAGAACGACCAACTGGGCGTGCTCAACTACATTCAGCCAGAGGACATCATCGCCGCCGCCCAACTGATCCAGGAGGGCAAGGTTTTCCGGCTCGGCTTGGAACTCGACGAAAACGGGCCGCAACAGGGCATTTGGGGCGGGCGATGGAACACCATGCACCACATGATCGCCACCGGCACCGATGCCATCGCCGGCCGTCAGGATAAGGACTATGGCATCCGCTGGGCGGACGATTTCATCAATCTGCCGACCCAGACCGCGAGCCAGTGGGACGCGCTGGCCCATGTGTTCACCGGCGACAAGATGTGGAACGGCTACCCCGCCGCGCTGGTTGACGCACGGGGCGCCCACAAGAACGGGATCGAGCATTTCGCCAACAAGATGGTCGGCCGCGGCGTGCTGCTGGACGTCGCCCGCCACAAGGGCAAGAAGCGCCTCGCCGACGGCTACGGCATTACCATCCGCGATCTCGACGCGACCGCCAGGAAACAGGGCGTCGAGGTGCGCCGGGGCGACTTCGTGATCGTCAATACGGGCCAGATGGCCGACTGCCTGGACAAGGGCGAGTGGGGCGGCTACGCCGCCGGCGATGCGCCGGGCCTCGCCTTCGAGACCGTCGACTGGATCCACGAAAAGCAGATCGCCGGCATCTGCTCGGACACCTGGGGGATCGAAGTGCGTCCCAACCAGACCGTGCCCGGCATCTTTCAGCCCTGGCACCAGGTGACCATCCCCTACATCGGCATCGTGCACGGCGAGATCTGGTATCTCAGGGAATTGGTCGAGGATTGCGCCAAGGACGGCCGTTACGAGTTTTTCCTTTGCGCGCCGCCCCTGGTGATCAGCAAGGGCACCGGCTCGCCGATCAATCCCCAGGCGATCAAATAAGGCGATAAAATAAGGCAATCAAATAAGGCGATAAAGTAGACCATCAAGCAGGCGAAACGTCAGGCGGAGGGTCCGGCCATGGGCCGACAGATTGTCGACATCTCCATGCATCTCGAGAACGATGTGATCTCGGATCCGCCGGGCTATGAGCCCAGGATCGAATATTTGACCCACAAGGACACGGCGTCCGACGTCACCTCGTTCTTTCCCGGCCTCAAGGAAGAGGACCTTCCCGACGGTGAGGGGTGGGCGATCGAGTGGATCCGGCTGATGACCCATAACGGCACCCACTTGGATGCGCCCTACCACTTTCACTCGACCATGGACAGGGGCGACCGGGCGATCACCATCGACGAAGTGCCGCTGGACTGGTGCTTCAATCCCGGCGTGAAGCTCGATTTCCGCGCCTTCGAGGCGGGCTATGTGGTGCAGCCGGAAGACGTGGAGACCGAACTCGAGCGGATCGGGCATGAACTCCAGCCGATGGAGATCGTGGTCGTCAATACGGCCGCCGGCGATGCCTACGGCACCGATCACTACGTGGCGTCCGGTTGCGGCATGGGCCGGGAGGCGACGTTGTACCTGCTGGAGCGCGGCGTCCGGGTGACCGGCACCGATGCCTGGAGCTGGGACGCGCCGTTCGTGCACACCAAGGACAAGTATGCCGAGACCGGCAATGCCGATTTGATCTGGGAGGGTCACAAGGCGGGCCGGGAGATCGGATACTGTCACCTGGAGAAACTCCACAACCTCGAAAAACTGCCGGGGGACGGCTTTCAGATCGCCTGTTTTCCGGTGAAAATTCGCGGCGCCTCGGCGGGCTGGACCCGCGCCGTCGCCATCTTCGACGACTAACCGACCCTAGGGGACAAGGACATGGCCAACAGCGTCATCATCACCTGCGCCGTCACCGGCTCCATCCACACGCCGACCATGTCGGACCACCTGCCGATCTCGCCCAACGAGATCGCCGAGCAGGCCATCGGCGCGGCGGAGGCCGGTGCCTCCATCCTCCACCTGCACGCGCGGAATCCGGACGGCTCGCCGACCCCGGACCCGGACGTGTTCATGGAGTTTCTGCCCCGGATCAAGCAGTCCACCGATGCGGTGGTGAACATCACCACCGGCGGCGGTCACGGCATGACCCTGGAGGAGAGGTGCGCGGGCGCCTTGCGGGCGAGCCCCGAAATGACGTCCCTCAACATGGGCTCCATGAACTTCGGCCTGTTTCCCATCCTCGACAAGCCCTACGACTGGAAGCACGAGTGGGAGCCCAAGTACCTGGAGATGACCCGGGACTTCATCTTCCGCAACACCTTCAAGGACATCGAATGGGTGCTGAAGGAGCTGGGCCAAGGCCATGGCGTGCGCTTCGAGTTCGAGTGCTACGACATGGGGCATCTCTACAATCTCGCCCACTTCATCGACCGGGGCCTGATCGAGCCGCCGGTCTTCGTCCAGACCATCTTCGGCATCCTGGGCGGCATCGGCGCCGACATCGAAAACCTGGTTCACATGCGCCGCATCGCCAACAAGCTGTTCGGCGAGGAAAACTACGAGTGGTCCATCCTGGCCGCCGGCCGCCACCAGATGAGCTTCGTCACCACCGGCGCCATCCTGGGCGGCAACGTCCGGGTGGGCTTGGAAGACAGCCTCTATATCGGCAAGGGCGCGCTTGCGGAATCCAATGCCGATCAGGTCGCCAAGATCCGCCGCATCGTCGAGGATTTGTCCCTCGACGTGGCGACGCCCGCCGAAGCCCGCGAGCGCCTCAAGCTCAAGGGCGGCGACCAGGTGAAGTTCTAGGTCCTGTTGACATTTATCGCATCCAAATGAGCGCCCCGACGAGGCACAGCATGGCCATGTAGGCGGTGACGGTCTTTTCGTAGCGTGTGGCGATGCGGCGGAAGTGCTTGATCTTGTTGATGAAACATTCGACGACGTGCCTTTCCTTGTAGAGTTCGGGGTCGTACGGCACGGCTTGTGCCCGCGACGGGTTGGAGGGGATCACCGCCACCATCCCGGCGCTGTCGAGGCGGGCGCGGAAGCGGTTCGCGTCGTAGGCGGTGTCGGCGATCAGGGTCTCGCCCGGCAGCCCGGCGATCAGCCCCTCGGCCTGGGTGACGTCGCCCACCTGGCCGCCGGTGAGGATGAACCGCAAGGGATTGCCCAGGCCATCGACGGTGATGTGGATTTTGCTCGTCAGGCCGCCGCGCGAGCGGCCGATGGCCTGAGCCTGAGCCCCCCTTTTGCGCCGGCGGCATGTTGATGCGCCCGCACGATGGTCGAATCCACGATCAGGTATTCGAAGTCGGGATCCTCCGCCAAGGCATTGAAAAGACTCTCCCAAACCCCCGCCTTGGCCCACCGCGAAAAGCGCACGTAGACGCTGTTCCAGTTGCCGAAGGCGTCCGGCAGATCGCGCCACGGCGAACCCGCCCGGGCGATCCACAGCACGGCGTCCACAAACAGGCGGTTGTCCCGACCCGTGGAGCCGCGATCCGCCTCTTTGCCCGGAACCAAACCCTTGATCCGGTCCCATTGCATATCCGTCAGTTCCCGTCGAAGCATGACACGCTCCCGCCAGTTGAAACGGTCTTGCTTGAATCACGCCAACCATGAATAGTCCGTTAATTGTCAACAGGACCTAGGGGTCAATCCCCGTTCAGGGGCCACGCCTCATACCCGCTGTCCATGGCGCAGGCGCGCGCTACCAGATGCCTTCCGGTCGGCAGGGCCGCCGCCCGATTTGAACCGAAAGGCGACTTCATGCGAAAATGGGCCATCGGGTGAAGCGGAGAGCATCGCTAGGGCAATCCGATGGCCGACACCGACCTCAAGCCTAAGACCGAGACCAAAAAGAAGACGCAGCGCCCGCGTCTCTACAAGGTCATCCTGCTGAACGACGACTACACGCCCAGGGAGTTCGTCGTCGTGGTCTTGAAGAAGGTCTTCCGGATGAGCGAGGAGGAAGCGATGCATGTGATGATGACGGCGCACACCAGGGATGTCTGCGTCGTCGCCGTCTATACCAAGGACGTGGCGGAGACCAAGGCCACCGAGGCCACCGATCTGGGGCGCGAGAACGGCTACCCCTTGATGTTCACCACCGAACCCGAAGAGTAGGCCGGCTCCTTGGGCGGCGATCCGGATGCGGTTGACTTCCCCGAGGGCAGCGACTTGCCCGGCGGCCGTTACGTCGGCCGGAACCCGGTGGTGGGGGAGGGCTGAATGATAAATTGTGGACGATTTATCCTTGGTTGATAATGCGTTCAATGCGATGGCGAAATGTATTCACGAATGCATTCGAACCTGCTGTCAGGAATGACTTTATTTCCTCCCGATGGGCCGTGTCGTAGATGTCGGAAAACCGCTTCTTGGCAACAATCCGATACTTTCCGTCGTCGTTACGCCACTCGGCAGGCAAATTCAGTTCTCGATCAATTTGACTCTGCTCCTCCCGCAGCGAGGCATAGGCCCTATCGGCGAAGTCTCCCTTGTAGAACGTTAGGAAAAGGCCGACTTCGTTCTTTGCCTTAGAGAAAAATAATGTGATCCAAGATTGATCCCAGGCGCTTGGTATAATGAATACCCTACCGATCGTGGTCGGGTTGGGGAGCGGTTGGGATACGTCGTCTAGCTTCAGTTCCGTCAGGAACTCGGTCCAGAAGTCCTGATAAAAGCGTTGCAGATCCGTTAATTCTTCGTCCTCCAACATTTCATCGGTCTGGTCACGGGCTCGGAGGCCTTCGTCGGCAAATTCGATAACTGAACGTTTAACAATTACAGATTGAGCAATGACTCGTGGCTGAAGTAGTCGGCCGCGTTCCGGCACTTCATAGACGCCCATCTCAACGAGACCGAACGTGAATTGAAGTGTTGCATTCCGATCGAGGAACTCGGTGATCGCACCGACACCTTCACGGATACCGTCGCCGACGATGAGCAATAGGAAGTCGCCGGTGCGCAGTGAGCGAGATACACCATCGACGAAGGAAATCTCGTCGACGTCAGGGTGCTCGCGCTTTACTGCCTCAAACACATAGTTGCCGTGTTCACCCGCTGCGCGGGATACCTCGCGCTGTAGGTCCTCGTAAGACCAACGGGCGATTTCCTTTGCGTAATCCAATATCTGTCCGATTACTTCCCGTCTAGCCTCCGGATTGCGCCACAGTTTCGCTTCGGCAAGGACCAAGCGGCCTTCGGGGGTCGCATAGAGAACGTCGATGTATCCCGCGGGTGTTGACACCTCTCGGGCCAACGGTACCAGGCCCAAAAAACTCTGGTTGATCTCGGAAATTGGAAGACAAGCTGGATGGCGAAACAAAATGTCCTGCAACCAGTTCTCGTCATAGCCAGACGCCCGGCTGCCAACATCCAATGGCGTCCGGGTGAGTTGGCACTCCGAATCGTCTGGACCGATTAGGACCGGGGTTGCGTATTGGTTCACCATCGCGTCTTCCATTCCTTGGACTAAGTGATGTTTGCGGCTCCTTATGATAGGGCTTCGGACTAGGCCCCACGAGATCGAATATCCAACCAGCGGTAGCGAGTTGCCCGATGGTCGGCACGTGGGTCAATACACGGCGGTTTTGGAGGATTGGAAGAAATGGCGTCCCCAGGGGGACTCGAACCCCCGTTTTCGGCGTGAGAGGCCGATGTCCTAGGCCGCTAGACGATGGGGACGGCGCAAAAGGGCGCTCGTCTTAACCTATTTGGCCCCCATGGATCAAGTGGGATCAAGCAGGATCAAGCGGCATCAGATGACTCCGGCGGTCAAAATCCGCTGACGGCGCCGTCCACCCGAAGCTCGATCTGACGGAAACGGCCGGTTGCGGGGTCGAGAACATGGCCTGCCGATTCGCGGGCCTGTCCGGCCAGGACCGACGTGATGACCCAAACCATCTCCGGCTCGTAAGCCTGGGCGAGGTCCGTCTCCGAGGGGACCGCGCCGTGATCGGGATGGGAGTGATAGTGCCCGATGATCGATTCACCGGTGTGGCGCAAATCGCGCATGAGATCGATCCGCACCTGCGGATCGACCTCGAACCGGTCGTGGGCGCGGGCTTCAACGATGTTGGGCGAAGCGACCACGCGGCTCACCTCATAGACATGTCCCTTGAGCACGCCGACCAGAAGGCCGCAGCATTCCTCCGGATAGGCGGCCTCCGCCTCGGCGCCGATCTGATCGATCTGGCCGGCGGTAAATCGGATCTCGTCGCCTAAAGTCATTTCCTTTCGGGCACCGGCTAAGGGGTCTTGAAGGTGAATTGCCCGGTAACCTTACCCGTGACCGGGTTCAGGATCACCAGCCGTTCCGGGCCCTCACGGGACTGGATATGCGCCACGACGCGGCCCGCCGACGGGAGGGCGGACAGGATGCTTTCGCCGCCGGCCAGGGGAACGTCCACATTGCCGAAGCTTCCCGCCGGGGCGCCGTCGGCGATCCCGGAGACGCCGGCATCACCCGATTTCGAGACCAGGCCCCAGGCGACGGCGATCAGGCCGGCGGCGATCAGCACCGCCATCCCCACCACCAATGCGACTAATCCCTTGTGTACACCCATGAAACTGCGTCATTTTCCAGAGGATGACCCCCGCCGGCCGGCAAGATATCCGACATGTGACCGTCGACGAGAGCGGCGCGGGGACCCGTTTGGACCGGATGCTGGCGGACGCTCTGCCCGACGTATCGCGCAGCCGCATCAAGGCCCTCATCACCGGCGGATCGGTCAGCCAAGCGGGCGCGAGGGTATCCGAGCCCTCCCGGCGGGTCAAACCGGGCGAGACCTTCGAGGTGCGCATCCCCGAGGCGGCGCCCGCCCGGCCCATCGCCCAGCCGATCCCGCTCGCCGTCGCCTTCGAAGACGAACACCTGATCGTCGTGGACAAGCCGGCGGGTCTCGTGGTGCATCCGGCGGCGGGCAACCTGGACCGGACGCTGGTCAACGCGCTGTTGGCCCATTGCGGCGATTCCCTGTCGGGAATCGGCGGGGTCGCCCGGCCGGGGATCGTCCATCGGATCGACAAGGACACATCGGGACTGCTGGTGGCGGCGAAGAACGATGCCGCCCATGCCTCGCTCGCGCGGCAGTTTGCCGAGCATTCCCTGGAGCGCGCGTACCAAGCGGTGTGCTGGGGGGCGCCGTCGCCCAAGGAAGGCACCATCACCGGAAATATCGGCCGGAATCCGAGGAACCGGAAAAAGATGTCCGTCATCGCCCGGGGCGGCAAGGAAGCGGTCACCCACTACCGGGTGCTGAGGACGGTCAACCGCTGGGCGAGCCTGGTGGAATGCAGGCTGGAGACCGGGCGCACCCATCAAATCCGCGTTCACCTGAGCGCCAGGGGCCATCCCATCATCGGCGATCCGCTTTACGGCCGGGCCGGCCGGCGCCGGCTGGACGGTGTTGGTGAAGGATTCGGGAACGCCGTTTCGGGGCTCGGCCGCCAGGCGCTTCACGCCTGCGTTCTGGGCTTCGAACACCCGAAAACAGGCGAATTCCTGAGATTCCGGAGCGGCCTGCCCGGCGACATAAAAGCCCTTCTGTGACAGGCGTTTGGCCGTAATCCTGGTTGACGTCGCGCCTCGGCGCAAATTGCACGCTGGGCAGGGTGTACCTGCGGGTTTTCAGTCGGCGAAGGGATCGCGGACGAGAATCGTATCCTCCCGCTCGGGGCTGGTTGAGAGGAGCGCCACAGGGGCCTCGATGAGTTCTTCTATTCGCCGAATGTACTTGATCGCAGTCGCCGGAAGATCGGCCCAGGACCGGGCCCCCTCGGTACTCTCCGACCAGCCCTCCATCGATTCGTACTCCGGTTCCACCTCGGCTTGCGCCGTCATTGACGCCGGCAGGTAGTCGTAGGGCTCGCCGCCGATGCGATAACCCGTACAAACCCTGAGCTCCTCCATGCCGTCCAGCACATCGAGCTTCGTCAGGGCAATTCCCGTAACGCCGCCGACTTTCAGGGCTTGGCGCACCATCACCGCATCGAACCAGCCGCATCGCCTTTTTCGGCCCGTCACCGTACCGAATTCGTGACCCCGCTCGCCGAGACGCTGGCCGACCTCGTTGTCCTGCTCGGTCGGGAAGGGACCTTCGCCGACCCGCGTCGTGTAGGCCTTGGTGATGCCGAGCACGAATCCCGCAGCGTCGGGACCGACCCCGCTGCCCGAGGCGGCCTGCCCCGCGACGGTGTTGGAAGAGGTGACGAATGGGTAGGTTCCGTGATCGATATCCAGCATGGCACCCTGTGCGCCCTCGAACAGAATGCGCTTGCCGGCGCGTCTTGCTTCATCGAGACGCCGCCACACCGAATCCATGTAGGGCAGAATCTTCGGCGCGACCTCCCGAAGCTGGGCGGCCAGCTCCGATGCTTCCAGTTCCGCTTCGCCAAGTCCCCGACGGAGCGCGTTGTGGTGGACGAGCAAATTGTCGATTCGGGTCTGCAATGTGGTTAGGTCGGCGAGGTCGCCCAGGCGGATGGCCCGGCGTCCGGCGCGATCCTCGTACGCCGGGCCGATCCCGCGGCCGGTAGTGCCGATCCGAATTCCAGAGGTTACTCCTTCCCGGGCCTGGTCCAGCCGGCTGTGCAGCGGAAGGATCAGCGCAACATTTTCCGCAATGACCAAATTCCGGGGAGAAACCTCGACACCCCGTGCGGTTACGTCCTCGATTTCCCGGAGCAGCGCCCAGGGATCGAGGACCACTCCATTGCCGATCACCGACAATTTTCCGGGACGGACGATCCCCGACGGCAGCAGGCTCAACTTGAAGGTTTGGCCATCGATGACCAGAGTATGGCCGGCATTGTGCCCGCCTTGAAAACGGACCACGACGTCTGCCCGTTCCGACAGCCAGTCGACGATCTTTCCCTTGCCTTCATCGCCCCACTGGGCGCCGACCACGACCACGTTAGCCATCGGCGGCGCCTCCCTCGGCGTCGATCTCGGATGCCTCGCCTTCGACGAGGATATGGGTGCACCCCAGAGCCTGCGCCCGGTGCGCTCCATCTTCTTCCGCCGACAGCGACGGTACGGTGATCCACCCCTCGGCCCTCAACCGCCGGGCATCCTCGGGACTGCTCCCGGTCGGCAAATAAATCCTTTTAGGTTGTGGCGAAGCGGGGAGCGACCGAATGACGGTATCGAGGAACAAGGTGATTCCCGTCGCCGCCTCGCCCGCCGTTTCGGCGCCGTTGCCCGCGATATATCGTCCGCCGCGGCCCAATTCGCCCCGAGCCGATTTCGCGAAAATGGTGAAGGTGACCCCAGAATGGTACTCGTAGCCCCGGATTTCCACCGGATCGATCGTCAACTCGAGCGATGGCGCTCGACCCTTGACGATCTCGGCGACCGAGACCAAGTGCGACCATTCACGCTGCGCGTCATCCGGAAGGTCAATGCCGTTTATCCGCTCGATCGCCGAGGCCGCGCCGCCGGCTGCCTCCAACAGTTCTCCCAATACCGGTGCGGCCGGTCCTCCAAACTGCTTGATCGTCGCTGCATCCTTTTGATTGAGCGCGCCGCGCAGGACACCGTCGTTCCCCTGCGGGTCGACGCCGTGTTCCCGGCAGATCGCCGCGACCAGCGTCGGCAGGCCGAGGTCCACGCTCAATCCGTCGGCGCCGGCTGCGGTCAGGGCTTCGCCGGCCATCAAAATGACCTCGGCGTCGGCCTCCGGTTTGTCCGAACCGATCAACTCGGCGCCAACCTGGGCAAACTGGCGTTCCGGCCGGAGGCTGGAGCCGCGTACCCGCAAAACCTCGCCCGCATAGCTCAGCCGTAACGGACGGGGCTCGTCGACGAGCCGCGTCGTGGCGATGCGGGCGACTTGCAGCGTCATGTCGGGCCGAACGCCCAGCATCAATTGCGACACCGGATCCATCATCCGGAAAGTCTGCGAAGACGTTGCCTCGCCGCTTCCCGAAACCAAGCTGTCCTCGAACTCGATCAAAGGGGGTTTGACCCGGTCATAACCGCGCGAAACGAACGCCGAAATCAGCGTCTCGCGAACGGACGCCTCACTTTCGGCATCCGGCGGCAGGACATCCTTCAGCCCGGCGGGGAGGAGGGCGTGGTGCACTCTATCGGTCATGTGAGGCCGGTTTCGTCGGTTTGGTCGAATACGAGGGCGAAGATACAGCCAAATTGCGATTTGGCAATCGCGCGCCTGCGATACGCATACCCGCGCTATCGGGGGATTTGGGCAATTCAGCGGGTGAGTTTTGCTTTGGCCCGCGGCTCAGAGATCGAGGTGCAAGGCCGACGTCGGAACGTTCCGCGTATCAAAATTCAAGAATCCAAGGAACAGCTGCATTCCGACCAAAAAGGTCACCGCTGGGAGAATTATGATCCCGGTAGAGGCCGGGGCATTGGTCGTTATGCTGTCGTACCAGTGCACACCGCCAAAAATCAGCGCAAAGCCAATCAAAATCAGCCCGGCGATCAGTTCCATGGATGCAACGGTGAAATCACGGAGGAAGTACGAATAGATCAACCGCCGGAACGTATTGGCAATGTTCTTGCCGAGGAATGGCATCAAGATTTTCCAGATCACAAGAGAGCTGCGTTCGTCGCCATAGATGGCCGGGATAGGAACATCCGCAACGACGGCCCGCAGAGAATTCAACCGGAATAACATGTCGGACTCGAAAAAATACCCATTGTCGATCTTGGCAACCGGCAATAACTCGGCCACGCGCCGGTCGATCGCGGTGTATCCGTTCGTCGGATCGAAAATATTCCAATAACCGCTCCACATCTTTGTGGCGAAGGACAGAAAGAGATTGCCGACGAGGCGGACCTTGGGCATCGTGGAAACGCTCTCAACGCTGTGAAACCGATTTCCCTTCGTGTAGTCGGCCTGGCCACTGACGATTGGACGGACCAGCTTATGCAGTTCCTCCGGATTCATCTGTCCGTCACCATCCAATTTGACGATCACGTCCATCTCGTCGTCGATTGCCCGGCGGTAGCCGGCCAGCGTTGCGCCGCCAACGCCCTTGTTTTCGGACAGTTTCAGCACCGTGACGCGGGGATCGGAACAAGACTCTTCGACCAGATCGCCGGTCCCGTCCGGACAGGCGTCATCGATCACGTAAATTCTCTCGACTTCGTCACCGATGCCGGCCAGAACCCCGAGAATTCTCTCGGTTTCGCGGTAACAAGGGATCACGGCGGCGATCTTCTTCTTCGCGGCGCTGTCCGTTTCGGCGTGCATCGATGGTTTTTCCCGTTCTCGACTGCTACGGACCATAGTCAGCAGGCCGAAACGGCGCAAGCTAGGTCGCTAATTGCTGTTTGTTTCCCGTGGATTACCGAGAATCGCTGTCCGTGCCCGGCGCAGGTCCCCTTGAACTCCTGTCCCGCGGCCGCCAAGTATGTGACAAGGGTCAAGAAATCGGGGTTTGTTCCATGTCCAAGACGGTCCTGATCGTCGAAGATAACGAGCTCAATATGAAGCTCTTCAACGATCTGCTGCAGGCGAATGGCTACGACACCCTACAGGCCAGCGACGGGTTTGAAGCCATGGAACTGACCCGCAGCCGCCGTCCGGACCTTGTCCTTATGGAAATTCAGCTGCCGAAAATTTCCGGCCTGGAGGTGATCAAACGGCTAAAGGGCGATGAGGATACCGCCCATATCCCGGTGATTGCCGTTACGGCTTTTGCGATGAAGGGGGATGAAGAGAAATTTCGCGGCGGCGGCTGTGACGGATATATCGCCAAGCCCATCTCCGTGCCCTCGTTTCTGGAGACGGTCGCCGCGTTCCTGAACTAGCCCGTTCGATCCGGGCACAGCCGTCTATTTGATTTTGGTTTCCTTGAACAGCACATGTTTCCGCGCGACGGGGTCGTACTTGCGGAATTCAAGCTTCTCGGTCTGGGTCTTCGGGTTCTTCTTGGCGACGTAGTAAAACCCGGTATCGGCGGTGCTTTCGAGCTTGATCAAGATTGTGTTGGGCTTTGCCATTTCACGAACATCCAGCCAATTTCGCAATTCGAGGGCCGCAAGATAACGGTTGACGGCAACCTGTCAACGCCAACGCTGTCCGGATAGGGGCCGTTACCTGCTGCGGCTGGCCGCCATCGTCGGCGCGACGGCAAGCAACCGCCGGTATTGGTCCGGATGGTCCAACAGATATTCGCCGAGCCGGACCTCGATATCACGCCGTTCGTGTACTGCCGGGCATACCCGGCGCAAGGCTTCCCGATTCGACGCGTCTGCCACGGGGACCGAGCGCCACCGTGCCATGTGCTCATAGGTCTCGGCGATTTGGCGCAGCGCCGAACCGACAAGCCCGCTGACGCCGCTGTCCGGTCCCGACGTACAGACCGACGGCGAGACACCAAGATCATGCAGCGAGTAGCCCGAGGGCGCGACGAACCGTGACCAGGTCAGCGTAATTTCGCCATTGTTGGGCAGCCGGGTGATTGTTTGAACCGTGCCTTTGCCGAAAGAACCGGTGCCGATGACCACCGCCCGCTCGTGATCCTGGAGAGCCGCCGCCACGATCTCGGCGGCGGAGGCGGACCGGCCGTTGATCAGAACCACCATGGGCAAACCGTTAGTGATGTCCGTGCCGTAGGCGTCGTAGTCCCGGACACTGTTGGGATGCCGTCCCCGGGTCGAAACGATTCGACCGCTCTTCAGGAACAGATCCGCCACCTTTACCGCCTGGATGAGAAGCCCGCCGGGGTTGTTGCGGAGATCCAGCAAAATCCCGTGCAATTGCGCATCCTGGCGGGACAGAGCTGCCTTCACGGCACGATTCAGGTGACCTGATGTGCGGTCGTTGAAGCCCGAGATAGTGATATGCAGAATATTGTGGTGAACCTTGGTCCGAACGGTCGGCGGGATGACCCGCGAACGTTCAAGCGACCGGAAATTCGGACGGTTTGTCCGGGAATCCACGTATCTCAGCAGCACGCTCGTACCGGCATCCCCCCGGAACATGTTTTGGATTTCATTCCGGCTACGTCCGGCCAGCGGCTGCCGGTCCACGTGGGTGATCACGTCGCCAACCCTTAGTCCGGCCCGGGCGGCAGGGGCATGAGTAAATACCGCGGTTATTCTTGCTCCGTCGGACCCGACGCGAAACCGTATACCGATCCCGCTAAATCCTGACCGCTTGGCGCGATTGTCTACGGCCTCGGAGGCGCTGGCATAGCGGGAAAAAGAATCGAGTTTCGACAGCATGCCGTCGAAAACCGCCTCATAGAGGCGCCCTGCGGGCATTCGGCGGATGGTCTCGGAAGCGTTTCGCGCTTCGGCCAACGCGTCGAACGTCAGCGTCGCCCACCCGTCGGCATCGTCGGGCGCCGCCGCATCGGCCACGCGCAGGACCGCGCCATCATACAGCAAGCGAACCCGCCGGCCGGACCGCCTGAAATCTATTTTGGGATCGATGGCATCAAGGCCATTCAACCCCTCGACCGCAAGTGCATCGATGGCAACCGGTTCAATATAGCGGTTGGCGATCTGGCGGTATCCGGTGGCGAAAGTGGATTCGGCGCGCTGGGCATCCAGGATCGCGGTTGTATCGACATGGGGGTTGGATGCCGCACAGGCGCCAAGAAACGCGACCGCAAGGGCCGTCAATGCAACTCGCGCGGGGCGGAATACCAGCCTCCGGCTTCCACCCTCCCAGGTGAAATAAGCGTTTCTCACTCTTTTTCAGCCCAATTCCGGACAATTGCCTGCATTCTCGCAGGCAAGGAATCTTGCCGTCAAATATTAATTATTTACTCAGAATCAAAGGGTTGCAGGATCAATCGGCCCCTGAGCGGGTCAGCTTCCCTAATGGTGACGGCCAGGGTCTGGCCAAGCGAATAGCGCAATCCGCCCCGCTGAGCCCCCAGGGATTGGCTCCTTTCATCGAAGCTGAACCTGCCGGCGCCGAGGAGGCGTTTGGGAATGAACCCCTCAGCGCCGCTGTCTTTCAGCTCCACATAGAGGCCAAATCGGGTAATTCCGGTGATCCGGCCGGCGAGCCGGTCCGAGGCGATATTGAGCGCGGCGGCGACGGCGAACCGGTCCATGGCCTCACGCTCGGCTGAAACCGCGCGGCGCTCGGTCATCGACACATGCGCCGCCAGATCGTTGAGCCGGTCCAACGGCGGAAACTCTCCGCCGTCACCAAGTTTCAGCGCCTTGATCAGCGCCCGGTGCACCACAAGGTCGGAATACCGCCGGATGGGTGACGTAAAATGGGTGTAGTTCCGGAGGTGCAGGCCGAAATGACCATCGTCGGAGGCGCTATAGGCGGCTTGCGCCTGGCTTCGAAGAACCAGATCAGCCAACAGATCGGCCTCTTCCTTGTCGGAAGCGTTGGCCAATATCCGGTTGAAGTGACGGGGCAGCAGGACCTGACCCTTTGGTGTCGGGTGGCCCATCCCGCGCAAGGTCTCGGTCAGGCCGGCGAGTTTGTCGGCGGGCGGCTCCTCATGAACCCGAAACAGCGCCGCGGCCCGTTTGGCGGCCAGTGTGCGTGCCGCCGCCACGTTGGCGGTGATCATGAACGACTCGATCAAACGGTGAGAAATGTACCTTGGCCGCTCCTCGACATGCCACGACTCCGCGTCCTCGAACACCACCCGGCGCTCGGGCAGGTCGAGATTCAGCGGCTCCCGGCGATTTCTCTCGTTTTCGAGCGCGGCGAAGGCGCCCCGCAACGGTTCCAGGACCGAGGTTGTTAGTTCCGTACATTCCTCGTCGGGGTTTCCGTTCCAGGCGTCGTGGACCCGGCGATAGGTCAATCGGGCCGCCGACCGCATCAGCGCCCGTTCGAACCGGTGATCCAGTATTCCGCCGTCGGCGCCGATCCGGATGTGTGCCGCGAGGCAGGGCCGGTCTTCCCCTGGCCGGAGGGAGCACCAGCCGTTCGACAGAGCATCGGGCAGCATCGGCACGACCTGATCCGGCAGATAGACGGAATTGCCCCGCTCCCTTGCCGCCTGGTCCAACGCGTCGTCCGGGCGCACATACCAGGCGACGTCGGCGATCGCGACGATCAGTTTCCAGCCGCCGGGATTTTCCGGATCGGCATCCGGCTCGGCGAACACCGCATCGTCGAAATCCCGGGCATCCTCATCGTCGATGGTCACCAACGGGACCGCACGGAGATCGGCACGCCCGTCCAGAGGGGCCGCAATCGCCGTTTCCGCCAGAGCAAGCGCTTCCGAGGGGAATTCGACCGGGATGTCGTTGGCGCCGAGAGCGGCGCGGCTGAAGGTCCCGGCGGCTCCGAAACGGCCAATGCGTCGGACGATTCGGGCCCGGCGCAGGCCATAGCGGCTTCCATGGCGTACCAGTTCGGCGACAACCAGCTCACCGGCGTCCGCGTCCATGCTGTCGCCCGGTCCGATCTCAAGCTCCGATCTGGCCTTGCGGTCGGTCGGCTTCACCCGCGCGTCGCCATCGTAGACGCCGATCACCAAGGGGCTGCCTCCGGGAAGCGCGCGGATCAATCTGGCCTGGTAGTCACCGTCATCCTGCCGTCGCAAGCGCACCAGCAGCCGATCGCCAAGGCCCGGCGCCGGCCCGGGGCGACGGTCCGCCTTCAGGTAAATGAGAGGTGCCGGCCGGTCCTGAGGTTGGTCATTTGGCCAGTTGTCGGGCGTTACCAGGACCTCGCCATCGCTGTCGGTTCCCGAAACCCGAACCACGGTCACCGGCGGTAGCGCGCCGGTCCGGGACAGCGACCGGTCCCCGCCGCCTTCGATCAGTCCCATATCCTTGAGGTGCCGGATTTCGCTCCGCAGGCGCGCACGGTATTTCTTGGCGACGTTGAAGGCCGAGGTTAAATGGCGGACGGTTGCGTGATCCGGATTTTCCGAGATGTAGTCGAGGATGTCCTGCCGGCTCGGCAGGCCCGCTTTCGGTTTTTTGCGTTCCGCCAAGCTGAAGCGACCGGTGCCGTTTAGCCGGCGTCGGCCGGCGCCGGGTCCTTGGGCGCCTTCTTGGCGCTGGTTTTTCGGGCCGCCTTCCTGGTTTTCTTCTTCGGCGCCCGGCCCTTCGCCGCGATCAGAGCGACGGCTTCTTCAAGGGTAGGCGTTTCTTCCTTCTTGTCCTTGGGCAGCGTCGCGCGGGTCTTGCCGTGCTGTACATAGGGGCCCCAGCGGCCCGTCTTCAGGATAATGGGTTTCCCGTCGTCCGGGTGATCGCCGATGGTGACCGGCGCGGGTTTGCGGGGCGCATTGGCGAGGAGCTCCACCGCCCGGTTGTGGCCGATGGCCAGAACATCGTCCTCCTTGAGCGACACGTAGGTGCCCTCGTGCTTGATATAGGGTCCAAAGCGGCCGATGCCGGCCTGGATCATTTCGCCGGTTTCCGGATGGGGGCCGATATCGCGCGGCAAGGCCAGCAGGCCGAGCGCGATGTCTAGGTCGACGGCCGCCGGATCCATATCCCTGGCCAGCGATGCCCGTTTCGGCTTTTGCTTGCCCTCGGGCTCGCCCAGCTGGACATATATGCCGTGAGGCCCGCGCCGCATGGTGACGGCTAGGCCGGTGCCCGGATCGGTGCCCAGTTCCTTGGGTCCGGCATCAAGCGCGGCAGCACCATCGCCGCCGTTGTCGACGACAAGGGGCCGCGTATGTTTGCAATCGGGGTAGTTGGAGCAGCCGATGAAGGCGCCATAGCGCCCCACCTTCAGGCTCAGTCGACCATCTTCGCAGGACGGGCACTTCCGGGGATCCCGTCCCGAGCCGTTGTCGCGGAAGAAATGGGGCCCGAGAAGCTCGTTGAGCGCATCCAGCACCTCGCGAACCCGCAGTTCGGTGGTGGCGCCCACGGAGTCCGAGAACTTGGCCCAGAAGTCCCGGAGAACCGCCTTCCAGTCGATCCGCCCGCCCGAAATGTCGTCCAGCTGGTTCTCCAGATCGGCGGTAAAGTCATATTCCACGTAGCGTGTGAAGAAGCTCTCGAGGAACGCCGTGACCAGCCGGCCTCTATCCTCGGGGAAGAACCGCCGGCTCTCAAGCCGCACATAGTCCCGGTCCTGCAGGACCGAGATAATCGATGCATAGGTCGACGGGCGGCCGATACCGAGTTCCTCGAGGCGCTTTACCAGGCTCGCTTCGGAGAAGCGGGGCGGCGGCTGAGTGAAATGCTGCTCCGGCAATATGCCGGTCCGATCCAGGGCCTGGCCTTCCTTGACGTCGGGCAGTCGCGCTTCCTTTTCCTCTTCGGTATCGCCGTCATCGCGGCCTTCCGCGTAAAGTTTGAAAAAACCGTCGAACGTAACGATCGAGCCGCGCGCCCGAAGCGTCAGCCGGTCGTCATCTTGAGACGCACCCGCAGGCCTGAGGTCGACGGCAACCTGGTCAAGCACGGCGGAGGCCATTTGGCTCGCCACGGTCCGTTTCCAGATCAGATCGTAAAGCTTGAGCTGATCCGGATCCAAACCGGAGAGTCCCTTGGGCAGCCGGCCGATATTGGTCGGGCGGATCGCCTCGTGGGCCTCTTGGGCGTTTTTTGCCCTGCTCGAATACGCCCGGGGGCGTTCGGGCACGTAGTTGGATCCATAAGCCGACCCGATATGGCGGCGAGCCTCGTCGACGGCCTCCCCGGCCATCTGAACGCCGTCGGTCCGCATATAAGTGATTAGGCCGACAGTCCCGCCGTCGACGTTGACGCCTTCATAGAGGCGCTGGGCGACCTGCATGGTCTTGCGGGCGGAGAAATGCAGTTTGCGGGCCGCTTCCTGCTGAAGCGTCGAGGTGGTGAACGGCGGCGCCGGATTTCGGCGGGATTGCTTGCGCTCGACCCGGGAGACGGAGAAATTCGCGGCCTCGATGGCGGCGACCGCCCGGTTTGCCGCGGCTTCGTCACCCAGCGCCAGCTTGTCCAGCTTTTCGCCGTCGAGATGGGTTAGCTGCGCGGTGACCGGTTTGCCGTTTTGATCGGCAAAGACCGCGTGGACCGACCAATATTCCTGGGGCACGAAGTTCTCGATCCCGGTTTCGCGCTCGCAAATCAGCCGGAGCGCAACCGATTGGACACGGCCCGCGGACCGGCTGCCCGGCAGCTTGCGCCAAAGAACCGGCGATAGGGTGAAGCCGACGAGGTAGTCCAGGGCGCGACGGGCCAGGTAGGCCTCCACCAACTCCTGGTCCACGTCCCGTGGGTGATCGAACGCATCGAGGATGGCGTTCCTGGTGATCTCGTTGAAGACCACCCGTTTGACCTTGACGCCATCCAAGACCTTCTTCTCGTCCAGGACTTGTTGGACGTGCCACGAGATTGCCTCGCCCTCGCGGTCGGGGTCGGTGGCCAGATAAAGGTGATCCGCCTTTTTGACGGCCTCGGTGATTTCCCTCACCTGCTTTTGGGAGTTGGAATCGATCTCCCACTTCATCGAGAAGTCGGCATCGGGATTCACCGATCCGTCCTTGGCCGGCAGATCGCGAATATGGCCGTAGCTGGCGAGGACCGTGTAGTCGTCTCCCAGATACCGATTGATCGTCTTCGCCTTGGCGGGCGATTCGACAACGACGACGTTCGACATTTAGCGTCCGTTTATATCTCGGCGAGTAATGAAACCCGGTTGCCAGGGTGCCGTTCGATTCTTCCGGCCAACTCCAATTCCAGGAGAATGGTCGTGACCGCGGCAGGGGACATTTGGCATTGCCGAATGAGTTCGTCAACCGCAACCGGCGTTGGGCCCAGAAATTCTTTCAGGTCCCCGTGGTTGAAATTGGTTGGCGCTTCGACGGGCGTCGATGGAGTTTCTGCTTCAAATTCAATGACTTGCGAGGGGTCGTCCAGTATGGGCTGTGGCGGAGAGAAAACATCCGGCAAATTATTCGTCACGTCGGCGGCGGATTCCGTGAGGACGGCGCCGTCCCGAATCAGCAGGTTGGGTCCTTGGGCGCGGGGATCGAGCGGCGAGCCGGGTACGGCGAACACCTCGCGGCCCTGCTCCAAGGCGGTGCGCGCGGTGATCAGTGATCCCGACCGCCTTGCCGCTTCGACCACGACGACGCCTTCCGAGAGGCCCGATATCAACCGGTTTCGGCGGGGGAAATGACGGGCCTGCGGGGTAAGCCCGAGCGGCATTTCGGAGATAACCAGACCCTCGGCGGTCAGCCGCTCATGGAGTTGCGCGTGTTCCTTTGGATAAATCACGTCCACACCCCCGGCGAGGACGGCGATGGTGCCGGTGTCGATGGCTGCTTCGTGCGCGGCGCCGTCAATACCCCGGGCCATCCCCGAGACAATGGCAAATCCCTCCTTGCCCAGCTCGCCGGCGAGTTTGCCGGCCATGCGGGTTCCATTGATCGAGGCATTCCGGGTCCCCACGAGCCCAAGGCACCGCCGCGCGGCCAGGCCGGAATCCCCTTTGGCAAACAGGACCGGTGGCGCGTCTTCTATAAATTCGAGGAGGGGCGGATAGGCTTCCTCGCCAAGAAACAGCAATTGCACCTTCTGTTCCTGGGCTGCATCAATTTCGTCCTCGATTTCCGAAACCGCCGGCAGTGACGGGGATTTGGCGCCGCCCCGGCGCGCCAGACCAGGCAACGCCTCCAACGCCGCCGCCGCCGTGCCAAAGCGCTCGACCAGCCGGCGATGGGTGACCGGGCCCACACGTTCGGCTCTGATCAGCCGCAGAATGTCCCGTTTCTCGTTATCCGATAAAGACATGGCGTTACACTATCGGACGGCAATGGATGTTGGTAGCGCCGAGATGGTTGCCGCTTCCACCCGGCTAATCCGCGAGCGGCAAAAAAACTAGCGTGTTCAATGACAAGCTGCTTAATATATCGGCCAACACGGAATTACGCGGCGTGATAGCCGCACCAATCAACACTTAACGGAGAGGAATATGTCACGTCTCAACAAAACACTCCTTATGGCCGGAACGGCGCTCCTGGGAGCCTCGCTGCTCTCCGGCGCCGCATCGGCACAAATGGTTTCGCTGAAGATGGCCCACTGGCTGCCGCCGGTGCACCATATGACCCAGACCGCTCAGGCCTGGATCGATGCCGTCGAAAAGGCTTCCGGCGGCTCGATCAAAATCCAGCTCGACAAGAACGCGCTGGCGAAGCCTCCGGGGCAATACGACCTGGCCAAGAACGGTGTCCGTGACCTCGCCTGGAGCGTCGGCGCCTATACCCCGGGCCGTTCGCCCTTGTTCCGGTTCGCCGAGGTGCCGTTCGCGTCACCCAATGCGGAAACAGGCAGCCCCGGCCACATCAAGTGGTACCTGAAGCATGGTTTCGACAAGAAGGAAATGGGCGATACGGTCCTGATCACCTCCTGGGTGCACGGACCGGGCCTGCTTCATTCCAAGAAAGAAGTCACCAAGATGGAAGACATGAAGGGGATGAAGATCCGCGTCGGCGGCGGTGGCGTGCTGACCGCCAAGAGCCTCGGCGCCGTTCCGGTCAACCAATCGGCTACCCAGTCCCATGAAAGTCTGACCCGCGGCACCACCGAAGCCGCGTTCTTCCCATGGGAAGCGGTACACGGTTTCCGGCTGGCGGGACTGGTCAAGTATCATCTCGAGGTGCCGGGCGGTCTCTATACCACCCCGTTTGCCCTCAATATGAACAAGAAGAAGTTCGAAGGCCTTCCCGCGGCCGCGCGGAAATTGCTGATGACCGAGGGCGGCGCCAAGGGCGCCAAGCTGATCGGGGCGCTTTGGGACAAGGCGGATGCGGTCGGCAGGCAGGACGCCATCAAGGCCGGCAACAAAATCCAAACCCTGTCCGCCGCCGAGACGAAGCGCTGGGCCAAGGCGATCAAGATCATTACCGATCAGTGGATTGCCAAGGGCAACGAAATGGGCCTCAACGGCAAGGCCTTGATGGACGAACTCCGTCAAATGATGAAGGCAGGCTAACGCCGCACTGATTCATCGATAGCGGACTTCGGATGAATCCGTCAGGAGGATTTTTGATTTTCCTGAGCGAGCGAGTCACTCTGTGGCTCGCTCGCGCGGGTTCTGTTGGTCTTGCGATCATGATGTTCCTGACGCTCGCCGACGTGGTCGGACGTATTTTCGATCATCCGGTCGCGGGTACCGTCGAGCTGACCGAACTCATCATGGGGATGATCATTTACCTCGGGGTCGGGTTCACCACCTTCAACCGCAGCCATATTCGCGTGGACATCCTGATTGCCATGATGTCGACGCGCGTTCAGGCGGTGCTCGATGTCGTCACACACGCGATTGCGACGGTCTTTATCGGCTTTGTGGTCTGGCGGCTGTTTCTGCAGGCCGCATCCCGGGTCGAGAACAATGACCACACCATTATCTGGGAGATTCCCGTCTGGCCGGTGGCCTACGTGATGGCGCTGGCCAGCGTGTTGATGCTCACCTCATTGGTCCTTCATCTCGTGATTGCGGCCCGGACGGCGGTTACCGGGCAAGTGATGGTGGTTGGCGATCCGTCCTCGACGGGAGCCGAATAGGCGGCAAAAATGGACCCCATCACCCTAGCCATCATCGTCTTTCTGGTTTTGTTCGTGCTCCTGGCGATCGGACTGCCGATCGGCTTCGCCATGGGGGTCACGGGCTTCGTCGGCGGATCGATCCTGCTCGGGGACTTCGATGCGGCATTGTTCCTGCTCGGCCAGACGGCGTACGAAACGGCGATTACCTACAATCTGTCGATTGTCCCGCTGTTTATTCTCATGGGGTATTTCGCCAGCAATTCGGGCCTGTCCGAGGCGCTGTTCAATGCCTGCAATATTTGGCTTGGACACCGTCGGGGCGGGCTGGGTCTGGCGACCATCGGCGGCTGCGGCGCCTTCGCCGCTATCTGCGGATCGTCCCTTGCGACCGCGGCGACCATGACCCAGGTCGCGCTGCCGGAGATGAAGCGCTACAACTATGCGGACAGCCTGTCGACGGGCTCCATTGCCGCCGGCGGCACCATCGGCATTCTGATCCCGCCGAGCGTTATCCTGGTGCTCTACGGCATCTTGACCGAATCCAATATCGGCGATCTGTTCCTCGCCGGCTTCATTCCCGGCATCCTGCTGGTGATCACTTTCATGCTCACCATCTCGGTGGTGACGCGATTCAAACCGGAGCTCGGCCCACGCGGCGAGAAAACCACCATTCGCCAGAAACTGGGCGCGTTCAAGAACGTCTGGGGAACCGTAGTCCTGTTCTCGCTGGTGATCGGCGGCATTTATCTTGGGATTTTCTCGCCCGAGGAAGCGGCGGGCATCGGCGCATCGGGGGCGCTTGGTCTTGCGCTGCTCGCCCGCACCATGACCCGGCGGGTTTTCTTCGAATGCCTCATGGAGACGGTGCGTACCACGTCGATGATCTTCACCATCCTCATCGGCGCCATCCTGTTCAACAATTTCCTGGTCCTCAGCGAAGTCCCCAACGCCATCGGCGGTTGGATCGAGGGTCTGGCGCTGTCCAAGACCATGATCCTGCTGATTATTCTGTTGATCTATTTGGTTCTGGGATGCGCGCTGGATTCACTTGCCATGATTCTGCTGACCATCCCGATCTTCTTCCCCGTGGTTCAGAATCTCGGCTTCGACCCGGTCTGGTTCGGCATCGTGGTCGTGATGGTGGTGGAGCTCGGGCTGATAACGCCTCCCATCGGGATGAACGTGTTCATCATAAAAGGCATGGCGCAGGAGGTCCCGCTCGGGCGCATCTATACGGGCGTCCTGCCGTTCGTCGTCTCGCTGATCATTCTGATCGGCATCATCGTCGCGTTCCCCAAGATCGCGACCTGGCTGCCGAGCACGGCGGCAATGTTCCGCTGATCGGCCGGACTACTCCGCTTCGGATTCGGATTTCCCGCCGATCCTGGATTCCCGGCCGCTCAACAGCCGGCGGATGTTTTCGTGGTGACGGGCAATTCCGAGGATGGCCAATAATGCCGCCAATACCGCGATCTGTTCTCCGGACAGCCACCAGGCGAGGAAAGGCGCCGCCGCGAAAGCAACGATGGCGGCGAGTGACGAATAGCGGGTAACCACCGCGACGGCGAGCCACACCCCCAGGCAGGCAATGCCCACCGGCCAGGAGACCGCCACGAGCGCCCCAAACGAGGTGGCGACGCCCTTGCCGCCCCGGAACTTCAGCCACAGGGGAAAATTGTGGCCGATGACGGCCGCCAAACCGGCGGCGATGGCGAGATCGAGGCTGAACCGGTGCGCAATCAAAACGGGAACGGCGCCCTTGGCGACGTCGAGCAGCAGCGTCGCCGCCGCAACCCCCTTGCGCCCCGTCCTCAGCACGTTGGTCGCGCCCACGTTGCCCGAGCCGATGGACCGTATATCGCCCAGCCCCGCCATCCGCGAGAGCAACAACCCGAATGGGATGGACCCCGCCAGATAGGCGAGGACGGCGGTCAAAAGGTGCGCGTTGCCGACCACGTGGGCTGGACCCGATGATTAATTCTCGACCGCGTAAACGGTGCGACCGTCGATCACGGTACGGATCACCATACCCTGGACCGGCCGGCCGTCGAAGGGGGAGTTTTTCGATTTGGAGGCGAGCTGGTCGGCATCGACTTTCCAGGCCCGGTCGGGGTCGAAGATGACGATGTCGGCGGCCTCGCCGGGCGAAAGTCTCCCCGCCGGCAGGTTCATCAGCTCGGATGGGGCCTGGGTCATTTTCCCGACCACCTCCAGGAGCGGCAGATGGCCGTTGTGGTAGAGCTCGAGCGACACCGAGAGCAGGGTTTCCAGCCCCACGCCGCCGTTGGCCGCTTGGGCGAACGGCAGGCGCTTCGAATCCTCGTCCTGGGGCGCGTGGTCGCTGGCGATGACATCGATGGTGCCGTCGGCGAGCGCCGCGACCACCGCCTCGCGGTCGCGCTCGCCCCGGAGCGGCGGCGACAGTTTCGCGAACGTGCGGTAGTCGCCGACCGACGTTTCGTTGAGCGCAAAATAGGGCGGCGCCGTATCGCACGTTACCTCAAGGCCCGCCGCCTTCGCCTTGCGGATGGCGTCGATGGCTTCGGCGCAGGAGACATGGGCGAAATGCAGCCGGCCGCCGGTCAGCGCCAGCAGCCGGAGGTCCCGCTCGACCAATATGGTCTCGGCGACGCTTGGCAGGCCGGGCAATCCGAGACGGGTGGCGATTTCGCCCTCGTTCATCACCCCGCCCGCCGCCAGGCCGGGCTCTTCCGGGTGTTGGACGATCAACAGGCCGAAGGTCGACGCATATGACAGCGCGCGGCGCATCACCTGGGTGTCCGCGATGGCTTTCTCGCCGTCGGTGAACGCGACCGCGCCGGCCCCGGCCAAGGTGCCGATTTCGGCGATCTCGACGCCCTCCAGGTCCTTGGTGACCGCGCCGTAGGGGTACACCTTGGAGAGCCCCAGCAAGCGCGCGCGGCGGGCCACGAATTCAACCTGAGACACCTCGGCGATCACGGGCGTCGTATTCGGCAAGCATACATAGGTGGTTACCCCGCCGGCGGTTGCCGCCCGGCCCTCGGATTCCAGGGTTCCCTTGTGCTCTTCGCCGGGTTCGCGAATCTGTACCCGGATATCGATCAGGCCGGGCGCCAGGCACAGGCCCCGGCAGTCGACGATGGTATCCGCGAGGGAAGCGCCCTCGCGAGTGATGTTGGGTCCGACGGCGACGATCTTCTCGCCTTCGGTCAGCACGCCGCCGATGGCGTCCAGCCCGGCCGCCGGGTCGAGAAGCCGCGCATTGACGTAGGCGACGCTCCCCAGCGGGTCGTCGGGCATGGCGTGGGTCCAGTTGCCGTGGGCCATCAGAGGTTCCTCGCGCTGCGCTCTTCCGTGTTGCGGCCCAGAAGGTCGAGGCAGGCCATCCGGACGGCGACGCCCATCTCCACCTGTTCGCGGATGACGCTGCGGGAGAAGTCGTCGGCGACCTCGCTGTCGATCTCGACGCCCCGGTTCGACGGGCCCGGATGCATGATCAGCGCGTCTTCCTTGGCGGCGGCCAGCTTGTCGTAGTCGAGGCCGAAGAACTGAAAATACTCGCGGATCGACGGAATGAAATTGCCCTGCATCCGCTCCATCTGGAGGCGCAGCATCATCACGATGTCGCAGCCTTCGAGGCCGGCCTTCATGTCATGGAACACCTCGACGCCGTAGCGCTCCACATCGGCGGGCAGCAGGGTCCGGGGCCCGATCACCCGCACCCTGGCCCCCATGGTGGTGAGCAAAAGCAGGTTCGACCGGGCGACCCGGGAGTGCAGCACGTCGCCGCAGATGGCGATGGTCAGCCCCTCGAGGCGCCCGAGGCGCCGGCGGATGGTCAACGCATCCAACAGCGCCTGGGTAGGGTGTTCGTGGCTGCCGTCGCCGGCGTTGATGACGGCGCAGTTCACCTTTTCCGAGAGCAGCTTGACGGCGCCCGATTCGCCGTGCCGGACCACCAGCACATCCGGGTGCATGGCATTCAGCGTCATCGCCGTGTCGATCAGGCTTTCGCCCTTGTTCACCGCACTGGTCGCCACCGACATGTTGAGGACGTCGGCGCTGAGCCGCTTTCCGGCAAGCTCGAACGACGTGCGGGTCCGGGTCGAGGATTCGAAGAACAGGTTGATGACGGTTCGGCCGCGCAGCGCGTCGCGCTTCTTCTCGGCCTGGCGGTTCAGTTCGACATACGCGTCGGACGCGTCGAGCAGAATAGTGATCTCATCGGGGGAAAGGCCTTCGATACCGAGCAGGTGGCGGTGGGGAAATGCTGCGGTAACCGGTGGATCGGCCATAAAGGGGGGTTATAGGGCGGCGCGCGTCCCGGGGCAAGCGTCAACCGCCCGGGATCGGGCATTAAAATCCAGGGACTTACGCGCTCGTCAGGCTGTCCAGGGCGCCTTGAAGGATGTAGGCGGCGGCCATCTTGTCGACCAGTTGGGCTCGGCGGCGGCGGCTTAGATCGGCTTCGTCGGTGAGGAAGCGCTCCACCGCCGAGGTCGACAGGCGTTCATCCCAGAAAGTCATGGGCAGATCGGTCTTCGCCGACAGATTCGCGCCGAACTGCCGCACCGATTGGCAGGCCGGGCCCTCGGTCCCGTCCATGCCGACCGGCAGGCCGACGACCAATCCGCCGACGGATTGCCGCTCGAATATCCCGATCAGCGCCTCGGCGTCCCGGGTGAACTTCCGCCGGCGGATCGTGTCCATGGGCGTCGCGACGGTCAGGGAGGGGTCCGAGAGCGCGAGCCCGATGGTCTTGGACCCCACGTCCAAACCCATCAGGCGCCGGCCTTGCCCGACGGTCCCGGCCAGTTCCTGCACGGTGTCGACGATCATCGGCGCCTCATACGCCAAGAGCCGGTGCTTGTCGAGGCGGTCCATGGCCGCGTACGCTCGGTCCAACAGACCGAGAGGGGGAACGATGACGTTTCCGGACAAGCCGATCCGTTGGATTTTGCCCTTCCCGCCGGGCGGTTCTTCCAACGAGGTGGCCGGGTTCATGAAGCCCGTGATGGAAGAGGTGCTGGGCCGGCCGATCGAGTTCGACATCATCACCGGCGGGCGGGGCGGCAGCAATGGGCCCATCGCCGCCGCCGCCGCCGAGCCCGACGGCTGCACGATGCTGATGGCGACGGTCGGCAACATGGCGCTGCTGCCCTCCATATTGCCGGACTACGAAATCACGCCCCTCGAAGATTTGATTCCGGTCACCAAGGTTGCCGATACGCCCGATCCGTTGGTGGCCCATTCGTCGCTCGGGGTTTCGACGCTGGACGAACTCGTCGCCGCCGCCAGGGATCGTCCCGGGGAGATCACCTACAACCCGATCAACGCCGCCAGCATTCACCGTCTCGAGTTCATTTCGCTGATGAACGCCGCCGGGATCGAACTCAAGGAAGTCGGCGTGGAGGGAGGCGCCAACGGCGCCATCGCCGCGGTCGAGAACGGAGACCTGGACGTCCTGTTCATGACCGCGCCCCGCACCCTGGCGCCCATCGCCGACGGGCGGATCAACGGTCTGGCGGTGGCCTCGCCCCGCCGGGCCGGCGCCTTGCCCCATGTCCCAACCTTTGCGGAGCTCGGGTACCCGGCGCTGGAAATCGGATCGTGGATGGGTCTGCTGATGCCCGCCGGCTCTCCCGATGAGGCCGTGTCGGCCATTTTCCATGCGGCGGCCACGGCGCTTTCGGATGCCGAGATCATCGGGAAGGCGGCCGAGCGCGGCCTGGATATCGATGCCAGCGCCAGTCCGGCGGCTTTCCGGGGCTTCGTCGAGAGGGAGACCGCGCGGCTGGCCGGTTTGGCGTCGGGCGCCGGCCTGACGGACTGGAATTGAACAGGAAAATGTGGTTTGTGTTAGCGGGAAGACGCGCGAATATTCAGCCGTCCGTCGAAATTTGCCGGGAGGGGGACACTTGAATAAATCCTGGTTGATTCCAACGCTGCTGTTTCCGGCAGCCCTGGCGGTCGCGCCGGGGGCAACGGCGCAAACGGTGCCCGACGGCCCGCTCACGGTGGCCTCGTCGGCGTCGGGAGACGCCGTCGGTTGCCGTGACTACTTTGCCATCAAGAGCGCCGAAATCGTTGACGGGCGGCTCCAACTACGGGCCGAAAATCACGGCGAACCGGTTGCCTGGGACCTGGCGGTGAAGGGTGGCGGGTTCTCGGCCTGGAAGCGGCTGCAGATGATTGGCGTCTTGATGACGTTACCGCAGGACGCGAGCGCTCGGATCAAGGGGAAGTTCACGGGCTTCGGTTTGGAAGGTCAGGTGCTGGGCATCCTCTCCGCCCGCGGATACAGTGAGTGTCTGGTCAAATTCACCATGGCCCGGGCAGGCAGTGTTCAGGCGGAAGCGATCAATGCAGGCGGAAACCCCCCGGACCCGAAATCGGATATCGCAAACCGCCCGCGTGCCGTCAAAACCGGCGCACCGGCCCGGGAACAGGTCCTGGAACAGATCCGGGAACAGGTCGGGGAACGGGTCCGGGAAAAGGCCCGGGAAAAGGCGAGCCAGGTGGCCGCGGTTGAACCAACCGCAACCCCGGCACCGGCAGTCAAAATCAAATCGGATAGGATGGCGATTGAGAAGCCGCCAGGGGCGGACATTCCCGATGGAGAGGTCTCACCATTCCGGATTGGTCAGATCTACGAGGCATTCGCGCAAATTTTCGACGGGTCCGACCACATGCAGATTCCGCTCCCGGCCGGCGCGTGGCACGTAATCGGGGTCAGGGAAAGGAAGAGTCTGTCCGGAGGTTCGACCTTCGCAACGGTATATCTGTTGCAGACCGCCGATAAACGCCTGGTTTCGGTGGTGATCATCGGCTATCCCGTCGTCAACCGAAGCCGGGGATGGCGTGTGCCGTCGTGGTGTACGCGCGAACGGAAACATCACTTCGAGGGCAAGGCAATGCATGCCGGCACCCGAATCGACTGTTGGGGCGTCTCTCATGCCGAGATGACCAAGGGCGATGAAAAAAACCCGGCAAGTCAGGTGGTCCGGTACGCGCAATCGTTGGGGATCAAAGTTCCGGCCAACACCGTCTCCGCCCAATACGTTCGGGCAAATCACGGCCGGTATTTTCGGGTTGCCTACTATGTGAATCCGGAGATGGCCGGCCTCGGTCCCCCGGAGCACGCTGATTACAGCAGCAGCGACTACCACCCTGACCGGGTCGGCAACTACCCCAAGAAGAAGGCTTTCGTCGATCACGTTACGGAGTGGTCAAAGGCGTGGAAGAAGGCAATGGACTTGGGATTTGCGGGCGAACTGACCGCTGCGAGGATGGCCGAGTTTGCAGGTCTCCATCCGTTGCCGGGACCTGCGGCGGTGCCACCTCCCCCGCGGAACGTCGAAAGGACGGCCGAGGAGACGGTCGTAGACAACGCCAAACCCGCCGGGGCCGCTTCGGTGGAGGATCGCCCGCGCCGGACCAAGCGGCCGCCCGATCCGTTGCCGGAATCCGTGGCGGCTCCGACCCGCCCGCGGAATGTCGAAAGGACGGCCGAGAAGACGGCCATGGACAACGCCAAGCCCGCCGGGGCCGCTTCGGTCGAGGATCGCTTGCGCCGGATCAAGCGCCTGCTCGATGAGAACCTGATCACAGCCGATGAGGCTGCTGCACTGCGTCGCGAGGCCTTGAAAGACCTCTAGGTCCTGTTGACAATTAACGGACTATTCATGGTTGGCGTGATTCAAGCAAGACCGTTTCAACTGGCGGGAGCGTGTCATGCTTCGACGGGAACTGACGGATATGCAATGGGACCGGATCAAGGGTTTGGTTCCGGGCAAAGAGGCGGATCGCGGCTCCACGGGTCGGGACAACCGCCTGTTTGTGGACGCCGTGCTGTGGATCGCCCGGGCGGGTTCGCCGTGGCGCGATCTGCCGGACGCCTTCGGCAACTGGAACAGCGTCTACGTGCGCTTTTCGCGGTGGGCCAAGGCGGGGGTTTGGGAGAGTCTTTTCAATGCCTTGGCGGAGGATCCCGACTTCGAATACCTGATCGTGGATTCGACCATCGTGCGGGCGCATCAACATGCCGCCGGCGCAAAAGGGGGGCTCAGGCTCAGGCCATCGGCCGCTCGCGCGGCGGCCTGACGAGCAAAATCCACATCGCCGTCGATGGCCTGGGCAATCCCTTGCGGTTCATCCTCACCGGCGGCCAGGTGGGCGACGTCACCCAGGCCGAGGGGCTGATCGCCGGGCTGCCGGGCGAGACCCTGATCGCCGACACCGCCTACGACGCGAACCGCTTCCGCGCCCGCCTCGACAGCGCCGGGATGGTGGCGGTGATCCCCTCCAACCCGTCGCGGGCACAAGCCGTGCCGTACGACCCCGAACTCTACAAGGAAAGGCACGTCGTCGAATGTTTCATCAACAAGATCAAGCACTTCCGCCGCATCGCCACACGCTACGAAAAGACCGTCACCGCCTACATGGCCATGCTGTGCCTCGTCGGGGCGCTCATTTGGATGCGATAAATGTCAACAGGACCTAGAGCCGATCATGGTTTGTCGGAATCGCTTTGCGGTGCCGGCAATCCATGTGAATCGGCTCTACACTATTGAAATAGATCGGATTCACATGTTTTGACGAAACCGCGCCTTGGTTCCGTCAAAACATGACCCGATCTAGGGTCCTGAAACGCGATGGCGTTGTCGTCTCCCGCGCGGGTCGTGCGAACAAAGCCTGACGAATGTAGGCAGGGGTGCCCCAAAAAATGTGACGATCAGGACGCGGGCTCGAAGAACTCGCTGCCGCCGTAGCCCGCTTCCGCCGGAATCCGAAAGATCCGGCCGCCGTCCGCATCCTCCATGGCGGGCTCCACGGTAACCAACTCCTCGCCGGCGGCGTTGGCGAAGGCCTGATCAACCGTTGAAGCTCGGCCGAGTTTTTCCAGATTCAGCCGGGTGGCGAAGACGATGGAGCGCTTGCCGGCGGCCTCGTCGGCGAGGGCTTGGGCGGGCGTGATCCAAATGGAATCCACCGATTCCGCGCCGTCATGGCCGCCAAGCTGTTCGTCGGGCGCGACGGCCAGGTAAAACATCGTATCGAACCGTTTGGGCGACACTTTCGGCGTGATCCAATGGGCAAACGGGGTCATGTGGTCGCAGGCGTAGTGGATGCCTTCCGCCGCCTGGATATCGCCCAAGGAAATCTCGTTGGCGTGGAGCTTGGCCCTATACCGGTCCTGCAGGTGATCGAGGCGCCGGCCGCCCACCAGCGGCCCGCCGGCTTCATCCCGGGCCAGCAAGATACCCGCTTCCTCGAATGTCTCCCGGATGCCGCAGAGACGAAAGGCGGTCTCGTCGGCGGAAAGGCCGTTTGCCGGGCGGGCCTCGGCGAGCGCCGCGTCCGCCGGGTCCAGCTTGCCGCCGGGAAATACCAGGGCGCCCGAAGCGAAGTCGATCTTGCGGTGGCGTTCGACCATGAACACTTCGAGGCCGTTCTCGCCGTCCCGGAGAAGAAGGACGGTCGCGGACGGATTGGCCGGAACCGGGGATCGATCGGACATGTTCACTCATCAATAGCCGGTCGAAACGGCGCCATCAAACATTGCCGCACCGGTGAGGCGGGTGCGCCCCGCCCGGCCCGGGCGCCTTGTCGTTCCTCGGGCCCGGTGATAGTTTCCGCGCCGTTCCGAAGGGAGAATTTCCATGGCGCTCGACGAGGCCACTGTCCGCAACATTGCCCGGCTCGCGCGGCTCAGGATCGCCGATGACGACGTTCCCGGCCTGGCGGCCGAACTCGGCAATATCCTGGGCTGGATCGAGCAGCTCGGCGAGGTGCCTACCGATGACGTTCCGCCCATGGCCTCGCCGACCGAAAAGGACCTGCCCAGGCGTGACGACGCGGTCACCGACGGCGGTCTCGCCCGGGACCTGATGGCCAACGCGCCGGACCCGGCGGGCAGCTTCTTTACCGTGCCCAAGGTCGTGGAATGAGCGTTGCGCTGACATCGCTGGACATCGCCGGGGCCCGCGATCTGTTGGATGCCGGGGAGACATCCTCGCTTGAATTGACCGAGGCCTATTTGAAGGCGATGGAGGCCGGCCGGGACCTCAACGCCTATATTACAGAAACGCCCGAGGCGGCGCTGGAGCGTGCGCGAGCCTCGGATGAGCGCCGGGCGCACGGTGAAACGCTGGGCCGGTTGGACGGCATCCCCATTGCCATCAAGGATTTGTTCTGCACCGAGGGCGTCCCGACGACGGCGGCCTCGCATATTCTGGACGGGTTCGTGCCGACCTACGAATCGACGGTCACCTCCAGGCTGTGGAGCGCCGGCGCGGTGATGCTCGGCAAGACCAACCTGGACGAGTTTGCGATGGGTTCCGCCAACGTCACCTCGTATTTCGGGCCGGTCAAAAACCCGTGGACGCTGGACGATGGCAAGGACCGGGTGCCGGGCGGGTCTTCGGGCGGATCGGCCGCCGCCGTCGCCGCGCATATGGCGGCGGCCGCCATCGGGACCGATACGGGCGGTTCCATCCGTCAGCCCGGCTCGTTCTGCGGCATCGTGGGCGCCAAGCCGACCTATGGGCGGTGCTCCCGCTGGGGCATCGTCGCGTTTGCCTCCAGCCTGGATCAGGCGGGACCGATGACGCGAACCGTCCGCGATTCGGCGATCATGCTCGGCGCCATGGCGGGACACGATCCAAGGGATTCGACCAGCGCCGATCTCGCCGTTCCCGATTTCGAGGCGGCACTGACCGGCGACGTGAAGGGGCTGAAAGTCGGCATCCCGAAAGAATACCGCGTCGACGGAATGGACGCGGAAATCGAAAGACTATGGAGCCGAGGCGCCGAGTGGCTGAAAAGCGCCGGCGCCGAGGTGGTCGATATCTCCCTGCCTCATACCCGGTACGCGCTTCCGGCCTACTATATCGTTGCGCCGGCGGAGGCGTCCTCGAACCTCGCCCGCTATGACGGGGTCCGATATGGGCTCCGGGTCGAGGCGGATGACCTCATAGATATGTACGAGGAAACCCGGGGGCAGGGCTTCGGCGCCGAGGTGCGGCGCCGGGTGCTGATCGGCACCTATGTCCTGAGCGCCGGCTATTACGATGCCTATTACATCAAGGCTCAGAAAATCCGCACGTTGATCCGCCGGGATTTCTCGAGCGCCTTCGAGGACGTCGATCTGATTTTGGCCCCGACCACGCCGTTTGCCGCCTTCGCCATCGGTGAGAAGATGGACGATCCGGTGCAGATGTACCTCAACGACGTATTCGCCGTGCCGGCGAGCCTCGCCGGCCTGCCGGCCATGTCGGTACCCGCGGGCTTGTCGGCCGACGGGCTGCCGCTGGGGCTGCAGCTGATTGCCAAGGCATTCGACGAGGAGACCATGTTCCGGGCGGCGGGCGTGGTGGAAGAGGCCGCCGGGTTCGATGCCGCGCCGGCGCTCCGGGTGGGGGGCTGATTATGGCCTACCTCATCAAGGGCGACGGCAATGACTGGGAAGTGGTGATCGGGCTGGAGGTGCATGCGCAGGTCGTCTCGGATGCCAAACTGTTCTCCGGCGCCCCGACGGCGTTCGGCGCCGAGCCCAACACACAGGTGTCGCTGGTCGATGCCGCCATGCCCGGCATGCTGCCGGTGGTCAACAAGGTCTGCATCGAACGGGCGGTGCGCACCGGCCTGGGCCTCAATGCGAAGATCAACCTGCACTCGGTGTTCGAGCGCAAGAACTACTTCTACCCCGATCTGCCCTTCGGCTATCAGATCAGCCAGTATCAGCATCCCATCGTCGGCGAGGGCGTGGTCACGCTGGACCTGCCGGACGGCGGCGTCCGCGAGATCGGCATCGAGCGGCTTCACATGGAGCAGGATGCGGGCAAGTCGCTCCACGACCAGGATCCCAAGCGCACCTACGTCGATCTCAACCGGGCCGGCGTGGCGCTGATGGAGATCGTCTCCAAGCCCGATCTCCGGAGCCCGGAGGAGGTCGGGGCCTTTCTTCGGAAGCTCAGGTCCATTCTCCGCTATCTCGGGACCTGTGACGGCAACATGGAACAGGGCTCCCTGCGGTGCGACGTCAACGTGAGCGTTCGGCCCGCCGGCTCCGGCGAACTCCGGACCCGGACCGAGATCAAGAACGTGAACTCGGTGCGCTTCGCCATGCAGGCGGTGGAGTTTGAAGCCGGGCGGCAGGTGGAGGTCTATGACGGCGGCGGCGAGGTCGATCAGGAGACCCGGCTGTTCGATCCGTCCAACGGCGAGACACGTTCCATGCGCTCCAAGGAAGAAGCCCACGATTACCGGTACTTTCCGGATCCCGACTTGTTGCCCGTCGAACTGACGGCGGAAGAGGTCGAGCGGATCCGCGCCGGTCTTCCCGAACTCCCGGACGCCAAGAAGCAGCGCTTCATCGATGAGTATGGAATCTCGGCCGGAGACGCCGGTGTCCTGGTCGCCGAGCGGGAGACCGCGGCTTTTTTTGAAGAAGTTGCCGACGGCCGCGATCCGAAATTGGCCGCCAACTGGGTGATCCACGAGCTGTTTGCCGTTCTGAACAAGGAGGGGAAGGGGATCGCCGCTACGCCCGTCTCTTCGGAAGCTCTTGGAAAACTAGTGGGTCTGATCGCGGACGGCACCATCTCGGGCCGCATCGCCAAGGACGTGTTCGAGATCATGATCACCGACGGCGGCGATCCGGCGGCCATCGTCGAGGAGAAGGGCCTCGTCCAGATTACCGACGCCGGCGCCATCGAGGCCGAGGTCGACAAGGTGATCGCCGGCAACCCGGGCCAGGTGCAGGAATACAAGGATGGCAACCAGAAGGTCGTCGGCTGGTTCGTCGGCCAGGTGATGAAGGCCACGGGCGGCAAAGCCAACCCCAAAATGGTAAATGATCTGCTGAAGCGGAAATTGGGTTAAACTCTTCGGCCATGCATCGGTTGAAGGCGCACGGGCGGGTGTTTCTCTACGCCGTTATCTTCGGCATGCTGGCCTACGCGGTCATGCAGGGCCTCACCGTCGTCCATCGGCTGGTTTGGGGCTAGGGGACATGTTCCTGCTGTTAAGCATACGCTGGGCGCTCAAAACCGGACAGTTCGCCGCGCCCATCGCCGCGGGCCTGGCCGTCATCTGGATTGTTCTGTGGTTCGCCGCCTGGTGGCCGCCCGTATTCGGTCTCGAGGGCCCAGCCTACTTCCTGGCTGCTTTTTTTACCTCCTGGACGCTGGTCCCGATCCTCTGGGTCTCGGAGTTCGCCCGCGTCGTCCGGCTCATCGACGGATATGCCGAGGCGGCGCTCGTTCTCCTCGATCGCAAGATCGCGCACCGGCGATGGATAGGGGGCTAGAGGCTAAAGTTCCTCGGCGCGGGCCATCAATTCGTCCAACACCGCATTCAGCATTTGGCGCTGTTCCGGCGTAATGGTGGCGAGCAATCGTTCCTCGTAGGCGCGGGCCACCGGGACGATCTCCCGATAGGTCTTGCGGCCCCTTGAGGTCAGATTGATGAAAGCGTTGCGTCGGTCTTCGGGGTCGGGCCGTCGGGCGACGTACCCCTTGTCCGCCAGGAGCGCCACCGCCCGGCTGACCTGAACCTTGTCGAGGCCCGTGTGCCGCACGACGTGGGAGGCCGTCGCGTTGGGATAGCGGCCCAATGCCGCCATCACCCGCCATTCCGGTATGGTGATCCCGAACCGGTCCACGTAGGTCTTGGCCAGCGAATTGCTCACCTGCTTGGTCAGGAAGGTGATCTGGTAGGGAAAGAAGGTTTCCAGGTCGAGGGCATCTTCATCCGGGTTTCTGGGCGGGTTGCGGGGGATTTCATTCATCGGCGGTTGCGCTTTCGGATCACCAAAATACCATTTGAAATTAGTTTCATTTGAAACTAATATACGGCCAACGTCAAGGGTTGAGAGCAGGGGAGGACCCGGCCATGGATACGATCGTCGCCAGCGATCTCGACTATCAGTCGGGGTTTGGGAACGAATTTGCCACCGAAGCATTGCCCGGCGCGCTGCCCGCCGGGCGCAACTCGCCGCAAAAGGCGCCCTACGGTCTCTATACCGAGCATTTGAGCGGCACCGCCTTTACCGTGCCGCGGGTGGGCAACCAGCGCACATGGTTCTACCGCATCCGCCCCTCCGCCCAGCACCAGCCGTTCAAGCGTATCGACAACCGCCTGGTTCGCTCGACGCCGTTCGGCGAGGTCGAAACCCCGCCCAATCGGATGCGCTGGGATCCCCTGCCGATCCCCGATGCGCCAACCGACTTTGTCGATGGCCTGGTCACCTATATGGGCAATGGCGATTCGACCGGCCAGACCGGCATCGCCATTCATCTCTACGCGGCCAACCAATCCATGGAGGACCGCTACTTCTTCAACTCCGACGGCGAGATGCTGTTCGTGCCCCAGCAGGGCCGCCTCCGGATGCACACCGAAATGGGGGTCCTCGACGTCGCGCCGAATCAGATCGCGGTGATCCAGCGGGGCATCAAGTTCCGGGTGGAGTTGCCGGACGGGCCCTCGCGGGGCTATGTCGGCGAAAACTACGGCGCCACCTTCCGGCTGCCCGACCTCGGTCCCATCGGCGCCAACGGACTCGCCAATCCGCGCGACTTCCTCACACCGGTCGCGGCCTATGAGGACCGGGACGAACCCTGCGAACTGGTGACCAAGTTCGCGGGCAACATGTGGGCCGCCGAAATGAGCCACGCGCCGCTCGACGTGGTCGCCTGGCACGGCAACTACGCCCCCTACAAGTACGATTTGGCGCACTTCAACACCATCTGGACGGTCAGTTACGACCATCCGGATCCCTCCATCTATACGGTGCTCACCTCGCCCTCCAACTCGGCGGGCACGGCGAATGTGGACTTCGTCATCTTCCCGCCCCGCTGGATGGTCGCCGAGGATACGTTCCGCCCGCCGTGGTACCACCGCAATGTGATGAGCGAGTTCATGGGACTGGTGCACGGCATCTACGATGCCAAACCGGAGGGCTTCACGCCGGGCGGCGCCAGTCTCCACAACTGCATGGCGGCCCACGGTCCCGATGCGGATTCCTTCGAGGGTGCGTCGAACAAGGACTTGGGGCCCGAGTTTCAGGCCGACACCATGGCCTTCATGTTTGAGTCCGCCTATCTCTACAGATTGACCGAGTTTGCACTCAACTCCGACCTCTTGCAGGGCGACTATTTCGAGTGCTGGCAGGGTCTGAACAGGCATTTCACGGGAAAATAGATGACCAACCTGAACGGCACCCATGACCCGGCTCTCACGAGCTGGGTCGAAAGCGCGAACGCGCCCGAAACCGACTTCCCCATTCAGAACCTGCCCTTTGGCGTCTACCGCAAAGCCGGTTCCGGCGATCCGGGCCGGGTGGGTGTGGCGATCGGGGATCGGATCCTCGATGTGACCGCGGCCGCCGCCGAGATGAGCGGGGCCGCGAGGGACGCGGCTGAACTCTGCAATGGCGAGGCGCTCAACCAATTAATGGCGGCGGGCAACGGCGCCTGGTCGGCGCTTCGTGCCGGAATATCGGCGTTGCTCCGCGAGGGCGGTCCGGCGGATGCCCTCCGGGGAGCGCTCACCGCCCAGTCGGATGCCGAGATGCTGGTGCCGGCGAATATCGGCGATTTCTCGGATTTCTGGGCGTCGCTCACTCACGCGACCAACGCCGGGAAGATCAACCGGCCCGACAACCCGCTGCTGCCCAACTACAAGCACTTGCCCATAGCCTATCACGGCCGGTCTTCGTCGTTCGGCGTCAGCGGGACCGCAGTCCGCCGGCCCGAAGGTCAGGTCAAGCCGCCCACGGCCGATTCCCCGGTCTTCAAGCCGTGCGCGCGGCTCGATTACGAGATGGAGCTCGGCCTCTATATCGGCCCCGGCAACGACATCGGCTCGCCGATCGCGCTGGACGACGCCGAGGAGTATCTATTCGGCGCCTGCGTGCTCAATGACTGGTCGGCCCGGGACATTCAGGCCTGGGAGTACGTGCCGTTGGGCCCCTTCCAGGGCAAGAACTTCGCCAATACCATCTCGCCCTGGGTGGTGACCATGGAGGCGCTGGCGCCATTTCGCACCCCGGCGTACGAACGCGCGGCCGACGACCCGGCGGTCATGCCCTACCTCGTCTCCGACGCCAACGCCGCAGGCGGCGGCATCGACATCCGGCTGGAGGTGCTGATTTCGTCAGCGAAAATGCGCGCGGCCGGAACGCCGCCGGCCCTGATCGGCGCATCTCAATTCAAGGACATGTACTGGACCGCGGCGCAGTTGGTGACCCAGCACACGGCGAGCGGCTGCAATCTCCGCCCGGGCGACCTGCTGGGGTCCGGGACGGTCTCCGACGAGGACTCGTTCGGCAGTCTCTTAGAAACTTCGTGGGCGGGGTCCAAGCCCTTCACCCTGCCGGGCGGCGAGGAGCGCACGTTCCTCGAGGATGGAGACGAGGTGATCATGCGCGGCTATTGCGAGGCCGACGGCGCGAGGCGCATTGGTCTCGGGGAATGCCGGGCCGAGGTCCTGCCATCCTGAGGGCGCTAGGAGGATTGCCATGAACGATCAAACCCTGGTCGACGGCTTCGATGTCAACGAGCTGACAACGCCGTTTCTGGAAGATCCGTATCCGACCTACCGGGCGCTCCGTGAGCTCGATCCGATCCACCGGAACAAGGACGGGTCCTACTTCCTGACGCGCTATGCGGATCTGGAACTCGCCTACAAGCATCCGGCCATGAGTTCGGACAAAAAGGTCGACTTCAAGAAGACCATGGGCGACGGACCCCTCTACCTCCATCACACAACCAGCCTGGTTTTCAACGACGACCCTTATCACGCCCGGGTGCGCAAACTGATGGCCGGGGCTTTCACACCTCGGAAACTCGCCGAGCTGGAACCGATCATCGAGCGGGTCATTGTCAACCTTGTCGGCGAGCTCCGGGGCCGCGAGACCTTCGATCTGATGGACGACTTCGCCCTCGTGCTGCCGACGGAGATCATCGCCGACATGCTGGGCGTCGATGAGCAGACCAAGCCTCTCCTGAGGGAATACTCGCTTACCATCCTGGGGGGTCTCGAGACGGCGCTCACCGACGAGGCGCGCGAGGCCGGCAACAGGACGGTGGCCGAGTTTGGCGCCTATCTTCAGGACCTGATCAACCACCGGCGAAAAAATCCGGATCAAGGCGGCAGAGGCGAAGTATTGACGGCGCTGATCTTCGGCGAGGTGGACGGGGAAACCCTGAACGATGTGGAGATGGTACAGAACTGCATCTTCCTGCTGAACGCCGGTCATGAGACCACCGCCAACCTGACGGCCAACGCCGTTTGCTGCCTGATGGACCATCCCGCTCAGATGCGCCGCCTCAGGGACGATCCGGGCCTCATCGACACCGCCGTCGAGGAGACCCTGCGCTACGAGAGCTCCGTGCAGTTGGGCAACCGCAAACTCACCGACGACCTGGACATGAACGGGACGATGGTCCCCAAGGACGCCTACCTGCATCTCGCCATCGGCGGCGCGAACCGGGATCCGGCGAAGTTTCCCGATCCCGAAAAATTCGACATCGGCCGCGCACCCAACCCTCATCTCGCCTTTGGCACGGGCAAGCACATCTGCCTCGGCGGGACCCTGGGCCGAATCGAGGGCCGTCACGCGGTCGGCAAGTTCATTCAGGGCTTCGAGACAATCGAGCCTGCCGGTGAGCGGGAACGCGTGCTGCGGGCCCGCTTCCGCGGCTATCGCCACGCGCCGGTGAGAGTAAGTTAGGCGGCCTGCTTCAGGCCCAGAACCTCCCGCGCCTCGGCGGCCGTCGCCGGCTCCTTGTCCAGAGAGCGCATGATCTCGACCCCCTTCTCGACCAGCGCCGCATTGCTCGGCGCGGGCACGCCTCTCTCCATATAGAGATTGTCCTCGAGCCCGACGCGGACATGGCCGCCATAGAGAAGAGACTGGGCGAGCATGGGGAACTCGCCGGCGCCGATGCCGAACGATGCCCAATGGGCCCCGCCGGGCAGAAGGTCGCGCATGAACATCATGGCTTCCGGCGTTTGCTCGATACCCCAGGGAATGCCGAGGCAAAGCTGGAACAGGGGCGGCTCGTCGATGACGCCGTCCATGACCATCTTCTTGGCCAGCCGCAGATGCCCGGTGTCGAACACTTCGAGCTCCGGCTTGGCGCCGCAGTCCCGGGCAACCTCGGCCATTGCCTTGAGATGCTCCGGCGTATTGATGATCACGAAATCACCGAAATTCATGCTGCCGTAGTCGAGGGTGCAGATCTCCGGCTTGTTCTCCCGCACATGCTGCATGCGCACCTCGGGCGTTTTCATCGCAGGCGTGCCCTCGGCGGTGTTGGCGTCGGGCGGCGAGGGATTGAACCGGGCGCCATGTCCGCAGGTCAGATTGATCACGACGTCGACCCCGCTCTCGCGGATACGGTCGACCACCTCCTTGTATAGTTCGGGCGCCATGGAGGGTGCGCCGGTATCCGGGTCGCGGACATGGATATGGACCACGGCGGCGCCGGCTTTGGCCGCGTCGATGCCGGAATCGGCGATTTGCTTAGGCGTGATCGGCAAGCCCGGATGTTTGGTGGGCGGCGTTACGCTGCCCGTCAGGGCGCAGGTCAAAATCCGCTTCTCGGCCACTGGAGCCTCCCCCGTCTGTTGCTTTGTTGGAACCAGAACGTCGCGGAAGGAGGAGGCAAATGCAAGTCCAATCCGACGGCCCGAATTTGCTGTGCAAACCCCCAGGCCCGCTCGCGCGGACCCGGGGGCGCCGGGATCGCGTCTGTGCAACAACAACCCCGTAGTGGAAGCCGCAAGACTTCCATCGACAGAATGACGGGCGAGGTCCACGGCAGTCAACCAATCCCAGAATTGCAAATTTATTACTCAGAATTTATTTTTGCTTAAATTTTATGCAAATTGATGGCCCACCTGGCGCGCATCATCAGCGTCGTCACCCGCCGAATATCACATAACCTGTTGAAAAATATACGGTAATGAATTCTTCCGTGATCCATGAGGATTTGGCATGGCGGTTGCTATTTCGTTTTCGGTGCAACAACAACCTCGTAGTGGAGATCATCATGAAGAAGAAATTACTGTCACTGGCTGCCGCCGGAGCCTTCGCCGTTTCGACGGCTTTTTCCGGCGCGGCGAATGCGGCCGACACCATCAAGGTGGGCGTCCTGCATTCCCTTTCCGGGACCATGGCCATCAGCGAAACGACGCTGAAGGACACCATGCTGATGCTGGTGGACGATCTGAACAGGAAAGGCGGCCTGCTCGGCAAGAAGGTCGAGGCGGTGGTCGTCGACCCGGCCTCCAACTGGCCGTTGTTTGCCGAAAAGATGCGCGAGCTTCTGAGCGTCCACAAAGTGGACGTGGTGTTCGGCAACTGGACCTCGGTCAGCCGCAAGTCGGTTCTGCCGGTGGTCGAGGAGCTCAACGGGCTTCTGTTCTACCCGGTCCAGTATGAGGGCGAGGAGAGCTCCCGGAACGTGTTCTACACCGGTGCCGCGCCGAACCAGCAGGCGATCCCGGCCGTCGAGTATCTGATGAGCGAAGACGGCGGCGAGGCCAAGCGTTGGGTGCTGCTCGGCACCGACTATGTTTATCCGCGGACGACCAACAAGATACTGCGGGCTTTCCTGACGTCCAGAGGCGTCGCCGGGGAAGACATCATGGAGAACTACACCCCGTTCGGTCATTCCGACTGGCAGACCATCGTCGCCGAGGTCAAGAAATTCGCTTCCGCCGGCAAGAAGACCGCCGTCGTTTCGACCATCAACGGTGACGCCAACGTGCCGTTCTACAAGGAGCTCGGCAACCAGGGCATCAAGGCCGAGGACATTCCGGTCGTTGCGTTCTCGGTCGGCGAAGAAGAGCTCGCCGGTCTGGACACCGCACCGCTCGTCGGTCACCTCGCGGCCTGGAACTACTTCATGTCGGTGGAGGACAAGAACAATGACGCGTTCATCAAGAAATGGCACGCCTTCATCAAGGATGAGAAGCGGGTCACCAACGATCCCATGGAAGCCCACTATATCGGCTTCAACATGTGGGTTCAGGCTGTGAAGCAGGCCGGCACCACCCAGGTGGATGCGGTTCGCCAGGCCATGTACGGCCAGAAGTTTCCGAACCTGACAGGCGGCGTGGCGGTGATGAACACCAACCATCACCTGTCCAAGCCGGTGCTGATCGGTGAAATTCAACCCGACGGCCAGTTCGACACGGTGTGGCAGACGGACGGTGTCGTCAAAGGCGATGCGTGGTCCGACTACATTCCGGAAAGCGCGAAGCTGACCGCCGACTGGACCTTCCCCTGGGTCTGCGGCAACTGCACGGAACCCAAGTTCAAGACCCTGATCAACTAGGAAACGACTCCGAGGCCGGAGGGGCCTGCTCTGGCCCCAAACCGACAGGCTCCTCCGGCCCCCGCCCCGGTACGGCTTCATCGGCCGCGGCAAGGCGGCCCACCAATAGCAATAAACCGTGAGAGGATGGCGTGGCGCGCATCGAAAGATTACCAAGCAGACTGGCGGCCCTTGGGGTCCTGCTCACCGTCGTGCTTGGCGGCGCCTTGGCGGCCCACGCCCAGGACGCACGAGACTTCGATGCACGGGTCGCCGGCCTCAACGCCAAAAGCTTCAAGGCCAAGACCAAGGCCGTCGACGTTCTCGCGGCGTCCGGCCATGAACGGGCGGCCGAAGTGCTGACTGCATTCCTGGAGGGCAAGCTGTTTGCCCGCCGGTCGGATGGCAGGATTTTCATGACCGAACGCTCCGGCCGCGTCTATCTGCTGACCGACGCGGTAACCGGCGCGGACGCCGGCCAGGCGCCCGGCAAGGAGCTTCGCAAGGTACGCGTCAACAACCGGGTGCGGGTCGCGATCCGGACGGCGCTCGGCGGGCTGACCCTGCTCAGCCCCGATCCGGCCAAGCGCTCGGCCGCCGCGGACGCGGTGTTCAAGTCGCCCAACGCCGGTTTCCTGCCGACCCTCGAGGCGGCCATCGCCCGGGAGACCGTCGAGAAGATCAAGATCAAGCTCACCATGACCCGGGCCGCGGTCCGGTTGAAGACCGGCAAGACCGACGAGATCAAGCTGGCGGCCATCGGCACGCTCTCCGATCTGGCGACTCCGGCTTCCCGGGCGCTTCTGGCGGGCGTCGTGCAGGCCGAGGGCGGCAACGCCATCTCCGAAGCGGCCGCCGAGGCGCTCGCCGGCGTCGAGCGCAAACTCGCCTTCTGGAACGCCGTCGGCAACGTTTTTCAGGGCTTGAGTCTCGGCTCGGTGCTGCTGCTCGCCGCGGTCGGCCTTGCCATCACCTTCGGGGTGATGGGGGTGATCAACATGGCGCACGGCGAGTTGGTGATGCTCGGCGCCTATACGACATTCGTCATTCAGGAGATATTCCGCACCCATTTCCCGGACCTGTTCGACTGGTCGATCATCGTCGCGCTGCCTTGCGCGTTCGCCGTCTCCGGCGCCTTCGGGATCGCCATCGAGCGGGGCATCATCCGCTATCTCTACGGCCGTCCGCTCGAGACCCTGCTCGCCACCTGGGGTCTGAGCCTGATCCTGCAGCAACTGGTTCGCTCCGTTTTCGGCCCCACCAACCGCGAGGTCGGCAGCCCGTCCTGGATGTCGGGCTCCATGGAGATCGCCGGCGGCTTCGTGCTCACCTTCAACCGGGCCTGGATTATCCTGTTCAGCCTGCTGGTCCTTGCGGCGCTGATCGTGGTGTTCAAAAGGACCGCCTTCGGCCTCCAGATGCGGGCCGTCACCCAGAACCGGGCGATGGCCGCCTCCATGGGCATCCGCACCGGCTGGGTCGATGCCATGACCTTCGGTCTCGGCGCCGGCATTGCCGGGGTGGCCGGCGTGGCCCTCAGCCAGATCGACAATGTAAGCCCCAACCTGGGCCAAGCCTACATCATCGACAGTTTCATGGTGGTGGTGTTCGGCGGCGTCGGAAATCTGTGGGGGACACTGGTCGGCGCCTTCACCCTCGGCGTGGTCAACAAATTTCTCGAGCCCTTCGCAGGCGCGGTGCTGGCCAAGATCCTGGTCCTGGTGGTGATCATCCTCTTCATTCAGAAGCGGCCGCGCGGCCTGTTCGCCCTCAAGGGCCGGGCGGTGGAGAACTGACATGAATATGGCGGTTCCCCAGCGGCGTTCGGGCTTTTCGTTCCTGCTCACCGACCGGGGCGGACAGATTCTCCTCTCCGTCCTGCTGGTTCTGATCATCGCTGTCCCGATCCTCAATCTCTGGGTGCCCGAAAGCTCGCCGTTCCACGTGCCCACCTTCGTTGTCGGCTTGCTGGGGAAGTATCTGGCGTTTGCCCTATTGGCCCTCAGCGTCGATCTGATCTGGGGCTTTGCCGGTATCCTGAGCCTCGGCCACGGTGCGTTTTTCGCGCTCGGCGGCTACGCCATGGGCATGCATTTGATGCGCGAGATCGGCGGTCGGGGCGTCTACGGCAACCCGATCCTGCCCGACTTCATGGTGTTCCTGAACTGGAAGGAACTTCCCTGGTACTGGCTCGGTTTCGACATGTTCTGGTTCGCCGTGCTAATGGTGGTCGTGGTGCCGGGCGCGCTCGCTTTCCTGTTCGGCTGGTTGGCCTTCCGCTCGCGGGTGACCGGCGTCTATTTGTCGATCATCACCCAGGCGCTGACGTTCGCCCTGATGCTGGCGTTCTTCCGCAACGACATGGGATTTGGCGGCAACAACGGACTGACAGACTTCAAGGACATGCTCGGCTTCAATCTGCAGTCCGACGGGACGCGGGTCGGGTTGTTCGTCGCGACGGCGTTGCTGTTGGCGCTGAGCTACGCCCTTTGCCGATTGATCGTCACGTCGCGGCTCGGCAGCGTCCTGGTGGCCATCCGGGATGCCGAAAGCCGAACCCGGTTCCTGGGTTACCGGGTCGAACGCTACCAGCTCTTCGTTTTCACCGTATCCGCCGCGCTTGCCGGTATCGCCGGCGCGCTCTACGTCCCCCAGGTCGGGATCATCAATCCCAGCGAGTTCACCCCCGCCAATTCCATCGAGATCGTTATCTGGGTGGCCATCGGCGGGCGGGGTACGCTCTACGGGGCGGTGCTGGGCGCGGTGATCGTCAACTTCGCCAAGACCTACCTTACCGGCGCGTTCCCGGATATCTGGCTCTACTTCCTGGGCGCAATGTTCGTCCTGGTGACCATCTTCCTGCCCAAGGGGCTGGTCGGCACGTTGCCCGCGTTCCCGAGCCTGTCCGGGAAGACCGCGGCCAAGCCGCGCCATGTTTCGCCGGATGCCCGGCCGGTGGGCCAAGCGGCGCCGGGAGAATAAGCGATGGCGATGGTTCAAGCGACAATGCGGCCGGTCGGCGAAGTGGCCAACGATTCCATGCTCTACCTGGACGGCGTCTCGGTCAGTTTCGACGGGTTCAAGGCCCTCGATAATCTGAGTTTCGTTGTCGATCCCGGCGAGTTGCGCGCCGTCATCGGCCCCAATGGGGCGGGCAAGACGACGATGATGGATGTGGTTACCGGCAAGACCCGTCCCGACGAAGGGCGCGTGGAGTTCAACGGCGGCATCGATCTCACCAGGCTCGACGAGGCGCGGATCGCCAACCTGGGCATCGGCCGCAAGTTTCAGAAGCCGACCGTGTTCGAGTTCCACACCGTCTTCCGGAACCTGGAACTGGCCCTTAGAGGGTACCGGGGCGTCCTGGATTCGCTGCTGTTCCGTCTCGGCGACGATCAGCGGGCCCGTATCGAGGAAGTGCTGGAGACCATCGCCCTGACCCAGGCCGCCCATATGGAGGCCGGCTCCTTGTCCCATGGGCAGAAGCAGTGGCTGGAGATCGGCATGCTGCTGATGCAGGACCCGGAGTTGCTTTTGGTGGACGAGCCCGCCGCCGGGATGACCGATGCGGAGACCGAACAGACGGCGGCGCTCCTGAAACGGATTGCCGGCACGCGGTCGGTGGTGGTGGTCGAGCACGACATGGAATTCGTCAAGGCGCTCGACTGCCGGGTCACCGTCCTTCACGAAGGCTCGGTCCTGGCCGAAGGGTCCCTGGAACGGGTCCAGGCAGACGAGCAGGTCGTCGAGGTCTATCTGGGGCGCTGAATATGCTGGCAGCCGAAGCAATCGATCTCCACTACGGCGCTTCTCAAGCGCTCCGCGGCGTCAGCGTCCGGGCCGAGCTTGGCAAGGTCACTTGCGTCCTCGGGCGGAACGGCGTCGGCAAGACAAGCTTGCTCCGTGCCATCGTCGGCCATCAGGAGATCAGCGCCGGCGCCATCACCTTGGAGGGCGCGGAGATTTCCGCGCTGCCGCCCTACGAGCGGGCGTCGCGGGGTATCGCCTACGTGCCCCAGGGCCGCGAGATTTTTCCGCTGCTCACGGTGGAGGAGAACCTGCAAACCGGATATGCCGCTATTTCAAGGCCGCTCCGCCGCATTCCGGACGAGATCTTCGAGCTGTTCCCGGTGCTGAAGGACATGCTTTCCCGACGCGGCGGCGATCTGTCCGGCGGCCAGCAGCAACAGCTTGCCATCGCCCGCGCCCTGGTCACGCGGCCCCGTTTGCTGGTGCTCGACGAGCCCACCGAAGGCATCCAGCCTTCGATCATCAAGGACATCGAACGGGTCATCCGGCTGCTGGCCAACCGCGGCGACATGGCGATCCTCCTGGTCGAGCAATACTTCGATTTCGCCCGCGATCTCGCCGATTTGTTTTGGGTCCTCGATCGTGGTGAAGTTGTTCTCCAGGGAACCAGGGAAGACATGGTGGAAGAGGATGTACGCCGACATCTTACCGTCTGAGCGTACCGCCGCCGTCCGGCCGGAGTGGGCCGAGGGGCGGGCGGAACTCCGGTTTGCCGGGAAAGGCGGCGTCACCCGCCTCGATCACCTGTACCAGCATGCGCCGTTGCGGGTTTTGTTCCCGGCGCCCCGCGGCGCCGATCCCGTCACCGCCTCGCTGGTAACCGTCTCCGGCGGATTGGTCGGCGGTGACCGGATCGTCATCGAGGTGGCAGCCGGGGAGAGGGCGGAGGCCTTGGTTCACGCCCAGGCAGCCGAGAAGGTCTACCGCTCGGCCGGTGACGATGTGGATGTCCGGGTGTCGCTCTCCGCCGCAGCGGGAAGCTGGCTGGAATACCTTCCCCAGGAAACCATTCTGTTCGACGGCTCGCGTCTCAATCGCCGCACCAGGGTCGATGTCGCGCCGGGCGCCCGGCTGTTGGCCGGCGAAATCGGTGTCTTCGGCCGGGGGGCCAGCGGCGAGACCTGGCGGGACGGGCTCTACCATGAATGCTGGGAGGTCCACCGCGCAGGCAAGCTGATCTGGAAAGACGTCCTGCATCTCGACGAGACCTCCGTCGAGGCGCTGTCCGGCGCCTTCGGGTTCGACGGCGCGACGGCCGCGGCGACGGCCATCTACGCCGGGGACGATCCGGAAATCTCGCTGGCGACGGCCCGCGGCCTGCTGGCCGGCGGCGGCGCGACGGTGATATCCGCGGCGACGCTCGTGGACGATCTTCTGGTGGTCCGCTGGCTGGCGCGGGAGCCGCTCGCGTTGCGGGACGCCTTTGGAAAATTCTGGGCCGGGTTCAGGTCCGGCATCGCCGGGCTGCCCGGCACCTTGCCGCGATTGTGGCATGTCTAAGGAGAGGCTTCACGAATGAATCTGACACCCAGGGAGAAGGATAAGCTCCTCGTTGCCATGGCGGCCATGGTGGCGCGCAAGCGGCTGGAGCGCGGCGTCAAGCTCAACCACCCGGAAGCCGTCGCGCTGATCAGCGACTACGTGGTCGAGGGCGCGCGGGACGGCAAGAGCGTCGCGGAGCTGATGCGGGACGGCGCCGCCGTCGTCGGCCGCTCGGACGTGATGGAGGGGGTTGCCGAAATGATCCACGACATCCAGGTCGAGGCGACCTTCCCCGACGGGACCAAGCTGGTCACCGTCCATGAGCCGATCCGTTAGGTGAGGGCGGCATGATACCCGGCGAATACATCACCAAGGACGGCACCCTGATCCTCAACGAGGGCCGGACCGCCATCACTCTCGAGGTCGCCAACACGGGCGACCGGCCGGTGCAGGTCGGCTCCCACTATCATTTCTTCGAGACCAACAGCGCCCTCGATTTCGATCGGGAGGCCGCCAAGGGATTCCGGCTCGATATTCCGGCGGGCACCGCGGTGCGGTTCGAGCCCGGCCAATCCCGTGAAGTGACCTTGGTCGCCTACGGCGGGGCGCGGGTGGTTCACGGGTTCAACGGCGCCGTCCAGGGCGCGCTGGAGGACTAGGCCATGGCGTACGAAATCGAACGCCCGGCCTATGCGGCCATGTTCGGCCCGACCACCGGCGACAAGGTGCGGCTTGCGGACACGGAGCTGTTCATCGAGGTCGAGGACGACCGCACGATCTACGGCGAAGAGGTAAAATTCGGCGGCGGCAAGGTGATCCGGGACGGCATGGGCCAGTCCCAGGCGAGCCGCGCCGGCGGCGCCGTCGATACCGTCATCACCAACGCCCTGATCGTCGATCATTGGGGCATCGTCAAAGCCGATATCGGTATCAAGGACGGGCGCATCGCCACCGTCGGCAAGGCGGGCAACCCGGACGTCCAGCCCGGTGTCGACATTGTCATCGGCCCCGGCACGGAGGCCATTGCCGGCGAGGGGCGCATCCTCACCGCCGGCGGCATCGACGCCCACGTTCACTGGATCTGTCCCCAGCAGATCGACGACGCTCTTTACTCCGGCGTCACCACCATGCTGGGCGGCGGCACCGGCCCCGCGGACGGCACCAACGCCACGACCTGCACGCCGGGCCCCTGGCACATGGAGCGGATGCTACAGGCCGCCGAGGGCTTCAACATGAACCTGGGTTTCTTCGGCAAGGGCAACGCCTCCCGGCCGGCGGCGCTCATGGAGCAGGTAGAAGCCGGCGCTTGCGGGCTCAAGCTTCACGAGGATTGGGGCACCACGCCGTCCGCCATCGACACCTGCCTCGGCGTGGCGGAAGAAACCGACGTTCAGGTGGCGGTCCACACCGATACCCTGAACGAGAGCGGTTTCGTCGAGAACACGGTGGCGGCGTTCAAGGGCCGGACCATCCATGCCTTTCATACGGAAGGCGCCGGCGGCGGCCACGCGCCGGATATCATCAAGCTCTGCGGCGAGGCCAACGTGCTGCCGTCGTCCACGAATCCGACCCGGCCGTTCACGGTCAACACCATCGACGAACACCTCGACATGCTGATGGTGTGCCACCATCTGGACAGCCGGATCCCCGAAGACGTGGCCTTCGCCGAAAGCCGCATCCGGCGGGAAACCATGGCGGCGGAAGACATCCTTCACGACCTGGGGGCGTTCTCCATGATCGCGTCGGACAGCCAGGCCATGGGCCGGGCGGGCGAGGTGATCGTCCGGACGTGGCAGACGGCGGACAAGATGAAACGTCAGCGGGGCGCGCTCGAGGGTGAGACCGGCGATAATGACAACCTCCGGGTCAAACGCTACATCGCCAAGTACACCATCAATCCGGCGCTGACCCACGGCATCGCCGATCACGTGGGTTCGGTGGAGGCCGGCAAGCTCGCCGATCTGGTTTTGTGGAAGCCCATGTTTTTTGGCGTAAAGCCTGATTTGATCCTGAAATGCGGCACCATCGCCGCCGCCGCCATGGGCGATCCCAACGCTTCCATCCCGACGCCGCAGCCGGTTCACTACCGGCCCATGTTCGCCGGGTTCGGCGGCTCGCTGACAGCGAGTTCGGTCACGTTCCTCTCCAAGCCGGCGTTCGACGCGGGCGCCGCCGACAGGTTCGGGCTCGCCAAGACGCCGCTGCCGGTTTCCGGCTGCCGGTCGGTGAAGAAGACCGACATGGTCCTGAATGACGCGACACCGGAGATGCAGGTCGATCCCGAGACCTACGAGGTGCTGGCCGACGGCGACCTGCTCACCTGCGAGCCGGCGGGCGAGTTGTCCATGGCCCAGCGCTACTTTCTGTTCTGAGCCATGCGCCGCGCAATCGACATCAAGCATCACTGCTCCGCCGCCGACCGCCCGACGGCGACGGTGACGCTGACTTTCGATGACCGGTTTCGCCGCCGCGTCAAGCTCACCGACGATCAAGGGGAGGACTTCCTGCTTGATCTGGCGGACGCCCATCGCCTCGACGACGGAGATATTCTGGTGCTCGAGGGCGGCGGCGGGATCACGGTGATCGCCGCCCCGGAGCCGGTGGTCGACATTCAATGTGCGTCGCCGTCGCACGCGGCCGAGATCGCCTGGCATCTCGGCAACCGGCATACGCCCGTGCAGATCCTCGAAAACGGCGTGATCCGTATCCGCCGGGACCATGTGCTGAAAGAGATGGCCCGCAAGCTGGGGGCCGTCGCGGTCGAACGGTCGGCGCCGTTTTCACCGGAGCGGGGCGCCTATGACGATGGCGGCTCCGGGCACGGTCATCACCATCACGATCATGGCGGACACGGCGCATGACCGGTTCCCTCGACAGCGCCGGGCTCTACCGGCTGATGGCCTGGATGTCGCCGGGGTTTCCCGTCGGCGCCTACGCCTATTCGGGCGGCCTCGAATGGGCGGTGGAGGAGGGCCGGGTGCCGGACGCCGACAGCCTCGGTGCCTGGTGCCGGGCAGTCGTCACCTATGGCGCCGGCCGGGCGGACGCCATTTTTTTCACCGCGGCCTGGCGGGCCGTCGACGAAGATGACACGGAGGGGCTGCGCGAGGTGCTGATTCAAGCGGCCGCCCAGCGGGCAAGCCGCGAGGCGAAGCTGGAAAGCGCGGCCCAGGGCGCCGCGTTCCTGGGCGCCGTCACCGATGCCTGGGACATCCCGGAGCTTGAACCCTGGTCGGCGATCCTTTCGGAGCGCGGAACCGATATCCCCTACGTCGCCGCCGTCGCCTCCGTCTCGGCGGCTGCCGGCATACCCCTGCGCGAAGGTCTCTCATCCTATCTGCACGCGCTCGCCGCCAACTACATCAGCGCCGGCGTCCGGCTGATTCCCCTGGGCCAGACCGACGGCCAGCGGACGCTGGCGGGCCTTTTCGAAACCATCGAGGCGGCGGCGGACCGGGCGATCGCCCAGGGCGATGCGCCCTGGGGGACGGCGGCGCCGCTGTTGGACCTCTTCTCCATGCAACATGAAACCCAGTACACGAGGTTGTTCAGATCATGAGTTCATCCCGGACCCCATTGCGCGTCGGTATCGGCGGGCCGGTCGGCACCGGCAAGACCGCGCTTCTCGACCGGCTGTGCAAGCATCTTCGCGACACCTACGACATCGCGGCCATTACCAACGACATTTACACCCGGGAGGATGCGGAGTTCCTCACCCGGTCCGGCGCGCTGGACCCGGACCGCATCGTCGGCGTCGAGACCGGCGGCTGTCCGCACACGGCCATCCGGGAGGACGCGTCCATGAACCTCGCGGCGGTGGCCGACATCTCCAGGAGGTTCGAGGGGCTGGAGATCGTGTTTATCGAATCCGGCGGCGACAATCTGGCGGCGACCTTCTCGCCGGAACTCGCCGACATCACCATCTACGTGATCGATGTCTCGGCCGGCGACAAGATTCCCCGCAAGGGCGGCCCCGGCATTACCCGTTCGGACCTGTTGGTGATCAACAAGACCGATCTTGCGCCGCTGGTGGGCGCCGATCTCGGGGTGATGGACCGGGATGCCCGGAAAATGCGAGGAGAACGGCCGTTTATCTTCACCAATCTCAAAGCAAATGACGGGCTCACCGAGGTCGCCGGCTTCATTGTCGACAAGGGCGGTTTGGAGGCGCGGGAAGCCGTCCCTATTGGTGATTGACGAGCAACAACTCCGCGCCTTAGAACATTGCCTCCGGGCGGCCCGCATGGGCGGCGCGTTCCGGGCCGAGGTGGAGTGGCCGAGCGGCTGAAGGCGCTGGTTTGCTAAACCAGTATAGGGTTTATAGCTCTATCGAGGGTTCGAATCCCTCCTCCACCGCCACTCTTCATCCCTGCGAACCGGCGGCCGGGAGACCGTCTCCCGAAAAGCCCCGGTGTCTGGGGCATACGGGGCGCCGGAGATGCCTAGATCGGGTTATGTTTTGACGGAACCACGGCGCGGTTTCGTCAAAACATGTGAATCCGATCTATATCAATAGTGTAGAGCCGATTCACATGGATTGTCGGCATCGCAAAGCGATTCCGACAATCCATGATCGGCTCTAGGTGCCCGTCAGCGAGTGTGTTAGCCGGTTCTTCGGGATTCCGTGTAGTCGACCAGTGAATCTTGCACGAAACTCAAATGCTGACCTGCGGCATTGCGTGCGCGTTCCGGGTCACCGGCAATGACGGCTTCGCAAATCTCCGCGTGCTGCGACTTGATGCGATCGTGCTTCTCGGGCTCCTCGCGGAGCTTGTCGAGATTGAACGCCACACCGGATTGCAGCACTTCCATCAAACCGCGCATGACATGAATTAGCGCGAGATTGTGAGATGCTTCCGCGATCGAGAGATGAAACTCGGTGTCAATACGGGCTTCCGTCTCGATGTCCGCCTCGGGATCTTCATAGACGGCTTCGAGTTCACGATGCTTGGCGGCGATGGCCTCGCGCTCCTCCGGCGTCGCCCGGCTGGCGGCATAATATGCGGAGGAAATCTCCAACGCTTCACGAAGCTCCAGGACATGAAAGACCAAACCAGGGCGCGAGCGAACAAGCTCGAAGAGCGGATCACTAATTCCGGCTTCGCTGATATCCAGGACGACCGTTCCGCCGCGCCGGCGAGATTCGAGCAATCCTTTCGACTCCAGAATCACGATCGCCTCCCGCAATGTCGGACGGGAGATACCGAGCTGCTCCGCCAACTCCCGCTCCGGCGGCAGCTTCTCCCCCGGACGCAGTGCGCCGGTCAAAATCATCTCTTCGATCTGCTCGACCACCGAATCCGAGATGCGGGTCGGCTTGATGGCGGTGAATTCAACCATGACTATTGTGGGCTCCGGCTTCCAAGCATGCCTGAAGCCTACCATTGTATTTTGGTCAGGCCAATTAAAAAACTTACAAAAAGGCATTGACGGCAAGAAAAGTAGGCCCTTAAATATAATGGTCTGACCATAAATGATCTGACCAAGAATTAATGAGAGAATTCTCTCGCAGCCTAGGAGGTATGCCATCGAGCCAATCGAGTGAAGTCCGTGATCCAAGGGCGTTGATGCTGGAGGCAGCGGTGCCAACGGCATTCGACCTTCCGGAATCCATGTGAATGTCCGGTATCCGCCGGCAACCATTGAAAAGGAGTAGAGACGTGAAAACGACTTTGAAGACATTGACTGTTGCTGCCGCGATCGCGGCGGCGGCGGCCTTGCCGGCAGGCTTGGCCGAGGCCCAGGAGAAAAAAATTCTCCTGAAAACTCCCATTGCCTTCGCAACGGCGCTGCCTGGACTCGGTTCGCCGATCCCGCGTGTTGCCGCGGATCTGGACCGGATGTCGGGCGGTACTCTCAAAATGCGGGTTTACGAACCCGGTAAACTGGTGCCTGCGTTCGAGATTTTGGATGCCGTCTCATCCGGCAAGATCAACTCCGGCTACGCCACCGCAGGCTACTGGGCGGGCAAAATTCCTGCCTCGCCGCTGTTCGCGGCCGTACCGTTCGGCCCGGAGGCCGGTGAGTACATGGCCTGGATCTACTATGGCAACGGCCGGAAGCTCTATCAGGAGATGTACGACCAGGCGGGCTACAATGTGCATGTCGTCCCCTGCGCGATCATCGCCCCGGAGACTTCCGGTTGGTTCGCCAAGGAGATCAACTCCGCCGAAGACCTCAAGGGTCTGAAAATGCGTTTCTTCGGACTTGGCGGAAAGGTCATGCAGAAGCTCGGCGTCGCCACTTCCCTGCTGCCGGGCGGAGACATTTTCCCCGCTCTGGAAAAAGGCACCATCGACGCGACGGAATTTTCCATGCCGGCAATCGACCAGCGCTTGGGCTTCCACAAGCTGGTCAAATACAACTACTTCCCCGGCTGGCATCAGCAGTCGACCCTGTTCGAGCTTCTGGTCAACAAGGACGTCTGGAAGGGTATGTCCAAGCAACAGCAAGCCATCGTCGAGGCGGCGTGCAAGGCCTCCATGGCGGACAGCTTCGCCGAAGGAGAAGCCATACAATTCGCGGCGATGACGCAAAACGTCGAGAAACACGGCGTGAAGATCAAATTCTGGTCCGACGAAATGCTGACCCTCTTCCAGAACACCTGGAAACAGGTTGTTGAAGAGGAGGTCAAGAAAGACGCCTTCTTCGCGAAGGTCTGGAAAGACCTCAGCACATTCCGCGCGGGCTACGCCGTGTGGAAGAAACACGGCTTCCTGCCGCGCTAGTAACCTACTAACCTATGTCCCAAAGCCTCGTCCGGGGGCGGCCGACCGACAAATCGGTCCCGCCTCCGGACGAATTTCCCCTGCACGATAACGACGGGGGAAAAGGGTGGAGGCCGCCCCTCACCGATCCGAGGGAGCATCACATTGACAAGCAGGGACATTCGTCAGATGCCGGAACAGACCGAAACCAGTTCACCTAGCCCGGTAGATGCTCTCGAACCCATGATCGAAACGGAGGATACGGCCCACACGCCGCTCGCCGACGCTCTCGATCGATTTGTGAACATCATCGGCAAGACGGTGATGTGGGCAAATGTGGCGCTGATACTTGCGATCATTTTTCAAGTCGGTCTGCGCTATCTGTTCAACCAGAACCTTCCCAAGCTCGATGAGATCCAATGGCACTTCTATGGCCTGACGACCATGGTCGGGTTGAGCTATGCGATGGTCAAGGACAGCCACGTGCGGGTCGATGTCATCCATGCGCACCTTCGCGACAACGCGAAGCGAATTATCGAGATTGTCGGCATCCTCGCACTGCTGGTTCCCTTCCTTTTCCTGATGATCGACCAGGGTTTGGACTATTTCGCCGAGTCGTACCGCGTCAACGAGCGCTCCGACAGCCCGACCGGTCTTCCCGGCCGTTGGGCCTTCAAGTTCATTATTCCCTTGAGCTTCGTTTTGCTCGCCATCGCCGCGGCGGCGCGTCTCATCAATGAAATTCATGCGCTCGTAACCGGCAGGGGCGAGCGGAAAGGTTGGGGCCTGGGAATCATCCTCGTCCTCTTCCTGGGTACGGCGGTGATCACCGCGGGTCTCGGCGCGTTGGTCGAGACGACGGAAGAGAAGCTGGTCGTCGCCATGTTCATGACATTTATCGGGCTGCTGTTCACCGGTTTTCCCGTGGCCTGGGTGCTGGCGGGGGTCGGCATGGCGTATGGCGGGGTCGCGTTCCTGTTCGACAACGGCATGATGTCCTGGACCGGACTGGAGGACACTCTCACCGGGCTCGACTACCTGACTCTCGGCGCGGTGGTGAACCGCATATACGCCATCATGTCGAATGCCGTCCTGGTGGCGTTGCCGATGTTTATCTTCATGGGGTTGATGCTGGACGAGTCGGGGGTTGCCCAGCGGCTGATGGACTCCATGCAGCGCGTGTTCGGTACCGTGCGGGGAGGTCTCGCCATTACCGTCACGGCCATCGGCATCATCCTGGCCGCGTCAACCGGCATTATCGGCGCGTCGGTCGTGTTGCTCGGGGTGCTGTCTCTTCCCGCGATGGTGCGGCAGGGCTATTCGAAACCGCTCGCTACCGGGACGATCGCCGCTTCGGGAACTCTCGGAATTCTCATTCCTCCGTCGATCATGCTGGTCATCATGGCCGATCAGATGGCGCTCTCCGTGGGCGATTTGTTCATGGGCGCATTTTTTCCTGGCCTGATCATCGGCGGCTTGTATCTTGCGTTCATTATCCTCCTGGGACTCCTGAGGCCGGATGCGGCGCCGGTCCCCGACGGCGCGCGCCCGCCCGATTGGGCCGCGATCAAGGACATGTGCATCGCGGTGTTGCCGCCGGTAGCGCTTATTCTCGCCGTGCTCGGCTCCATCTTTGCCGGCATCACGACACCGACGGAGGCCTCGGGCGTCGGCGCCCTGGGCGCGACGCTGCTGGCGGTCGCCTATCGCCGCCTTTCGTGGCGAAAACTGGTCAACGTTTGTATGACCACGTTCAGCACCACCGCATACATTTTCGCCATTTTTCTTGGCGCCACGGTGTTCTCCTACGTCCTGCGGGAGCTGGGCGGCGACGCGTTGATCGAGGAGCTGATCGGCGCGACGGGGCTGGGACCGGAAGGAACGATTTTCTTCATCCTGTTCATCGTGTTCCTGCTCGGCTTCGTGCTCGACTGGATCGAGATTACGCTGATCGTCCTGCCGCTCATGCGCCCGATCGTGAACGCAATCGGGCTCGACGTGCCCGGTTTCGACGTCCTCGACGAACCGACGTTGGTCTGGTTCGTGATCCTGGTGGCCGTCACCCTGCAAACCTCGTTCCTGACGCCGCCGGTGGGCTTCGCGCTCTTCTACCTGAAGGGGGTCTGCCCGCCCGAGGTCAAACTGACCGACATATACCGGGGTGTGGTCCCGTTCGTGCTGCTGCAGCTCGCCGGCCTCGCCATCGTGTTTTACTTCCCCGAGGTGGCGACTTGGCTGCCGTCGGTCGCATTCAAGTAGGCCCGCAGGATGTCGGATGACGGTTTGATCTCCCGGTTGCGGGACATCGCCGGCGCACGCTCTCTCCGTACCAGGAGCGCCGGTACCGAACGCCGCCCTTTTCTTGTTCTTGTATAATCAGCTATTTGGGGACCTCCTCATGCCACCGACCGTATTTCCAAAAGGCGTCACGATCCACGAAACGGACAAGGCCCACGACTGCCACGTCATGTACGAAGGCAGAGGCGGCGAATCTTATCTCATCGATATGGCCGGCGATATCGTCCACCAATGGCCGCATACCGGATTTCCGGCCGAAATGATCGATCCCGCCGTGAACGGCGGCAAGAAGGGGCATGTTCTGCTCCAGCGGGAACCGGACACCTTCTTCAACGAGACCATTCTTGAAATGGATTGGGATGCCAACGTCGTCTGGGAGTGGGGAGACAAGGCGCCCGGAGGCAAGGCGCGTCAAAACCACGACCTCTGCCGCCTCGCCAACGGCAACACGATGGTTATCAGCAAGAAAGAATATACGGTCCCGGATCTCCATCCCGAAGAGTTCACGGATCAACCCCTCTACGAAATCACGCCCGATGGCGAAATCGTTTGGGAGTGGGTGCCCCACGAACATCTGGACGAACTCGGGATCGACGGACGCCGCCGGGAGGTTCTCTTCAGCAAGGCCGCCGTCCGGGCAAGGGCGTATATATTCGTGATCAACGACATGCAGCCCCTCGGGCCCAACAAATGGCATGACGGGGGAGACGGCCGTTTCCATCCCGACAATGTCATGATCGATTCCCGGGAGGCGAATTTCATCGCCATCGTCGAGAAATCGAGCGGCAAGGTGGTATGGCGGATCGGTCCCGATTACCCGGGCGCATACGATTTCAGGCAACGGGATTTCAACGGGCCGTGTCCCAAGCCGGTCGATACGATCTCCGGTCAGCATGACGCCCATTTGATACCTGCCGGACTGCCGGGCGAAGGCAACGTTCTGGTTTTCGACAATGACGGTCCGGCCGGTTTGCCTCAGGTCTATGCGAAAACGTTTCCGGGGTCGCGGATATTGGAGATCGATCCGATCACGGAGCAGATCGTCTGGCAGTATGACGGCTCCAGTTCCTCCATGCCGTTCTGGGCGTTCTACAGCTCGTTCATTTCCAGCGCCCGCCGGCTGCCCAACGGGAACACGCTCATCTGCGAAGGCATGCACGGCCGCATCTTTCAGGTGACCCAGGACGGCGAGATTGTTTGGGAATACATCAATCCAATCTTCGGCGAATGGAGCCAGCACCAGATGAACCTGGTCAACTTCGGGGGAAGAGAGGCCAACTGGGTGTTCCGCGCGCAGCCGGTACCGAACGGCTGGCTGCCTTAGTCTTGAGGGCCGCTGCCGCAAGAAACGGGGCTTGGCCGGCGCGGTGTAATGCCGGCCGGTCCGGCGCCGCCGTCCGGGAAAGGCGCCCGGCGCTTTGAACCCATCCGGAATGTCCGCAACAAATGGGTTGTAGCGTTTGGAAAAATACCTCAGCATTACAACTACATAAAATACCTCTTCCAGGCGCCGGGCGCTTCGGCCGCCGGTGATATCGGCGAAAGGAATTGGATAACGTTCGGGGTCGCGGGACCGGTTGGCCAAAGCGAAATTGCTTCGTAGCCCGGTTGCCGAAGTTGATCGTCCGCAGGAACGCGGGCGAATTGGGAAAACGGCCTGATATACGGGCCATCAAGCAAGGAGGAAGACCAGATGAGATCATTATTCAAAGGCGTAGCGGCGATCGCCCTGGGAGCGGGTGTTGCTTTCGCCGGACAGGCGTCGGCGGCGGAGCTCAAGCTCGGCCACTTCATGTCCCCCAAGCACTCGATGCATGTCGGTGTATTTACGCCGCTGGCGAAAAAAATCGCCGAGGAATCGGGCGGCAGCCTGACGATCAAGATCTTCGACAGCGGCAAATTGGGCCGGGGCCCGGCTGCCCAGTACAAGCGGACGAAAGAAGGCGCGTTCGATATCGGATTCGTGATCATCGGTCTCGAGTCGGAGAGCTTCCCGAAGACACTGTTGGCGGGCAAGCCGGGCGTCGGCAAAACGGCTGCGGACGTCGCCACCAATGTTTGGAATGTCTATGACAAGTTCCTGAAAGATGAATTCAAGGACGTCCAGGTCCTGGGCATTTGGGCGAACTATCCGTCGGCGATTATTTCCAAAAAGCCGATCCGCAAACCCTCGGACATGAAGAACCTGGTCGTGCGGGTGCCTTCGAAGACCGACATTCCGACGGTCGAGGCGTGGGGCGCAAAGGCTTCGCAGATTCCGATCACGCAAACCTACGATGCCTTCCAGAAGGGCACGGTGGATGTCGTTTATATCGCACCGGCGGCGCTATACAGGCCTTGGAACCTGCATCAGCCGGCGACGCACGTGTCGTTCGGGATCAAGGGATCGGCGGCCTTGTTCATGCTCGCGGTCAACAAGGATAGCTGGAACAAGCTTTCCAAGGAGCACCAGGCTCTCCTCAGGAAACACACCGGCCGTGATTTTTCGATCAACGCGTCAAAGTATTGGCAAAGGACCGACGAATTCGCGTTCAAACAGGTCGGCAAGCAAAAGGGGCTTGAAGTCATCAATCTGACGCCGGCCGAAGCGAAGGCGTTCGATGATTTGACGGATGCCGTCGTCAAGCGTGAGTTGGACGCAGCCGCAAAGAGCGGTCTGCCGGCCCACGCCATCTTCAACAGCCTGATCAACTAGGGCGGTCGAGAGCCTGCGGGAGCTTCGAATATCATGAGCCACGACGCTCCCGCAGGCGACAATTCCGCCGAACAGGCAGCCCCCGGTTTCCTGGGGAATTTCGATAGATTCTTGAGAGTCGTGGCGCTTTGGCTCGGCGGGGTGCTTCTCGCCGCCATGGTCATCCTCACGTTCACCCATGTGGTGCGCCGCTATGTCTTCAGCGATCCCATCCAGGGCTTCGTGGACATGGGGCAGATCCTGCTGGTCCTCGTGGTTGCCTTGACGGTCGCCTATAGCGGAAGGACCGGGGGGCAGATAGCGGTCGAACTCATCGACGGCATGGTAAGCAAGACAAAGCTTCGAATGGTGGAGATATTCGTCCGTCTCGTGGGATTCTTGATGATCGCGGCCCTCACCGTTCAAATCGCGCTCGACGGACCAAAGGCCGAGGAGAACGGCGAGTTCACGGGCACCATCGACATATCCTTTGAACCGTTCATGTACGTCCTGGCATTCGGCCTGGGGCTTTACGCCGTTGTCCTTCTTCTGGAAGCGGTGAGGCTGATGCAGGACAAGGATATCGGGCAGGAGCAGGCGCGGCTGTTCGGTGGAGACGTGGATGGAACTATCTGACGCCCACATCGGCTTCATCGGCCTGTTTGCCATGTTCGGGCTGCTGTTCCTGCGCATGCCCGTGGCACTGTCGATGATGGTGGTCGGATTCCTCGGCGCCTGGGCCATCGAGGGGCACCATCGGGCTTTCATCTACCTCAGTACGGAGACATTCGACATCGCGACGTTTCAAACGCTGTCGATCGTCCCGATGTTCATTCTGATGGGTAATCTGGCCGGCATATCGGGCATGAGCCGCGACCTCTATCGCGCCGCCTATGCATGGTTCGGACATTTTCGGGGCGGCCTTGCCTCGGCCACCATATTGGGGTGCGCCGGGTTTGCCGCGGTGAGCGGATCATCGGTTGCCGGCGCGGTCACCATGGGCCGTGTGGCCCTGCCGGAGATGGAGCGCTACAAATACAGCCCGAGCCTCGCGACGGGCAGCGTCGCCGCCGGCGGAACGCTGGGGATCCTGATCCCTCCGTCGACGGGCATGATCATCTACGCCATCCTGACGGAGACATCCATCGGCGAGCTGTTCGTCGCCGGCGTGCTCCCGGGCATATTGCTGACGGGGCTTTTCCTTGTCGCAATCGCGATCGTCACCCGGCTGAACCCGGCCGCCGGCCCGGCGGGCGCCAAGTCGTCCTGGCATGAGCGGTTCACCTCTCTCTATGGGGCCTTCGCCCTCATCGGCATCGTCATCATTACCATCGGCGGAATCTACGCCGGCCTGTTCACGCCGGTCGAAGCGGCGGGGATCGGCGCCTTCATCACGTTCCTGGTTGCGCTGGCCAAGGGGGCGATAAGCGCGATTCAGGGGCCGATGCCGGCCGCCGTCGGCGCGGCCGCCAGCGCCGATACCGCATCGCCGGCCTATGTGCTGCGCGCAGCCGTCGACAGCCTGAAATTGCGTCAGACCGTCCTCCATACCCTGCGCACCACCGCCACGGTCTTCATGATCCTGATCGGCGCGCATGTCTTTATTCCGTTCATGGCGCTTTCGGGCGTGCCGGAAATCATCGTCGGGTTCCTGACCGGCCTCGACGTCGGCAAGATCGGCATCATCATCATTATTCTGCTGACCTACGTTGCCCTCGGGACCTTCCTCGAAGGGCTGGCGATGCTGGTTCTCACCCTTCCCATCGTATTCCCGCTGATCCAGGAACTCGGCATGGGATTGATCTGGTTCGGCGTGATCATCGTGATCGTGCTGGAGATGGGCCTGATCTCGCCCCCGGTCGGCGTGAACGTGTTCATCGTGAAGGGCATTGCGCCGCATGTCCCGATGACGACGATTTTCGCGGGCATTTGGCCGTTCTGGTTCGCCATGGGAATTTGCCTCGCCATCCTCGTGGCGTTTCCGGTGATTGCGACACAGCTGCCGTGTATGGCCTTCGACGGATTGAGTCTTGGGGAATGTTGGGAGGCCGCACCCTCGGTGCTCGACCCGCCGCCCGAGGATCTGGGCCCCGACCACGGTCTCGGTCCTCCCATATAGGGGCGGCCGGGCAAAGATGATCCTGATCGGCCGCTACCTCTCGCCCTTCGTCCGCCGCGTGGCCACGACGATGCATCTCTATGAACTGCCCTTCGAGCACCGGCCGTTTGGCGTCGTCGGGGAAGACCGGCCGAAAATCCGCGACGTCAATCCCCTGACCCGCGTTCCCGCCCTGATCCTGGATGACGGCGAGACCCTGATCGACAGCGGCGCCATCCTCGACTATCTGGATGAGCGGGTGGGCCCGGAGCGGGCGCTTACGCCGGCGTCCGGAGGCGAACGCAGGCGGGTCCTGAAACTCATGGCCGTGGCCGAGGGTGCGGTCGAGAAGGCCATTCTGGTTGCCTACGAGAAGCGGTACCGCCCCGAGGAAATGCGGCATCCGCCGTGGGTCGAGATGATCTCCGAGCAGAGCCGCAGCGGTTTCCGGTGGCTGGACGGCGAGGCCGGCTCGCCCTGGCTGGAGGGCTCCCGGATAACGCAAGCGGACCTGACCGCCGCATCGGCCTATGAGTTCGTGCGCATCGCCGCCCCGGAACTGTTCGCCACCTTCGACACGCCGAAGCTCGAGGCCCTGAGCCGGGAACTCGGCGAACTGGAGGCGTTCCGCAAGACCGCGCCGCCGGCCTGAGCGCATGGTCAAACCCGTCATACCCCGGCGCAAGTCCGGGGTATCCAGGAAACAGGAATCTCACCACAGAGGCACGGAGTTCACTGAGAAGGAACGCTTAACTCCTACTGCCTCACTGTCTCACCGTCTCTGTGGTTCAAGAATTGGAAATGTGGATACCCCGCATAAAGCGGGGTATGACGAACGGATATACGACACAAACCAGGCCGTCATGCCCCGGCTCGTCCGGGGCATCCACGCGTGGCGGGCGGTGCACCACGTGGATGGCCGGGTCTGGGCCCGGCCATGACGTACTCTATTTGGGGCATCCTCCACTCGTCATGCCCGTGCTTGACACGGGCATCCACGCCTGGCGGCCGGCGCTATAAAAGGTCATTCCCCGCCGGGGATTGACCGGGTGGATGGCCGGGCCACTTTGCCGGCTGGCCCGGCAAAGCCGATCCAATGGGCCCGGCCATGACGCATTGGCGGTGCACCATGTCAAACCCGTCATACCCCGGCGCAAGTCCGGGGTATCCAGGAAACAGGAATCTCACCACAGAGGCACAGAGTTCACTGAGAAGGAACGATTAACTCCTACTACCTCACTGTCTCACCGTCTCTGTGGTTCAAGAAGCCGTCATCACCGAGCCCACCGGCCCGGCCATGACGCTTTGGGGCGCATTCCGTTCGCCCGCGCCTTACGCGCAGGCGATGGCCCAGACGCCCTTGATCCGTTCCGGGAGGCTGCGCTTGAGCCACGTCTTCCCGCCGTCCTCGGTGCCGACCACCTGACCCAGCCGTGTGGCGCACCACACCCGTTCATGACTGCCGGGTGACGGGGCAAGCGTCATCAGGGTGCTGTCCATCTCCAATCCGTGATCGAAGCGCTGCCAGCTTTCGCAGAGATCCTCACTGCGGTAGAGCGAGCCGGCATCGCCGTCGAACTCGCTGCTGAACGCGCCCAGGACAACCCGGCCATCCTGCGGCGACACGCGCAGGTCGCGGGAATAGGTGAGCGGGGAGAATCGGCCGATCCCGACGTCCTCTGTAGAGCGACAATCTGGATGGCAGGTGCGCGTCAATCAGGATGTCAGTATTGACGTCGCGGCGATGTGAAGTTTTTCGGGACGTCGGACCAATTGCAAGAGTTTTTCCGCCGGTTCTGCTTTTGGCGGATTTGTCTGTCGCGGGACCAGCCGCGGCCCGCGAGCGTGAAGCGCCGCGGGCCGCGGGGTTGGCGCGGTGATGTCGGTTCAGCCGGTGGGCGTGTTTTTTTCCGTGGCCTTCTTGGCGGGCCGGCCCCGCTTGCGCGGTTTGGCATTGAGTGCTTCGCGCCGCCGGTAGCTCTCGACATTCATTTCCAGGATCGTGGCGCGGTGCACCAGGCGGTCGACGGCGGCGACGGCGGTGGTCTCGTCCGGGAAGATGCGGTTCCATTCGGAGAACGGCTGGTTTGCGGTGATCAGGAGCGAGCGGCGCTCGTACCTGGCCGAGATGAGTTCGAACAGCACGCTTGTTTCGGCCTGGTCCTTTTGGACGTAGGCGAAGTCGTCGAGGATCACGAGGTGGAACCGGTCGAGCCGCGCCATCAGGTTTTCCAGCGTCAGTTCACGTCGCGCCACCTGGAGGCGCTGCACCAGGTCGGTGGTCCTGGAGAACAGCACCCGGTAGCCGTTCTCCACCAGCGCCAGCCCGATCGCCGAGGCGATGTGGGACTTCCCCGTCCCGGGCGGGCCGAAGATCAGGCAGCAGGCGCCCTGGTCGAGCCATGCGTCGCCGGCGGCGAGCGCCATGACCTGGGCCTTCGAGATCGTCGGCACCGCGCTGAAGTCGAAGTTGGCGAGGCTCTTGCCGGGCAACAGCCGCGCCTCGCCCAGATGGCGCTGGATCCGCCGCCTGCCGCGCTCCGCCAGTTCGTGCTCGACGAGGACGGAGAGGAACCGGGCCGCGGGCCAGCCTTCGGCGTCGGAACGCTCGGCGAAGGGTTCCCAGAACTCCCGCATCGTCGGCAGGCGCAGTTCCGAGAGCATCAGGCCAAGCTTGACCCCGTCGACCATGACCGCATCATCGTCTGTCCGTGTCATGACGCGCCTCCCATGCTGAGCAGGTCGCCATAGCCGGCAAGCGGCGCGCGGATGACGTGAACCTCGGGCATCGCGCCGGGCTCCGGCGCGAACCGGGCCTTGAGGCTGTCGAGGTCCGGCAGCTTCCCGGCGGCGAGACAGCCGCCGATCTCGGCCGCCAGCGCCGCCTCGCAGTTTTCCTCATGGGCCAGCGCCAGGAGCCTCACCGTCAATCTGCAGGCAGCGCGTTCGCCCAGCTTGGACAATGCCGCCTCGAAGCAGCGGCGGTAGGCCTCGCGCGGGAACAGTTCGTCGCGGTAGGTCAGGTTCATGAGCGCCATCGGCTTGGCCTTCAGGGAGTGGATGACGTGGCGGTAGTTGACCACGTGCACGGCCTTGGTCGATGCGCCCTTGTGCTTGCGCGGCAGGGTCAGGTGATGGACGGAGCCGACATAGAGCTCCAGGCGGCCGTCGTAGAGCCGGACCCCGAGCCGGTGGCCGATCAGCCGCGAGGGCACGGTGTAGAACACCCCCCTCAGGATGAAGCCGCTGGACGAGGTGACGTCGACGCTGGTTTCCTCGTAATCCGTGGTGCGCATCGGCGGCAGGTTCTGAAGCGTGTCGCATTCGGCCTTGATTCGTCCGGACCGGCGCGCATTGCCGCGTCCGACGATCTCCGCGATGAAGGCGCGATAGGCCGCGACATCGGCGAAGTCCGCCGACCCGCGGAGCGCCAGCGCGTCGGCGATCTCGCGCTTGAGGTGGCCGTGCGGGCTTTCAATCGCGCCGTTCTCGTGCGCCACGCCCCGGTTGTTGCGGGACGGGGCCATCCCGTAGTGCCGGCAGAGCAGGCGATAGCGCTCGGTCATGTCCTCGGCATCGTCCTTGCAACGGTTCCGGAACCCCGCCGACAGGCTGTCGGTGCGATGCTCACCCGGCGCGCCTCCCAGGGACCAGAGGGCGGCCTGCAGTCCCGCGGCCAGGGCCGTGAAGCTCTCGCCGCCGAGAACCACGTCGGCATGCCGGAACCCCGACCAGGGAAGCCGGAAGTGGTACAGCATGTGATCCAGCGGCCGGCCGCCGACGGTGACGCCGGAAGCGTTCATGCGGGTGAAGTCCGACAGGCCGAGCCGGCCGGGCGTGTGCGTCTGCCGGAAGATCACCTCCCGGTCCGGGCCGTGGCGGGCCCGCCAGTCGCGGATCCGCCGTTCCAGGGTGCGGCGCACCCCCGGGTCCAGATCGGGGTGACGCCGCATCAGCTCCTCGAACACGCCGACCGCGCGAATGCCCGAATCGCCCTCCAGCATCGGCACGACCTCCTCATCGAATATCCCGGCCAGCGGATCCGGGCGGCGGCGCCCCCGCGGGGCCTTCTTCTGAGAGGGGAGCGTCGGGTCCCGGTTGATCCGGTAGCCGCTGCGGGCGCTGAAGCCGGCCTTCGCGGCGGCCGCTTCCGTCGAGTGGGATTTCCTGTGTTTCATGAAAGACCTCATTTGGTTGTCCGTTACGTGGTGACCGGGCAACTTGCTCTCCTCTGCTCGAGAATGATCGCAAGGCTATTACCCGGCCAGCCGCAAACACCAAACAAGGCCCGGGAGGGGGAGAAAAATCGTCGTTCCGGCTGCCGCCAACTCCAGTCGGGCTACGCCCTCCTTACGTTGGCGCCAGCCGGAAGCACCCCCTCAACGAGACTGCCATCCTGATTGTCGCTGGACTGCCATCTTGATTGTCGCGCTAGAGTCCTCCCAGCTCTCGCCGCGGTCGGCGCTGCGGAACAGTCCCATGCGGCAGGCGAGGAACAGGGTGCCGGGCCGCTCCCGGCTGATGGCGAGCGCGTGACAGTCCATCATGCCTTCGTAATCGGCATCGCTGACGAGGCTGCTCTTGTAGCGGTCGTCTTCGGCGAAGGCGAGCAGGCCCCGGTTGCAGGACGACCAGCTCCGGCCGTCGTCGAGGCTGCGGATGACCCCGCCGATCTCGAGCGCCGCATACATCTCGCGGGGCTCGGAAGGGTCGAGGACCACGCGCGTTATGCGGGAGGGAAAGTCCCCGTCACAGGTCCCCTCGGGCAGGAATGTGGGCAAGGCCTGCCACGTCGCCCCGCCGTCGGCGCTGCGGTGCAAACCGGCATCGATGGTTCCCGCCAGCAATACGCCGGAATCCGCGGGGTGCACCGTCACCGACCAGGTGATGCCCATGCCGTCGAGACCCAGGGATTCCCAGGTTTCGCCGCCGTCGCGGCTGCGGTAGGGGCCCGTTTGCGTCGCCGCGTAGACCGTACCGGGGCTGGACGGATCGACGGTCACCGCGCGTATTTCCGGGCGCGGCGGGAGGCCGCGGGTGAGCCGCTGCCAGCTTTCGCCGTCATCGGTGCTGCGAAACAGCCCGAAGTCCGTCTCGCTGTTGTCGGAGGCCCAGGGGCCGGCGCCGACGTAAATCTGCCCTGTCATTTCGCGTTTCCCTAGAGCCGATCATGGATTGTCGGAATCGTCTTGCGATGCCGGCAAACCATGTGAATCGGCTCTACACTATTGAAATAGATCGGATTCACATGTTTTGACGAAACCGCGCCGTGGTTCCGTCAAAACATGACCCGATCTAATGCGTCCAATGGCCGATTATGCGCTTTGTCCGGAACGAATCAAACCGGCGGCGCGGACCCGGCTACCTCCCGAGGGATGCGGGCCGCGCCGTTTCCTGGCGCGGGGCCGGGAGGAATCGTATAGGCTGCAAATCGGCCGGCGCCAAATCCTGGAAAATGCGCCGCAATCGAAACAGGGCGAAACAGGGGACGAACCAATCATGGCCAAGGTTATCCATTCGATGATCCGGGTGATGGACGAGGAGCGATCGCTCGATTTCTACAAGAAGGCTTTCGGCCTCCATATGGCCGACCGTTTCGAGTTCGACGATTTCACGCTTGTCTATCTTCGGAATTCCGAGGCCGATTTCGAGGTCGAGTTCACGGTGAATCACGGGCGGTCCGAACCCTATTCCCACGGGTCGGGATACGGCCATCTGGGGGTCGCGGTGGAAAACGTCGACGAAGAGCATGCCCGTTTCAAGAGCCTCGGATTCGAGCCGACGGACGTCAAGGAGTTCCATCGGGACGGATCGCTGATGGCGAAATTCTTCTTCGTGCAGGATCCCGACGGCTACAAGATCGAAGTGCTTCAGGCCCACGGGCGGTATCGGTAGCCGCCGCCTGCATCGTGTTCCCCCCGCCCCGCCCCCCTCGGGGGGAGAGGGTCAGGGTGAGGGGGAGCTCAAACAGGCATAACAATCTTGCTATCGATTTCGCTCGTAAATGCGTTTCACAAGCAGGCCGCGCTTTCCTATCTTCGTCCCCGGTAGGCGTCACGATCAGGAGTGTATCGATGGAGCCGGTTATTCGCCCCGGGCGCCGAGTTTGCCGGGGGCTGCGCATCAGCGCGGAAATTATTGCGCTCGATAACTATAACTATCGCGAGTAAAATCTACCCCTCCATAATCCGCTAAATTCCCAGCCGCGTTTCGTAGCTTCCGACAAGCCATTGCAATAATTGACTTAATCGGCGGCCTGCTCGATCCATGCCGACCGCACCCGCCTTCCGGGGCCGGAGCCGGGTTCCGGCTTATCGCCCCGCCCGCGGTCGCCGCCGAATCCCCGCCGCGCGGCCCGGACGGCGTCCCGCAACCCGTTAGTAAATCCCTGTTTTGTTTGAATTTTTCTCGATTTCCGGGGGCCGGAACGGGGTTCGATCCGTCTCGGCATGAGCCACCGGATTGCGCTCGATAATTATAGTTATCGTGCGCAATATGACGCCGCCGCGGGTCCGTTTTTGGCGGAATTCAGGGGCGTTTCCCGATTCCGTCCTTCCGCCCGGCGCTGGGCGGCCTCGGCGCTCGCCCTCGTCTTCGCGCTCATGCTCGGCGCCGGGACGGCGCGGGCGCAGAGCGCCACGACGTTCGTGAAGAATACCGGGCAGACCGCGGTCAGCGGGTCCCTTATAATCGGGTTCAGCGGCGCCAACCGATGGGAGTCGGGGGCCTCCTTCACGACCGGCGGCAACCCGACGGGCTACACGCTCTCCGAAGTCGTTGTGAGGGTGGGGGGCAGCGCTTCGGGCGCCAGCCCGCAGGTGAGCATCTACACCACGACCTCGGCCGGCCTGCCCGACAGCAGCCTCCATGTCCTGAACAACCCGGCCTCCTTGACGGTAAACGCGCTCAACACCTTCACGGCGTCCGCCGGCGCGACGCTGGCCCCGAACACGACCTACGCGGTCGTATTGCAACAGACCGGCACATCGGGGTCTTGGAATGTCCTTCGTACCGCAAGCGGCGACGAGGATTCCGGCGCGGCAAGCGGATGGAGCATCGCCGACCAACGCGCCTGGCGCAATGCGGCGAGCACCACCACATGGAGCACAACGAACGAAGCCGTGATGATTTCGATCAGGGGCACGCTCGGCGGATACACCGGCACCCCCGGTTCGCCCGGAGCGCCCGCGGCGCCCGCGGCCCCGGATGCGCGAAAGCGCATGCTCGAGCGCACGCTGGCGGCGGTGTCTTCGCGGACGGTTGCGGGCGCGCTGGACAACATCGGGACGCGGCTGGACGACGCGGCCCCGGCGGCGGGGCTGAATCTCGGGGGCCTGAATCTGGCGGGCCCCAATCCGGCGGGACGGCATGCGCCGTCCGGCCCGGATGATGTGTGGCCGTCCGGCGGCGGGCACGGCCGGGGGATGACGCCGGACAGCCTGCTGGGCTCGGGCGCGTTCTCGCTGACCCTGGGTGCGACGGAAAGGGAAAAGGGGTTCGATCCCCTTGCGCCCCGCTGGGGCATCTGGGGCCGGGGGGATTTCGGGACCTTCGCGGGCCGGACGAGTGAGGGGCCGGGCGGGGGTTCCAGCCACGACGGCGATCTCCGCACCGGCTGGCTGGGCGCGGACGCCCGCGGGGTTCGGGCTTCCGGGCGCTGGGTCGCGGGCCTCGCGGTGTCGCGGGGGACGAGCCGGACGGATTACGTCCTGGACGGCGAGCAGGGCCGGATCGAGACGGACCTGACGGCGCTCTGGCCCTATGGGCGCTGGACCTTCCCGGACGGGCTCGAGATGCGCGGCCTGCTGGGCGTGGGCCGGGGCGAGGCGCGCCACGGATCAGGGGACGGAACGGAAGAGAAAAGCGATCTGAGCATGTGGGCGGCCTCGGTGGGGTTCAGCCGGCCCCTGCCGCCCATGGGCGGGATCGGCCATGGAATCGACTTGGCGGCGCGGGGCGATGCCAGCGTTGCGTTTATGGAGACCGAGTACGGGGACGGAACGGTTGACGGGCTGAGCGCCGCCGTCTCCCGGGTGCGGGGCGGTGTGGAAGCCTCGAGGCGCATCGCCATGGCGGACGGGGCCGCGATCACCCCCTTCGCCGAGCTTGCGGGGCGGATGGACGGCGGCGACGGCGTGACCGGGCCCGGCATCGAGGTCGCGGGCGGGATACGCTATGCGGGGCCCCGGGTCGCGGTGGAGGTGCGCGGGCGCTGGCTCGCGGCGCATACGGAGGCGGGCGCGAAGGAGCGGGGCGCAAGCCTGACGGCGCGGCTCGACCCGGGAGCGCTCGGGCGCGGCCTTTCCATGTCCCTCGCGCCGCGCTGGGGCGCCGGCACGGGCGGCGCCGATGCGCTCTGGCGGGACGAGATGCCCGGGGGCGCTGCGGGCGCGGATCCGGCGGGCGGCTTCGAGGGCGAGCTCGGCTACGGCTTCGGCCTCGGCGGCGGCCGCTTCACCGGCACGCCCAACGTCGGCTTCGGGGCCTCGGACGGCGGCGGACGGGATTACCGCGTCGGCTGGCGGCTGACCCCGGCGGCGGGCGGGTACTTCGAGGTCAACCTCGACGCGACGCGCCGCGAGAGCGCCAACGGCGGCGCGCCGGCCAACGGCGCCATGCTCACCGGTGCGATGCGCTGGTAGGGGCGCCGCTCACCCTCACTCATTTTTTATGACCCCCTCACCCTGACCCTCTCCCCCTGAAGAAGGGGGAGAGGGGACGCACGATAAACCCTCGCCCCTTGGGGGAGAGGGATGCGTAGGCTTGGTGAGCGAACAGCGAGCCTAGCCGTAGCTGGGTGAGGGGGCCTTGGTTCCTGGATGCCCCGCATAAAGCGGGGCATGACGATCTGGTTTGTGTCGCCAAATTGAATACGTCATACCCCGGCGCACCGGACCGGCTTCGCCGGCCGGAGGACAAGCTACGTCCGGGGTATCCAGTGAATAACCCCCTCACCCTGGTCAATTCCCTGCGGGAAATGACCGACCTCTCCCCCTGAAGAAGGGGGAGAGGGGACAAATACCCCTTGCTCCGACCGGCGTCCGAGCTAAATGTATAGGCAACCGCCGCCCCCTCCGGGGCGGTTTTGGTTCGAGGGGGAGCTATGCAAGTTTGTACGAACTGTTTGGGGGGTACCTCCCAAACGGAGGCCAATAAATGTCCATAAATGCCTATAAATGCCTATACCAGCGAAAACGGCTGACTTGGAAAATATTTATAAATTATGACTTTTCAATACCTTACCGTTATGCACAAAATGCATGGCTCGGGCCGGGCCCTGCGGTTTCCATTTCGGCCGATTTCATGCGACAACCGGCCACGTTCCAATAGCTTGCGGTCCCGATGCTGACTCTCTCCGGTATGGATTTCCTCGTCGCCGTCGACCATCTGGCGGTTGCCGTGTTCGCCGTCTCCGGCGCGCTGGTGGCGAGCCGCAAGCAGATGGACATCTTCGGCTTCGTGCTGCTGGGGACGGTGACCGGCGTCGGCGGCGGCACGGTCCGCGACCTGCTGCTGGGCGACGGGGCGGTCAATTGGGTGCAGCAGCCGTCCTACGTTACCGTTTGCATCGCCGCCGCCGCGGTCACGTATTTCGCCGCCCATCTGCTTCACTCCCGCTACCGGCTGATCCTGTGGCTGGACGCGCTCGGGCTGTCGCTATTCTGCATTCTGGGCGCGGAGAAGGCCCTGGCGGTCGGCGCCCATCCCCTGGTGGCGGTCATCATGGGAATCATCACCGGCACGTTCGGCGGGATCATCCGCGACGTGCTCGGCGGCGAGGTGTCCCTGATCCTGCGAAAGGAGATCTACGTCACCGCCGCGCTGGCCGGCGCCCTGGTGTTCGCCGGGCTGTCCCTCGCCGGGGCCGGCGGTCTTTTGGCCTTCGGACTGGGTTTCCTGTGTTGCTTCACGGTCCGCGCCCTGGCAATCAGGTTCGGCTGGTCTCTCCCGGCCTACAAGGCCCGGGAAGGCCGGGACGTTTCCTGAAGGCGCCGGCGCAAATGGACGGGAGGATTGGAAAATGACGACTTTGGAGGAAGCGCGCCGGCAGGTGGCCGTCGCCAACCGGATTTTGGCCCGCGAGGATGTGGTGGATGCCTACGGGCATGTGAGTTTGCGGCACCCCGGCGATCCGGAGCGGTTTCTGCTCGCCCGGTCGCTGAGTCCGGCCCTGGTGACGCCCGCCGACATCATGGAGTTCGACCTCGACTGCAACCCCATAGACGACGACCGGCGGCCCTACGGGGAGCGGCCGATCCACGGCGCCGCCTATCAGGCCCGGCCCGACGTCAACGCCGTGGTCCACAACCATTCCCACGCCGTGATCCCGTTCGGCGTCACCGATACGCCGATCCGGCCGCTGGTCCACGTCGGCAGCGGCATCGGCCAGGGCGTCCCAATATGGGACATCGCCGACAATTTCGGCGATACCAACATGCTGGTCCTGACCATGGAGCAGGGCCACGATCTCGCGAAATGTCTAGGCGCCGGACGGGTGGCGCTGATGCGGGGCCACGGATGCGTGGTCGTCGGTCCCAACCTCAAGGAGGCGGTCATGGTGTCGATCTACCTCCAGGTCAACGCCCAGCTCCAACTGGCCTCCATGCAGATGGGCGAGGTCAAATATCTGTCGGCCGAGGAAGAACGGCTCTATCAGGAAATCCAATTCTCCCCGCTGTCCATGGACCGGGCCTGGGAGTATTTCGAGGAGCGCGCCGATCTCAGCGGCATTTGAGCCCGGCGGGAAATACGGGCCAATTCCCATTTGCGCCGAACCGCCGTATAATTAACAAGTTAAATAATTCAGGGCAGGGGACCGGCAGATGAAACTCGTTACCTATGAGCTCGAGGGCAAACCCTCGTTCGGCGCCGTCATCGGCGACGGCATAGTCGATGTCGGTGCCCGGAACGAAGCCGGCTGCGGCAGCGTTCTCGAAGTGCTGCAAACGGAGAGCCTCTCCAAGGTCGACAAGATGACGTCGGGCGCCGAAACCGATGCGGCTCTCGCCGACATCAAATATCTTCTCCCCATCCCCCGGCCGCCGAAGCTTCTGTGCATCGGGGTCAACTACGCCAACCGCAACGAGGAATACAGGGACGGTTCCGACCTGCCCCAATTTCCATCGATGTTTTTCCGCACGCCCGGGTCCTTCGTCGGCCACGGGGAGGACATCATTCGCCCGCCGGAGTCCGGTCAGCTGGACTACGAAGGCGAGATCGTGCTGATCATCGGCAAGGGCGGACGGCGGATCCCCAGGGAGAACGCGCTCGATCACATTGCGGGCATGACGCTGATGAACGAGGGCACCCTCCGGGATTGGATCAGGCACGCCAAGTTCAACGTCACCCAGGGCAAGAACTTCGAAAAAAGCGGGGCCATCGGGCCCTGGGTGGTCACGCCCGACGAGACCGGCGGTTTCGACGGGCTCCATCTGACCACCCGGGTCAACGGCGAGGTGCGTCAGGACGATACCACCGACAGCATCATTTTCGACTTCCCCTACCTGATCAACTACATCTCCACCTTCGCCGAGCTGGAGCCGGGGGACGTCATCTCGACCGGCACGCCGACCGGGGCGGGGGCCCGCTTCGATCCGCCGAAATGGCTGGTGCCGGGCGACACGGTGGAGATCGAAGTGCCGGGCATCGGCGTCCTGTCCAACGGCGTGGCGGACGAGAAAGTCTGAGCGCCGATGAGCCGCGCACCGCTCCGGGATTTCTCCCACTCGCTGCCGATGGCGCTGTTGCGGGCGCGCGAAGCGGTGATGAGCCGTTTCCGGCCGATGCTGCGGGCCCACGGCGTGACCGAACAGCAGTGGCGGGTCCTGCGCGCCTTGGAGGATTCCGGTGAGATCGAGATCAGCCGCCTGGCGGAACGGAGCTTTATCCTCATGCCCAGCCTGTCACGCATCCTCCGGAATTTGGAGGGCCGGGACCTGATTACCCGGAGGGTCGCCGCGACCGATCAGCGGCGGGTGCTGGCCGCCATCTCGCCCAAGGGCCTCGAACTGGTCGGCGAGGTCGCGCCCCATTCGGAGGCCAATTACGCGGTCATCGCCGAAGCGGCCGGAGAGGACAATATCGCCCAGCTCTACGGCCTGCTCGACCAGGTCACCAAATCCTTGGAGCCGCCCCCCGAGGACTGAGCGCAGGCTCGCGAGTCTCTCGGCTCGCCGAGCGTATGGAAGGCCTCAGGAACGCTCCCGGAGTTCCTTGATCATCTGCCGCATGGTCCGGAGGTCGATGGCGCCCGGCACCACCTTATCGCCGATGATGAAGCCCGGGGTTCCGCGAATCCCCAAGCGCCGGGCAAGCCGGGAGTTGCGTTGCAGCGCTTGCTCCACCGCCGGATCATTCAAGCCGGCCTTGATCGCTTCCGGATCGAGGCCGACGTTCTCCGCCATGCGCAATATCTCGCGCTCGGACAGGCCGCCCCGGGATTCCATCAGCGCGGTATGGAAATCCATGTACTTGTCCCGGTCCTGGTTCCAGGCGGCCAGCGCCGCCTGGGCGGCGATCCGCGATTCCGGTGACAGGATGGGGAGCTCCTTGAACACCCAACGAATATTGCCGTCGGTCCTGAGCAACTCCTGGATGGCCGGCAATACTTGTTTGCAGAAGCCGCACCGGTAGTCGAAAAACTCGACGACGGTGATATCGCCCTTCGGGTTCCCGCCGACCGGCGAGGTGGGGTCGTGTTCCAGTTCGCGGCGGTACGCGGCCAGATTGGAGCGCTGCTGCCGGTCTTGCCGCGCCTGTTCGCGCTGCTGGAGGATCTGGATCGCCTCGAGAACGATCTCCGGATTGTTGCGGAGGTATTCGCCGATAAGCTCCCGGACCTCTTTTTTCTGTTGGTCCGTCAACCCGTCCGGAAATGACCGGGGACCGCTCTGCGCGGCGGCATCACCCGGGAGGGCGAGGATCGCGGCGGCGAGCGCCAATAGAACGGCAAGACTTTTCATCAAACGGGATGCCCGGCGGTTGTGACGCCGGGATGATGACCCAGCCCCCGCCGGGGAACAAGTGGAGACGTTTGAAACCCCCGTGGTCTCACGAAAAAATGACCTCACATCGGTGAGCGGAGGGACCTCGGCCCGTACATGGTTCCGGACCGCGGCTACCGGTTTCGGCGCTGCCGGACCAGACCGGTCTCCGCCGCGGAAAGCACGTCCTGGGCCCGTATCCACGCAGGCGAGCCGGCCGGGAGCAGATTGATCGCCCGGTCTGCAAGCCCCTTGGCATCGCGATAGCGGCGTTGCAGCAGAGCCTGCTCGGCGAGGGCATGAGACATGCGTCCCCGCTCACCCTTCCGGCCATAGGCGATGCCCAGTTGACGCCAGACCGATGCCCGGTTCGGCTCCCGGCTCAGCGACGTGGACAGGTTTTCGATGGCCGCGTCGAGCAGGGCGGGGTCCTGGGTCGACACTTGGACGCGGCCGATGTCGGCCCGCAGCACGGCCGCATCCGGGACCAGACGGATGGCCTCCTCATAGTAGGGCAGGGCCTCCCGCGCGCGGCCGTTCTCGAACAAGATCTGGCCCTTCAGTTCCCGGAAATAACCGTCTTCCGGAAATTCGGCGATCAGCCCGCTGATGCCGTTCAACGCCTGTTCTATGTTGGCACCCCGGTAATGCGCGATGGAACGGGCATAGCGGGCGACCGGGGATCGATCGCTGTCGGGAAAGGCCCGGAGCGTGCGCGGCGGCGGCTCGATGAAGGCGATCAGCTTAGCCCGCATGCGGTTATGCAATTTTACCAAATACGGATCGGTGGGGACGTCGGAATAGGGAGATTTCCGCACATGTTCCTCAAGAAACGATATCCGGTCCGAGGACAGGGGGTGGGTCCGCACATAGGGGTCCTGCGAGACCGTACTCAAGGCTTCCTGTCCCCTGAGAACGTCCATGAAGCGCAGCAACCCGCGGGCGGATTGCCTGGTGGCGTCGAGCAGCCGTACCGCCGCCTGATCGGCGGCGCTTTCCTGGGTTCTGGAGAACTGGAGGAAGCTTCGCTGCGCGACCCCTTGTTGACCGGCGACGACGGCCGCACCCACATCGGGCCGGCCGCCGGCGGCGGCGACGCCGCCCAGAATATAGCCAAGAATGGTATGAGCGGCTGCGTTCCGGGCCGCGCCCGGGATTCGCGACAAATGTCCCCCTGACATATGGCCGGTTTCGTGCGCAATCACTCCGATCAACTCTCCCGGTGTCCGGGCCCGCATGATCAGACCGGTATTGATGAACAGGTTCAGCCCGCCGGCCACGAACGCGTTGAGCGCCCGATCATTGATCAAAAAAATTCTGATCGCCGTCGGTTCAAGGTTTGCCGCTTCGAAAAGTGGTGTGGCATAAATGCGGATGATACGTTCTGTTTCCGCATCCCGGATGAACGAGGTTTTCTGTGCGGCCGCCTTGTCTGCAGGCAGGGCGAAGGTGCCGCCAAGAGCGAGGACGGCCACGAGCAAAATGCGACACGCCATTCGACGACAGGACAATTTGGGGGTCTCCAAAAATTTCCGCGAGCGTAGACACCGCGGTTATCACCGTCAATTGACGTTGGCGTTGATGGCGCTCGCGCTGGCGGCATGCGCCGAGGAGAAGCCGCTGGAGGGCGTGGAGGGCATTGTTCGCGGCTTTGCCGGCGGCGTCGCCGCGGAAGAGCCCCGGGCCGCGCTGGTGGGCCGTCAGGTGCTCGTCTCGGGCGGATCGGCGGCGGATGCCGCCACGGCGATGTATTTCACCCTATCGGTGACCTATCCGTCCGCGGCCAGTCTCGGCGGCGGCGGCGTGTGCCTGGTCTACGATGTTGAAAGCAAGAAAATCGAAACCCTGCGATTTCTTCCGGGCCAGCCGGCCAATCCCGCACCGCCTGGTACCGTTCGGACCGCCGTTCCCGGCAATCCGGCAGGTTTTTTTGCCCTGCATGCGCGTTTCGGCAATCAGCGTTGGGCCACGCATGTTTCGCGCGCGGAACAGCTGGCGCGGTTTGGGACGCGGGCCTCGCGGGCGCTCGCCTGGGACATCGCTTGGGCGCGGGCTTGGCTGCAGCCCCATCGACAATCGTGGAATATTCTCGCCCCTGATGGCCAGCCGCTGAAGGAGGGCCAATTTCTGCGCCAGATCGATCTGGCGGGAATTCTGTCCAGTTTGCGGGCGCGGGGGCCCGGGGAGTTCTATCGGGGCAGGTTAAGCGGCGAGTTCGCCCACGCCGTGCAACTCGCCGGCGGTTCCATGACATTGGAGGACCTCCGGGCCTACAAACCGTCCTGGGGGACGACAATCGAGGTGCAATCGGGCAACCACTCGGCGCACTTCGCCGATGCGCCGTCGGCAGGCCGGGCCGCCGCCATCCTGTACGCACTGCTCGCGGCCGACGATGCATTCGAGAACCTGGGCGGCGATGCGCGCCTGCATCTGGTCGCCGAGGCTTCATCTTCCGCCGCCGGCGAGTTGCTCGCCGATCCTCAAGCACCGCCCATCGGCGGAACCAAGAAGCGTCCGCGGCTGATCTCCGAACCCTACATCAATCGCCTGGCGGCAAGCCTGGCCTCGGACCGGCACCGGCCTGCTTCCATCGGCATTGGACAGGCGCCCGACGGCATTGGCGCTTCTTCGTCGACCGGGTTCGTCGCGGCCGATCAAGCGGGATCGGCCGTTGCATGCAGCCTGACCATGAACGCGCCCTTCGGCTCGGGGAGAGTGGCTCCGGGAACCGGCGTGTTCATGGCGGCGGCGCCGACACGTCCCGCGCCGGTCAGCCCGGTAATCGTCCTTAATCCCAACACCAATCAGGTGCACTTCGCCGCCGCCGCCGGCGGTGCGCCGGCGACGCCGGAGGCGGTCCCCGCCGTTGCCGCCGCGACGATGCTCGCGGAAATTCCGCTGAAGGAGGCGTTGGCGCTAAGGCGCGTGAGCCGGCCGGGGAACGGCGATACCACCTATTTCGAAGCGGGTATGGATGGCGGGTCGTTGCAGTTTCTTCGGGGCAGGGGTCACCGGCTCGGCGAGGCGGCGGTTCTCGGACGTGTCAGTGCACTTCACTGCAGGGCGGGCCTTCAGCGCGGGCCGGAGCAATGCCGGTTTGCCGTGGATACGAGGTCTCACGGCCTGGCCGCGACCGCCGAGCAGTAGGAAATGGCGCTCAAGGTTTCCTCCCGGGGACTGATCTCGCCGTTCATTGTGATGGACGTGATGCGCGCCGCGAACGAACGTGCGGCGTCCGGCAAAGATGTCCTGCATCTCGAAGTCGGACAGCCGGGAACACCGGCACCGGCGGCGGTTCTGGACCGTGCCAAATCGGCCCTTGACGAGGATTTGATCGGATATACCGATGCCCTTGGCATTCCCGCCCTCCGGTCGCTGATCGCCGAGCAGTACAAGATCAGGTATGGCGCCGACGTCGACCCCGGCCGGGTGACGATCACCACCGGTTCGTCGGGCGGATTCTTGCTGTCGTTTCTGGCCGCGTTCGACGCAGGCGACAGAGTCGCGCTGGCCGCGCCCGGGTACCCGGCGTACCGCAACATCCTGACGGCGCTGGGCATCGAAGCGGTGACGATCGAGGTGGGACCGGAAACGCATTTCCAGCCGACGCCCGACGTATTGGAAAAGGCCGGCCGGGCCATTGACGGGTTGATTGTCGCCAGCCCGTCCAATCCAACCGGTTCGATGATCATGAAGCCGGAGATGCGGCAATTGGCCGATTGGTGCCGGGACAACGGCGTCCGGCTGATCTCGGATGAGATCTATCACGGCATCACCTTCGGGCCGGACCCGGTGACCGCGCTTGCCTTCGATCCGGATGCCATCGTCATCAACAGCTTTTCGAAATACTGCTCGATGACCGGATGGCGGCTGGGCTGGATGGTGGTTCCCGAGCCGCTTCTGCGGTCCGTCGAGTGTCTGACCCAGAACCTGTTTATTTCACCGCCGACGCTTTCCCAGATCGCGGCCACGGCGGTGTTCGATTGCCGGGACGAACTGGACCGATATGTCGGACAGTATGCGGAGAACCGGGAACTGTTGCTCCGCGAGTTGCCGCGCGCCGGTTTCCGGGAATTCGCGCCGGCAGACGGCGCGTTCTACCTGTATGCCGATGTCTCTCACCTGACCGACGACAGCGACGCCTTCTGCCGCAAAATGCTGGCGGAGACCGGGGTGGCCGTGACACCCGGGATCGATTTTGATCCCGGGCGGGGACATCGGTACCTGAGATTTTCCTTCGCCGGTCCCAACGATGTGATGGCGGATGCCGCCGAACGCCTTATCGGCTGGCTTGCCTGATCGCCGATCCGGTCAGCGGCTCCACCAGCCCCGCTTGGGCGGCTCGCCGGGATCGGGTTCGGCGGGAGCCCCGTCGCCTTCCTGAACGACTACCGGCGTCGATGCGGGTGGTTCGGGCTCGGCCGCCGGTGCGCTTTCTTCAACCGGGGCCGGTTGTTCTCCGGGCGAGTCCGTGTCCGGCTCCGGCGCGGCGACCAAAGGCTCCGGCGCTTCAACCGGTTCGGCCTCCGCCTCGGCTGGCGGCTCGGCGGGGTCCGCCGGTTCCGGCGTCTCCATAGGCTCTGCGGCGGCCTCGGAGGCCGGATCCACTGATTTACCGTCCTCGTTGGCGGCCGCTTCATCGCTGGTATCGGATTTCGCGGCCCGCCGGCGAACCCGGCGGCGGCGGCGCGGCTTGGGTTTTTCCTCGGTGTTTTCCGGCGTTTCCTCTGCCGCCCCCTCCTGTTCGGGCGCTGCGGCAGCCGCATCACCTTCCTCGGCGGTTTCAGCCGCTTGGTTGCTTTCCCCGGCGCCCTCCGTCTCGGTGTTCCGTGACCGTCGCCGGCCGCCCCGGCGGCCCCGGCGGCGGGGTTTCTTCCGCTCGCCGTCGTCTTCATCCGGGCCGGTTTCGGCTTCGGCACTCTCGTCGGTTTCGGTCTCGTCGCCGGACGGCTTCAATTCCTCGTTTTCACCGGCATCGTTTTCATTGGCCTCGTTGTCCGTCTGCGTTTCGGCCTGATCATCGCCGCGCCGACGCCGGCCCCGGCGCCGGCGTTTCTTCTTCTTGCCCTCATCCGCTGACGGGCCGTCACCCTTGGCCGAGGCTTCGTCTTGTTCGTCGTCCCCGGCACCCTCGGCAAGCCCGGTCCGTTTGATGTCGTAGTCCGGCGGGATCAACTCGTCGTCCTGGGAGACGATGATCCCGAATTCAAATTTTTCCTCCAGCTGGGCGATGGTTTCGCGCTTGTGGTTCAGGATGTAGAGCGCCACCGAGGGCGGCATGGCGACCTCGATTTCCGTCGCGCGGCCCCGCACGCCTTCTTCCTCGATACCGCGGAGCACGTGGACGGCGGTGGATTCGACGGATCGCCTGATTCCCGTCCCGCTGCAATGGGGGCATGGATCCGAGTAGGTCTCGGCCAAACTCGGGCGAAGCCGCTGACGGGACAATTCCAAAAGGCCGAACGGACTGATCCGGCCGATTTGAATGCGCGCCCGGTCATGGCGCATGGCTTCCTTTAGTTTGCGCTCCACCGCCGTCTGGTTCTTGTTGACGTCCATGTCGATGAAATCGATGACAATCAATCCGGCGAGATCGCGGAGCTTTAGCTGCCGGGCGATTTCGGAGGCGGCTTCCAGATTTGTCTTGAGCGCGGTTTCCTCGATATTGCGTCCGCGGGTGGCCCGGCCCGAGTTGACATCGATGGCGACCAGCGCCTCGGTCGAGTTGAGCACGATGTAGCCGCCGGACTTCAACTGCACTTCCTGATTGTGCATGGTTTCAAGCTGATTCTCGACGTGATAGCGCTGGAACAGGGGTACGGCGGGATCGCGATAGGGCTGGACCTTTTTCGCATGGCTGGGGACCAGCATCTTCATCAGGTCCTTGGCCGCCCGGTAGCCGTCATCACCTTCAACGAGGATTTCATCGACATCGCGGCTGTATTGATCCCGGATGGAGCGGTTGATGAGGTTCGCTTCCTCGTGAATCAGCGCAGGCGCCGTCGATTCCAATGTGTGGGTCCGGACGTTGTCCCAAAGCTTGATGAGATATTCGTAGTCCCGCTTGATTTCGGCCTTGCCCCGGTCCGATCCGGCGGTCCTGACGATGACCGCGATCCCCTTCGGGATATCGAGCGCCGAGATGATGGATTTCAGCCGTTTGCGGTCCTTGGCATTGGAAATCTTGCGGGAGATGCCGCCGCCGCGGGCCGTATTCGGCATGAGCACACAATACCGGCCGGCAAGCGACAAATAGGTGGTGAGCGCCGCGCCCTTATTGCCCCGCTCCTCCTTGACCACCTGGATCAGCAGGATCTGGCGCCGTTTGATGACTTCCTGGATTTTGTAGCGGCGGACCGGCCGGTTGGCGCGTCGCTCCTCGACATCGTCGATGTCGTCGCCGCCAATGGTCTCGACCCCCTTGGCATCCGGCTTACCGTTATCCGCGGCTTCGGCTTCGTCCGCTTCCGCCTCCGCTTCCGCCGCTTCGGCGGCCTCGTCCTCGGCGATAAGCGCTTCACGGTCGGCGACCGGAATTTGGTAGTAGTCGGGATGAATTTCACTAAAGGCCAGGAAACCGTGGCGGTTACCGCCATAGTCGACAAAGGCCGCTTGGAGCGAGGGCTCGACCCGCGTCACCTTTGCCAGATAGATGTTTCCCTTGAGTTGCCGCCTGGCGGCTGATTCTACGTCTAGTTCTTCAAGCCGATTTCCGTCGACGGTGGCCACACGGGTCTCTTCCGGGTGGGCCGCGTCGATCAACATTCTTTTGGTCATTTGATCTAAAGCTCCGGGACCAGGCTGGGCTGCCGGCGTCGAAGCCGCGTGCCGCCTTGGTCGTATTTGCAATATTGCCGGCGGCGCCCCGCATCGAATCGGTCCACTCCAGGCCGCCGGCGCCCGCGATTTGCAGGGCCGGCCTGGTCGGATGGTTGATTTGGGCTGCCATTACCGGCATCGAATAATCTACTTTCACTGGTTTGGAAGCATTGATGCGGTGGGACATTGGGGCCGGCGGTAAGGCGTCGGCGCCGGGCCTGTCCGGCCAATTCGCCGTACGCGCGTGCCTGCCCTTCAACAAGTCCCGCCACGCTTCACGCCGTTAACATAACGGTAGGATTACTGTTCGACAATCATCTTATGTACAGGAATCCAGCGGGATTTATCGCATTCTTGCGAATTTCCGCGGGTGGATGGTGTATGCGTGCCCACGGATATGGTCTCAATCCCGAAGAGTTTTAGCGCCGCACGTTTGCCGCTCTCGCGTGTAATGCGGACGCTGCTTGTCGTATCGGCGTTTGGTGCGTTGCTGGCCAATGACGCCCGGGCTCGGGATGCCGTTGTGGCCAATGATCTCCGGGTGGGCGTCAGTGGTGATCAGACCCGGTTTGTCATGGATCTGACCGGACCGGTCAAATTCTCCTACTTCGCGCTGGTCGATCCCTATCGTCTGGTCATCGATTTGCCGGAGCTCGGCTGGCGGCTGCCGACCCGGCCGCTGCCCAAGAACGTCGGCTTGGTCAAGAGCCTGCGCTACGGACTGTTTAAGGCCGGCGCGTCGCGGGTGGTGCTCGACATGAGCGGACCCATGCGGATCACCGGGGCGTTTTTGATTCCGCCCTCCGGAAATCGCGGCCATCGGCTGGTGGTGGACATGAAGCCCAGCGACCACGCGAGCTTTATGGCCGAACTGGTCGAGCCCCGCCGCGCCATAGTACGCGCCCAAGGCCGGGCCCAGCCCCCGGCGCCCGCTCGGGAGACGGCGCGGGCGAACCCGGACCTGCCGGTCCCGAAGCGCAAGCCGCGCGCCCGGGGAGACCGCAGGGTTGTCGCTACCGACCCCGGCGCCGTTGGGCGGGGCGGAGTGCCGGAGAAGGACGTTACGCTCCGGACGGCGCGTACCCAGAAGCATCGCCTCGAAAGAAGCGGGCGCTACAGGGAGGGCCTGACCCGCGACCGCGCGAACTCCCAGGCCAAACTGGTCGAGCCCCGCCGCGCCAGAGGACGCGCCCAGGGCCGGGCCCAGCCCACGGCGCGGGCGACCCCGAACCTGCCGATACCGAACCGCAAGCCGCGCGCCCGGGGAGCCCGCCGGATTATCGCTATCGATCCCGGACACGGCGGCGTCGACCCCGGCGCCATCGGGAAGAGCGGGGTGCTGGAGAAGGATATTACGCTCCGGACGGCGCGTATCCTGAAGCGCCGCCTGGAAAGAAGCGGGCGCTACAGGGTGGTCCTGACCCGCGACCGGGACGTTTTTATCCGGCTTCGCGACCGCATCGCCATCGCGCGCAAGCACGACGCGGATCTGTTTGTCTCCCTGCATGCCGATTCCATTCGCCGCGCCGGCATCCGTGGACTGTCGGTTTATACTTTGTCGGAAAAAGCATCGGACAAGGAAGCGGCGGAACTGGCCGACAAGGAGAACAAGGCCGACCTCATCGCCGGCATCGACCTTTCGGCCGAAACCCCCGAGGTAACGGATATCCTGATCGATCTTGCCCAGCGGGAAACCATGAACGAATCCGTCCGGTTCGCGGCCGAGCTGGTTCAGGAATTGCGCCGGGTCAGCAAGCTGCTCCGAAAAACTCATCGATTCGCGGGATTTGCCGTGCTCAAGGCGCCTGATATTCCCTCGGTGCTGATTGAGATGGGTTTCCTGTCCAACCGCCAGGATGAGCGGGCGCTCCGTCAGGAAAGCTACCGAACGCAGATCGCCGATTCGGTCGCTCAGGCAATCAACCACTATTTCGAGCGGATCGAACAGGCGGAACGATGAGGGGCAAAGCGCCGAATTGCGTCACAAAACCGCCACAATTCCGCGATAATCCGCATTTCTCACCAGGGTCAGGCCATTGCGCCGGGGCGCACATTTGATGAAGATGAACCGCTTCGGCGGCGCAAAATGCCGAGTTGGAATAGCCTTATATGCTTAAGACGTTTATCGCCATTGTCAGCTTTCTGTTGATCGTCGTTCTCGCGGGCGCCGGCGGCGGTATCTACGTCTTCTACAAGTACGGGCGGGGGCTGCCCGATTACCGGCAACTGGCCGACTACGAACCGCCGGTGATGACCCGGGTGCAGGCCGGCGACGGACGGCTGCTGGCCGAATTCGCCACCGAACGCAGGGTGTTCATTCCCGTCGGCGCCATGCCCAAGCGGGTGATCAACGCGTTTCTGTCGGCCGAAGACAAGAACTTCTTCATCCATCCCGGGGTCGATCCCGTCGGCGTCGGCCGCGCGGTGATCACCAATCTCAAGAACATCTCCACCAACCGGCGGCTGGTGGGCGCTTCGACCATCACCCAGCAGGTGGCGAAGAATTTCCTGCTGAGCGCCGATGTTACGGTCGAACGCAAGTTCAAGGAGGCGATCCTTGCCTTCCGGATCGAGCGGGCGCTTGCCAAGGAGCGTATTCTCGAGCTTTACCTGAACGAGATTTATCTCGGCTTCGGCTCGTACGGCGTCGCCGCCGCGGCGCTCAACTACTTCAACAAATCGCTCGACGCGCTGACCATTTCCGAGGCGGCTATGTTGGCCGCGCTGCCCAAGGCCCCCAACAACTACAACCCGCTGAAAAAACCGCGCGCCGCCAAGGGCCGCAGAGACTGGGTGGTCGACCGGATGCTCGAAGACGGCGTGATTACGCCAGAGGCGGCGGCGGCCGCGAAGGCCCGGCCGCTGAGCGTCCGCAGGCGGGGCGTCACCGAATTCGTCAACGCCGACTACTTCGCCGAGGAAGTCCGGCGCGAACTGGTGCAGCGTTACGGTGAGGATGAGCTTTATAAGGGCGGTCTCTCGGTGCGCACGACCTTGAGCCCGCGGCTTCAGGGCATCGCCGACCGGGCACTGCGTGCCGGGCTCGAGGCATACGACCGGCGTCATGGCTGGCGGGGACCCATCGACCAGGTTGGGCCGGTGGCCGACTGGCTGGAACAGCTGGCCAAGGTCGAGGAGCCCAAGGGTCTCGGCCTCTGGCGGCTGGGCATCGTGCTGTCGGCGGACGATAAATCGGCGAACATCGGCGTCGATGACGGCCGCGCCGGGACCATTCCGCTCGACGAGTTGAAGTGGGCGCGGGCGTGGAAGAAAAAGCAACGGCTCGGCCCGCGGGTGAAGGCGGCGAGCGACGTATTGGCCGCCGGCGACGTGGTCGCGGTCCAGGAGGTCTTCGAGACCGGGGAGGGGAAGCCCTATCCGGACAACACCTTCGCCCTCAAGCAGATCCCCGAGATCGACGGCGCGGTGGTGGCGCTCGATCCCCATACGGGGCGCGTGCTGGCCATGTCGGGCGGCTATTCCTTTGAGCGCAGCCAGTTCAACCGCGCGGTCCAGGCGCGGCGCCAGCCGGGCTCGGCCTTCAAGCCGATCGTTTATCTGGCGGCATTGGAGGCCGGCTTCACGCCCTCCACCCTGATCCTCGATGCGCCGTTCGTCATCGACCAGGGGCCCGGTCTGCCCAAATGGCGGCCGGCCAACTACACCAAGAAGTTCTACGGGCCGAGCACCATGCGCCTCGGCATCGAGAAGTCGCGCAACCTGATGACCGTGCGCCTCGCCCAGACCATCGGCATCGACCGCGTCGCCCAATATGCGCGGCGGCTCGGCGTCGCCGATGACCTGCCGCCCCGGCTCTCCATGTCGCTCGGCGCCGGCGAGACCACGCTGATGCGGCTGACCGCGTCCTACGCGATGATGGTCAACGGCGGCAAACGGATCAAACCGACCCTCATCGACCGCATCCAGGACCGTCACGGCAAGAATGTCTTCCGTCACGACAACCGGGTGTGCCGGGACTGCCGGGCGGCCTTCTGGACCAATCAGCCGGTCCCCGACGTTCCGGACACCCGGGAGCGGGTCGCCGATCCCGCCAGCGCCTACCAGATGGTCTCCATGCTCCAGGGCGCGGTGGAACGAGGCACGGGCCGCAGGATCAAGTCCATCGGCAAGCCCCTGGCCGGCAAGACCGGCACCACCAACGATGCATTGGATACCTGGTTCGTCGGCTTCTCGCCGGACCTTGCCGTTGGCGTCTTCGTCGGCTTCGACACGCCCCGGTCCCTCGGTGCGCGGGAGCAGGGCGCCAGCGCGGCGGCGCCGATCTTCAAGCGGTTCATGGCCGAGGCCCTCGAAGGCGAGGCCGCCATCCCGTTCCGGATTCCGGAGGGCATCAGGCTGGTCCGGGTCAACGCCGCTTCCGGCAGGCCGGCCCGGGGCGGCGACCGCGATGTCATTCTCGAAGCGTTCAAGCCGGGCAAAATTCCGTCGGGCGAGGAGAACGTGCTCGAAGGCCTGACGGTTACCACCCAGGCGCCCACATCGGGCACCGGCGGGCTTTATTGACGACGGTTGTTGTGCCCGTCTGCCGAACCCTCTAAACACTCCGCCGAGACCCTCCCAACGCCGAATCACCGAGACCTCCCGTGCGCGCCGAAATCGAGACCCTCTCCGAGCAGATCAAGCAGTCCCTGGAACTGCTGAGGAGGCGGCTTTGACTATGACACCGCCGTCAAGCGCCTCGCCGAGCTGAACACCCTCGCCGAAGACCCCGGCCTGTGGAGCGACCAGGCCCGCGCTCAGACGGTGATGCGCGAGCGCACCCGCCTGGAGGGCGGCATCAAGGCCCTCGACGAGTTGGAACAGGAACTCTCCGACAATCTGGAACTGATCGAGCTTGGCGAGGCCGAAGACGATGGCGGCGTGGTCGACGAGGCTGAATCGGCGCTCAAGGCGCTGGCGGCCCGGGCCGAGAAAGAGCGGGTCCGCGCCCTGTTGTCGGGGGAGGCCGATGGCAACGATTGCTATCTCGAGGTCCATGCCGGCGCCGGCGGCACCGAGGCACAGGACTGGGCGCAGATGCTGCTGCGCATGTACGCCCGCTGGGCGGAAAGCCGCGGCTACAAGCTGGAATGGCTGGAAGAGAGCGCGGGCGAGGAAGCCGGCATCAAATCGTCGACGGTGCGGGTCCTGGGCACCGACGCCTATGGCTGGCTGAAGACCGAAAGCGGCGTCCACCGGCTGGTGCGCATCTCGCCCTATGACGCGAGCGCCCGGCGCCACACCAGTTTCGCGTCCGTCTGGGTGTTTCCGGTGATCGACGACAACATCGAGGTGGAGATCAACGACAAGGACATACGGGTCGACACCTACCGGGCGTCCGGGGCCGGCGGCCAACACGTCAACAAGACGGATTCCGCCATCCGCATTACCCATATTCCGACGGGCATCGTCGTCCAGTGCCAAAACGACCGCTCTCAGCACCGCAACCGGGCGGCCGCGTTCAGCATGCTGCGCGCCCGGCTCTACGAGGCGGAATTGCAGAAGCGGGAGGAGGAAGCCCAGGCCGCGCACGATGCCAAGACCGATATCGGCTGGGGGCACCAGATCCGCTCCTATGTGCTGCAGCCCTACCAGATGGTGAAGGATCTCAGGACCGATATGGAGACGTCCAACACCCAGGCCGTGCTCGACGGCGATCTGGACGAGTTCATGGCTGCGGCGCTTGCCGCCCGCATCGAGGCATCAGCCGAGGGCGCGGGCTAAGCTCTCACCGCCAGCGGTTCGTAATAGGATTTGGGAAAGCCCGCGCGCTCACGAGCGGTCTCGGCAAACGGTGGTTTCAGCACGCCCTTGAAACGCGATCTCACCAGTTCCTGGAAGGTGTCGGCCGGATCGAGCCCGCGCGCCGCGCACAAGCGGTCGAACCACTTGACCCCGAACCCCACATGGGTCTCCTCATCCCGGGCGATGATTTCCAGAACCCGGACGGACGCCTCGTCACCGGCGTTGCCGAGCCGCTTGATGGCGTCCGGGGTGGCGTCGAGGCCGCGGGCCTCCAATACCATGGGCACGACGGCGATACGGGCCAGGATATCGTCGGCGGTTTCGCTTGCCGCCTCCCATAAGCCGTCGTGGGCCGGCAGATCGCCGTAAGCCGCGCCCGCGTCGTCCAGGAGGCCGGCGAGGAGGCTGAAATGCCTGGCTTCCTCGTCCCCGACCCGCACCCAGTCGTCGTAGAATTCGCGGGGCAAGGCCGGGTCCGCGAAGCGGGCAATCAGGTCCCAGGCCAGGTCGATGGCATTCAGCTCGATATGTGCGATGGCATGGAGAAAGGCGATGCGCTTCGCGGGCCCGCCGCCGCGGCGCTTGGGCATGTCGCGGGGCATCAGCAATCGGGGCCGCGCCGGACGCGCGGGGCGGTCGGGAGGACGGGTCGCGCCGATCCCGGTGATGCCGCCGTCCCGCCACAGGGCGGCGATTGCGCGGCTGAGGTCCGCCTTGGCGTCCGCGGGCGCGGTTTCAAGCACCGCCACCGCCGCCTCGGTGAGGCTTTCGAAGGTTCGGCGATGGTTCACGAGGCTTCCTTCCCGGCGGCGTCCGCCGGCGCATCGATCAGCCGATGATAAATCTCCCGGACCGTCCCGGCGGTCTCGTCCATCCGCGCCAACAAGACGTCCACCGTTTCCGATCCCGTCGCGCCCGCCAAGATGCGCTCCAGTCCGGCCGGCATGCTGTCGGTGATGACGTCATCCAGGAACCCTTCGATGGTCAGCCGGAACACCCCTTGAACGGCTTGCCACAGACCGAGCGCCTCCCTGAGCGAATGATAATCGGCTTCGGAGACGACGTGCTCGTTGTGCAGGTTCTCCAGCGCCTGGCGGGTATTGGCGGCCAGCACGCCGGGGTGCCCGTGACCGTGGCGCAGCTGGAGATACTGGATGATGAACTCGACATCGACCAGGCCGCCCCGCCGGTGTTTCACTTCCCACGGCACTTCGGTGCCGTGTTCCTCGGCGATCCGCCGGCGCATCACCGCCACGTCCCGGACCAGACTTTCCCCGTCGCGCTTTCGGGTGAGGGTTTCGCGGATCACATCCTCGATCTTCCCGTGGATGGTCCCGGAGCCGCTCAACACCCGTGCCCGGGAGATGGCGAGGTTTTCCCAGGTCCAAGCCGAGTCCATGTGATACTGCCGGAAGGCTTCGAGGCTGGAGGCGATGGGCCCGGCATTGCCCGACGGCCGGAGCCGCATGTCCACTTCGTACAATTTGCCTTCGGCGGTGGGCGCGGTGATGGCGGTGATCAGCCGTTGGGCGTAGCGGGCGAAATACGGGCCCGGCGACAATGACCGTTCGCCATCCGATCCTTCGCTGCCCGGATCGAAATCATAAACGAACACAAGATCGAGGTCGGAGGTCGGGGTCATCTCCCGGCCTCCCAACTTGCCGAGCGCGACAATCGCAAGCTCGCCGCCGGCGATCCGGCCGTGGCTCCTGGCAAACTCCGCTTCGACGGCCGACTGCAGAACCCGCAGCGATACATCGGCGGCCGCCGCGAGATCGGTGCCGGCCCGGTCCCAGGTCGTCCGGTTGAGCAGGCATTGCACACCGATCTGAAACTTGCGGTCATTGCTCCACCGCTGGATCGCGTCGAGGGCGTCTTCGAAATTGTCCAGCGGGTCGACGGCCGCGCGGAGATCCGATTCGAGCCATGTTTCCTCCGGCGGTTGATCGAGGAAGTCGGCTTGCAGGACGCTTTCAAGCAGGGCCGGGTGACGGCCCAGGTGACCGGCGAGCCGGGGCGCCGTTCCGGTGATCTCGCCGATCAAATCGAACAGGGCCGGATTGGCCCGCAGCATGGAAAACAGTTGGATGCCCGCCGGCAGGCCGCGCAGGACGTCGTCAAATCTGGCGAATGCCGTGTCCGGGTCCGTGGTCTTGCCGAACGAGGTGAGGAGCAGGGGGACCAGTTCGGTCAAAATCTGGCGCGCGCGTTCGCTGCGGGTTGCCCGGTAGCGCGAATGGTGCCAGCCCCGAATGGAGGCCGCGACCCGGCCGGGGTCGGTGTAGCCCAGCGATTTCAGGGTCTCCATGGTATCCGGGTCGTCTTCGGTTCCCGTGAAAATCAGGTTGCCGCTTACCTCGGCATCGACGCCAAGGCCCGGTTCGTCTTCGAACAGTTCGGCATAGTGACTTTCAACTGTCCGCAGAATTCTCAGCAGCTCGGTCTTGAACGCGTCAATGTTCCCGAACCCCATGAAAATGGCGATTTCGGCGACGCCTTCATCGTCGCCGGGCAAATCATGGATCTGGCGGTCCTCGACCATCTGCAGGCGATGCTCCAACCGGCGAAGGAATTCATATGCCTCGGTCAGCTCCTCGGCGACGCCGGCTTCAACCTGACCCGCGGCAACCAAACCTTGCAACCCGCCGAGGGTGGTCGGGTTCCGCAGGCTGGGGTCGCGCCCGCCCCAGATGAGTTGCTGGGTCTGGACGAAAAACTCGATCTCGCGGATGCCGCCGCGTCCCAGCTTTATGTTGTGGCCCCGCACCTTGATTTTCGCGCCCCCCCGGTGGGCATTGATCTGGCGTTTGATGGAATGAACATCCTGGATGGCGGCGAAATCCAGGTTGCGCCGCCAGATGAACGGCTGAAGGTGATGGAGGAACCGGTCGCCCGGTTCCTTGTCGCCGGCAACCCGGCGCGCCTTGATCATGGCCGCCCGCTCCCAGTTCTGGCCGACGCTCTCGTAATAGGTCTCGGCGGCGGTCACCGATATGGCGGTCGGGGTGGAGCCCGGGTCCGGCCGCAGGCGCAGATCGGCGCGGAACACGTATCCGTCCTTGGTCGGCTCGGACAGCATCCTCACCAGATCGCGGCTCAAGCGGACGAAGAACCGCTGGAGTTCGTCCGGCCTGTCGGTCTCGATCACCGCCGGGTCGTACAAGATCATCAGGTCGACGTCGCTCGAATAGTTCAACTCGTTGGCGCCGAGCTTGCCCATGCCGAGGACGATCAGCCCGGACCCGGGTTCCGGATCGGACGGCTCCAGGCCGTTTAGAATGTCGGCGCCCGGCGCGTGGATCAGCAGATACCGACAGGCCGCCGATACGGCCCGGTCGGCGAATTCGCTGAGGACGTGAGTGACCCGTTCGAGCGGCCACTCGCCCGAAATGTCCGCGACCGCCGTCAGCAGCGCGATGCGCCGCTTGGCTTTGCGAAGTGCCGCCATGAGGTCGGCCTCGGTCATCCCGGCGGCCGGGCGGGCCGGCAGCTCTCCCGCCTGCTCGAGCATGGCGTCCGGCCCCCGGGTCATCAGTTCGGTGAAAAACACCGGTTCGGCGGCGGCCGAACGGGCGAGGAAGGTGCTGTTGCCGAACAGCGCGGCCATCGCCTCGCCGACACTCGTGTCCTTCAGCACCGCAGCGCACGCGGCAGGCGCCTCGTCGGCGTCCAGAAGCCGCCGCAGCGAGTCATTCAGGTGATCAATACCGAGCGTCACCCGATCCGGATCGGCGGGAGCCGGAAATACCGCATCCTGTGACCAAATTGTTAATTGTTGCATTTCAATATGCTCGGAATTGCCGCACACTGCTGTAACAAAATCTTGTGGTCAAGCTGCGTTAAAGGTATCGAAACGCCGTGATTATCCACACCTTGCGCGGATTTATGCAGCTGATCGGCGCGCTCGCCGTGGGCCTGGCGATCGGCTTCGGTTTCCTCGCCTGGCGGCTGACGGCCGGACCCATCTCCCTCGCGTTCTTCTCGCCCTATTTCGAAGCCGCGCTGAAGTCTGGTGACGGTTCGTTTGCGGTCAAACTCGATGACACCATCGCGACCTGGGCGAGCGAGACCAACACGCTTGAAATCCGTGTCCGGGGGGCGACGGCTATCGGGGAATCCGGCACGGTCATCGCCGAGATTCCGGACCTCAGCGTCACGCTGAGCGGCAGGGCCCTGTTGCAGGGGAAACTCGCCCCCCGGTCCATCTCGATCCGCAACCCGGCCCTAAATCTGACACGGCAAATCCACGGTGGGGTTGAACTCGACTTGCCGGAGGCGACGGGCGCGAGAGGCGGGCCGGCAATCGCCAGCGTGATCGTACAGCAGTTCCTGGCGCCCGCGGACATGGCGGGGCCGCTCAGTCATTTGCGGCGGTTGCGAATCATCAATGGTGATCTGAAGATCAACGACCGGCTCACCAATACGGTCTGGCGATCCGATACGGCGAATATCGACCTGTCCCGCGAGTTCGGCACCATCGTCGGACAGGCGGACCTGGATTTCGATGTCGGGGAAGAAAAGGCCTCGTTCGCCATTAGCGGGACGTTCGACATCAGTGAAGAGAGGCTCAAATTGGATGTCGGGTTCGTTAATCTCAATCCTCGGCTATTCGGCCGGATTCTTCCGCGGCTCGATCTTGGGAGCTTCGTCGATGCGCCGGTGAGCGGCACGGTCACCGCGACGGCGCTGGCCGGCGGTGAGATTCCCGAAGCCGAGTTCGTGCTCTCCACCGGCGCGGGGCACGTTCTTGTGAGCGGCATCGCCGATCTTGAGCTTCCCATCGAATCCGCCGGCCTGAGAGGACGCCTCGACCAGGCGCGGGCTACCGCCCTGATTGAAGAGTTGTCCGTCGAGTTTCCGAAAGAGGGCGTGATCCGGCTTCCCGACCCGGTCAATCACGGCTTCCCGTTGCGCGGACTGAAACTGACCGGCCGGTACTTCCTGAATTTCGACCGGATGGATATCGCCAAGCTGTCCCTGGAGTTGGACGGCCCGACGGCCACCCTGACCGGTTCCGTTCAAGAAATCGGCGGCGATATCGAGTTCGAGGTCAACGGCGTCGTCAACGATTTGCCCTTCGACCGGCTGACGGAATTCTGGCCCGCGCGGTGGGGCGAGGATCCGCGAAACTGGATTTTCGCCAACATGGCGGGCGGCACGTTCAGCGAAGCGACGGTTCGCCTGTTCGGTACGTACAATGAAGCCAATGGGCTTTCCGTATCGGCGATCAACGGCGGTATCGCCATCGATGACACTCAGGTGACCTATTTCCAGGGTCTGCCGCCGGCGGTCGGGGTCAGCGGCCGAGCCAAGTACAATGCCAAGCGATTCGACATCGCCGTCACCGGCGGCACCTCCAATGGGCTCAACGTCCTGGGCGGGACCGTCGTGTTCACCGGCCTCGACGAGTTCGACCAATTCGCCGACATCGATGTCGTCATCGATGGTCCGCTGCAGAACGCCCTGTCGCTGATCGAAATGGAGCCGCTGAAATTCGCGTCCGCCGCCGGCGTTGACCCGGCGGCGATGGCCGGCGTGTCCACTACGCGCCTCAAGCTGCGGTTCCTGACCGAGCGCGATCTCACCTTCGACGAGGTCGAGATCGAAGCCAAATCGACCCTCCGGGATGTCCGGGCGGGCGGCCTGTTTTATGGCTTCGACCTGTTGAATGGGCAGCTGGACCTGGAGGTTGACCGGGACGGCATGGACCTGACGGGCCGCGTCCAGGTGGCGGGCGCCGACGCCCAGGTCGGTTGGCGGGTGAACTTCGCCGGCGATCCCGCCGTGCGCAGCCGTCAGACCATCAAGGCACGCCTCGACGCGGAGCAGCGCCAGCGGCTCCTTGGCCTTGAGCCACAGATGTTTGGACAGGTTTTCCTCGAAGGACCGACGGATATGGAAGCCGTGCTGGTGCGGGACCGGGGGGGGATCGGCGAGCTTGCCATCGACGTGGGATTGACCGGCGCGGCGCTGGCGATCCCTCGTTTCGGCTGGCACAAGAAGGCCGGTACCGAAGCCCGGGGCAATATTACCGCCCGCCTCGACGGCGACACCTTGCTGGATGTCCCGTCCTTTTCCATTGGCGGCGGTGGCCTGGAGATCAAGGGATCCGCCGGCATCCGCGACGGCAATTTGCAGCGCGTCACCATCAGCCGGCTGGCGTTCGGCGAGACCGACCTGTCCGGCACCGTTATCCCGGGCGACGGCGCATGGGACATGGATGTCCGGGGTCCGAAGCTCGATCTGACCGCATGGTTGGACACCGGTGACCAGACCGGCGAAGAACGCGAGCGAACGGCATCGATGACCATTTCGCTCAATATCGACACGGTCCGGCTCCAGCCGGAACGCGTCCTTGCCGATGTTGCGGGCGCCCTGGTCTTCGACGGCAAGCTGTGGCGTCGGATGGAGCTTCAGGCGGCGCTTGACGGCGGCGGTTCCCTGAAGCTCGACCTGCGGCCCGGGAACGGGCGCCGGTCACTGAAAATCCAGTCCGACGACGCGGGCGCGGTGCTGCGGACGTTCGATCTTTATGACGAGGTCGTCGGCGGCAAATTGCTCGTTGAAGGGGTTTACGAAGATGATAAACCCAAGCAGCCGCTGGCCGGCCGGGCGACGATCCGTGATTTCCGGGTATCCAATACGCCGGTTCTGGCGCGCCTGCTGTCCGTCGCGTCGCTGACCGGCATTCTCGAACTGTTGACCGGCGAAGGCCTCGCCTTTACGACGCTGGATGTTCCGTTCGTCGACCGCGGCGGCGTGATCGCCGCCACCGATGCCGTGGCCACCGGGCTGTCGCTGGGTTTCACGGCGTCCGGCACCATCGATACCAATGCCTCGACCATGGATCTCTCCGGCACCATTGCGCCGGCCAACGTGCTCAACAGTCTGCTCAGCCGGCTGCCGGTCATTGGTCGGGTGTTGACCGGCGGTGAAGAAGGGGGCGGGGTGGTTGGCATCGACTATTCGGTTCGCGGCAGGATCGAAGAGCCCGACGTCAAAATCAATCCGCTGTCCGCGCTGGCGCCCGGTTTCGTGAAAAAATTTTTTCGCATTCTCGAAAAGAAATCGGAAGCGCCGCCGGCCAAGACGGATGCGCCCAAGGTCAAAACGAACTGAGCCCGGCCGGCCGGGCTAGATCGGCTCTAGCCGGCCACCAGTTTCACCAAGGCGTGCCGTTTTTTGCCCGCCGAGAGCTTAAGTGTCCGGTCGGAAAACGCGGAGGTCTCCACGGTCTCCGTTTCGCTCGCCACCGGCTCGCCGTTGATGCGGGCGCCACCGCCCTTGATCAGGCGCCTCGCCTCGCCATTGGAGCTGGCGAGGCCGGCGCGCTTGAACAGCTCGAAGGCCTGAAGACCGCCGCCGAAGTCGGCTTCGTTGATCTCGATACTGGGCAGGCCCTCATCCGCCGCCCCTTCCTCGAAGGTGCGCCGGGAGGTCTCTTCGGCTTCCCGCGCGGCTTCGGCGCCGTGGCAGAGGGCGGTGACCTCGGTGGCCAGGATTTTCTTGGCGTCGTTGAGTTCGGCGCCCTCGAGCGCCGCCAGACGGTTCACTTCGTCCATCGGGAGTTCGGTGAACAGGCCGAGAAACCGGCCCACGTCGGCATCTTCGACGTTGCGCCAGTACTGCCAGAACTCGTAAGCGCCGACCATCTCCGCATCCAGCCAAACGGCGCCGTCCGCGGATTTGCCCATCTTGGCGCCCGACGAGGTGGTCATCAGCGGCGAAGTCAGCCCGTAGAGCGACAATCCCTCGACCCGGCGGCCAAGCTCGATGCCATTGACGATGTTGCCCCACTGGTCGGAGCCGCCCATCTGCATCACGCAGTCATGGCGCCTGGCGAGCTCGACGAAGTCGTAGGCCTGGAGAATCATGTAGTTGAATTCCAGGAAGGTCAGCGGCTGTTCGCGTTCGAGCCGGAGCTTGACGCTATCGAAGGTCAGCATCCGGTTGATGGTGAAGTGCGGGCCGTAATCCCTGAGCAGGGAAATGTAGTTGAGCTCGTCCAGCCATTCGGCGTTGTCGGCCATGATGGCGCCGGTGGGGCCGTCGTCGAAACTCAGATATTTCTCGAACGCGCGGCGAATGCCCCGCTTGTTCTCCTCGATCCGCTCGTAGCTGAGGATTCCGCGGCTTTCATCCTTGCCGCTGGGATCGCCAACCTTGGTGGTGCCGCCGCCAAGCAGCACGATGGGACGATGCCCGGTCTTTTGCAGCAGGCGCAGCATCATGATCTGAACCAGCGAGCCCACATGGAGGCTCGGGGCGGTGCAGTCGAAACCGATATATGCGACCACGATCTTCTCGTCGGCGGCCGCATCCAGTCCCTCATCGTCCGTGCACTGATGGACATAGCCCCGCTCGTGGACCGCATTCATGAAATCTGATTTAAAGGAGGGCATGAGATTGATGCCTTGCCGTCTCGCGAATCTTCGCCTTGCCGCCGAAATGGGGCGTCGCTTTAGCACACTCGGGCGCTGCGGACAACGGCGCCGGCCGGCGCGGTGACGACGATCCATACCGCACTCGGCCTGATGAGCGGCACGTCGCTGGACGGCATCGACGCGGCCATTATCAGGACCGACGGCGTTGCCGTGTTCGAGCGCGGCGCCTCGTTGCCCGGAACCTACGATGCCGCGTTCCGCGGCCGTTTGCGGGGCTGCCTGCGTCAGACCGCGGCCGATCCGGCGGTGGAGGAGGAGCTGACCCGCCGCCACGCGGAGCAGGTCTCGGCACTGCTGGCGAAGGCCGGTCTGGCGCCGAGGGACATCGATGTCATTGGCTTTCATGGTCAGACCATCAGCCATTTGCCCGAAGCGGCGACCACTCTGCAGTTGGGGGACGGAGAGCGGCTGGCCCGGCTTACCGGCATCGACGTGGTGAACGATTTCCGCAGCAACGACATGGCGCACGGCGGGCAGGGGGCGCCGTTCGCGCCGCTCTATCACTGGGCGCTCGCCCGTGACCTCGAAAAACCGCTGGCGGTGCTCAATCTGGGCGGCGTCGCGAACGTGACATGGATCGGCGAGGGCGAGCCCGAGGCGCCCGGCACGTTGCTTGCCTTCGATACCGGACCGGCCAATGCCCTGCTGGACGATTGGGTGGCCGGGCGGCGGGGTGCCGCCATGGATGAGGACGGGCGGCTGGCCGCCTCGGGTACGGTGAACCGGGACGTATTGGCGGAACTGATGGATCACCCCTACTTCGGCCTTGCGCCGCCGAAGTCCCTCGACCGCATGGATTTTTCGGCCGGACCCGCCGAACACCTTGACGACGCGGACGGCGCGGCGACCTTGTTGGCGTTTACCGCCGCCTCGGCCGCCGCCGCCCGGCCGCATCTTCCGGGAATACCGCGAAGATGGCTGGTGACCGGCGGCGGGCGGCACAACCCGGTGCTCATGGCGGAATTGGCCGATGCCCTGGGGACGGCGATCGAGCCCGTCGAGGCGGTCGGATGGGACGGCAACATGCTGGAGGCGCAGGCATTCGCTTATCTGGCGGTCCGGTCGCTGAGAGGTCTGCCGCTCAGCGTCTCCGGTACCACGGGTGTTTCATTCCCGGTGCCGGGCGGGGTCCATCACCGGGCCCAGGCGGCGGCTTAGCTTGCCGGTCAGGTGTCGGCTCAGGTGTCGGCGTCCTCGGCCGGCTTCAGCGCCTCGTCGAGATAGGCGCCGACTTCCCTATCGAGCTTGTCCAGCTTGTCCTGATAGAAATGATCGCCGCCCTGGATGACGCTGAGCCCCACCGAAATGTTCCTCTGATTGTCGAGTTTGGTTGCCAGCCTGTTTACCGCGTCCAAGGGCACCTGCTCGTCCTTGTCGCCGTGAACGATCAGCCCCGACGAGGGGCAGGGGGCGAGGAACGTGAAGTCCTCGGTGCTGGCCGGCGGCGAAACCGAGATGAAGCCTCCGATTTCCGGGCGCCGCATCATCAGCTGCATGGCGATCAGCGCCCCGAAGGAATATCCGCCGATCCAGCAGAACCGGCTGTTCTGGTTGATCTGCTGCATCCAGTCGAAGGCGTAGGCCGCGTCGCTCAACTCGCCGATCCCGGCATCGAAGGCGCCCTGGGATTTGCCGACGCCCCGGAAATTGAACCTGAGGACCGAAAACCCCCGGTCGGCGAAGGTATTGAACACCGTGTAGACGACGCGATTGTTCATGTTGCCGCCGTGGAGGGGGTGCGGATGCAGCACGATCGCGATGGGCGCGTTGGGCGTTTTGCTCTGATGATAACGGCCTTCGAGGCGGCCGTCGGGACCGTTGAAGATGACTTCGGGCATCGAATTGACGGATTCCTGGTAGCGGGACGTGTTTTCGAAAGCAGGCCAAATGGTTAATTCAGACCCACGAATTTAATCGATATACCTCAATTTTCCCCAAAAAAGTGCGCTTTATTACTTGACTAATTTAGTCGGATAATCTATATACCCGACTAAATTACCCGGGATTAGACCTTGTGACATCATTTGGACGGCGGGCACCCCGTTTCCTCAACCGTCGGTCCGGACGAATGGGCGCGGATACTAGCACAATGAAGCAACGCTTTTTCAAGAGACTTCACGAAGATATTCAGTCGTTCATGGACCGGGACCCGGCGGCGCGGTCCAAGCTCGAAGTGTTTCTGTGCTATCCCGGCTATCACGCCATTCTGTATTACCGGTTTTCCAACCTGTTCTGGCGCAAGGGCTTTCATCTGATCGCCCGTTTCGTTTCCAACTTCGCCAAGGTGGTCACCGGCATTGAAATTCACCCCGGCGCGACAATCGGGCGCCGGATGTTTATCGACCACGGCACCGGCGTGGTGATCGGCGAGACCTCCGAGATCGGTGACGACGTGACCCTCTATCAGGGCGTGACGCTCGGCGGGACGACGCTGGAGAAGGGTAAGCGCCACCCGACGGTGCGCGACCGGGTCATTGTCGGCTCGGGCGCGCAGGTCCTGGGGCCCATCACCCTTGGTGCAGGCTCGCGCATCGGCGCCAACGCCGTGGTGCTGAAGGACGTGTCCGAAGGCGCCACCATGGTCGGCATCCCGGCCAAGATGGTCATGGCCAAGGGCAGGTCCCGGGATGACAACTTCACCGCCTACGGCACTCCGACCGACGACCTGCCCGATCCGGTGGCCAAGAGTTTCGAGAGCCTGCGCAGCCAATTGCAGGAGCTGACGACGCGTATCGACGACCTCGAGCGCGAAAACCAAGAGCTGAAGCGCCGGGGCAACGGCGCCCGCGAGACAATGAACAATCAAGAAGAAGACAGCGACCGCGGCCAAGGCGGAGAAAGAGAAGAAGACCCGCTGACCCGCACCGGGAATGACTGATCGCCCCTGGCCGAGGGCCGTGGCGATCGCAGCAGTTGAAGGAGACAGCTAGTGAAGCTGAGCACCAAGGGCCGTTATGCCGTCATGGCAATGGTTGATCTGGCCCGTCAAAGCCGAGAGGGCCAGCCCGTCGCGTTGGCCGACATCGCCGAGCGTCAGGATATTTCGCTTTCCTATTTGGAGCAGTTGTTCGGCAAGCTCCGCAAAGGGTCCCAGGTCAAGAGCGTCCGTGGCCCGGGCGGTGGCTATCAGCTGGCCCGCGCCGCCAACGAAATGCGGATTTCCGACATCATCCTGGCGGTCGACGAGCCGATCAAGGCCACCCGTTGTACGCCGGGCTCACCGGAGGGATGTCACACCGACCGCAGCCGCTGCCTGACCCACGATTTGTGGGAGGAGCTTGGCAACCAGATTTACCTCTACCTGAGCTCGATCAGCCTTGAGGACGTGATCGAGAACCGGGTTCTGGGGACCAGCGGTCTGCTGAGCGCGCCGGATGTGGTGATCGGACAGCCGGTTCCCGTGGCGCCGCAGCCGCAGCCCGCGCCGGTTCCCGCGGAATAGCCGGCCGGTTTCGGCCGGCATCGGTCCGGCCGCCGCCAATTGACCACGAATAGCCAACGGAACCAGTTTGTGAGCGCTTATCTCGACTATAACGCGACGGCACCGCTTCGGCCCGAGGCCGCCGAGATCATGACCCACCTGCTCGCCGAGACGGGCAACGGGTCCTCGGTGCATGGGGCCGGGCGCCGGGCGCGCGCCCATGTGGAGACGGCACGGGAACAAGTGGCCGGGACGCTCGGCGCGGCGCCTGCCCAGGTGGTGTTCACCAGCGGCGGCACGGAAGCCAATAATCTGGCGATCAAGGGCGCCGGACGGCAACGCCTGGTGGTGTCGGCGATCGAGCATCCGTCCGTCCTGGAAGCCGCCCAGGGGGCCGAAATCATTCCGGTGGACGAGGACGGCGTCGTCGACCTTGCCGCCCTCGAGACCCTGCTGGCCGGGGCTGATCCGCCGGCGCTGGTTTCCGTCATGCTGGCGAACAACGAAACCGGCGTGGTCCAGCCCGTGGCGGCGGCGGCCGAGATCGCCCACCGGCATGGGGCGCTGCTGCACACCGATGCGGTCCAGGCGGCGGGCAAGCTGCCCGTGAACATGACCCGGATCGGTGCGGATATGATGACCGTGTCGTCCCATAAACTGGGCGGACCGCAGGGCGCCGGCGCGTTGATCGTTCGTGACGGCCTCGGCCTCGAAGCCCAGATCCGGGGCGGCGGCCAGGAGCGGGGACACCGGGCGGGGACCGAGAACGTTCCCGGGATTGCCGCCTTCGGCGCGGCGCTCGACGCGGCCTGCACCTCGATGGCCTGCTACGACGCCATCGAGGAACTGCGCGACGATATGGAACTGCGGATCGGCGCGGTCGCGCCCGAAGCCGTTTTCTTCGGCGCGCGCGCCGAGCGGCTGCCCAACACCCTGTGTTTCGGTGTCCCGGGCCTGCCCAGCGAGACCCAGGTCATTTCCCTCGACCTGGCCGGGGTGATGGTCAGTGCCGGTTCGGCCTGTTCGTCGGGCAAGGTCGAGCCGTCCCATGTGCTTGCCGCCATGGGGGCGCCCGACGATCTCGCCCAATCATCCATCCGGGTGAGCCTGGGTTGGGACTCGACGGAGGACGATGTCCAGGCCTTCGTTTCGGCCTGGTCGGAACTTCACGGCCGGACCCGGGGCGGCGGCGCCGTCCAGGCAAGCGCGGCGTGAGGAGGCTCCCCGGATGAACCAGCAGCAGCGCATCTATCTGGATAATCAGGCGACCACGCCCACCGATCCGCGGGTGGTCGAGGCCATGCTGCCGTATTTTTCCGGCAAGTTCGGCAATCCCCATTCGGACAGCCATGCCTTCGGCACCGAGGCGAGCGAGGCCGTCGAGGCGGCGCGCGCGCAGGTCGCCGGGCTGATCGGCGCCCGGCCACACGAAATCTTTTTCACTTCGGGCGCCACCGAATCCAACAACATCGCCATCAAGGGCGCGGCGCTGGAGCGCCGCAACATCCGGCGCCATGTGGTCACCTGCGTGACCGAGCACCTGTGCGTGCTGAACTCGGTGTTGGAACTCGACGATCAGGGTTTCGACATAACCTATCTGCCGGTGGACGCCGAGGGCATGATCGTTCTCGACGAGCTTCGGGCCGCGGTCACCGGGGACACGCTGCTGGTCTCCGTCATGGCGGTGCAGAACGAGGTCGGCGTGATCCAGCCGATGGCGGAAATCGGCGCCATCTGCCGGGAGGCCGGCGCCTTCCTGCATACCGACGCGGCCCAGGCCGCAGGCAAGATCCCGCTCGATGTGCGGGAGATGAATATCGATCTCTTGAGCATTTCCGGCCACAAGCTGTATGGGCCCATGGGCGTCGGCGCGCTTTACAAGCGGGAAGATCCGGGGGTCCGGGTGGCGCCCATCTTCAGCGGCGGCGGTCAGGAGCTCGGCGTCCGTCCGGGTACCGTCCCGGCGCCGCTGGCTGTCGGCATCGGCGCCGCCTGCGCGATTGCGGCCGAGGAGATGGCCGGCGAGGCGGACCGCCTCCGCATGCTCCGCGACGGCCTGCTTCAGCGGATTACCGAAGCGGTGCCGGGTATCAAGCTCAACGGTCACGCCGAAAATCGCATTGCCGGAAACCTCAATATCAGCGTAGACGGACTGTTGGCCGATGCGATGATGGCCGCCATGCCCGACATCGCCGTGTCGTCGGGTTCGGCGTGCTCGTCGGCGGATTCCGAATCCTCGCACGTTCTCCGCTCCCTCGGACTCACCGACGAACAGGCCGAGGGCAGCCTGCGCATCGGGCTCGGGCGCTTCACCACCGCCGACGAAATAAAAATTGCCGGCGAGCGATTGATCGAGGCGATCACGCAACTACGTATGAAGGGTGCCGCGAATTCCGTGGCGGCCGAATAACCGGAACCTTAGTCAGGCCCAGAGGGAAACGAGAAAAACAATGGCAGTCACTCAAGAAACCGTCCGAACGGTCCAGGAAGTCGAAAAGTACAAATACGGCTTCGTCACCGATATCGACACGGATACGGCGCCCAAGGGCCTGAACGAGGATATCATCCGGTTCATCTCGGCCAGGAAAGAGGAGCCCCAGTGGCTGCTCGACTGGCGTCTCAAGGCCTACGGGCACTGGCTGACCATGGAGGAGCCGGACTGGGCCAAGGTCGGCTATCCGCCCATCGACTATCAGGATGCCTATTACTATTCGGCGCCCAAGTCGGCGGAAGACGGCCCGGAAAGCCTCGACGACGTGGACCCGGAACTGCTGGCCACGTACGAGAAGCTCGGCATTCCCCTGCACGAACAGGAGGTGCTCGCCGGTGTGAAGAACGTTGCCGTGGACGCGGTGTTCGACAGCGTATCGGTGGCGACGACGTTCAAGGAGACCCTCGCCGCCCACGGGGTGATCTTTTGCTCGATCTCCGAAGCGGTGAAGGACCATCCGGAGCTGGTGAAGGAATATCTCGGCTCCGTCGTTCCCTACTCGGACAATTTTTTCGCGACGCTCAATTGCGCGGTATTCACGGACGGGTCGTTCGTCTACATCCCGAAAGGGGTGCGCTGCCCGATGGAGCTCTCCACCTATTTCCGGATCAACGCGGCCAATACAGGCCAGTTCGAGCGCACGCTGATCATCGCCGACGAGGGCTCCTACGTGAGCTACCTCGAAGGCTGCACCGCGCCGATGCGGGACGAGAACCAGCTCCACGCGGCGGTGGTCGAACTGGTCGCCCACAAGGACGCGGAAATCAAGTACTCGACGGTACAGAACTGGTATCCCGGCGACGAAAACGGTGTCGGCGGCATCTACAACTTCGTTACCAAGCGGGGCGCCTGCCGCGGCGACGATTCCAAGATTTCCTGGACCCAGGTCGAGACCGGCTCGGCGATTACCTGGAAGTATCCGAGCTGCATCCTGCAGGGCGACCGGTCGGTGGGTGAGTTCTATTCCATCGCCATCACCAACAACTTCCAGCAGGCCGATACGGGCACCAAGATGATCCATCTCGGCAAGGACACCAAGTCGAGGATCATTTCCAAGGGCATTTCGGCGGGCAAGTCCCAGGCCACCTACCGCGGGCTGGTGAAGATGATGCCCAATGCCTCGGGCGCGCGGAATTATTCCCAGTGCGATTCGCTGCTCATCGGACCGGAGTGCGGCGCCCATACGGTGCCCTATATCGAGAGCCGTAACCGCTCCGCCCAGGTCGAGCACGAGGCGACGACCTCGAAGATCAGCGACGACCAGTTGTTCTATTGCCGCCAGCGGGGCATCGGCGAGGAGGAAGCCGTCGCCCTGATCGTCAACGGATTCTGCCGCGAGGTGCTGCAGGAACTGCCCATGGAATTCGCCGTCGAGGCACAGAAGCTGGTTGGAATCAGCCTCGAGGGAAGCGTCGGATAAGGCGCAAATTGGAATTTAAGCAAGTCATCAAATGTCTATTTTTGTCCATGAATGTCCATTACAGCCCATCAGCCGGAAGAGATCGTAAGAATTATGTTGGAAATTAAAGATCTGCACGCCAGCGTCGACGGAAAGCCGATCCTCAAGGGCCTCGACCTGACCATGGGGCCGGGCGAGGTCCACGCCATCATGGGGCCGAACGGCTCGGGCAAGAGCACGTTGTCCTACGTGATCGCCGGCCGTGACGGCTACGAGGTGACCGATGGGTCGATCCTGTTCAACGGCAGGGACCTGATGGAGATGGAGCCGGACGAACGCGCCGGCGAGGGCCTGTTTCTCGCCTTCCAGTATCCGGTGGAAATTCCCGGCGTCTCGACCATGAACTTCCTCAAGACCTCGCTCAACGCCATACGCGCCTACCGGGGCGAGGACGAACTGGACGCCATGGAGTTCCTCAAGTTCGTCCGTGAACAGACCGCGACCCTGAACATCACGGACGAATTGCTGAAGCGCGCCGTCAATGTCGGCTTCTCCGGCGGCGAGAAAAAGCGCAACGAGGTGTTGCAGATGGCGGTGCTCCGCCCCTCGTTCGCGGTGCTCGACGAGACCGACAGCGGCCTCGATGTGGATGCCCTGAAAATCGTCGGCGAGGGCGTCACCAGCCTGCGGTCGCCGGAGCGGTCGATGCTGGTGATCACCCACTATCAGCGTTTGCTGGACTACGTCATTCCCGACCGCGTCCATGTTCTGGCCGACGGCAGGATCGTCGCCTCGGGCGACGCCGATCTGGCCCGCGAGCTCGAGGAGAAGGGTTACGCCGGGTTTTCAAAGGCGGCCGCGTAAATGAGTATGACCTCAGCAAGCCAAGCAATGCTCGACCGCTACGAAGCGGTCCGAGAGACGCTGCCCGGACAGCAGATCGAATGGCTCGCCGATCTCCGCGAGGCGGCCGTCCAATCGTTCGGCAAGACCGGCCTGCCGACGCCGAAGGTGGAGGAGTGGAAGTACACCAATCTCCGCGCCCTCGACGGCTTCGACTTTTCCGAAAACCCCGGCGATGCGGGCGCCGCCGTCGATCTGCCGGATGTCATCGGCGCCGGGCCGCGCCTGGTGTTCGTCGACGGCGTTTTCCGGGATGATCTGTCGCGGCTTCGGGAATTCGACGGCCTACGGTTCACGCCGCTCGCCGACCGTCTGGAAAGCGGCGCGGACCTGATCCAGCCGCGCCTCGGCGACCTCGGCGAAGATCAGCCGTTGCTGGCGCTCAACGGGGCGTTCCTCGAAGACGGCTATGTGATCGAGGCGGCGGAGAAGGCGGAAATCGCCGCACCGCTGGAAATCGTCTTTGCCGATACCGGCGGCAGTACCCCGGCGGTCCGCCAGCCCCGCAACATGATCATTGCCGGCGCCGGCAGCCGGGTGCAGATCATCGAGACCCATCTGGGTGCCGCTCCCTCGCAGCAGTTTTTCAACGGCGCGACCATGGTCACCGTTGCCGGGGACGCCGCCGTCGAGCACCGGCGGGTTCAGCGGCAGGGCGCCGGCAGCGTCCACGTCAACACCGTCCGCGCCAGGATCGATAACGGCGGGATTTATGACAGTTTCGTCCTTCAGCAGGGGGCGGCGGTCGCCCGGGACGAGGTTCAGGCCGGCCTGACCGCCGGCGATTCCGTTGTCCGGCTCAACGGCGTGTATCTCGGTGACGGATCGCAGGTCCTCGACAACACCACCGTTGTCCGCCACGCGACCAAGAACTCCACCTCCGAACAGCTCTACAAGGGCGCCCTGACAGGCTCGGCGCGGGCCGTGTTTCAGGGCAACATCCGGGTCGACACCGGCGCCGACGGCACCGATGGCCGGATGACCAACAAGACCCTGTTGTTGTCGGACAAGGCCGAGATTGATACCAAGCCTCAGCTCGAAATCCTCGCCGACGACGTCAAATGCTCCCACGGCGCGACCGCCGGCGAGCTTGACGGCGACGCACTGTTCTATCTCCGCGCCCGCGGTATCCCCGAGGCGCAGGCCCGCGGCATGCTGGTCGAGGCGTTTCTCGGCGAGGTGATCGACGGTGTCGAGGAGGAGCCCATCGAGCCGCTGCTTCGGGATGCGGTCGGCAACTGGCTCGCCCATGCCCAGGAAACGGAAGAAGTATGACCAACGTCGTGAATTTTACCGAACCAGTCGGCACCGGCGCCTTCGACGTCGAGGCGGTCCGCCGCGACTTTCCGGCCTTGTCGCTGGAGGTCAACGGCAAGCCGCTGGTATTCCTGGATAGTGCCGCCAGCGCCCAGAAGCCGCGGGTGGTCATCGACGCCATGACCCGGGCCTACGAGAGCCAGTATGCCAACGTACACCGGGGCACCTACTATCTCAGCCAGGTGGCGACCGAAAACTACGAAAACGCTCGGGCGAAGGTGGCTCAATTCATGAACGCCAAAAGCCCGGATGAAATCGTCTTCACCCATAGCGCCACCGCGGGCTTCAATCTGGTGGCCCATTCCTTCGGCTCGATGTTGGAGGAAGGAGACGAAATCATCGTCTCGGTGATGGAGCACCATGCCAACATCGTCCCCTGGCAGTTGTTGCGCGACCGCACAGGGATAGAAATCAAGGTGGTGCCCATCGACGATGCCGGCAATTTCCTGATCGACGAGTTCGAGAAACTGCTCGGCCCCAAGACCAAGCTGGTCGCGGTGACCCACGTCTCCAACGTGCTGGGGACCGTCACGCCGGTGAAGGAAATCGTCCGGCTGGCCCACGGCAATGGCACGCCCGTCCTGTTCGACGGGGCACAGGGCATTGTCCACGAAGGGGTCGATGTGCAGGACCTGGACTGTGACTTCTACGTCTGGACCGGCCACAAGCTGTATGGCCCGTCCGGCATCGGCGTGCTGTGGGGCAAGCCGGAATGGCTGGAGAAGATGCCGCCCTTCGAAGGCGGCGGGGACATGATCTCCGTGGTCACGTTCGAAAAGACCACCTATCGGGAGCCGCCGGCACGGTTCGAGGCCGGCACGCCGCCGATCGTCGAAGCCGTTGGGCTTGGTGCCGCCATCGACTACGTCACCGCCATCGGCCTCGACAGGATTGCCGCCCATGAGAAGGAGCTGCTGGATTACGCCATGTTGCGTCTCGCCGACATGGAAGGGCTCAGGATCATCGGGCGGGCGCAGCAAAAGGCCGGGATCGTGTCGTTCGAGTTCGGCGATGTTCACGCCCATGACGTGGCGACGATCATCGACAGCGCCGGGGTGGCGGTTCGCGCCGGGCACCACTGCGCGCAGCCCCTGATGGAGCGTTTCGGCGTGACCTCGACGTCCCGGGCGTCGTTCGGTATGTACACCACCCGCGCGGAAGTGGACGCGCTGGCCGGCGCCTTGGAAAAGGTCAGAGAGATATTCGGATGATCGACGACGATTTGAGGGATCTGTACCAGGAGGTGATCCTGGATCACGGTAAGAACCCCCGGAACTTCCGCCATCCGGCGGATGCAAGCCATGAGGCGCTGGGCAACAATCCCCTGTGCGGCGACCGGCTGACCGTCTACCTGCGGCTCGATGAAGACCAGAACATCCAGGATGCTGCCTTTGAAGGGAAGGGCTGCGCCATTTCCATCGCGTCGGCCTCGATGATGACGGACATGGTCAAGGGCAAGTCGCTCGCCGAGGCGCGGGAACTTTTCGAACGGTTCCACAAGATGTGCACCGGGGACGGTGACGGCGGGACCGCCGACGGGTTCGAGGACGAATTGGAGAAGCTGAAGGTGATGTCGGGCGTTCGTCAGTTCCCCATGCGGGTGAAGTGCGCGACACTCGCCTGGCACGCCATGAATGCCGCCGCCGAGGGTGAAGACGCGGCGACCACGGAGTGAGCACGAAGAAGGCTGATCAAGATGGATGAGAAATTGAGCAACTACCCGACGGTGCCGCCCCAACCTTGGGAAACCCCGATGGGCGGCGAGGTGCCCGAGGGCATCGTTGGCCGGGCCGGCGCGCCCCTGGACGACGGCGTGTCCGTGGCCGGTTTGCCGGCGGTCGCCGAGGCGCTGCGCACCGTCTACGATCCCGAGATCCCGGTGAACATCTATGAATTGGGGCTTATCTACACCATCGACATCAGCGAAGAGACCGGCAACGCCATGATCGAGATGACCTTGACCGCGCCCGGCTGTCCGGTTGCCGGCATCCTGCCCCAGCAGGTGGCCGACGCGGCGGCCTCGGTGCCCGGTATCGCCGAAGTGGAGGTCAAGCTGGTTTGGGACCCGCCCTGGGACATGGAGAAGATGTCCGACGAGGCCAAAGTCGCCTTGGGCATGTTCTAGAGCGGGGGAAAAGAGGATGATGATGAACCAAGGACAACAAGCCGTCACCCTGACCGACAACGCGGTCGCGCGCGTCCGCTCGCTGATGGACCGCGCCGACAAGCCGGTGCTCGGCCTCAGGGTCGGGGTCAGCAACACCGGCTGTTCCGGCCACTCCTACGTGGTCGAATATGCCGAGGACAAGCGCCCCTTCGAGGAGGAGATCGAGCAGGACGGGGTCCGGGTGTTTATCGATCCGGTCGCCGTCATGTTCCTGGTCGGCAGCAAGATGGATTACGTCGAAGGCAAGCTGCAGTCGGGCTTCGTGTTCGACAATCCCAACGAGAAGGGCCGCTGCGGCTGCGGCGAGTCCTTCCACGTTTGAACCCCGAGTGGAGCTGGTGCCGGCGGAGGGCGGCTGATGCCTCGGATCACTTTTATCGAGCCCAACGGAAACCACCGCGAGGTCGAGGCCGAAATCGGCGACACCTTGCTGACCGTCGCCCACAAGAACGACATCGACATCGAAGGCGCCTGCGAAGGGGTGCTGGCATGCTCCACCTGCCATTTGATCGTCGATGCGGACTGGTACGGGAAGCTCATGCCCGCCGATGACGACGAGGAGGACATGCTCGACCTCGCCTTCGGCCTCACCCAGACCTCGCGCCTCGGCTGCCAGATCGAGGTCACCGACGAGTTGGACGGGTTGGTGGTGTCGCTGCCGGTGGAAACCCGCAACATGATGGTCTGAGGACGTGTCTCTATATCATCGTCTCAAGGAAGGGGCGGGCCGGGACTGGCGGGCCTATGTCGAACATGACTTCGTCAAACAGTTGGCCGACGGCTCGCTTCCCGAAGCCTGCTTCCGGCACTACCTGATTCAGGATTATTTGTTCCTGATCCAGTTCGCCCGTGCCTATGGCCTCGCTGCCTACAAGGCATCCGATTTGGAGGATATCCGCGCCGCCTCGGCGGCCCTCGGGGCGATCGTCGATACGGAAATAAAGCTCCATATCGAGTTCTGCGCCGGCTGGGGCTTGTCCGAAGCCGACATGGCGTCGGCCCCGGAGGCCGCCGAGACCATGGCCTATACCCGCTATGTGCTGGATCGCGGCATGGCGGGGGACCTGCTCGACCTGCATGTTGCGCTGGCGCCGTGCATCGTCGGCTACGCGGAGATCGGCAAGGGGATTGGAGAGGTGGCGGACGATCATCCCTACAAGGCGTGGATCGAGATGTACGCCTCCGCCGATTACGAGCAGGTGGCGGCGGATGAGATAGGTCTGATCGATTCCCTGTTCGAGCGGACCGGTTCCGAGGCCCGGGTGGCGGACTTGCAACGGACGTTCGGCAAGGCGACGCGCCTGGAGGCCGACTTCTGGCAGATGGGCCTCGATGCCGCGGCGTAGCTTGCGCCCCGCGAGTCCGGAGATATATTTCGCGTCATGAACTCACTGGGATTGGATAAGGCACCGGCCGAGACCCGCGTGGTGGCCGCCATGTCGGGCGGCGTCGACAGTTCGGTGACCGCCGCGCTGCTGGCCGAGCAGGGCTACGACGTCGTCGGCATTACGCTGCAACTCTACGATTACGGCGCGGCGATGGCGCGGCCCGGCACGTGCTGCGCGGGCCAGGACATCCATGACGCCCGCCGGGTGGCCGAGCAGATGGGCATTCCCCACTACGTCCTCGATTTCGAAGACCGGTTCCGCGACGAAGTCATGGACGATTTCGCCGATTCCTATCTGGCCGGGGAGACCCCGATTCCCTGCGTCCGCTGTAACCAGACGGTGAAGTTTCGCGATCTCGTCTCCCGCGCCCGGGATCTGCAGGCCGACGCGCTGGCCACCGGCCATTATGTGCGCCGGGTCGAAGGGCCCCAGGGCGCCGAGCTTCATCGGGCCGTCGACGGCAGCCGGGATCAAAGCTATTTCCTGTTCGCCACAACCCGGGACCAGCTGGATTTTCTGCGATTTCCGCTGGGCGACATGCCGAAGTCGGAAACCCGGGCCCATGCCGAGCGTTTCGGCCTCGCGGTCGCCGACAAGCCGGACAGTCAGGATATCTGCTTCGTCCCCAACGGGAACTACGCCGAAGTGGTGAAGAAGATGCGGCCCGGCGCCGCCGAGCCCGGTGACATCGTCGATCTCGACGGCACCGTCCTGGGCCGGCACGAGGGGATACTCCATTACACGGTCGGGCAGCGCCGCGGCCTCGGCATCGGCGGCGGCGCGGCGCTCTATGTGGTGCGGCTGGAGCCTGAGAACCGGCGGGTGGTTGTCGGGCCCAAGGGGGCGCTGATGGAAACCGGGGTGTCGGTCCGCGAGCTCAATTGGCTGGGCGCGCCCCTCGACGACAAGCCGCAGGAGGTCACGGTGAAGCTTCGCTCCATGCATGAGGCGGTGCCGGCGAGTATCCGTTCGGACGGCGACGGCGGCGCCCTGGTGACGCTGTTCGCCGCTGAGGCCGGGGTGGCGCCGGGACAGGCCTGCGTTGCTTATGACGGGGACCGGGTGCTCGGCGGCGGCTGGATTTCGAGGCCGCCCGAGACCGCGCGTGGGACCGCGCCGGCGATCGGCCAGTCGGAACTTGACAGTCTGCCGGCATCGGCATAAATCCCCTGTCTTCGCGGTGCCCGACGGCGCCGGCGATATGGTGTGCCGGGGTAGCTCAGCTGGTTAGAGCAGCGGAATCATAATCCGCGTGTCGGGGGTTCAAGTCCCTCCCCCGGTACCATTTTTCTCGTGGTTCGAATTAGTTCATCTCCTTCACCGCGTCGCGCAGCATGGTGCGGACCAGCTCCTCGGTGGCGGTCGGCGTCCGGGCTTCGCGGACGGTGATGCCGACCGGCATGGGATCGATCTTGAGCTCGACGGGAAGCGCGCCGAGGTTGCCGTGTTCTTCGGGGCCGAGAAAATATCTCGGCATGATCATCAGCATGTCGGTCCGTCCCAGCAGCGACCGGGCCACCAAACCGGAACTGCATTCGATTGCCGCCTGGGGCAGCTCCAGGCCATGCTCGTTGAATATGTATTGAACCACGGGCCGGATGGTGGCGTTGGGGAGCGGCAGGATCCATTGGGCGCCGGCGAGATCCTCCAGGTGCAGCGGCATGTTCGTCTTGAGCAACGGATGATCGCTGCGGGCAATCACCACCCAGGGTTCGTGGTAAAGGATTTCCTGGGTCAGACCGCCCCGTTCGCCGTCCTCGATCATCCGGCCCACGACCATGTCCAGTTCGCCGGTCCTGAGCGAGGGAAGCAGTTGCGAGTGCACGCCCTCGTGAATGGTGATGCTGATGCCCGGGCGCTCCCGATGGAGATCGGTCAGCACCTCCATCAGCGGTCCGCCCGAGACGCTCGGCAGGATACCGAGCTCCAGCTTGCCGACATACGCATCCCGCAGGTCGGCGAGCTCGTTCCAGGCGGTGCGCATTTCCGCCAGGACCGAGCGCACGTGATCGACGAACGCCGCCCCGTACTCGGTGGGCGTGACGCCGCGGGTCGAGCGCTTGAACAGCGCAACGCCGAGGGTGGCTTCCATCTCCTTGATGCTCTTGGAGACCGCCGGCTGCGTCATGTTGAGGAGCTCGGAGGCCTTGAGGATGTTGCGGTGCTCGGCCACCGTCACCAATGTCTGCATCTGTCGCAGGGTCATCCGGGACAGCAACAGGCGATCGAAGCCGGCCGACGATGGCCGGCCGGAAACGGTTGGGGTTTGTTCAGAAGGCATATGTCAGTATAACCGTTTGGAATAACGAAACAGAGAAAATCATGGCTACCGAAACCGCGCCGCTCCTTCATCCGGTTCATCTCGTCGGTTCGGTTCCGCTTGAAGATGCCGGCGCGGTTCTCGACCTGACGGGGAACGTTCTCGGCGGCTGTTGCCGCAGATATCCGGACGGCGAGACCGGCGAGCGGCGAAACTGGATCGGCTGGCAACTGGGTGTATTTGAACGCCAGGCAGCGCTTCACCAGGCCGCCGAGCGGGAACGGGACTACCAACTCCATCCGCCCTTCGAGTTCGCACCGGGCAAGGGCGCGGCCGACTTGGACTTCGGGGATTTGGGATTTGCCCGCGAAGCGATCTCCAGCTTCGCACTGTTCGAGGCGAAACAATCCGCCGGCGTCATCCCGGCCGAGGCCCGGTTTCTGGTTGCCGTTCCGACGCCCTTCGCGCCGGTTTATTCGTTTACCGCCTATGCCGCCCAAGACGGCGTATTTCCGTTCTATGAGGCGGCGATTCTCCGCGAACTCGATGAAATCTGTGCCGCGCTGCCCCATGAGGCGCTCGCCGTTCAATGGGACGTGGCGACGGAAATGAGCATATTCGAGGGGGTGTACGGCGTTCCGTTCGATGATGCCTGGGAGGTGCTCAACGGCCGCCTCGCTAGATTGGGGAATGCGGTGCCAAATGGTGTCGAGCTCGGATTCCACCTCTGCTACGGCAGCATGAACAACAGGCATTGGAAGGAGCCGGATGATCTCGGCATGTGCGTCCGGGTCGCCAACGAGGTGTTGTCCCGGCTCGGCCGGCCCATGGATTTCCTCCATATGCCGGTTCCGGTCGATCGGTGTGATGACGGCTTCTTCGCGCCCCTCGGCGATCTAAGGCTCGCCGGCCAGACGGAACTCTACCTCGGACTGGTCCACGACGACGGCCCGAACGGCAACCGTACCCGGCTCGAGACCGCGGCGCGGCACTGGGATCGTTTTGGAATCTCGGCGGAATGCGGTCTCGGCCGCTGGGAGCCGGAAGATGTTCCGCGATTGATCCAAGCCCACGCGGACCTGGCCAACGCTTAAATCAGAACATCAGGCTGATCGGCCAGGAAACGATGGCCGGGATGAACAGCACGATCAATATCGCCAGCACGTCGCAGACGAGAAAGGGGACCGCGGCCCGGTAAATCTCGTCCATGCCCGTACCCCGCGGCGCGACGCCCTTCATCACGAACAGGCCCGCCCCGAACGGCGGCGAGGTCGACCCGGTTTCAATGGCGATCAGGTAGAGCACCGCGAACCAGATGGGATCGAAGCCCAGTTGCTGCACCACCGGAATGAACACCGGCAGGGTCACCAGCATGATCGGCACCGGGCTCATCACCATGCCGAGCAGGATCACCAGCACCACCATCAGGCCGACCACGGCGATCGGGCTCGCATCGATGCTGAGGATCACGTCGACGAGGCCGGACGTCGCGCCGGTGAAGGCCAGCATCTGGGTGAAGGCGAGGGCGCCGGAGATGATCAGCAGCAGCATGACCGATATCTCGAGGCTGCCGACGATCGCTTTCTTGAACACCGTCCAGGACATCCGGCGCTGGAAAACGGCGAGGAGGAAGGTGGCGAATGCGCCGGACGCCGCCGACTCGGAGGGTGTCGCAAGCCCGGCGAAGATAACCCCGACGACCATGAAGATGATGAAGCCGACCGGCACGATATGAACGGCCGCGACCTTGAGCTTTTCCGGCCACGGGATCGGTTCCACCTTGAACGACGGCGCCACATCCGGATCCACAAAGCAGCGTCCGATGATGTAGAGCGCGTAGAGAACCGCCATGATGATGCCGGGCAGGATGATGGCGATCAGAATCTTGCCGATGGACAACTCGGCCACCACGCCCAGCAGTACGGCCAGTCCGCTGGGCGGGATCATGATTGCGAGACCGCCGCTGCCGAGGATTGGTCCCAGCGACATGGGCTTTTTGTAGCCCCGCTTCTCCATCTCCGGCACCAGCGTGGAACCGAGCAGCGCGATACTGCCCATGCTGTTGCCGGTCAATGCCGAGAACAATACGCCGCCGCCGACGGCCATGAGTGCGAGCCGCCCGCGGAGACTGCCGAACCATTTGTCCAGCGCATCCATCAGGCTGAGCCCGATTCCCGAATGGAACATGATCTCGCCCATCACCAGGAACAGGGCAACGGGAACCAGGGTGAATGTGGTGATGGCTTCGGAGACTTGGGTCACGAGCTGTATCAGCCCGATGAAGCCGCCGAAAAACAGGAAGGAGCCGACGAAATTCACCGCAAGAAAGGCAAAAGCGACCGGCATGCCCAGGAACATGAGGACAAAAAGAGGCCCCATGATCGCGATGAAGGCTTGCCACCACTCCATGCGTCCCGCCCCTCTAGTCCTCGTTGACCGATAGGGGCCGGCCGGTTATCGCCCGCACGCCCCGGCGCAAGAATTGGAAGCCGAGGAGGAACAGGCCGAACGGCACCACGGCGGTGATCCAGAAGGTAGCCGGCGCCATAACCGTCGGTTCGCGAATGTCGCTCACGAACTGATCGATGACGGTGAGAATTCCGAACCAGGTGATGACGAAGCAGACGATTGCGGCGGCCAGGGACAGCACCAAATGAAGGTACTTGGCCCGGTCGGGGTCCATGCGTTCGAGGATCAGGTCGATGGAAACATGCTTATCGTTGCCGAGCACCCAGGCGGCCGCGAGGAACGTTATGTAGAGCAGCGTGATTTCGCTGAGTTCAACCAGCCACAAATTGGAAATGTCGAAGAATGACCGGCTGACGATCTCGACGCAGATGGCGGCGGTGATGGCGACGAGAAGCGCACAGGCAACAAATGCGAGCCCGCGGTTGAACCAGTCGAACCATCTGGTCAACGTTGTCAGCACTTCGTGCATCTGCTTGTCCGGCGCCCCTCGAATGCGGGGAGGCAAATAGCCGCCCGGCCGGAAACGGCATGCCGCTACCGGCCGGGTCCATGCTACCCGAGAATGATGGAAATAGCCGGGGCTATTTCATCAGCATCATTTGAAGCTTTTCGGCCTCCATGGGCGCCTTCTTCTTGATGTCCATCCACGGCGCCTGATTCACCAGCTGCAGAAACTTCTCACGTTCCGCGCCGGTGAACTCGACCTTTTTGATGCCTTCCTTCTTGATCGTTTCGTAACCCGCCTTCAGGCTGGCGTTCCAGCTGGCTTCGTAGGTGGCCGGATCGGCATTGCGCACAAAGTTGATGACCTTGGCCTGGGTTGCCGCGGGAACCTTGGCCCAGGATTTCGGATTGGCCAGGAAGTGGAAGGTGGCGCGGTAGAAACCAGGCTCCACGTAGGCGCCGACGACGCCCTTGTACTGCTCGGCGACACCCGAAACGCCGGTGACGAAGCCTTGCACCACGCCTCGCTCCATGGAGGTGTAGATTGCGGGCATCGGCAGCACCACCGGGTTGGCGCCGAGGGCGGCCATCGCCGGGCGGATCGCCGGGAAGACGCGAATCTTCAGACCCTTGAAGTCTTCGAGCTTGCTGATCGGCTCCTTCAGGAAGATGTGGAACCGAAGCTGGGACACCGGCAGCTCGCCGATATAGACCAGGCCCTTGGCCTTGTGCAGCTCGGTCATGTAGTCGTGATAGCCGGTCGCCTTGATCTCCGCGTACTGCTTGTTGGAGTAGTTGGCGGTGCCGGAAACGTTCAGGATGCCGTTGGCGTAGCTGGGGCTGGTGAGGGTCATGTCGACCGAGCCCAGGCGCACGGCGTTGGGTTGCTTGAACTGCTTGATGACTTCCGGGCCACCGCGGTGATCGATTTGGAACTCGCCCTTCATCTCCGCGTTCAGGCGTTTCATGAAGGCGTCGAAAGTCCTCCCGATCGGCGTCGAAAGCGGCAGCATGGTGACGAGCTTCAACGTCACTTCGGCTGCGTTGGCGACCGGTGCCGTAAATACCGACGCTCCCATGGCAATGGCGGCGGTTGTGGCAATAAGTGTTTTCTTCATGGTGGGCTTCCTCCCTATCCCGAGGTCATGTGTTGATATTGACTTTGATGAGACGCGGCAGATTTTAGAAATCATTGTCATAAAAGGCATATGAAATTATCCGCCGCCGATATTCAATTCCGTTATATCAAATCCGGTTTAAGCAATTCGGTTCGAATGAGCCGCCGCCAAACTCTCAGCTTCTTGCCCTCAGATCAAGGGGTTGGGCCGGGCTTGAGCCGGCCGTTGCAGGAAGCAGGGCATTTAATATAACGGTCGGGAATAATCGGAGCCCCTTTTTTCATAAGCCTTTTATGACAATCATTCTTAATATCGTCGCCATCGGGGAGGCGGTGAACGCCGGGCAACATCAGAAGATCGACGCTTCTTGCGCCCACGAGCGGCGGCATGCCGCGGCGAACGGACGATGCCCCGCTGCAATCCCGATCAACAGTGGCCCGATCAACAGTGGCCCGATCAACAGTGGCCCGATCAACAGTGGCCCGATCAACAGTGGCCCGAACAACAGTGGATGGGAAAACAATGTCGACATCTACCGCACTTCAGGATGGGCCGATCAGTGTCGAGGCGCTGATCAACAGCGGCCTCAGAAACCTTTGGTACCCGGTAGCCCCGAGTTGGATGGTCCGGGAGGCGCCGATCGGCGTCACCCGCCTCGGTGAGCGAATCGTCCTCTGGCGCGACCAGAACGGCGATGTGCATGCGGTCGAGGATCGCTGCCCCCACCGTGGCGCCCGGTTGTCTCAGGGCTGGAACTTCGGTGACCGGCTGCAATGCTGGTACCACGGCGTGCAGATAGGAACCGACGGCACCGTTCTCGAGGTGCCCGCGCTGCCCGATTGCGCCATGAAGGGCCGGAAACTGAACCGGTCCTACGCGGTCAAGGAAATCCGCGGCGGCATTTTTCTCTATTTCGGCGATGCGGCACACCCGGAGCCCTGTGATCTCGAACTTCCGGAAGAGTTGACCGACGAAGACAAACACGGGGCCATTCTCTGCACGGCGACCTGGAACACCAACTATCGCTACGCCATCGAAAACGTCATGGATCCCATGCACGGCGCCTACCTGCACCGGGAATCCCACTCCATGTCGGAAGGTGACGAAGTCGCCAAGTTTACCGCCCGCAACACGGACCAGGGCTATGTATTCGAAAAAGAAGGCCAGTTGGGGGTCAATTTCGACTGGGTCGAGTTCGGCCAATCCGGCGCCGACTGGTTCCGGTTGACCATCCCGTATCCTCCCAAGTCGGGCCCGGGCGGCCATTTCGGCATCATCGGGTTTGCGACCCCGGTGGACGAGACCCACACCCAGGTATTTTTCTGGCGAACCCGCGAGGTGTCCGGGTGGCTTCGGGACATGTGGCACTTCCTCTACCGGACGCGGTTCGAGAAACGCCACTGGGATGTGCTGGAGCAGGATCGCGTTGTACTCGAAGCAATGTCCGATGACGCGCGGCAACACGAAAACCTTTATCAGCACGACGGCGGAGTGACCCGCCTCCGGCAGATTATGCACCGGGCCGCCGAGGCACAGGTCAAGGAACTGGCGGAAGCGCACGCCCAGGCGGCCGAGTAGGGAGAGGATCATGACCGACGCATTCAATCCGTGGCTCGCCACCAAGCGGCGCAACAAGGGCGACGAAGGCACGGTTCTGCCCATCGACAACTCGCAAAACGTCGTACATCAGACGCGCAGCCGGGTTCCCACCGACTACGAGGAATCGCTCGCCGATGCCCTCGAGGATATTTTTGCCGCGGGACATCACGAACTCCCGGAGATCGTCGCCAAGCTGAACGAATCCACTGTTCCGCCGCCGGGCGGCGCCGCGTGGACCGAGGACTCGTTCAAGCAGGAGATGAGCCGGCTCGCGACCGATACCAATTGAGGGGATGCCCCCGGGCTCCCGCGACCCAAGGCGGAACATGACCGGCAATGACGGCGATCGTCGATCTTTCGGACAAGCGCATCCTGATCACGGGTGGTGCGCGGGGCCTTGGCCGGGCCTTCGCGGAGGCCGCCCATGGGGCCGGCGCCAATTTGGTGATTGCCGATATTCTGGCGGACGAAGGGCGGGCGGCGGCATCGGAACTCCCGGGAACCAATTTCTCGACGCTGGACCTTGCCGATCCGAACTCGGTGATCCGTTGCATGGAGGACGCCATATCGGCGCTGGGCGGACTGGACGGTCTGGTCAATTGCGCGGCCGTCGCAACGGGAATCGGCGGACCGTCGATGACCGAGATCGACATCGAAACATGGGACCGCGTCATGACCGTCAATGTTCGCGGGACCTGGCTGATGAGCCGTGCCGCGGTGCCCCATCTGGAAGCGGCGGGCGGCGGCAAAATCGTCAACATCGCATCGGACACGGCGCTCTGGGGCGCGCCGGCCCTCATGCACTATGTGGCGTCGAAGGGCGCGGTCATCTCAATGACCCGTTCCATGGCCCGGGAGCTGGGAGGCAAGGGGATTTCGGTCAACTCGGTGGCGCCCGGGCTCACGCTGGTCGAGGCCACCCGGTATGTGCCCGACGAGCGGAAACAGAATTACATCGATGGACGGGCCATGAACCGGCCGCAGCACCCGGACGATGTGACCGGTGCGGTTCTGTTCCTGCTATCCGACGGCGCCAGCTTCATCACCGGCCAATGCCTGCCGGTAAACGGCGGATACGTCCTGAACTAGCGAACGCACTTTTCCGGAGGAGACAAGAACAATGCCTGACGCAACCGAAGTGATGACCGACCATGCGTCGGTCCCCCGTCCCGAGGGGTCGAGCCTGGAAGAGTGGCTGACCACGCGGATTGCCCGTTACGCGACCCGCACCCTCGATTGGGACGCGCTCAAGTTTCAAGCCGACTTTGATCCAAAGTACCGGCGCTCCCAGATGCGCTACGTGGGCACGGGCGGAACCGGTATCGAAGATGACGAAAACACCGTGCCGGCGGAGCATTTCACCTTCTCGACCATGGTGCTGCCCGCGGGCTGTGAAGGGCCTCTTCACATTCACCGGGATGTGGAGGAGGTGTTCTTCATCCTCAGGGGCAGCAAGATCAAGCTGATGTTCCAGACCGAAGACAAGTCGGAACAATGGGAGACCCACCTCGGCGAACGGGACCTGATCTCCGTTCCGGCAGGCCTCTATCGCGGTCTGGTCAATGAGGGCCAGGAAGAGGCGCTGATGTGCGTCATGCTGGGCGCCAAGACACCGGTCACGCCCACCTATCCCGACGATCACCCGGTCTCGAAGCTCAAGCGCTAACCGGGCTCCAAGGGGAACGAGGGGAGGTCCATGAAGGAAGTCCGGGTCGGACTGATCGGCTACGGCGGCATCGTTCGCAAGGTGCTTGCCGAGCTGCCGCGGGTAGCGGGGCGCGGTATCGGCGTTACCGGTGTGCTCGTGCGGCCGGGGCGTTGTGACGCCGCCCGCCAGGCATTGGGCGACGGGGTGCCGCTCTATGAAACGCTGGACTCCTTTGTCGCCGCCGGGCCCACCATCGTTGCGGAATGCGCGGGGCACACGGCGGTCGACGATTACGGTGAAGCCATCCTCCGGGCGGGCATCGATCTGATGGTGGTGTCGATCGGCTCGCTTTCCGACCGGGACCGCCACGAGCGTCTGGTGCGCGCCGCCCGGGAGGGAGGTGCACACCTGATCCTGCCCTCGGGCGCCATCGGGGCCGTCGACGCGCTCTCGGCCGCGCGCATTGCGGGTCTGACCAGCGTCACCTACCGGTCACGCAAACCGCCGGCGGCCTGGATGGGGACGCCCGCGGAATCGTTATGCGACCTTGGCAATCTCAGTTCGGCGACGACCTTCTATCAGGGCGACGCCCGGGACGCCGCGCGGCTGTATCCAAAGAACGCCAATGTGGCGGCAACGGTGGCGCTGGCCGGCATTGGGTTCGACGATACACAGGTCGAGCTGTGCGCCGATCCAACCACCGACTGCAATATCCACGAGATCGAAGCGGAAGGCGTCGCCGGTTCATTCAGGATCGAACTCAAGGGCAATCCGATTCCTGAAAACCTGAAGACATCCATGTTGACCGCCCTCAGCGTCGCTCGCGGATTGGCCAACATGGCGGCGACGACCGTTATCTGAATTTTGGAGAACGAATCAGTGGCCATCACCGGAATTGATGCCATCACCTACGGCGTCACCAACATGGACAAATGCCGGCGGTTCCTTGCCGACTGGGGTCTGAAACGGCTGCGCGCAAGCGATGCGGGCGCGGCCTACGAGACCCTGGACGGCAGCCAGGTGATCATCAAACCGCGCGGCGACAAATCGCTGCCCAAGGCCATTTGCCGGGGCGCAACGGCCCGTGAGGTCATCTGGGGCGTCTCGTCCAGGGCCGAACTCGATCGCCTCAGGCGGTCATTGGCGGCCAACGGCATCGAGTTTACCGAGAGGGCCGGGACCTTGCGGTGCACGGATCCGGCGGGCCTGGGGATCGGCTTTCGCCTGAGCAGGAAACGCAAGGTCAAGGTGCGCGGCACGCCGATGAACATGGTCGGCGACCGGGCGCGAATCGATCAGGCGAGCACGATCTATGACCGGGCCCGGCCGGTTTCGCTGGGCCACGTGGTCTTCAACGTCCCCGCCCTCGAACCGGCGGAGCGCTTCTACCGGGAAGTACTGGGGTTTCACCTGTCCGACCGGTATCCGGGAGACGCGGTCTTTCTCCGCTGCAGGCCGGAAGGCGAGCACCACAACCTCTTTCTGCTCGAGACGAAGGACGGCAGCGCCAGCCTAAATCATGCGGCCTTCGAGGTGCGTGATCTTCATGAGATATTCGGCGGCGGTCTCCATATCGCGAGGAAAGGCTGGAAGACCGCCATCGGACCCGGACGGCATCCTATTTCGTCGGCCTACTTCTGGTACGTGGAAAATCCGTGCGGCGGGCTGATCGAATACTACTCCGACGTCGATTACGTCACCGCGAAGTGGAAGCCCCGCGACTGTGCCCGGACGCCTGAGAATTTCGCCGAATGGGCGGTCGCCGGCGGCATAGACGCGGCCACCCGCCGGCAAAAGATGTAAGCGACCGGCGCCGTGACGATCCTCGTGGACATGCCGCCGCCAAAGACGACCGACGCCGGCGGGCTCGAAATCTCCTACTACGACATGGGCCGTGGCGGCGCGGTCCTGCTGCTGCATGGCATAGGGTCCAACGGGTCCGGCTGGTCCGGTCAACTCGCCGCGCTTTCGGCGCATCATCGGGTGATGGCCTGGGACGCGCCCGGCTATGGCGGTTCTTCGCCGCTGCCCGCCCCGACACCGACGGCGAACGACTACGCCGACGCGCTTGACGGCTTCCTGGGGGCTCTGGGCATCGTGTCCTGCTCGCTCATCGGTCATTCCCTCGGCGCCCTGATGGCGGCGTCCTTCGCCGCGCGCCATCCCGGCAAACTCGACGGCTTGATCCTTGCCAGTTGCGCACTGGGTTATGGAAGCGCCACCGAGGCCGATTACCCGGACACCATCCGGAACCGGCTGGCGGACATTCGGGAACTGGGCCCCAGGGGCCTTGCGGAAAAACGCTCGTCGCGGCTCTTGACCGAACGGGCCGGCCTCGAACTGCGGGTCCGCATCAAGGAAACCATGGCCGAAGTGACGCCGGCGGGTTACGAGGCGGCGACACATATGCTGGCGCGATCCGATATCTTCGCCGACACGCCGGGCATTCGGTGTCCGACTCTCGTGCTCTGCGGGGATGAAGACGTGATCACCCCCGACGAGGGCAGCAAGCGGGTGGCCGCCGGGATCGCGGGTGCGCATTATGTCGGCCTCGCCGGGCTCGGTCATGCCTGCTATGTGGAGGGGCCGGACGTTTTCAACGATGCCGTTCAAGCTTTCCTGAAGGGGCTCGACTAGACATGGATTTGGGATTTACCGGCCGGGTCGCGGTGGTGACCGGGGGCTCTTCGGGGATCGGCCTCGCGACCGTCCGGGCGCTGCTCGACGAAGGCGCAAAGGTGGCATTTTTCGCCCGCGACGAAGCCCGGCTGAATGAGGCGCTGAATCCGCTCGAGGCGGTCCACGGAGACCGGGTCCACGCCGAGCCTTGCGACGTGCTGGACAAGGACGCGGTCGCCGGGTTTCGCGACTCCGTCGCCCGGACCTTCGGCAAGGCGGATGTCCTGATCAACAATGCCGGTCAGGCCCGCTGGGCGACCTTTGCCGAAACCACGGACGACGATTGGCGGGCGGAACTGGAGCTCAAATACTTCAGTGTCATCAATCCGATCCGGGCGTTTCTGCCCGATCTCGAAGCCTCCGGCGCGGGTGCCGTCGTCATGGTGAATTCGCTTCTCGCCCGCCAGCCGGAGCCGCACCTTGTGGCCACCGCCTCGGCTCGGGCCGGTATCCTGAACTTGGTGAAATCCCTCAGCACCGAATTCGCGCCAAAGGGAATTCGGGTGAATTCCATCCTGGTCGGGACCATCACCACCGGCCAGTGGGAAGACCGATTCAAGAAGCGCGCACCCGAGGGTGTTTCCATGGACGAATGGTTCGAGGATCTGGCAAAGGATCGGGGCATCCCGCTTGGCCGTTTCGGCAGGCCCGAGGAAGTCGCCGCCGCCATTCTGTTCCTGGCGTCCAGCCAGGCATCGTTCATCACAGGCGTGCAGATGGAAGTCGCCGGAGGCGTGTCCCGCTTTGCCTGATCAACAAAAAACTGTCGGCGACCTCGTCGCGGCGTTTCTCCACGCCGGCGGCGTCGACGCCGCCTTCGGCGTCATCAGCATCCACAACATGCCGATCCTGGATGCAATCGGCCGTGCCGGAAAAATCCGATTCGTCCCAAGCCGGGGCGAGGCGGGCGCGGTCAACATGGCGGACGCCTATGCGCGGGCCGGCAATCGCCTGGGCGTCTGTTTCACAAGCACCGGCACGGGGGCCGGTAACGGCGCCGGCGCGCTGGTCGAGGCGGAGACCGCCGGAACACCGCTGCTGCACATTACCGGTCAGATCGATAGGCCCTACCTCGACAAGGGCATGGCCTACATCCACGAGGCAAAGGCGCAGTTGAAAATGCTGGAGGCCGTCTCGAAGGCCGCGTTCCGCATTTCGAGGCCGGAAGAGGCGCTGGACGTGCTGCGCATCGCGGCGCAAATGGCGCTGACGGCCCCCAACGGGCCGGTGAGCGTGGAGATTCCGGCGGATGTCCAGGCGGCCGCGGTGGAGGTTCCCGATGACGTTTCACCCCTGGACGTGCCGTTGATCCGGCCGGACCCGGCGGACCTGGATGAGCTGGCGGCAACCTTGCGGGAAGCCAGGCGGCCGCTGCTGTGGCTCGGCGGCGGTGCCCGTCACGCCGGTGACGCGGTCGCCAGACTGATGAACAAGGGCGTTGGCGTGGTGACCTCGGTGAACGGCCGGGGGGTCGTCAGCGAGGATCACCCCCTGAGCCTCGGCGCATTCAACATGACGCCCGAATCCGAAGCGTTCTACGAGACCTTGGATGCCGTTGTCGTGGCGGGCTCGCGTCTTCGCGGCAACGAGACGCGCAACTACACGCTTCCGTTCCCGAGGACATTGGTACGGATAGATGCCGACCCGGCGTCCAAGAACCGGTGTTTCGAGAGCTCACAGTTTATCTGCGCCGACACGGCTCTTGTGCTGGAAGGTCTCGCGGAACGGCTTGCCGACGGGCCGAAGATCGACAATTCCTACGCACGGGACCTTGCCGAGGCCAAAGCGGCGGCCGAAGAGCGAATGCGGGACGAATTGGGACCATATGCGGACATTTGCGCCGCATTGCAGAGCGTAACGCCGGCAAATGCGCCCTGGGTGCGGGACATCACGCTGTCCAACAGCACCTGGGGAAACAGGCTGTTTCGGATTCATGGCCCTCACGATGGTATTCATGCGCTGGGCGGCGGAATCGGACAGGGGGTTCCCATGGGGGTCGGCGCGGCGGTGGCGGCACCCGGCCGAAAATCGGTTCTGCTCACCGGCGACGGCGGCCTCATGTTGTGCGTCAGCGAGTTGGCGACCGCCGTTCAAGAGAAAGCGGATCTCGCCATTATTCTGATGAACGATGGCGGTTATGGGGTGATCAAGAACATCCAGGACGCCAAGTTCGGCGGCCGGCATTATTTCGCGGACATGCGGAACCCGGATTTTGCGGCGCTGTGCGCCGCCATCGGTCTGCCCCACCGGCTCGTCAAGGACACCGGCTCCTTTGCCGAAGCGGCCGCGGAAGCCATTGCGGTCGACGGCCCGGCCGTGGTCGAAGTGGACATGTTGTCGGTGGGACCGTTCAAAAAACCTTTCGGCGGCCCGCCGCCGCCCAAGAACTCTTAAGATTTATTCTCCAGCGCCGCCTTTACCCGCGGCGGGGACAGCGGCAGGGCGGCCACCCGCACCCCTGTCGCGTCGAACAGCGCATTGGCGATAGCCGGCGCAACCGGCAGCATGCCGCCTTCGCCCATTCCCTTGGCGCCGAAGGGGCCGGGCCCGTGCCCCTGCTCCTGGGTGATGGAGACGAATTCCTGGGGCAGGTCCTGGGCCATGGGCACGCGGTAAGCGAGCGCATTGCCGTTCATGAGCCGAGTGCCGTCGTAGACCATTTCCTCGAATAAGGCCTGACCCAGGCCCATGACCGCCGCACCTTCGTCCTGTCCCCGGCAGACGAGGGGGGTGATGGCTTGGCCGGCGTCTCCCGAAACCACCAGCTTGTGGACGGTGATGAGACCGGTGTCGGGGTCCACCTCGATATCCGCGGCCCCCCAGCCCAGCTCCCAGAAGACACATTGGGTCTCCAGGGGCGCGGCATGGTCGGTCTCCGCCTTGTGGAAGCCGTCGGCGGCGAATTCCCAGCCCGTGCCGCCGAAATATCCCATGATCATCGGCGCCAGCGGCAGGGCTTCATTGCCCTTGCGAATGTGCCAATCCTCGAGGTCGAGGTCTTGCGGCTCCGCGCCCAGGCGGTCGGCGGCGAAATCCAGCACTTGCGCCCTGAGTGACCGGGCGGCCCTTTCCACGGCCTGGCCCATCACCGAAATGGCCGAACTGGCATTCGTGCCCTGGTCGAACGGCGTGTGGTCGGTATTGATCGGCATGTAACGGACCCGTCCCGCCGGCGCGCCCAATATTTCGGCGACGACGGCGGAGAGCGCCGAATGAGCGCCCTGGCCGATCTCCACCGTGCCGCAATGAAGGAATATATCGCCGAAAGTGGACACCTTGACCCGGGCCTGTGCCGGCTTGTTCACCCCGCCGCCGTCCTTGAAGCCGAGCGCCAGGCCGACCCCCCGGTTGGGGACGGGATTTTTCTTGCGCTCGCGGTAGCCGATTTCGCGGGCGACCAATTCCAGTCCCTCGCGGAGGTCGCTGTCCATGCCGCTTTCGCCGGGCACGAACGGCTCGCCGAGATCGATCAGGTTCTTCATGCGAAATTCAAGGGGATCGATTCCCAGGCGGCCGGCGATCATGTCCATCTGGGACTCGCACGCCCAGCTTGTCTGGGTGCCGCCGAAACCCCGGAATGGTCCGGCGGGCGCCGTATTGGTCATGACGCAGTAGCAGGACGTCCGGAGGTGCCGGTAACGGTAGGGCCCGGGAATCCGGTAACCGGCCTTCTCGGCGACCAACGGGCTTGCATCGGAGTAGGCGCCGGAATCCAGGAAAATCTCGCTGTCGCGGGCAACCAGCGTGCCGTCGTTCATCACCCCGGTCTTCAGTTTCAGGATCGCCGCGTGCTGGGTGTTGGTGAGAAAGTTTTCATCGTGGGTGAGAGCGAACCGGACCGGCCGGCCGGTCATCCGCGCGAGCAGTATGGCGATGGGTTCCGCCTTGCAGTTGTTTTTCGCGCCATAGCCGCCGCCCACGAACGGGACGCGGACGCTGATATTGTTCTCGGGCACCTTGAACACCCGGCCCAGTTCCTTGCGGAGCGGGAAGGGGTTCTGACAGCTGGTCGACACTTCGATCCTGTCGCCGTCCAGCCATTGGGCGACCGCGGCGAAGGGTTCCAGGTGGAAATGCTGCATGCGGGAGAAATGAAAGGTGTCTTCGAAAACATGGTCGCAGGTCTCGAAGACATCGGGCGAACCGGTCTCGTAGTTGAACTGGTAGCAAACGTTGGGCCGGGGGCGAAGCTCGGCCGAGGCGCCGGTGCCATAGGCTGGGACGATCCCCATGGGCGCCTCTTCGAACAGTTCGGCCGCGCCGTCGGAGAGCGCGTCTTCGATCGAGGCGACCGGCGGAAGTTCTTCGTACTCGACCTCGATCAAGCGGAGCGCTGCATCGGCGATGGCCTCGGTTTCGGCGGCGACCGCCGCCACCGTGTCGCCCTGGTAGCGCACCTTGTCCAACGCGACGATGGGCTGATCCTTGATGAAATAGCCGTAGGTCGGCGCGATATCATCGCCGATCTCGTCGCGGGTCAGAACGGCATGAACGCCGGGCAACTCGCGGGCGGCCGAGGCATCTATGCCGGCAAGCCGGGCATGGGCGATCGCGCTCCGCAGCACCTTGGCGTGCAGCATGCCGGGCAGCGATATGTCGGTCGTATAGCCGGCCTTGCCGCGCACCTTCTCCCCGGCGTCCTTGCGCCGCGCCGGCCGGCCGACAACATCGAGGCGAGTGCTTTCGTTCATCGCGTTGGTCCCGGGTTCGCGGCCTTCGCGGCCTTGGCAACCGCCTCGACGATCAGCTCATAGCCGGTGCAGCGGCAGATGTTGGAGCTCAACCACTTTCGGATGGTCTCGTCGGAGGGGTTGGGGTCCCGGTCCAGCAGCGCCCGGGCCAGCATGATCATTCCCGGAGTGCAGTAGCCGCACTGGAACGCGCTGAGATCGGCGAAGGCCGCCTGCACGGGATCGAGTTCGCCGTCGGCGTCCTCCAGGCCCTCGACCGTCCGAATTTCCGATCCGTCGGCCTCGAAGGCATAGGCCGAACACGACGATACGGGGACGCCATCGAGGTGGATTGTGCAGGCTCCGCAGACCGCGTGGCCGCAGGCGATCTTGGTGCCGGTCAGCCCGCAGGTCTCGCGGACGAAGTCGGCGAGCGTGGCCGAGGTCGGCACCTCGGCTGCAACGGGCTCACCGTTGACGGTGCAGGTGATGGAGACGGTATCGCTCACCAATCATTCCTTTGCCAGCCGGGCCCGCTGCCGTTTCAGCAGTGCCGCACCCGTTCCCGCTACATAGTCGCGGGTCAGCAGCACGTCGTTGAATTCGACCGGAAGGCCGGAAAACCGGGACTCGGCCGCGTCGCCTGGATCGCCGGACAGCAGCGCCGGCCGGAGGAACCGGGTGCCCACCGCGACCCGCTCGATCCCGCCCGTCGCGGCGGCCTGGGTCATCCACGGCCGGAGAGTCCGGTCGTAATCGAGCGCCAGGCCGTCGGTCAGCGGGATTTCAATTTCGGTCAGCAGCGAGCGATCCAGATTCCCGGCCGTCCAGATATCGGCCGCCCTCAGCTCTCGCCGGCCGGCCGAAGACTCGAGGATCAACCGGGCATCCAGGGCGGCCAGCAGGATCAGTACTTCGTAAGCCGTCCGCCGGGCGATGACGTTGCCGCCGATGGTCGCCCGGAACCGGATGCGGACATTGGCGATGGCGCCCAACGCCTCGGCCAATCCGGGGATCGCCGTCACCTGATCATGGGTCCTCAGCTCGTCCAGGGTCGCAAGGGCGCCGATCGCCAGCGTCCCGTTTCGGACCTCGGCGCCGCGCAAACCGTCGAGAGTATTGAGTGTCAGGAGTGACGGAACGGAACGGCCTTGGTGAACCGACAGGCACAAATCGGTACCGCCTGCGTAGCAGACGGGCGGCGTTTCCTCGGACCCCAGAATCTCGATGGCTTCGGCGGGCGTGGCCGGCCGGAACAGCCGAAACGGCGGAAGTTGCCGCACCGGCGGGAGCATGTTGGGGGATTGGTCGAGCGGGCTCATCGGGACCGAGTGTGGCCCGGAAAAGCCGCCCGCTCAATATGTTAGGTAGTGCCCGGCGGCCTTACCCGGAGCAGCTTGCCGTTTCCCTCGTCGGTAAGCAGGTAGAGGAAGCCGTCCGGTCCCTGCCGGACATCCCGGACCCGCCCGAACGCACGGCTAAACAAACGCTCCTCCTTGACCACCTTGCCGTCCTTCACCTCCAGGCGGGCCAGCAGCCGGAACTTGAGGGCGCCGACAAAGATGTTGTCCTTCCAGCGGGGGAACGCATCACCGGTGTAGAACGCCATGCCGGACGGCGCGATGGACGGATCCCAGAAATAGACCGGCTGCTCCATGCCCGGCTTGGCGGTGCCTTCGCCGATGGAACCGCCCCAGTAGTGCTTGCCGTAGGAAATGACCGGCCAGCCGTAATTCTTTCCGGCTTCGGGGCGGTTGATTTCGTCGCCGCCCCGGGCGCCGTGGGCGACGGTCCAGAGAGATTGCGTCCGCGGATTCCAGATGGCGCCTTGTGCGTTGCGGTGGCCGATGGACCATATTTCCGGCAGGCCCTTCGCGCCGTCGGCGAAGGGATTGTCGGCCGGGATCGACCCGTCCCGATTGATGCGCAGCACCTTTCCGGCGTGATCCATGGGGTCCTGGGCGCGTTTCCTCTCGCCGCGATCGCCCGTGGTGATGAACAGTTTCTTGTCCGGCGAAATCACGATACGCGAGCCGAAGTGCCGTCCGCCGCCGCTTTTCCGCTTCATGGAAAAAATGACCTGAACCTTTTGGAGCCGCGGCGTCTGGCTGAGGACGATTCGCGCGCGGGCAACCGCGGTGCCTGCATCGTCGCCATCGGCGGAGGGCTCGGAATAGCTGAGGAAAATGGTCCGGTTGCCGGCAAAGCCGGGATCGGCGACCACATCCATCAGCCCGCCTTGTCCGCCGGCCCAAACCTTTGGAACGCCGGCGACCTTGGTGGTTTTTCCGTTCGCGCCGACCAGGTTGAGGTCGCCATCCCGTTCCGTGACCAGCATGGAACCGTCCGGCAGGAAGGCCAGGCCCCAGGGGTGAGCGAAGCCCGCGGCAACCGTCTCCACGGTGACGTCGTGCAGCTCGGTCTTGAAGACTTGTGCGGCAGCGGGGGAAATCGCGAAGGCCAGAACGGCGGCGGCGAGAATGCTGCGTTTCATGACATCTGCTCCTCCCGGACTTCATAAGCAAAACGCCGGGGCTGGCTGATCCCGTCGCTTGCGTCTCACTTAGGCAGGTGCTCGGTGACGCGCCAGCCGGTTTACACGGATTCTTGAACGATTTCAGGCGGTGTGAAGGCCCGGATCGGCGGAACGTCGCCGTCGAATTTCTCCACCTCGACCAACGCCGACATGGCCGACGGTCCTTGGGCCAGCTTGGATGTCCCCTTATCGGGTGTCAGGACGTTGGGATTGCCGTGGACGTCCAGGCTTCCGGGCACGCCGGGTTCCATGGGATCGAACCACGCGCCGGTGGGCAGGCGCACGACGCCGGCGCGGATTTCGCCGGTAACGACGGCGCCCGCGAGGCAGCTTCCCCGGTCGTTGTAGAGCCGGACGATATCGCCGGTCTCGATGCCGCGCGCGGCGGCATCTTCCGGGCTGATATGCATGGGCTCGCGTCCCTTCACCTTGTTGCCTTGGGAGTAACCGCCGTTGTCGAACTGGCTGTGCAGCCGCGTGTGCGGCTGGTTGCTGATCAGGTGCAGCGGGTAGGTGCCGGTGAGCGCGCCGCCCAGCCATTCCACGGGTTCCTGCCATACCGGATGGCCCGGACAGTCGTCGTAGCCGAAGCTATCGACGGTCTCGGAGAATATCTCGATCCTGCCCGTCGGCGTGTGCAGCGGCGATCCTTCCGGATCCGCCCGGAAAGCGCCCATGTACGGCTGCGGGTCCGGTTCGGGCAGCTGGAAGTGCCCGGCCTCCCAAAACTCCTCGAAGGAAGGCGTCTCGACGCCGCTTTCGCTGGCGGCCTGGCGGAACCGGTCATAGATGTGCTCGATCCATTCCTGCTCGCTCCGGCCCTCGGTAAATTCCTCGCCGCAGCCCAGGCGCTCGGCAAGACCCGAAAACGTTTGGTAGTCGGGCCGCGAGTCGCCAAAGGGTTCGATCGCTTTCTGCATGGCGAACATGTAGCTGTCGGTTCGCGAAACGCCGATGTCGTTGCGTTCCAGCATGATGGCGGCGGGGAAGATGATGTCGGCGTGCCGCGCGTTGGCGTTCCACCACGGTTCATGGACGATGACGGTTTCCGGTTTCTGCCAGGCCCGGACCAGCCGGTTGATGTCCTGGTGATGGTGGAACGGGTTGCCGCCGCACCAATAGACCATCCGAATGTCCGGATAGACCCGGTCCATGCCGTTGTAATGATAGGCGCCGCCCGGGTTGAGCAGCATATCGGAGACCCGGGCGACGGGGATGAAGTCCCGCACCTCGTTCGGCAGCAGCGGGAAGGTCGGTTTGGCGACCGTGGTCCGCTGGCGGCCGATCAAATTGACCGCGCCGTATCCGAATCCGACGCCGCCGCCGGGAGTGCCGATTTGGCCCAGCATGGCGGCGAGCGTTACCGCCATCCAGAAGGCCTGTTCACCGTGATCGCTGCGTTGGCAGGACCAGCTCAGGTTCAACTGCGTCACCTTGGCGGCCATTTCCCGCGCCAGCGAGGCGATGGCGTCCGCCTCCATGCCGCTGATTTCGGCGGCCCATTGGGGCGTCTTGGGTTTCCCGTCGCTCTCGCCGGTAAGGTAGGGGACGAATTTGTCGAACCCGGCGCAGTATCTGTCGAGGAACGCCCGGTCGTGCAGACCCTCCGTGTAGAGCACATGGGCCATGCCCAGCATGATCGCCACATCCGTATTCGGCCGGGGATGGTGCCATTCGGCACCGACCATGTCGTCGAGATCGCTGCGGATCGGCGAGATGTTGACGAATTTGACGCCCCGCTTGGCGCACAGCTTGAGCGCTTCGGGCATGTGATGCCGGCCCATGCCGCCGCCTTCGACCTGGGTGTTCTTGAGCGGGATGCCGCCGAAGCAGACGAACAGCTCGGTATGTTCGGCCAGCATCTTCATCGGCGTGTTGGTGTCCATTTGCTCGAAGGCGCCCATCCCGACGATGTGCGGCAGGATGACCTCGGCCGCGGCCAGGCTGTAGGTTTCCCTGCTCGCCACGTAGCCGCCCGCCGCCGACATGAAGCGGTGGAGTTGGCTGACCGCATGATGGAACCGGCCGGCGCTCGACCAGCCGTAGGACCCCGCATAGATGGCGCCATTGCCGTGTTCCTTGCGGATACGGTCGATCTCTCCCGCGGCCAGGTCGAGCGCCCGGTCCCAGGAGACCGCGACGAACGGCCCGTTGCCCCGGCCGCCGCCGTGGCCGAGGGGGCCGTTGTCGAGCCACGCCTTTCTCACCATCGGTTGCGGGATCCGGACCGCGTCGTCGACGGCCTCGGGCATACCGGCGCCGATGGGCGAGGGGTCGGGGTCCTGATCGAACGGCCGCAGGGCCTGGACCTTGCCGTCCTCCACATCGACTTCGTAGGCGCCCCAGTGGGTCGCCGTCCTATGGGTTTGTTTCGATTGGCTCATGTCAGGGCCTCGTAAACTCTCTCGTCATATAGTGCCCCGGAGAGGGGGGCGATTGCACGCCGAAAGGCAATTGTGGCGTCTCGTCCGGTATGAGCGTGCCGGGCGCCGGTGTTTTCCCAGGTCTCCACCAAGGACATGTGATTGGGACGGCCGGACTGGCTGAACGCAACACACCCGGCATTGCCGTCTTCGCTTCGGGTCGCCTCGCAGTGGGCGGTAACCAGCGTAGCGCCTTCGTCTGTGTTGGGCGGGGTGACGTCGATATGGGTAATGACGTAGGTGAAGCCGCCGGATTTGCCCGAATAGCCGGTGACCGACAACGGAGCATGAACCCGTTCGTCGTAGGGCGCCGCCAACAGGGGCTCCAGGCCGTTCCGGAACTCGCCGACGTGGCTGGACGAAACGTGGGCCGAACGGGCGGCTTCGCCGCTCCACGTCTCCAACAGGGCGAACTGGCCGGGATGGCCGGCCCGGGTGAGCGCGCGGAAGCCGACCTCACCCAGTTCCTGCGCGCATACCGCCGCGTGGTGACGGATAACGTCGGCCGCCGCATCCGATCGGGCGGCGAGGACCTCGATGTAGGCCACGACGTAGACTTCGCTCATGTCGATTTCCAATTCCTGAACCACGGAGACGGTGAGACGGTGAGGCGCGCCGACCTTGGAATTTGGTTCCAACGCAAATTTCGGATTCGGCCCGATCGTGTGGGCTGGTATAGGCATTTATGGGCATTTATGGACATTTGATGACTTGGTTAAATTCCAATTCGGTGCCTTTGAGCGCATTTTTGTGCGCGGGAACCCCAGGTAAAATCATGGGGCGAAACCATGCGGCGAAGCCCGCGAACCATGCTTCCCTATCAATGTGTGCGATTCAATATGTGCGATCGGCTGCCTGATGCCAGTCCCAGCGCCAAATGAAGCTCGTCATGGCCGGGCCCGGACCCGGCCATCCATGTGTAGCGCTGCCCCGTAAAGCGTGGATGCCCCGGACAAGCCGGGGCATGACGCGTGTTGTGGAGCCCTCTATCCCGTCATACCCCGGCGCAAGTCCGGGGTATCCAGAACAACGTGGATGCCCCGCACGGAGGCGGGGCATGACGATTGGAACGTGACCAAAAGGAGTGCGTCATACCCCGGCGCAAGTCCGGGCCATTCACGGTCCCGCCGCCTCAGATCAGGCCAGCCCGCTCCAGCACCCCGTCCAATCGCTTTTCCAGCTCCGGCACCGCCCCGTCATTGAACCCATGGGGGGTCTGCCGGGTCAATCTTCCTCGGGCCTGTAGAAGTTGCCGGGAACGATCCGCATGGCCTCCGGGTCGGCCTTTTGTGCCGCCTTGCGCTTCGCCGCAAGCGCCGCATAGTCCCCGACCGACTTGGGTCCGGCCCTTTCCAGGCCTTCCTTGAACTTGCCGGGGTCGCGGTAGCTCCAGGCGGCACGTTCCGAATAGAACGGCACCCACTCGTTCTTGATCCGGTTCTCCTGAAAATCGATGGCGTTGACCAGTGCCTCCTCGACGTCCTTCACCGCGGTCCAGGCGGATTTGTAGAACACGAAACCGCCGCGTCCGATGATCCAGGTCATATTGGGCGCGGTGCCGTAGGCCCGATGGGCGCCGCCGTCGAGGCTGTCGAGCAGGATTTGCCGCTTGATGTCCGAATGCTCCTTGAACGCGCGCGCATTCGCCCGCTTGTCATCCATGGAGGAGTGGAAATCGAAATTTTCGCCGGGATGGGCTTCCCGGGTGTAGATGAATACCGAGCGCACGGCCCGGTCGGCGTAGCGGGCGGCGAGAGCCTCCATCTCCTCGCCCGCCATCGCGCAGTAAGGTCATGTGAACGAGCCGAACTCGATCAGTGCGATGTTGCCCTTCCACAACTCCTTCATCTGGACCGTCTCGCCGGTCTCCAGGTCCTCGAGCGGGAAAGAGGGCGCGCGGGACGTCGCCTTCGGCGCTTCATTGGCGAAGCGCACGAACTCCGACGGGTCCGGCACCCAGTTGACGTAGTTGTAGTCCCTCAGCACGGCGTCCATTTGTATTGCCCCCTCATAATGAGGTTATCAATTGGATAAGGGCCTTATAGCCGCCGGAACCAGATTATAGAAGACCGGGCTATTCACGGTCCCGCCGCCTCAGATCAGGCCGGCCCGCTCCAGCACGCCGTCCAATCGCTTCTCCAGCTCCGGCGTTGCCGGCATCATGGGCAGCCGGTGCTCGTTGGTCGGCATCAACCCCATGCGTTTCATCATGTACTTGATGGGAATGGGGTTGGTGTCGAAAAACACCGACTGATTGAGCTCCAACAGGCGCTGGTGCAGATCCCGTCCGGTCTTCATATCGCCGGCCCAGGCCGCCTCGCACATTTGCGACAGGAGGTCGGGCCGCAGGTTTCCGACTGCATTCATCAAGCCGGCGGCGCCGATGCACAGCATCGGGTAGCTGAGTTCCTCGAGGCCGACGAAGACGCGAAATTCGGGGATGGCGTCGAGGCACTCGGTGACGAAGCCGAGGTCGTTTACGGCGTGCTTCATGCCGACGAAGCCGGGCGAGCGGTCCTTCAGTTCCTTGACCGTGTCCAGGGTGACCGACACCGCTGCGCGGCCGGGAATGTGGTAGATCATCCACGGCGTGTCGTAGTCCTTCGTGACGTCCAGATAGTATTCGATGATGCCCCGCTGCGGCGGGCGGATGTAATAGGGCGTGACGATCAGCAGCGCATCCGCGCCGGCCTCGACCGCATGACGGGTCAATTCCCTGGTTTCGGCCAGGGACTGGGATCCGGTGGCGGCGACGATCGGGACTTTTCCGTTGGCGATTCCGATCGCGGTGTCGACCGTCCGGTTGCGCTCCGCCACGGTCATGGTCGACGGTTCGGCGGTGGTTCCGTTGACCAGGATGCAGTGGGACCCATGGCCGATTTGGAACTCGACCAGACCCGCATAGGCATCGAGATCCAATTCGCCGTTCCTGAAGGGGGTGATGATCGGCGGCGCCGAACCCTTCAGCCAATCCAGGTCACTCGACATTCGTTCCTCCTCGCCATCCACGTCGGGTATGAGCCCAAATTTTACTTAACATGTTAAATAATGTCCAGGCCGGCGGGCCTTTTGTCCGCCTGGTCCGCGGGCCGTTGGCGGCGCCGGGGGTTTCAATCGGGTGTGATTTGCCGAAAGCGGCCAGAAATGTCAAAATCCTTTCGCCGGAGTGCAACAATAGTGTCTCCGAAGTTGTGCGACGTAACGCGCTTCTGGTCATATTTGGAGGCTGTTGGCACAAATGACACAAGATGTTGCGGCCAATTTGACTGTTCGCCTTGCCGAGACCGCCGAGGATGTTCGGGCGGCCCAGGCGCTGAGGTACCGCGTATTCTACGAGAACATGGGCGCCACGCCGTCCGAGGAAATGGCGCGGCAGAAACTCGATTTCGATCGGTTCGATGATTTCTGCGACCATCTCCTGGTGGTCGATCAAACGGTCCGGGAGGCGTCCCCCGAAATTGTCGGCACCTATCGGCTGCTGCGGCGGTCTCGGGCCGTGGAAACCAGCGGCTTCTACTCGGCCGCCGAGTTCGACCTGGATCCATTGAAGAAATATCCGGGAGAAGTGTTGGAACTGGGCCGGTCATGCGTCGACCCGGCGTTCCGGGATCGCGCCGTCCTGCAGCTGCTGTGGAAGGGTATCTCGGACTATTTGATGGACAACCGAATCACCCTCATGTTCGGCTGTGCCAGCTTCCCCGGGATCGATCTGGATCAGATGGCCCGCGCTCTGTCGTACCTCTACTATTACCATTCGGCGCCGGCGGACTGGCGCCCGCGGGCGCTGGACGAGCGCTACGTCAAGATGGACCGGATGCCCAAGGAGCAGGTGGACATGCGACAGGCGCTCCGGGAGATGCCGCCGTTGATCAAGGGCTACCTTCGCCTGGGCGGCGTCATCGGCGACGGTGCGGTCATCGATGACGTATTCAATACCGTGGACGTGTGCCTGTTGGTGGAGACCGAGAACGTCCCCAAGCGGTATGCAAAGCACTATCAATTCGAAGACAAGATAGCGTCGGGGATTCTGAAAACCGGTCCCGAAAGGACCCAGGCCTGATGCGGCCCACCCTCCGCGCGATCATTCGAATCATCGCTTTGGCAGGGGTTACGGTCATTTTGCACCCGGTTTATTTTCTTGCGGGTTCCCGGAGGCCGAAGGTCGTGCAGGCATGGCACCGGGCCGCCTGCCGGATCGCGGGAATCCGGGTATCGGCGGTCGGGGCGCCGGCCCGCGAAAAATCGACCTTGGTGGCCTCCAATCACATTTCGTATTTGGATATTCCCGCTCTGGCCTCTCGCCTGGATGCCGTATTCGTCGCCAAGGCGGACGTATCCAACTGGCCGGGTATCGGCTACCTGGCCAAGCTGGCAGGGACCATATTCATTGACCGCGAGACGAGTAAAACGGCCAGCCACGTGGATGCCGTCTCGGGCCAACTTGCGCTCAGCAGGAGTGTGATCATATTCCCCGAGGCCACCAGCACCGAAGGTGATACCGTCCGGCCGTTCAAGAGCTCGTTGTTTCAGGCGCCCTTCAATCTTGCGCCGGGAATCCACGCGGCGGTTCAGCCGGTCACGATCAGCTATGTCCGCAACCCGGATGGCCAGCCCCTGACAGCCGCGGAGCGCCGTGCCTACGCCTGGGTGGGCGACGACACGCTGGTGCCGCACCTGTGGAATATCCTCGGGCGTGAGGGGGTAATATTGGAAATCCGATTCCACCCCGCCGTCGATGCCCGCGCCTTCGGTTCACGCAAGGCGCTTGCCGATTACTGCCACGACCAGACGGCCCGCGGTCTTGCAGATATCCGGCGCCGATGCGACAGCGTGTCCGCGCCCTTGGCCACGGGGCCGCGGGTCTGGAGCGATTGGCAGGATTATCCCGCCTTCTCGTTCATCGACTAAGTAGACGCCTATTCTTCGAGGCCCGTCGGTACGTCGACATTTTCGGGCTCGAGTTCCAGCCCCGAGGCCTTGGCCTGCAGTTCCAGCAGGGTGGCAAAATCCTCCTCGACGTATCCGTTGCCGATCAGCGTCTGAACGATGTCCCGTGCCGTTGCCGCCAGCGGCATGGGCACGTCCTGTTCGCGCGCCGCCGACAGGCCCAGATCCAGATCCTTGCGCAACAGGACCGGCGTGAAAGTCGGGGTCCAGTCGAGATTGACCAGCGCCGGCGTCTTGTATCGGGAGAACATGGAACCCATGACGCTCTTGTTGATGAAGTCCAGGAAGGCATGCCGCGGAACGCCGCCCTTTTCCGCCAGGATGGTGATCTCGGCAAGGGATTGGATAACCACGCCCAGCAGGACGTTGTGGCAGATCTTGACCATCCGCGCGAGTTCGCCTTCGCCGACATAGGTCACTCCCTGACCGATGGCGTCGAGAAACGGCTCGGCGATGTCGTAGGCATCCTTGTCTCCCGAGGCGACGATGGACAGTTTGCCCGCCGTGACAACCTTCGCATTGCCGCTCACCGGCGCATCGAGCATCTTGCAGCCCAGTTCGGCGGCCGCCGCGCGGACGGTCTTGGAGGCCTCTTCGGAAATACTCGTACAGTCGATGAGCAGCTTCGGCACGGCGCCCTCGACCGACAGGACGCCGCCGTCGCCGATGGTCATGTTGATCACGTCCTGAGGTCCGGCGACCATGGTGAATACGATATCCCGGTCAGCCAGATCCGAGGGATTGTCGACGACGGTGGCGCCGAACGCCTCGAGCGGTTCCGCCTTGGAACGGGTCCGGTTCCACACCGAGACGTCCGCGCCTGCCTGCAGCAGACGTTTCGCCATGGCGAAGCCCATGCGTCCGGTCCCGATCCAGCCAACCGTGTAGCCCTTCAGATTTCCGGCCATCACACCATTCCTCCTCCAAGGACCGCCCTCGTCACGCCGGGCGGCAAAATCTATGCAAACGATTGCAGAGCATATACCATAGGTTCCCGAATAGAAGAAAAACCGTTATAGATGAGCCGTTTTTCCGGGGGCTGACGATCAATGGCATCAAGCCGGGTAACGCTTCGCGATATTGCCGAGGAAGTGGGGGTCAACCCATCGACGGTCTCGCGCGCGCTCAATCCCAAGACCCGCGGCATGGTGACCGGTGAAATTGCCCGTCAAATCACCGAGGCGGCGGACCGGATGGGCTACCGGCCCAATCCCTTTGCCTACAGCCTCAGGACCAATCGGTCGTTCACGGTCGGCGTTCTGGTTCCGGACCTCACCAACCCGGCGTTCGCGCCCATCATCAAGGGCATCGACAATGTGCTCGAGGCGTCGGGCTACAGCGTGATGGTCGCCAATACCGACAATGTCGCCGAGCGCGAACGCAAGAACGTCGCCAAGTTTCGCGAGCGTCATGTGGATGGCCTCGTCATCGCCACGGCGCGCCGTCACGACCCGCTGATCGATGAATGCCGCACCGAAGGGACACCCTTGGTTCTGGCGGTCCGAAAGACCACGGATTCCGACATATCTTCGGTGGTCAGCGACGAGGTGACCGGCGGCGAGACCATTATGTCTCATCTGGCGCAGCTCGGTCATCGGCGGGTTGCCTACATTGCGGGGCCTCAGGAGCTGTCGACCGGCTTCGAGCGCCACCAGGGTTATGTGCGCGGACTGAACGCCAACAATCTCGAATACGATGCCGGGCTGGTGGAGTTCTGCGGCGCGTTCACCGAGGAAGAGGGCCGGCGGGCGGCCAGCCGGCTGCTCGCCTCGGGGCGGGACTTCACGGCGATTGTCGCCGCCAATGACATGATCGCCATCGGGATCTACGACGAACTTCAATCCAAAGGGTTGGTCTGCGGCAGGGATATCTCGGTCGTCGGGTATGACGACATGCTGTTTTCAAGCAAGTTCGATCCACCGCTGACGACCATGCATTCGCCGTTGCTGGATATAGGCGCGGAGGCGGCCCGCATTCTCCTGGAGCAGATCGAGGACCCCGAAACGCCGCCCAGGTCCGTCAGGATGACGCCCGAACTGATCCTCCGCAAATCGACCGGCAAGCCGGCCTGAATTTTGGCTAGAGTGTGATGATTCTATTGAGAAGCACATCCGGCTTTTAGAAGCCGTTTGCGCAACCCCCTCACCCATTTATTTATGACCCCCTCACCCTAACCCTCTCCCCCTGAAGAAGGGGGAGAGGGGACTATTCTCAAACCCTCTCCCCCCTCGGGGGGAGAGGGATGCGGAGGGTTAGCGAGGCGAACGCCGAGCTTAGCCGTAGCTGGGTGAGGGGGGGTTTCGCGTTGACGCCGCGACAAGGAATCAGCTCAAGCCAGCCAAGGAAATTCCCATTCGATTCACAATTGAGTCATCTCGCGCTAGTCGCCGGTCATCCCGGGAAGCTCTTCCAGATTCTCCGACACCAGTTCGTGGCCGGAGTTTTCCGCCTGCACCTGGATAATGGAGGCGAAGTCATCCTCCGTGTGACCCTGGCCGATGGCGTTCTGGACAATCTCCCGGGTGAGAGACGAAACCGGCATGGGCACCGCGTGCTTGCGGCCCGCCGACAGGCCCAAATCCAAATCCTTCAACAGCAGCGGGTTGGTGAATGTCGGGGTGAAATCCAGGTTCACCAGCGCGCCGGTCTTGTAGCGGGTAAACATCGATCCCACCGAGGCCTTGTTCAGGAACTCCATGGTGGCGCTTCGCTTGACGCCGTTTTTTTCCGCCATGATCAGCACCTCGGCGAGTGCCTGGGTCATCACGCCGAGGTAGACGTTGTGACAGATCTTGACGATCCGCGCGCCGGTGCCCTCGCCGGCATAGGTCACGCCGCGGCCAAGCGCCTGCAGATAGGGCAGGGCGGTCCGATAGTCCTTCTCCTCGCCGGACGCGACCAGCGTCAGCGCGCCCGCCTCGACCGCTTTATTGTTGCCGCTCACCGGGCAGTCCAGCATGGCCGTGCCGACCTTGTCCGCGACTTCCCGGACCTCCCAGGACGCCTCCTCGGAGATGGTGGAGCAGTCGACGAGCAGTTTGGGCGTTGTCCCGCCGGTGAGCAGGCCGCCGTCCCCCAGCGTCACGGCGATGAACTGCTCGGGTCCCGTGACCATGGTGAAGACGATGTCCCGGTCGGCCAGGTCCTGAATGGTGTCGACGACGGCGGCGCCTTTTTCGGCCAGGGGTTCCGCCTTGGAGCGCGTTCGATTCCAGACCGCGACGTCGGCTCCCGCCTCGATGAGCCGGGTCGCCATGGGGAATCCCATGCGCCCGGCGCCAATCCACCCGATTCGATGTCCCTTTACCGCGTCATTCATCAGACACACCTCAAGTGTAGCCGGCACCGCCGGAGGTGAAGAGCAAACCCGGCCGGATCAAATCAGAACGCCGCCGGCCAGTCACGGTCTTCTATGATTTCCTTGACCCGTTTCAGGAAGGAAGCCGAATAGGCGCCGTCGATGGCCCGGTGGTCGAAGGATTGCGCCAACATGCCGACCGGCCGGATGGCGATCATGTCTTCGCCGTCCACGTCGACGGCGACCGGCTTCTTGGCGATAGCGTCGGTCGACAGGATGGCCACCTGGGGCTGGTTGATGATCGGCGCGGTAATCAACGTTCCGAAAGAGCCGTTGTTGGTGATGGTGTAGGTGCCGCCCGACAGCTCTTCGGGACCGAGACTGTCGCCGCGCGCCCGTTGGGCGAGGTCGTTGAACGCCCGGGACAGGTCCGGGACGGACCGCCGGTCCGCGTGTTTGACGACAGGAGCCACCAATCCCTGGAAATTGAGGTCGATGGCAACGCCGAGATGGATGGCGTCGTAGACCACGAGGCTCTCGTCCTCGACGTGCGCATTGATATGGGGATAGTCCCGGATGGCTTCGCACACCGCCTTGGCGATAAACGGCATGAAGGTCAGCGAGAAGCCCTCCTTGGCCTTCCATTCGGCGCTCATCGACCGGCGGGCCTTGTCGACGTTCGAGAAGTCCGCTTCGACCGCCTGCAGGACGTGCGGGCTCGTCGCCTTCGAGCGAACCATGTGTTCGGCGGTCATCCTGCGCCGGTAGTCGAATGGAATGACGGTCTTGCCGCCGGGCCCCGCGGGCGGGCGGGATTGGACAGGCGCCGGCAACGCCGCCGGCGCCGGTGCGGGCGATCCCTTCAGGTACGACAGGACATCCGCGCGGGTAATCCGGCCATCCCGGCCGGTCCCGCCGATGGCCGCGGGATCGAGATCGTTGTCGCCGATCAGTTTCCGAACCGCCGGCGAAAGCTTCATGTTGCGATTGCGATCGGGCGCGCCGGCCGCTGCCGCCGCGGGAGCGGGTTCGGGCGCCGGAGCCGCCGCGGGTTCCGGTTCGGCGGCGGGAGCAGGCGCCGCCTCCGACGCGACGGAGCCGTCGTCGATGACGGCGAGGGTCGTTCCGACATCGACCGTGGAACCGGCCTCGACACGGATCTCGGCGACCACACCGGAAACCGGTGCGGGGATTTCCATCTCCACCTTGTCCGTGCCGATCTCCAGCAGCAATTCGTCGGCTTCGACCTCGTCCCCCGCCTGTTTGTGCCAAATGGTGACGGTTCCCTCGGAGACCGTTTCCCCGAGTTGGGGCATCAACACATCCATGTCAGTCGAGCCCCGCGCGAACGGTTTCATAGATACGGTCCGCCGACGGGATCATCTGATCCTCGAGGTTGTCGGCGGAGGCCAGCGGGATATGCGGCGTCGTGATCCGGGTCACGGGCAGGTCCATATCCCAGAAGCACTCCTCGGTGATCAGGGACGATATTTCGGCGCCCCAGCCGCAAAGGCGCGGATTTTCCTCGACGGTGAAGGCGCGGCCGGATTTCCTGAACTCGGAGAAGATGGTTCGGGTATCCAACGGCACCAGGCTTCGGACATCGACCACCGATACCCTGATGCCGAGATCCGCCTCGAGTTTTTCCGCGGCCTTGACCGACTGCGGCACCATGGCGGCCAGCGCGTAAATGACCGCGTCGGTTCCGTCCCGCACCACCCTTGCGGTGCCCAGTTCGTCCACGTGCTCGCCGTCGGGAATTTCGCCCTTGTCGCCGTAGAGGGATTTCTGTTCGAAGAAAATCACAGGGTCGGGGTCGCGGATCGATGCCGCCAGCAGTCCCTTGACGTCGGCCGGGGTCGACGGCGCAATGACCTTGAGCCCCGGAATCATCATCGCCCAGTTCTCGATGGATTGGGAGTGCTGTGCCCCGAAACGGACACCGCCGCCGTTGGCGCTTCGGATGACCAGAGGCATGGTCACCTGGCCGCCGGTCATGTAGCGGGTCTTGGCGATCTGGTTGACGACGATGTCCCAGCAGACCGCGAAGAAGTCGGAGAACATGATCTCGGCGATGGGGCGCAGGCCGGTCATCGCCGCGCCCATGGCGGCGCCCAAGATGGCCTGCTCGGAGATCGGCGTATCGCGCACCCGGTCGGGCCCGAATTTGTCGTAGAGCCCGACGGTGGTCTTGAACACGCCGCCCGCCTTGGCGATGTCCTCGCCAAGGAACACGACCTTGTCGTCGCGTTCCATTTCCTGGGCGATCGCGTCGGCGACCGCCTCCCGATAGGTTAGTTCCGCCATGCCGAGCCTCCATCCGCCCAGACGTCCGTAAGCGCAAGTTCATCACGAGGCACGGGGGACGCCTTTGCTTCTTCGGTTGCATCGTCAACCGCCTTGAGAACGCTTTTCTCGATATCGCCGACGACTTTTTCCGGCACGCCGAACTCCAGCAGGCGGCTGCGATACATGGGGATCGGGTCCTTCGCCATCCATTCCTCGACCTCCTCGTCGGGCCGGTACGTTGCGGGGTCGGCGCGGGAGTGGCCGTAGTGCCGGTAAGTCTCGGCCTCGATCAGCGAGGGACCCTCGCCGGCGACCGCCTTGTCGACCGCCGCCCTGGCGACCCGGTACACGGCATCGGCGTCGTTGCCGTCGACAATGATGGGCTCCAGGCCATAGGCGCCGGCCCGGTCCGCCGCCGGATGTTCGACGGCCGTCACTTCGCCGATGGGGGTGTATTCCATGTAGAAGTTGTTCTCGCAGACGAAGACCACCGGCAGCTTCCAGATTACGGCGAAGTTCAGCGCTTCGTGGAAGGCGCCGATGTTGGTGGTGCCGTCACCGAAGAAGCAGAAGGAAACCGCGCCCGTCTTGTTGTATTGCGCCGCCCACGCCGCGCCGGCGGCAATCGGCAGGTGTGCGCCGATGATGGCGTAGGAGCCCATGGCACCCTTTTCGGCGTCGGTCAGGTGCATGGAGCCGCCCTTGCCCTGCAGCAGGCCGCACTCCTTGCCCATCAGTTCGCCGAGCACGCCGGTCATGGACGCGCCCCGGACCAGGGTATGCGCGTGGCCGCGGTAGGTGCAGAACGTGTAGTCGCCCGGCCGCATGGCCGTCGCGCAGCCGGCGGCGATGGCTTCCTGGCCGACGGCGAGGTGGCTTGTCCCCTTGATCAGGTTCTGCAGGAACAGGTCATGGGCCCGCTGCTCCAGATGCCGGACCTCGAGCTGCAGCCGCCACATATCGAGCCGGTTTTCTTCCCCGATATCGTCGTTCAGACGCGCCCGGCCGCCCGGCTTGGCCTTGGCCGGCTTCGAGGATCGGCTCGACGATTTCGCCGACGATCGGGAGGTGGTTTTCGTTTTTCGTGCCAATGGTTTGGTCCTCTCCTGATGGAGCCTGGAAGAAACGTACGGATGGCGTCCTCATGTCGCCAATTGGGGACGCCCATTGGGAATTGGGTGCTGACGGAATTTTCGCGGCTTCCCCCTGCGTTCAGTTGATCGACGGATTTCCGCCTTATTCTTTGCGGCTCCCGTTTCGCATCTTGACCCGGGAGCCCGCATGGTGCATTTTCACGATCATTGTGCAATCGATTGCATAATTCAAGAATTAATTGGCGATCGGGCAAAAAGCCCAAGCCTAGTCGGCGTTTTGGTGGGAGTAACACCCGAAGCGGCAAGCGAAATACCGGTGGACGGGCTTGGCGCCATCATCTTGAATACGGGAAACTCGGTGCCGCCTGAAAACGGCGGCCGTTCATCGATAGCTCGGAGGTACGTCATGCACTATACCGCACCACGATCGACCGCAACCTGGGGCACCATGGCCAAGGACTGGGAAGCGGGGATTGACTACCGCAAGCTTCATGACGACCGGCTGTCGCGCGCCCAGGCCGCCTGCGCCGATCACGGTTTTGGCGCCCTGTTGTGCTTTAACTTCGACAATATCCGCTACATCACATCGACACACATCGGCGAGTGGGGCCGGGACAAATTCGACCGCTATTGCCTCGCACCGACGGACTCCGCTCCGTTCCTTTGGGATCCGGCGCCGCCGGCGAAGAAGAAGGCGTCACCCTGGCTCGGCAACCGGATCGATGCGCCGGTTTCCACCATGCAGGGCGCGATCCCGCCGGAACATGGTGTGCAGAACGTCTTCGCAAAGCAGATCAAGGAAAAGATGATCGAACTGGGCATCGAGAAACAACCGCTTGCGATCGATGTCATGGAACTGCCCATGCTGCGCGCCCTCGAGGCCGAAGGCGTCGAAGTCGTGGACGGCCAGCAGGCGCTGATGGATGCCCGCGAGGTAAAGACCGAAGAGGAGATCGAGCTCCTGAAGGTCGCCGCGGCCATGGTCGACGCGGTCTATCTCGACATCGCCAAGGCCATCCGGCCCGGCAACAAGGAGAGCGACCTGGTGGCCATCGCCAACGATCAGCTCTATGCCATGGGTTCCGAGCGGGTCGAGTGCGTGAACTCGGTGGCGGGCCCTCGCGGCGCGCCGCACTCTCACACCTTCTCCGACCGCATGATCCAGCCGGGCGACATGATCTTCCTGGACATCATGCACAGCTTCAACGGCTACCACACGTGCTACTACCGCACCTTCATTTGCGGTCAGCCCAACGAGGCGCAAAAGGAGGCCTACGAAATCTGCTCCCAATGGGTGAACGCGGCCATCGAACAGATCAAGCCGGGCGCCAGCATCGACGATATCGCCATGGCATGGCCCAAGGCGGAAGAGTTCGGCTACGCCAACGAAGACGAAGCCTTCCTGCTGCAGTTCGGCCACGGCGTCGGCCTGAGCCTGTGGGAGCGGCCGATCATTTCGCGCCGCTACATGGGTCAGAAGACCGAGCTCAAGAAGGGCATGGTCTTCGCCGTCGAGTGCTGGAAAGGCGCCGAGGACGGCTCGGGCGCCGCTCGGATCGAGGAAGAGGTCGTGGTCACCGACGACGGCTGCGAGATCATCACCAATTTCCCGTCCGATCACCTGATCTCGTGCGGCCTGCCGGGCTGCGAGATCTACTAGGCCGCGAGGATGGCGGAGGAGGACCGGAACCCCATGGACAAGATTTGGGTCACATTAATCACCGGCTTCTTGGGGAGCGGAAAGACGACGCTCCTCAACACCCTGCTGCACCACCCCGCCATGAGCAAAGCCGCGGTGATCGTCAATGAGTTCGGCGAGATCGGCCTCGACTATGATCTCATCGAACGGGCGGATGACTCGGTCGTGCAGTTGGCCAACGGCTGCCTCTGCTGCTCCGTCAAAAGCGACCTGATCGATACATTCCGCGATCTTCATATCCAGCGGAATGCAGGGACCATTCCGCATTTTGACAGGGTGGTTATCGAAACCACCGGCATTGCCGACCCCATGCCGATCCTGCAGATCGTCTTCACCAATCCCATGGTTGTGAACCACTATTCGCTGGACGGCGTTGTGACGACCGTGGACGCCGTCAACGGCCTGTCTTCCATCGATCGCTTCACGGAATGCGTCAAACAGGCGGCGGTCGCCGACCGGATTATCGTCACCAAGGTGGATTTGGTGACCGATACGGAGGGCCGGGAGAAGGTGGATGAGCTGACCGGCAAATTGCGCTCGTTGAATCCCGCGGCGCCCATCGTCAAAACGGCGACCGAGGAGATTGATCCGTCGGATCTGTTCGGCTCCGGCATGTTCGATCCGGAAACCAAGAAGATCGACCTCGCGAGCTGGATCGACCCCGAACTATACGAGGAAACCGAGGCCCTCATGATCGCCGAGCCGTCCGAGGATGAGATGGATGAGGAAACCCTCGCATATTACCGGGAACACGGCCACACGCCGGAAGAACACCACCACCGGCATCACAATCACGATTCTTCCATCAATACGTTTTGCCTGACCCGGGACGAGCCCATGTCTCTCGACATGCTCCGGAATTTCCTGGAAGGGCTCGCCAATGAGGCCGGCCCGGATCTGCTGCGGGTAAAGGGAATCGTTAGTGTGGATGAGAAGCCCGATCAGCCGGCGGTCATCCAGGGCGCCCAGCAGATATTCCACTCGCTGGACTGGTTGCCCCAATGGCCGAGCGATGACCGGCGGACCCGAATCGTCTTCATTACCCGCGACATCGACAAAGCCTACATCGAAGATAGCCTCGGCCTGATCGAGCGAGTGGCGGCCAGGACGACTGCCGCGGGTCAGGCCGCCGGACATCCCGGCATGCCGCCGGGCCTCATCAACTAGATTTGAGAGGCGGGATCACCGCCCATCGGTTAAGCACTTGCCTCAATCGGGCCTGCATCAGGGAGGACATCATGCTGTTCGTCATCTTCGCAATCGACAAGCCGGGTATGGCCGAGACCCGCGCCGCCGCCATGGATGCGCACCGCCAATACCTGGAGAGCGCGCCGTTCAAGAACGTCATGTCGGGACCGCTGATGGATGACGCGGGCGAGAACATCATCGGCAGCCTCTACATGCTGGATGCCGAAAACCGCGGCGTCATCGATCAGATGTTCGAGGATGATCCCCTTTGCCGGGCGGATATTTGGGAATCAGTCGAGGTGCGGCACTTCGTCGCACGCGTGGACAATAGAGACTAACAGGACTTCGAAGGAGAACTGAACTATGGATTTGGGTCTTAAAGGAAAAAACGCGGCGATCACCGGTTCCAGCCAGGGAATTGGTCATGCCATCGCCAGCTCGCTCGCCGACGAGGGGTGCAACGTGGCGCTGTCGGCCCGCAACCAGGACCGCCTCGACGAGGCGGTAAAGGAAATGGAGGCGAAGGGCGTGAAGGCTGCCGGCATTCTGGTCGATCTCTCCAGCGAGGACGGCTGCAAGAAGTTCGTCGATGATGCCGTCGATGCGCTCGGCAGCCTGGACATCCTCGTCAACAATGTCGGCGGGATGATCCCCGGCACCATCGACAGCCTCGATGAAGCGACCTGGGGCACGGTCCTGAACCTGAACCTGATGTCGTTCGTCTACACTACCAAGGCGGCGATCCCCCACCTTCGGGAATCCAGCGCCGGCCGCGTCCTCAACGTATCGGGCGTTACCGGCAAGCAACTGTTGCCGGGGGCCTTGACCACCACCATTCCCAACACGGCGATCCAAGGCTTCGCCAAGGTGATGGCCGAGCAGCTCGGCAAGGACGGGATCACCGTCAACACCATCTGCCCGGGTTTCACCAACACGGAAAGCTGGGGGCCCAGGGCCGAGGGCATGGCCAAGATGCGGGGCGTCACCGCGGACCAGGTCCGTGACGGCGTTTCGGCCCAGACCATGCTCGGCCGCTGGGCGGAGCCCCAGGAGATCGGCGATGCGGCGGCGTGGATCGTTTCCGAGAAAAACAGCTATCAGACCGGTACGGTTGTCGAGGTGTGCGGCGGATTTTCGAAGTACATCTAGAGCGTTTTCCGATCTGATGGAATCTTTATGGTTTTCAATGGCTTGCATTTGTGGTTGGTGGCGCGGGTTCGCCGCTGCGTTATGACCGCAACTGATCGGAAAATGCTCTAGCTGACAATATGATGCGGCGGAGCGCGCCGGCGTGGCCAATGCCGGCGCGTTTTGCTATTTACGGAGAACCACGCCGCCGAAGGGCGGTACCAAATCAAACCGGCGGGTCAACGCGGAGGCTCTCATGGAACTCGATCTCGGATTCATTCTTCTCTCGATAATCGCGGGTATCCTCGCAAGTTATGTGCTGCTGGCGAACGCATTGTGGCTGCAGAGCCTTGGCCTGCCGCGCCTCGATTTTTCGACCGCGATGGCGAACTTGACCTACGGCGAGCAGTTCGAGGGCAAGCCGCCATATTTCGCCGGAATGATCGTCATCTATTTCAACGGCATCATCTTCGCGCTGCTCTATTCGACCGTGGTCGCCCAATACCTGCCGGGCGAGCCCATCGTCAAAGGTGCGATCTGGGGCGCCATCCTGTGGTTCTTCTCGGGCATTTTCTACGTGCCGTTCATTCTCAAGGAAGGGTTCTTCCTCAGCCACATTCACCCGATGGCCTGGTTTTCGAGCGGTATCGTCCACGGCATGTACGGTCTTATGGTCGGCTGGCTCGCGCCTATCCACACCGCGTAGGGCATAGTCAGTATCCTGCCGGGGTTGACATCGGCCTAGATCGGGTCATGTTTTGACGGAACCACGGCGCGGTTTCGTCAAAACATGTGAATCCGATCTATATCAATAGTGTAGAGCCGATTCACATGGATTGTCGGCATCGCAAAGCGATTCCGACAAACCATGATCGGCTCTAGGAGCGATCTTTCTTGGGCCGTAAGACGAGAAATTCCGAAGGAACGAGTAGCATGAGTGATCCATTTGCCGTCGGCCTGAGTGTCCGCGAACGAAACAAGCAGGACAAGCTCAGGCGGATAAAACTGGCCGCGCGCGAGCTGTTTATCGAAAAGGGCTTCGACGAGGCAACCACGCGCGAAATTGCCCAGCGGGCCGACGTCGGCTTTGGCACGCTGTTTCGGTACGCGAGCGACAAGCGGGATCTCCTCTTCCTAATCTACAACGACGATTTTGACGATCTCGCCGATACCGCGTTTGCGGGGCGGACCGAAGATGCGCCTCTGATCGATCAACTCATGCAGATCTTTGCCAACTTCTATGAGTTCTTCGCGGCGCGACCGGAACTCGCTCGCGACTTGCTGCGTGAAGTCAGCTTCTTCCAAGGCGGGGAGCAGGCGGATCGTTTCAACGGCGGCGTCCTCCGAATCGAGCAGCAGTTCGTCGAAATGATCTCCAAAATGCAGCATCAGGGCCGGATCATTCAGGGCGAAGAGCCCGAAGCCGTTTTCGGAGTTCTGTGGAGCATCTACCGGGCACAGATCCGGGAGTGGCTCCGACAGCCCAATCCCGATCTCGGCGACGGGCTCGAAACCCTCCGTCTCTATCTCCGGTTGGTGATTGAGGGTTTGGTTCCGAATCCCGACCTCCCGTAGTTTCCCGGCCGACGCCCGGGCGAGCGTCCGGCGGGTACTGTTTTGCCTACAATAGCGGTGTACCGCAGGTGCGCAAAAAATATGATCACGATCATTTTTTGATCAAGAGGCGCGGGAGAAATGACGGATCCTGTCGAGGCGTTCAAGAAGGCAGTCGGCCACAGCGCGACAATCGAGGACGTGATTACCGCGAACCAGGCGCACCGGTTGAGCGTGACGCTGGGTCGGAGTGATCCTCCACTGTCCGAAGGCGACCCCGTCCCGCCGGCTTGGCATCACATATTTTTCCCCCGTCTTCGCCCGCCGGGCGATCTCGGTCCCGACGGCATGGCCGTGGAGGTTGAGGGCGGCCCCGACGACCCTCTGCCAAGACGGATGTTTGCCGGCAACCGGATGACTTTTTACGGACCCCTTCGGGTCGGTGATCACGCGAGGCGGGTCATGACGCTCCGCGACGTGAACGTAAAGCAGGGCCGCTCGGGCCGGTTGGTATTCGCCACCTATGGACTGGAAATTTCGGGCGCCGACGGCTTGGCGGTCGAGGACGAATGGGATCTGGTCTTTCGTGAGGCTGCGAAGCCCGGCGAAAACAATAAAATGCCGCCGACCGAGCCCGCCCCCGATGACTATGAATGGGAGCGGGAAATCACACCCGATGCCGTGATGCTGTTCCGCTTCTCGGCGTGCACGTTCAATCCCCATCGGATCCATTACGACTTTCCCTATGTGACCGGGGTCGAGGGTTATCCGGGGCTGCTCGTGCACGGACCGCTGACGGCGACGCTTCTGTTCAATCTCGCCATGGACAACATACCGGGCGGAACGATGAAGACCTTCCGGCAACGGGCCCGTGCGCCGTTGTTCGGCGGCAATCCGATCCGGCTCCTCGGGCGGCCGGGCGAGGACGGAAATTCCTGCGAACTCTGGGCGGTTACGCCGGACGGCGGAATCGCGATGGAGGCCGCCGCCACATTTGGCTAGAGCGAGATGATTCTGTTGGGAAGCGCATCCGGCGTTTTGGAAGCCGTTTGCGCAACCCTCTCACACTCATTTCTTATGACCCCCCCCTCCCTAACCCTCCCCCTCGAAGGGGGGAGGGAATAGGTGGAGGCGGATTGGACCACCTCCCCCCTGGAGGGGGAGGTCGAGACGGCCGGCAATCAGCCGGGCGTCGAGGGTGGGGGGGACCTCGCGTTGACGCCACGACGAGGGATCAGCGCAAGCCAACCAAGGGAATCCTATTTCGATTCACGATTGAATCATCACGCCTGGCGGCTCAGAGAGTGGCCGCGATATCGGAGATCAGATTGCGCATCCATGTGTGACCCGGGTCCTGGTCGAACTTGTAGTGCCAGGCCAGGTGCGCTTCGTGGGGCGCCACATCCACCGGCAGCGGGCGCACCTCGAGGCCGGCGATGGGCGCAAAGTGTTCGGCAATCCGGCTCGCGACGGTGGCGACGAGTTCGGTTCCCGGCAATAGGAACGGAATGACCAGCATGTGCGGAACGCTCACCGCGACGCGCCGCCGCCGGTCCATCTCGTTGAGCCTGATGTCAATTCGGCTCACCGAGGTCGCGTTGGGTTGGAGACTGATATGCGGGTAGGCGAGATAGTCTTCGAGGGAAAATGTCCCGCCCAGCGCGGGATGGTCCTTTCGCAGTACACAGACAAGTCTCTCCTCGAACAAAAACAGCGACCGCAGGTGGGGAGAAAGATCAATCGGCAAAAGGGCCGCCGACAGCTCGGCTTCACCGGATTCGACGAGATCTACCCCCGGTACATAGGCGGTGCTCATGACCGCGACCGAAATACCGGGCGCCTCCGATGCCAGCCGGCTCTTGATATGGGGCAACAGCAAAAACGCCGCATCTTCGGCCATGGCAATGGTAAAGGAGCGTTGCGCCGTCACCGGATCGAACCCGCCGCCGTCGCTGATGGTGATTTCCAACTGTTGGAGCGCCTCGCGAATGGGCTCATGAAGTTCCAGGGCGCGGGGCGTGGGTTCCATGCCATAGGAGGATCGGACCAATAGCTGGTCATCGAAGAGCTTGCGCAGACGGGAGAGAGCATTGCTCATCGCCGGCTGGCTCAGCCCGACGGACTGTCCGGCCTTGGTCACCTGGCGGTGTTGCATGAGGGCATCGAACGCCGTCAGCAGATTGAGATCTATGGAACTCAAATTCATTTATTGAATGTGTCACATAATAAACATCAATTTCAATTATGATGGACCAAGTGATAGCCTTTCGCAAATTCAATAATCCATGTTGTTCGCGGGAGCGTGTGGGATGTCAAAATTCGTTATCCAACCCCATGGCCGGCTGCAGGAAGCGGTCGCTCACGAGAAGGGGTATTTTTCCGATGAAGGCCTCGACTACGAGATCACGGGCGGTGAAATCGCCGGCCGGGAGAAGAAGGTCGACGAGGCCGGGCATGTGGTCGAGATCAAGCAGGGCGCCTACGAATCCTACGAGGCCGGCAAAGGGAACAAGGGCCGCAAATCCGATATCAGCTGCGCCTGCCATTGGGCGGTCAACCAGGCGGCCGCGAGCGATGTCGGGAGGCTGTGGGGCGGTGCCTACGTCGTGACCCCCGGCGGCATCATGGTGCCCGAGGACTCTGATATTCGGCGGCCCGAAGACCTGGCGGGCAGGGAAATCGCCGTCGGTTATCATTCGGGCAGCCATTTCTCGACAATTCAGGCGCTGGAACCGTTCCTTACGCGAGACCAGATAAAGCTCAAGTTTGTCGGGCTGCCATGGCAGCGGGTGGACGTCGTCGTGGACCGCGATGCGCCGGCGACCAGCTTGTGGGGCATGACCTACCAGGCGGGAGCGCAACTGGGGCTCCGCAAGATCGCCGATACCGGCTTCATGATCGCCTTCATGTTCCCCCACGAGGTCGACGAAGCCGATGTCCAGAAGTACATGAACGCGCTCAAGCGGGCGCAGATGGACGTCGATTTGGAACCGGAAAAGTACAAGCATCATTTCGAGCCGCAGATTCCCGAGCGCTACCGGGACGAGATCGACGTGCGGCTATTCGATGCGGGCGAGCGGATCGTCTTCCTGCCGTACACGGAGGAAACCTTCGCCAAGACCCAGGACTGGATTCACGAACGGGGCATTTTCGACGAACGCCCCGAGTACGAGTTTAGCGCTGCCGTTTCCGGCTAGGTGCGGCGTGCTATAGACCCCGTAGGTCCCCTAAGCGCGGGATGGGCACTTGCCCGTCCCGCCCTTTTTTTCCGCCACGCCATTGTCCGCCAAGCGACCGGGATTTTCGGCGGGAATGGCGCTCGGGCGCAGTCCAAGTATAATCCGGCCCATGGACCAGACAGCCATCCCTTGCGTCATGATGCGCGGCGGCACGTCCAAAGGCGCCTATTTCCGTGCAGAGGACTTGCCGGCCGACCCGGCCATCCGGGACGCGGTTCTGCTGTCGGTGATGGGTTCTCCCGATGACCGGCAGATTGACGGCGTGGGCGGGGCCAACCCGCTGACCAGCAAGGTCGGGGTGGTCAGCCGGTCGGAGCGCGACGGCGTCGACCTCGAATACCTGTTCGTCCAGGTCGCGGTCGATGAACCGCGCGCCACGACACTCCAGAACTGCGGCAATATCCTGGCCGGAGTCGGGCAATTCGCCATCGAAGCAGGGATGATCGAGGGCGGCGATCCGGAGACCACGCTTCGGGTTTACATGGCGAATTCGGACAGTTTGTGCGACGTGACCTTCCCGTCGCCGGACGGACAGCCGCAATATGGCGGCGAGGCGCGGATCGACGGCGTACCGGGTGCCGCGGCGCCGGTGATGATCAACTTCCTCGACATGGCGGGCTCGTTGTGCGGTGCGCTGCTCCCCACCGGGAACGTGCGGGACGAGGTGTTGGGCGTGCCGGTCACCATGATCGACAACGGGATGCCCGTGGTTTGCATCAATGCCGAATCCCTGGGCCGCACCGGCTACGAAGGCCGCGATGAGCTGAATGGAGATACGCAGCTCAAGGAACGGCTCGAGGAAATTCGGCTGGCGATCGGCGAAATGATGAATTTGGGCGACGTCGCCGGAAAGACCGTTCCCAAGATGACCCTGGTCGCGCCGCCGCAAGCGGGCGGCGCGGTCTGCACCCGGTCCTTTATTCCTCATGATTGTCATGCCGCCATCGGCGTGTTCGCGGCCGTTTCCGTCGCGACCGCATGCGCCGTCGAGGGCTCGGTGGCCGCCGAGGTCGCGCAATTGCCGGAAGGATCGCCAAGGCTCATGTCCGTCGAGCACCCGACGGGTGAGTTCTCCGTGGAAATGGAGATGGAAGGTTCCCCGGCCGGTCCGGTCATCAAGCGGGCCGCACTGCTCAGGACGGCGCGCCGCCTCTTCGAAGGCAGCGTATTGATCCCCAAATCGGTTTGGGACGGACATCAATCCCGGCCGCTGGCCGCCGAATAACCCAAGAGGAAGCAGCGAATGACCGAGTTCGTGCCGGATATCCTGGCGCCGCATCCGGACCCCCGCAAACCGGCCTTTGAAATGCCGGCAAGGGCCTGCGATGCCCACTGTCATGTTTTCGGCCCGGGCGCACTGTTCCCTTACGCACCGAACCGCAGCTACACCCCGCCTGACGCATCCAAAGCGGATCTGAAGGCTCTTCACGACCACCTGGGCATCGAGCGCTGCGTGATCGTTCAGGCGAGCTGCCACGGCACCGATAATTCGGCCATGGTTGACGCCATCCGGACCAGCAACGGCCGTTACAAGGGCGTCGGCATGGTCGATGACGATGTCACGGACGAGGAGTTGGTCGACCTGAACGCGGGCGGGGTCCTGGCCGCCAGATTCAATTTCGTTCGCCATCTCGGCGGACCGCCGGACCTGGACGTTTTCCACAACGTCATCCCCCGCATCGCCGAACTCGGCTGGCACGTGGTGCTGCATCTGGACGACCGGGACATCGTCGATTACGAGGACATGTTCGCCAAGCTGCCCTTGCCGATCGTCATCGACCACATGGGCCGGGTGGACCCGTCCCAGGGCCTTGAAGCCGCGCCCATGCAGACACTCCTGAAGTTCATGGAGTACGACAACGTTTGGGTGAAGGTGAGCGGTTCGGAGAGAATCTCCAAGACCGGTTCGCCCTATGACGATGCCGCGGCAATTGCCAGGGCTCTGGTCGAAAAGGCGCCGGACCGGGTGCTCTGGGGCACCGACTGGCCGCACCCCAACATGAAACCGGGGCAGGTGCCGGATGACGGCGAGTTGGTCGACATCATTCCCAAGTTCGCCGTTGACGAAGAGCTTCAACAAAAGCTGCTGGTCGACAACCCCAATCGCCTCTACGGCTTTGACTAGCCCGCATTTCCCGCCAGGGTCACGCCGCCGCGGTTTCCTCGCCATAGAGATGGCATTCCAACAGCCGGCCGTTCTCATCGGCCGGCTGGGGCTGGGACTGGCTGCAGACATCCATGGCCTTGGGGCACCGGGGATGAAACGCACACCCCGGCGGCGGATTGAGGGGATTGGGAAACTCACGGCCCATGGTGGTGATTTCGGGCAATCCGTATTGGGGTTCGGGCGTCAGGACCGAATCCAACAATGCCGAGGTATAGGGGTGTTTGGGGTCGTCGAAGACCTGGGCCGCGGTGCCGAACTCGATCAGGCGTCCCAGGTACATCACCGCGACCCGGGTGGACATGTGCTCGACCACGGCGAGGTTGTGGCTGATGAACACGTAGGTCAGGTTGAGTTCGTCCCGCAGTTCCTGGAGCAGGTTCAGGATCTGCGCCTGTACCGACACGTCCAGCGCCGAGGTGGGCTCGTCGCAAACCAGTATCTCCGGCTTGATGGCCAGCGCCCGGGCGATGGCCACGCGCTGACGCTGGCCGCCGGACAGTTGGCTTGGATATGAGTAGAGCAGCCGGCGCGGCAGGCCGACCAGTTCCATGATCTCTTCGACCCGGTGTTTGCGCTCGTCGGGCGTGCCGATCTTGTGAACCTCCAAGGGCAGGCCGATAATGGAAGCGAGGGTCTTCCGGGGATTGAGGGACGAGTAGGGATCCTGGAATACCGGCTGGATGCGCCGCGATACCGCGTGCCGGTCGACCGAGCTCAGCGGCACGCCCTCGAAGAAGATATCTCCGCCGGATGGCGGCAGCAGGCCGAGCAGCATCTTCGCCAGCGTGGTTTTGCCGCATCCCGATTCACCGACGACGGCCAGGACTTCTCCCCGCTCGATACTGAGGCTGACATCCTGCACCGCGCGAAGCGGCCTCTTCTGGACGAACGGGCCCTTGCCGATCATGAAGGTACGGCTGACGTCGCGGCATTCGAGGACGGGTGCGTCGGTGTTCATCTTTATTCTCCCGCCGCCACCGCCGCCTTTGCGCGGCTGGCTTGAAGATTGGCCTGGGCCTCGTCGGGCCCGATGACGCAGCGATAGCCGCGCATCTCGCCAAGCGCCTGGCGCGGAACGTCACCGACGGCGCACTTCTCCATGGCATAGTCGCAGCGGCTCCGGAACATGCAGCCTTCCTGGTCGCCAACCAGGGCCGGAACGATCCCGGGGATGGACCCGAGTTGGGCGCCGCGCTCGGTCTTGCCGGGGATCGGGATGCAGTCGATCAGGCCTTGGGTGTAGGGGTGCATGGGCGCATTGAACACTTCGCCGGAAGAGCCGGTTTCAACCATGTAGCCCGCATACATGACGGCCACCCGGTCGGCGATCCTGGCAACCACGCCGAGGTCATGGGTGATCAGGATCAGCGCCATGTTGAACTCTTTTTGCAGGTCGGCCAGCAGATGGAGAATCTGCGCCTGGATCGTCACGTCGAGCGCCGTCGTCGGTTCATCGGCGATGATCAGCACGGGATCGTTCATCAGCATCATGGCGATCATCACCCGCTGGCGGAGCCCGCCCGAAAGCTGGTGGGGGTATTGGCCGAGCCGGCTCTCGGCGGCGGTAATGCCGACTTTCTCAAGAAGATAGATCGCCCGGTCCTTGGCTTGCGCTGCGTTGCCCTTGCCGTGCCGGACGTAGATCTCCTGCATCTGGTTGCCGATGGTGTAGACCGGGTTCAGGGACGTCATCGGGTCCTGGAAGATCATGCCCATGCGGTTGCCGCGCAACTCGGACAGTTCCTTCTGGCTCATGGACAGCAAATCCCGGCCCTCGAACTTGAGTACCTCCGCCGTGACCGTGGCGTTGGCCGGCAGCAACCCCATCACCGCCAGCGAGGTGATGGATTTTCCGCAACCCGATTCACCGACGATGCAGAGGGTCTCGCCCCGTTCCACGTGAAACGCCGAGTTGGTGACGGCGTGCAACGTTCCCGCCGGAACGCTGATATCGACGTTCATGCCGCGGACCGCGAGGATTGAGTCTTCGCTGTAAGGAATATCCGCGGTGTCGGTAACCATGTCCGCCCCCTAGTTCCGTCCCTCGGGCGCGGTGATATCGCGGACGCCGTCACCCATCATGTTGATGGCGATCACCAGGACGAAGATGGCGAGGCCGGGGATGGTAATCAGATAGGGCTTGAAGAACATGAAATCCCGGCCCTCCGAGACCATCAGGCCCCAAGACGGGGTAGGCGGCTGGACGCCAAGGCCGAAAAATGACAGGACGGCCTCGACCAGGATGGCAACCGCCATCTCCAGGCTGGCGATGACGATGATCTGGTTGGTGAGGTTGGGCAGGACCTCGGACAGAATGATCCGAGCGTTGGAGCAGCCGGCGGCTTGTGCCGCGGCGATGAAGTCCTGATTGCGGATTTGCTGGGTGACGCTCCGGGTGACCACGGCGTAGCGATCCCAGAAGAGAGCGGCCAGGACGGCGATGAGCACCGGAATAGTGCCGCCGAATACCGAGACCACCGACAAAGCGACGAGGATGGGCGGCAACGCGAGTTTGCTGTTGATCAGATACATGACGACCGCATCGACCCGCCCGCCGAAATACCCGCCGATCATCCCGATGATGGAACCGACCACCGCCGCAATACTGGCTGCGAAAAATCCGATGGTGAGAGAGATCTGAGCGCCGAAAATCAGCCGGCTGAGAAGGTCGCGGCCAAAGCCGTCGGTGCCCAGCGGGTGCGCCCAGGTACCGCCTTCGCCCCACACCGGATTGATCAGCCGGCGGGTGAGGTCCTGCTCATACGGGTCGAAAGGCGCTATCAACGGCGCGAATACGGCACAGACGATGGTGATGGAGACGACGCCGCCGCCGATGATCAGCCCGAAATGGCGTTTGGCCCTCCGCCGCATCACCTCGCGCGGGGAGGGCGCCTCGACTTCGAACTCCTCCGCGGTGAAGCCGTTTGCGGTCTGTGACGTTGCCTGATCCTGAGGTGCCATACCGCGCTCTCTAGTTCAGCCGAATGCGTGGATCGAGCTGCGCGTTGATCAGGTCGGAAAGGAGCGTCAACACAATGTAGACGAAGGAAATAAAGACGACGATGGACTGCACCACGGGGAAATCCTGCCGAATGATGGATTCGAGCGCGAGGAAGCCGACGCCGTTGACGGCGAAAATGGATTCAACGATGAACGAACCGCCGAGAAGAAACCCGAACGCCACGGCCGCCAGCGAGACAACGGGCAAGACCGCATTTCTGAGCGCGTGCTTCCACAGCACGATTATGGGGCTCAAGCCCTTCGCCCGGGCGGTCCGGATAAAATCGGATTCCAGAACGTCCAGCATACCGGTCCGCGTGAGACGCATGAACTGGGGCATCGCGAAGGTGCTGAGCGTGATGGTGGGCATAATGAAATGCCGCCACGTGTCCGTGCCGGAAATGGGAAGCCACCTCAGGATCACGCCAAAGAACAGGATCATCAGCAGGGCAAACCAGAAGCTCGGAATGGCCTGACCGAAAACCGCGATGGAGAGGGATAGTCGGTCGATCCAGGTATTCTGCTTCATTGCCGCCAACACACCCAGCGGAAGCGCCACCAGCAGGGCGAGAATCAACGAATAGGTGGCGAGCTGCACGGTGACCGGCAACCGGGTGGTGATCAGCTCGAGAACCGGCTCGTTGGTGAACAGGGAGCGGCCCAAGTCGCCCCGCAGGGCCTTGCCGACCCAGTCCAGGTATTGAATATGAAACGGCCGGTCCAGACCGTAGGCTTTGGCAACCTGGGCTATCTCTTCCTGGGTGGCATCCTCGCCCGCCAGTTCCGCCGCCAAATCGCCGGAGAGGCGCAGCAAACTGAAGCCGATAATCGATACGGTGATCGCGACCAGGAGAGAAATTGTCAGCCGTTGCAGCAGAAACTGCGCCACGGAATACCTCCCATCCCAAATGTTCGGCCCATTGAAAGCCGCGCCGGTTCCGATTAGTCCCGAAATCATTGCGCGGCAAGGCCCGTTCCCTGTGAAAATAGTCAACCGGACCCCGCGCGCATTTTCAATGGCTAAAATTGGTATCGATGGGATATTCAGAAAATTGTACGGTGAGCGCACCGATTAACCAGGGGACAAGGCCGATGGAAAGAGAGAAGGAACGCCGGATCGAGTGGGACTGCGCGCAGGTGGTTACGCGCTTCTACAATAATCTCGATGCAGGCCGTTACGACGAATTGGTTGATCTCTTTGCCGAGGACGGCACCTGGAAGCGCCAGGGCGAGGTGCTGGAAGGGCGGGATGCCATCATGGCGGCAATGCAGAACCGCGAGGAGGGCATGGTCATCCGGCACTGTGTCACGAATTTGGATATCCGTGTACTCGACGAGGACAACGCCGAGAGCGCCGAATACGTAACCATCTACCGGCATATCAGTGAAGAGAAGTTGGATGGTCCGGCACCCTTGGAGGGGCCCGGCGTAATCTTCCTCTACCAGGAAAAGCTGGTGCGCACCGATAGCGGCTGGAAAATCGCCGGCAAGGCCGGACGTCCGGTAATGCTGCGCAAGCGCCCGGCAGCGTAAGCGGCCAGCCTAAGCGGCCAGCCCGCATTTCTCTCCAGGGTCATGGTCTGCGCGGCGCTGTCGAGCCAACAGAGCAGGAGAGGCGCGCAGCGCGATGCGGTGACATCGGGCAAGCGCATCGACGCACCCTGTCGGCCCGAGAGCGCCGCCCTTCGGGTCGCGCCCCGGCGCCCGCCCGCGTCGTCGCGGCCCTCAACCGTAGGTGCCGCTACGCTTTTCGGGCCGCTCCTGGCGGCTCGACCGCCTGGACGCGACGCAGGCCGTAACCCTGGAGAGAAATACGGGCTATAGTTTCAGCCGCCGCCGGATCTCCGGCGAAGACGCCGTGTAGCGATAGGCGCGGAAAATCCAGTTCATTTTACCGGCGGCCGGGTGCGCGCCTTCGTAGTCGCACACATATTGCCAGACCAGTTCCCCCTCCGGGGTCACCTCGAAGAGCCGCCCATAGCCGCCCTCGCAGACCAGCGTATTGCCGTTGGACAACCGCTGGCAGCCGGAGATGTGCGGGCTCAAGAAGTTGAGCGCGGTCTCGTCCTTGTATTCCCAGACCAATTTCCCCGACTTGGGCTTGAACTCCACCACCCTGGAATAGGGGTGGCGCCCCGGGGCGAAATTGCCGTTGGCGAACATCAGGATGTTGCCGTTCTCCAGCTGATGGCAGTCGTGCTGTCCACCCCACTGGTCGTCCCGGATGAACCACTTCACCTTCCCGGACTTCTTGCGGATGCAGACGATGGTGTTGGTGACCCGGAAGCTCACGAGGATGTCGCCGTTGTTCATCGGCGCGACGGTGTTGGCATGGGCCCATTCGTGCCGGGGCGCAAGCGGTCCAATGGGGTGATTCTTGAATTTCAGATCGCCAACGAACCATTCCCAGACCACCTTGCCCTTGCGGTCGACCTCGCGCACCACGTCGCCGAAGATCGAGCCGTCCGGCATTTCCGTGCCCGGCAGGCCGCCTCTGACCTTCTTGGCTTGCTTCTTGGACAGCTTCTTCCAGGCAATGTAGATGCAGTGGCCGTTGGGCAGCATCCGGGCGTCGTGATGCTGCATCTCATCGACATGCTCCCAGACCAGATTGCCGTCCCAATCGTATTCGCGCATGGCTCCGCCCTTGCCTGCCCACAGCTCTGGGCCGAGAGACATTTCGCGCTCGTTGGAGAACAAATTGCCGTTGGGCAGCAGGCGGCTGTAATTGGCGTCCTGCGATTTGAGCTGCCACTCGTGGATCGCATTGCCTTCCATGTCGACCAATCGGGTGTGGGGCGCGGTGATCGGCGTGACCAGGGTGAAGCCGCGCTGCGCTTTGCTCTTCTTCCAAACGGAGACACCGGGTTCGGGTTTGACGGGCATGAGACGGACCTCCTGTTTGTAGCTACGACTGTTTGGCGCGGCGACGGATCTGATTGCTGTCGGCGGTATAGCGATAGGCCCGGAACACCCAGTTGTGCTCGCCGAGCACCGGGTGCGGCGAGTGATGGGGATTGACGAACTGCCAGACGATTTTTCCCTCGCGGGTCACCTCGAACAGGCGGCCGTGTCCGCCTTCGCAAATCAGCGTGTTGCCGTTTGGCAGGCGCTGGGCGCCGGAAATATGCGGACTGAAGAAATCGAGGCCCCGTTCGGCGCGGTACTGCCAACCCCACTTCTTGGTTTTGGGATCGATTTCCACGATCCGCGAATGCGGATGCTCCCAGCCGGTGAGTTGCCCGTTCGCGAAGACCAGAATTTTTCGGTTGGGAAGCATATGGCAGTCGTGTTGGCCGCCAAACCGTTCGTCCCGCATCTCCCACTTCACCTTCCGGGTCTTCTTGTCGATGATCATGATAGTGTTGATCACCCGGAAGCTTACGAGAAGATCGCCGTTGGGCATCGGCGCGACCGTATTGGCATGGGCGAACTCCTCGCGATTCCAAAGCGGAACGATCGGATAATCCTCGATCTCGAGCTCGCTGGAGCGCCACTCCCAGACGATGTCGCCTGACGGGTTCACTTCACGAATGACGTCGCCGTATATATGACCGTCCGGGGCCTCGCTGCCGGGCAGGCCGCCCTTGACCCGGCGATGCAGCTTCTTCGGCAACGGTTCCCAGGCAATGTAGATGGCGTTGCCATTCTTCAGCCGCCGCGCATCGTGGTGCTGCATCTCGTCGTAGTGCTCCCAGACGACCTTGCCGTCCCAGTCATATTCGCGAAGCAGGCCGCCCTTGCCGGCGGCGAGCGGCGGACCGCCATCGCCGTGCTGGGCGATGAACAGGTTCCCGTTGTCGAGCAGCATGGCGTGGTTGATGCCGCCGCGCCCGAGCTTCCAGCGGTGGACCGGGTTGCCCTGCATATCGATCAGGTAGGCCGTGGGTTTCCTGATCGGCGCAAGAAGCGTGAAGCCCTTCTGTGCCCTGGACTTGTTGTGGATCGAGACGCCGGACGGCGGGTTGATGGGCATGAATTCTGGTCCCTGCTGGTCAGATGGTTTTGTTGCAGGGAGTTTTGGCAGATCGATTGGCGGCCCTCAACCACTGAAAGGCTGGTGTCCGAATCCTTTAATCGTCCGAAACGACGCCATGGGCCTTGGAATCATGCGCCGGCTGCTCGTAGCCGATCCCGGTCCGTTCCGCTCCGTCGCCTTAGCCGCTGAAGAAATTACCCGATGTCACCTCGACCAGGGCCTCGTCTTCGCCGAAGAACACGCCCGCCGGGTCCTCACCTGCCTCGATCCGCTTGATCTGCTTGCGCAGTCCGGCGCGAATCAGCCGGATGGCGCCGTCGCTGCCGGCGAGGTGCTCCTCCGAGTGCGAAGCGATTTCACCCTGGCCGACTTGGGCTTCGTAGTCGCCGGGATAACGCTGGTGCTCTTCTTCGGTCATTTCCGACCATTTCTTGCCGGGGATCATCTCCGCGCCCTCCATCTCGAAATCCTCGGGCACCTTGAAGACGGCATAGGAGTTGGCGCTTTCGTCGTCGCGCGGCACGACCCAGCCGAGATTGTGCCCGGGCCCCGGTTTCAGTTCGACGCTCGGCACGCTGCGGGCGTTCGGGTACCAGATGCAGGTCACCCGGTCGACCTTGCGCCCGTCGTCGAGGTCGCGATGGGCGACATAGTGAACTCCGAGATCGTCCTCGCCCCAGGTCACATCGGGCATGATGCCGAATTCCTCGACGAACTGAACGTGGGAGAACGTCGCGTGCAGAACTTGGACATGAAACGGATCGAGAGTGTTCTCCCAGTGCTGCAGCCAATTGCATTTGATGTATTCGAGGCTGGCATCGGCACCCGAGGCGAAGGCCGGCCCGACGGTCATCAGTTTAAAGCCCTCGGGGACATCTTCCAGATTGCTCCACCGGGTGAGCGCGGGACGCCGTTCGGGCGGGCCCATATAGGCGAAGATCATCCCGTAGCGCTCTTTCGCTTCGTACCACGGCTGGCGGACCTTTTCGCGGATGCCCTTGCCGTTGTCCTTTTCGCACGGCATGTCGATGCAGTTGCCCTCGACGTCGAACTTCCAGCCGTGGTAGCAGCAGCGGATGCCGTCATCCTCGACCCGTCCGTAATAGAGAGTCGTTCCGCGGTGACAGCAGCGGTTGTGCAGGACGCCGGGGCGGCCGTTTCCGTCACGAAACACGATCAGATCCTCGCCGAGAACCTTGACCTCGGTGGGCACGTCGGTGACCTGCCGCGACATGGCGACGGGCTGCCAGTAGCGCCGCATGAGTTCGCCCATCGGGGTTCCGGGACCCGCTTCGACGAGAGTCCGGTCGTAGGTGGATGGTTGCCTGCCATAGCCGGTTCCCGCCGCGAAGGGCCGGTTCTCATGGGTGTCCATATCTGCCTCCTGCTCAGTTGCCGTCTTGGTGAAACACCACGCATCGGTCCGGAAGGATGCGCAGCCAGATGTTGTCGCCTTCCCTGGCATCCGTCGCCTGATGAACCCGCACACGGATTCGGTAGTCCTTGGCGCGGATGAAACACTCGCTCTGGGCGCCCTCGAACACCACCCGTTCGAGCTGTCCGGCGATGCAGTTTTCGACGCCGTCGGCTCCGTCGGCGCGTATCTCGATGTCTTCCGGGCGGACCACGACCTTGATCCGCGCGCCGGTCTCGAAGCCGTTCGACAACGGGACCGAGAGCTGACCGGCACCATCGTCGAGGACGACCGTATTCGGCCCGCCGACAACCCCGGTCAGCACGTTCGCCACACCAAGGAACGAGGCGACGAACTGGGTCGACGGCCGCGCGTAGACGTCCCGCGGCGATCCTTCCTGGGCGATCACGCCCTCCGACATGACGGCGACCCGGTCGGACATGGACAGCGCCTCGGCCTGGTCATGGGTGACGTAGATGGTGGTCAGCCCGACCCGGGCGACCATTTCCTCGAGCTCGATCCGCATCTGTTCGCGCAGCTTGGCATCGAGGTTGGACAGCGGCTCGTCGAGCAGGAGCAATTTGGGTTTGCGCACCAGCGCCCGGGCCAGTGCGACCCGTTGCTGCTGCCCGCCCGACAGCTTGGTCGCCGACCGCCGGGCGAGATCCCCCATGCCGACCAATTGCAGGGTGTCCATCACGCGTTGTTCGATTTCGGATTTGACGGGCGCCGGCTTGGTGACCCGGAGCGGATAGGCGACGTTTTCAAACACGTTCAGGTGCGGCCAGATAGCGTAGGACTGGAACACCATGCCGATATCCCTGAGATGTGACGGCACGTGCATACCCGCCCCGGGCTCATCGACAGTTACATCGGCAACGGTGATGGCGCCGCCGTTCGGGCGTTCGAGGCCGGCGATGCACCTGAGCGTGGTGGTCTTGCCGCAGCCCGACGGGCCGACCAATGTATAGAACTCGCCTTCGGCAACCTCGAAACTGATTCCCTTGACCGCCTGGGCGATGCCGTCGGGGGTCGCGAACGATTTCGAAAGCTGATCCACGCGCAGCATTTCCCTAGCCTTCCCGTTCCTGGGGAAGCGCGAAGCGCCGGGCGGCGAAGATCACCGGCACCACGAACAGGACGATGAGCGTGGCGACCGCCGCCGCCTTGTCCATCTCGGTGTTTTCGAAGAACCGGAACAGGATCACGCTAAGGACCATGTTTTCCTCGGACAGCAGGATCAGCGCCAGGGTAAATTCACGAAATCCGATGATGAACAACAGGACGAAGCTGGCGACCAGCGACGGCGCCATGAGCGGCAGGACGACCCGCCGGATGGTGGTCAGCCATTGCCCGCCGGCGACCCGCGACGCCTCTTCCAACTCCTGGTGCAGTTGCATGAGTCCCGCCCGGCTGATCCGGGTTGTGACCGCCAAGCGGTAGCAATAGGCCAAGACCAGGACCCAGACCGTGCCGAAGACGCCGATGGGCAGCGTGATGTAGAGCAGCAGCATGGCCAGTCCGGCGATCACCGAGGGAATGCCGATGGAAAGGAAGCTGATGAAATCGAGCACCTTGCGGCCCGGCATGTTGCTCCGGACGACTACCCACGATACCAGCGCCCCGACCAGGGTGACGATGAAGGCGCTGAGTCCGGCGACGAGGAACGTGTTGCCGACCGCCCGGTAGAACCGGAAATCGGACAGCAGTTCGCTGTAGGCGTCGAACGACACCTTGCCGAGGGAGCCGATGGTCGGCGGGTGGAACCCGAACAGGCTGACCCAAACCAGCACCGCGGCCGGGATGACCGCCGCCAGGCCGATATAGGTGGAGGCGAAGATGATCGCCGGCCACTTCCAGCGCCCAAGCGGATAACGCGCCGGCCGGTAGCCCTTGCCGGTGACGGTCACATAGCTTTCCGCCCGCCTGATCAGGTGATTGTAAAGAAACAGAAGCCCGAGCGCGGCGGCGAGGAACGGCAGCGCCACCGCAGCGGCACGGCCGTAGACCGGCAGGTCCGTATCCGGATTCAACTCGAAGAAAATTTGGATGGCGAAAACGTTGATCCGCGCCGGCAGCCCGATGATCAACGGCAGTTCGAAGCTTTCCAGCGCGATGAGGGCGGCGAGGATGACCGGCGCGAGAATGCCGGGCCGCAGGACGGGCAATGTTACCTTGAAGAAGGTCGTGAGCGGCGAGGCCCCCGACGTCGCGCTCGCTTCCTCGAAGGCCGGGTTCATGGTCTTCAGCGCGGCGGTCAGCAGGAGGAACACGAACGGCACCAGGGACGCGCCCTGCGCCAGGATCAAGCCGGGCATGGAGAGAATGTTCAGCGGTCCCGAGGTCTGCTCCAGCCCGAAGGCCGTCCGGATCGCCAGGTTCACCCATCCCGAATTGGGCGTGAACATGAACATCCAGGCGATGGCGACGATCACCGTCGGGACGATGATCGGAAAGATGATCAGGGTGAAAAACACGTTCCGGCCGGGCAGATCGGTCCGTTCGATCAGCCAGGCGAGGGTGAAGGCGACAACGAAAGCGACCAGGACCGAACCGGCGACAAAGACAAGGGTATTGGGAATGATCTCCGAATAGAGAACCGCATCGCCGTAGACCTGGGCGAAGTTGTCCAGGGTCCACGCAGCGCCGGTCTCGAAAGGCAACAGGTCCTCCGGCCCGCGGAAGGCGGAGAACAGGAGCATGGCAAGGGGAGCGGAAATGAAATAGATGGCGGCGACCACCGCCGCGCCCAGTACCAGGACGCCGCTGATGCCGATGTCGCCGGTACGGTGCGCCGTTACGGCCTGCGCGGTCGCGGCCATCGTCGATTCCCTAGATGTGGCCCGGCGGCCGGACGGGAGCCTCAACCCGCGTGAGGCGCCCGCCCGCCGCCGGTGAACCTACTTCTTTCGCCCGGTGACGATGGGCGACAGTTTCTTGTAGTGGTCGGCTCTGACTTTCATGTTCGTCGGGTCTTCGATGATCACCTTGCCGGTCGCCTTGGCGATTTCCTTCGCCCGCATGGTGTTCGACCCCGCACGGACGCTGGCGCTGAAGTTATGCGCCTCGCGGGCGGCACGGGCATCGGCACCTGTGAGCCACGCCGCGACAAACTTGGCGGCGTTGGAATGGGGCGCGCCCTTAAGGGGTGCGGCGACGAACTGGACCGCCGGGATGATATCGAACCACGCCCAGTCGACCGACGCGCCACCGCGGGCCAGTCGCTGGGCGACGCTCGAAAAATCGGTGATCGAGACGGTACGCTCTCCCGATGCGAGGATGCCTTGGCGGGGCGCCCTGGTAACCATCAGATTTCGGTCGTTGATCAGCGTGCGGAGCCAGTTGGCGGTCTTCTCTTCGCCCCATTCCATGGCCAGGAAACCGGAGAGCCGGGGTAGCAGGAACGGGCTGGCGACGAGTTTGCCCGACCATTTGGGATCGGCGAAGTCTTCCCATTTCTTCGGCAGGTCCCCTGGCTTGACCAGCTTGGTGTTGTACATGGCCGAATAGACGATGTTATGGGTCGCGCCGGCCTGGCCGCCGAAATAGATCTGGTCCTTGGGGAGGCCAAAGGCCTGCCAATCGGTGGTTCCCAACAGGCCGCGCCGCTGGATTGCCAGCATGCCGCCCATGGAGAACACGAACACGTCGAGCGACGTCTTGCCGGCCCGGGCCTCGGCGATGATCTTGGGCGCCGAGCGCAAATCCGCATTGATCTTGACGTTGATGCCGGGATAGCGTTTGGCCAGTGCCGGGCCGATCCATTCGAGTTCGGCGGTGGTCGGGCCCCAGACGATGACCTCGCCTTCGGCCTTGGCCTTGCCGTAGAGCGCCTGAATGGCGGCATCGTTTTCCGCCTTGGCGGGCGCCACGACCATGACGGCCGCGATTACCGTCGCCAATAGGGCAGCAGCGTTCCGATAGAACTTGAGCATGATTCCTTCCTCCCGCAGTTGGCCGCCGGATGCGGCTTGTCCTGTCATCGCCGGTCCTCTCCTTGAGTATGAAATTTATCAGACGGCTAAAGCGATCCGAAATTCATTCTCGTGATGACGAAAATTGAAGTCTCAAATTCCGCCCGGTGCAAGGCCATGTTTCTTGACGGTCGGGAGATAACCGGCGAGACTACCCATATAATTATACCATCTTTAGGCGTAACCATCTGATAACAATAATAAAATTGCCGCAAATGCGGCGCAACGGGAGGAACGGCAGTGATCATTGATTGTCATGCACACGTCAGCGCCCCGGCGGAACTCTGGGCCTTTAAGGCATCGCAGATCGCGTCCCGCGGGACCCACGGCCGGGGCGGGGTCAAGGTTACCGATGACCAAATTCGGCATGCGGTCGAAGAGCATGCCGAGATCGGCCTCTTCTCTCATATGGACTATATCGACCATGTGAAGACCGACCGCCAGATGGTCAGCCCGAGGCCATTCCAATTGATGCATTCCGAGAAGCCGGTGCGCATCGTGCAGTGGTTCCACGAGGAGGTGAACAACATCATTCATCGGGAGACCCAGATTTATCCCGACCGGTTTTTTGGCATCGCGGGGCTGCCACAATGTGCCGGCGAGCCCCTCGATATGGCAATCGCCGAGTTGGAGCGCTGCGTAAACGAACTCGGTTTCAAGGGCTGTCTTCTGAATCCTGATCCCTTCGAGAACTCGGGCGTCCAGCCGCCGCCCATGGGCGACCGGTACTGGTATCCGCTGTACGAGAAACTCTGCGAGCTCGATGTCGTCGCCCACATTCACGGCACGGGCTCGCGGGCCGAGCGAGAGCCCTATACCCTCCACTTCATCAACGAGGAGACCACGGCGGTGTTCGGGCTGGTAAACTCCCAGGTGTACGATGACTTCCCGGACCTGAAGATCCTGGTTTCGCACGGCGGCGGCGCCATCCCCTATCAACTCGGCCGCTTCGAGGCGGGTTCGGTCCGCCGCGCCGGTGGAGACCCGGCGAAGCTGTTTTCCGAGCGCATGAAGAAGCTCTATTACGACACGGTGCTCTATACCCAGGATGCGGTCGAATTGCTGGTCAAGACCGTTGGTCCGGACAATTGCCTGTTCGGCGCCGAGTGCCCGGGGGTCGGCTCGCAGAAGCACCCGGTGACCGGAAAGCTGCTGGATGATGTCGCGCCTTCCATCCAGGCGATCGATTTCATCTCGGACGAGGACAAGAACAAGATCCTCAGCCAGAACGCCATCGACCTGTTCAAGCTCGACATCGGCTGACCGCCGGCCACGAATCGAGAGAGGCGCCAGATGACCGTCATCGACGTCCATACCCATATGCTCAACGACGAGTGGCTCGACCGCATTGTGGAGTACGGCGGCGGCTTCACGGTCAAGGAACTGATGGGGCAGCGTGTCATTCATGAGGCGGGCGCCCCGTTCATGACCCTCATGGACCCGATGTTCGATTATGAGCAGCGGATCAAGGACATGGACGAATGCGGCGTCGACGTTGCCATCGTGTCGCTGACCTGTCCGAGCTGCTACTGGGGCGGCGAGGAGATCAGCACCGGGACGGCGCGGATGATGAACGACGATATGGCGGGCCAGCAGAAACGCTGGCCCGACCGCATCCGCTTCTTTGCCACGCTGCCCTGGCAGTATCCGGATGCGGCGGTGACCGAACTCGAGCGCGCGCTCGGATTGGGCGCGGTCGGCGTGTTCGTTGCCGCGAGTGTCGCCGGCACGTCGCTGACCGATCCGCTTTACGCCCCCGTCTGGAAGGCGATCGATGACAAGGCGCTGCCTGTGCTCGTCCATCCCGGCGCGCCGCCCGGCGTCGGGCAAATGGACATGCAGCGGTTCAATCTGGTGTTCTCGGTCGGGTTCATGTTCGACACCACCCTCGCCGTTTCGCGGATGATCTTCGACGGCTTCTTCGATACCCACCAGAAGCTCAAGATCATCGCCTGTCACGCGGGGGGCGCGTTGCCCTACCTGATAGGCCGCCTGGACACCGCCTGGGACAACATGCCGCCGGCGCGCCAGAAAATCGACCGGCATCCGAGCGAGTATTTCGAACAGCTCTATTTCGATTCGATTTCCTATACCGGCGACGGGCTGGATTTGTGCCTCAGCGTGGCCGGCAAGGACCGGATCCTCTACGGGTCCGACTATCCGCACAACGTGGGCGACATGAAGGGCTGCCTAGCGCGGGTCGAGAGCCTGCCGTCGGACGCCCACGGCGCCGTCAAGTCGAAGAACGCGGAACGCATCTTCAATCTCTAGAGGTCAGCGCCATGAGCGACCGCCTTGTTGATAGACTTCGAGCCGTCGATACCTGTGCGCTCTCCGATGCCTGCGATGCGCTCGGGGTGCCGGGAACGGTAATCGGGCTCGATGCCCATTCGGTGACCAGGCGTTTCGGCGGCAGGGTGCAGACCGTCCGGCTGGGCCCGCCGAGCCCGGATATTCCGAAACGCCATCTCTGTACCGCGGCGGTCGAAGCCGCCGCCCCCGGCGATGTGGTGGTGGTCGAAAACCACGCCACCGAAATCGCCGCGGGCTGGGGGGGCATCCTCTCCCGGGCCGCGGCCGCCAAGGGGTTGTCCGGGACCATCGTCGACGGGCCGGCGCGGGATATGGATGAGAGCCAGGAGGCCGGCTATCCGGTGTTTGCCCGGCAGGCGACCTCGTTCACCGCCCGCGGGCGAATTGCCGAACTGGAATGGGACGTCCCGATTACCGTCGGCGACGTGAACGTCCGGCCCGGTGACCTGGTTCTGGCGGACGGATCGGGGGTCGTCTTCGTACCCCGGGACCGGGCCGGCGAGGTGGTCCGAAGGGCCGAGGAAATAGCCGCCAAGGAAGCCGACATGGCCCGGGCCGTCGAGGCCGGCCAGCCGGTGAGCGAGGTCATGGGCGGCAATTACGAGAGCATGTTGATCTCGAAATGAGGCCCGCCTGTCCGGTCGCGGGACACGGGGTTTGACCGGATTTGCCAGTTCCCGGCGGCTGATATAGTGAAGGCCGGGCCACCAAGAACAATTGAACGGCGAAGTTCGCCGAAAGGGGAGAATTACCGTGCCGAAATCAAAGAAGGTCACTGTCGCCGAGGTATATCTCCGGCTGCTGAAGAGCCGGGGCGTGGATTACATCTTCGCCAATGCGGGCACCGACTTCGCCCCGATCATCGAGGCTTACGCGGCGGTCAAGGACCAGTCCAAGCTGCCCGAGCCGATTACCGTTCCCCATGAGAACGTCGCCATTTCCATGGCCCATGGCTACTACCTCGCCACCGGAAAGGTGGCCGCGGTCATGGTGCACGTGACGGTGGGCACCGCGAATGCGATCTGCGGGCTCTACAACGCCAGCCGGGATCGTGTTCCGATCCTGTTCACCGCCGGCCGCACCCCGCTCACCGAGTTTGAACTTCATGGCTCGCGAAATGCCGGCATTCACTGGGCCCAGGAGATGTTCGACCAGGCGGGCATGCTGCGCGAGCTGGTCAAATGGGACTACGAACTCCGCAACGGGGCGCAGGTCGCCTCGGTGGTCGACCGGGCGCTGGAACTGGCGCGGACCGAGCCCAGCGGGCCGGTCTATCTTTCGCTTCCGCGGGAAGTGCTGGGCATGGACGTCGAGTTGCCCGAAATCGGTGACGGAAGCCTGCGCCGGCCCGCTGTCCCGGCGGCCGCCGATGCCAACGCCATCGACGAGGCGGCGGACATTCTCTCCAGGGCCGAGAATCCGCTGATCGTTTCGCGCAATGCCGGCCGCAACGCCGAGAGCGCGGCCGCGCTGGATGCCTTGGCTTCGGCATTTGCCATTCCCGTCCTCGAATACCGGCCCTGCACCAATGGGCTCGCGGGCGACCATCCGATGAACCTGGGGTTCGATGCCAAACCCCACGTCAGCGAGGCCGACGTCATCGTGACGCTCGACACGGATGCGCCGTTCACCAAACAGATGCAGTCGCCGCCGGCCGCAGATTGCCGGATTATTCAGATCGGCGCCGATCCCTTGTTCGAGAATTACCCCATCCGCGGATTCCCGCGCGAACTTGCCATTACGAGCACCTTGGAGTCCGCGTTGCCGATGCTGAGTGACGCCTTGGGCGCGCGAAGAAACGGCGTGAAGAAACGCGCCGATGCCCGGCGGAAGCGGATAAGGGAAATTCAGAAATCCCGCGCCGAGCGGATGAAAAGCGCTCTCCGGAAGGCGAAGGCCGGTGCGCCCATTCATCCCGCCTGGATATCCCATTGCCTGGATCAGGCGACGGGCGGCGAAGCGATGGTCTTCAACGACTACGGCCTGCAGCTGCCGTTCATGCGCAACACCAAACCGCGCACCCATTTCGGGACGCCGCTCGCCGGCGGCTTGGGCTGGGGAACCGGCGCGACGATCGGTGCGCGTTTTGGCGTCAACGGCCGGCTTTGCGTCGCCGCGACGGGTGATGGATCGTACATGTTCTCCAACCCGGTCCCGGCGACCCAGGTGTGCGCCGCCTACGACAAGCCGATCCTCTCGATCGTGCTCAACAACTCGCGGTGGTTCGCCGTTCAGCGGGCGACCATGTCCATGTATCCCCAGGGCAAGGCGGTCCAATCCAACCGCATGGCCATGTCCACGCTGGAGCCGTCGCCCAAATTCGAGATGGTGGCCGACATGATGGACGGCTTTGGCGAGCGGGTCGACGATCCGGCTGAAATGGCGGGCGCGCTGGACCGGGCCATCAAGGCGGTGACGGTGGACCGGAAGCCCGCCGTGCTCAACGTGATCTGCGGCGCGGACTACTAGGGGCTAGGCCGCGCTATCGGCTCTAGCGCTCCTGACCGACGTGGCCGCCCAGGTGGCCGGCCATCCAGTCGGCGCTCTGTGGGCTGTATTTGTGGCGCAGGTTATTGGCGCAGTGGTTGCCGCCCTTCAGGATATTGAGCTCGACCGGGCCCGATGCGGCGGCAGCGAGCGCCTCCTGCTCTTCGGGGGGCGTCAGGACGTCCAGTTCCCCGCCGACGATATAGAGCGGGCAGGTGATCTCCTTGGCACAGCCGCGAAGGTCGACCTGTTTGGCGATTTCGTAGGCTTCGTCCTCGGACTTGGAATGAGACCGAACGACGAATACCTCGTTGGTGGCCCGCTGCTCCCAGAGTGCGCCGAAATAGAACGGCCCTGAAATGGAGATGCAGGCCTTCAACCGTTTCTCGAACGCCGCGGCCCGCGGTGCGTAGTATCCGCCGAAGCTGACACCCCACACGCCCATGTTCCCGGCATCGATATCGTCACGGGCGCTTACCGCGTCGCACACGGCCGTCACCGCTTCCTCGTAGGCTGGATTGATGGGAAAATCGTACTCGCCCTCGCCCTGCCCGGGACCGTCGAATGCCAGGGTGGCGATGCCCCGTTTATGGAAATGCGCTTCGTTGGTGCCCATTTCCTCTTTCGCCGAGTCCATCCCCATGCACATGATCACCAAGGGCGGACGCTCCACCCCGGCCGGCTTTCGCAGATTTCCATAGAGCGTGCCGTTCTTGTACGGGATCTCGATCCGCTCGCCGGGCGGGTCCAGGTAGGGCAGCGCCAGGTTTCGGCATTTCACGGCTTTGGCGTGTGTCGCCTTGAGTTGCTCCATGTCGTTGACGAAAACGAACTTGGCGAAGTGGTAGAGCACCCCGGCCGTATCCAGGTGCTGCGCGGCCGAAATGGCTAGTCCGGCTTCCAGAGCCTCGCGGCCGCGCGCCTCATGCTCGGATGCCCGGGCGGCCCAATGGCCGCACCAGTCGTCCCAGACCTCCAGCCCGTCCATCACTTCCTGGTAGTCAGTCAACGGGACACCGTTCGAAATAAACCTCGGCGCCCATCGCTCGATCACCGCGAGAATGCGTTTGTCTTTGGCGGTATGCCGGAATTTATCGTCATTGGGCATCAATCGGTCCTCCCAAACCGCGCGCTGCGTGGTTAGAATTTTGAGTTTTTCCCGGGTAGCCGGTCAAGCCATCGATTGCGGCCATTGATACCGGAACGGACGCGCGGTTTGGTGTTCGTTTGTGGCCGGCGGGATTGGCGGCGATCGGACGGCATTGCGTCCGCCTCTTGGGGGCAACGGGTTGATTGGCTATGCTGCGCCAAATCTCAAGGGGCCGGAACACAAGGGGAAGTCCATATGGCCAAGAAGCCGCCAAGCCTCGCGGACCGGAGAGAACGGCTGCCGGAAGTCGGGGGCATTCTGCATCTCGAACATTTCAATTGCGAGGTGCTGGACCACGATATCGTCACGACTTTTTTCATGGCCGGCCTTGGATTGACCCGAGACCCCTACAGGCGCACCGATCACCGGAACATGGGGGTCAACATAGGCTCGCAGCAATTCCATTTGCCGCGGCGAGGCAGGGAAACGCCGCCCTATCACGGCGAGATCGGACTGGTGGTGCCGGAATTCAAGGCGATGAAGTCGCGGCTCGATCAGCTGAAGCGGGACGGCAAATTCAAGGGTACCCGGTACGCCTGGAAAATGGAGGGAAAGACCCCAATCGTCACCGCGCCCTGGGGCTTGAAGCTCCGGCTGCAGAAAGCGGGGACCGTCCCATTCCTCAAGCCCCTCGGCATGAACTACGTCGATGTTCCGGTGGAACCCGGGCTGGCGGCGCCGATCGGCGGATTTTTCAGCCGGCTCATGGATGCACCGGTTGCCATGCGGTCCATCAAGGGAGAGCGGACGGCGGTGGTGACCATGGGGCCCTTTCAATATGCCCGGTTTAGGGAACGCAAACTCAGGGACTACAATCTGTATCGGTTCCACATGGCCTACTACGTCAGCCGCTACAACCAGATCCGGGATGCGGTCGCCGAACAGGGATGCATGGACGGGAAGGGCCTTGGCCAGGTGTTCTTCTTTTCGGAAATTTTCGATCCCGAGAACGGCGATACCATCCTCGAGATGACCCAGGAAGCCAGGAGCGTGTACCATCCGGATTTCATGCGCCCCCTGGTCAACCGCTGGCCGATTGTCGACGAGCCGTTTTCCGATCAGGCCGCGGTTCAGGCGGCTTTGGCGGATGTCAGCGGCGTGGCGCCGGGGACGAAGGCGTGACCGGCTACGTTGAATTGGGTTTCCGGCAAATAATCCAAGCGGAAACCAAGCGTTAGAAAAAAAAGAAGCAGCTGCCCGGGAAGAGGCCCGGCGGCGGTTCAGGCGGTGACAGCACCGAGGTCATTGGAAATGGCGCGCGTGCGGGTCAGCAGATTTTGCGAAAGCTCTTTCAGACGAACAAAGTACTTTTTTCGATAACTGAAAAGCTGTTTATTTATTATCAACAAAAAATTCTGCGCCGGAGATGAAAAACGATCGGAAGGCAGGGACGATCGTCGTGGCGCCGAACAATTCGTTCCGAGCGTAACCTGCGTGGCGGAGTCGAAGGGGCGAACCGAACAAACCCAGCGACAGGAGGAAATGTTGCCATGAACAAGTCGGTATATTGGGCGAAGTGCGGAATCGGCGCCATCGCGGTTATGGGCCTCGCGCTCGCCGGCGCGCAGGCGCAAACGATCTATCAGTCGGAAACCGCGGCGCCGGGCGGCTCCGCGCACAGCATGTTGGTGACCTTCGCCAAAATGGCCGGGCGAGAAGGCATCAACATCCAGGTCAATGCCGGCAAGACGCTGACCCGGTCCATGCTCTCGGCGGGACAGGGGAAGATCCATTTCTACACCGGCGTGCCGGCCTTCTATGTGCCGATGTCGAAGGCCGTCGCCATGTACAAGGGCGTAAAAGCGGCTCCGGCGGCGGCGAAGAACATCCGGTTCATCTTCTCCTATCCCGCAGGCGTAACCCATGTGCTGGTCTTCGCCAACTCCGGCATCACCAGCATGAAGGACTTCAAGGGCAAGAAGGTCTTCCTCGGCCCCCCCGCCGGCGCGGCGACCTGGGAGGCCAAGACCATCATCAAGGCTGTTGCCGGCTATGACGCCGACAAGGATTACCAGGGTGTTGTCCTTAACTGGGGCGAAGGCATTCAGGCGATGCGGGACAAGAAGATCGATGTCCTTTTTCGCCCTGCCGACGTGGGATCGGCGTTAATCCAACAATTCGGCCTGAACAACAGCTTCCGGTTGATCACCATTCCGGACGCGGGGTGGAAGAACGTATTGCTCCAGAAGATGCTGGAGGAGCCGGACTACCTCGTTGCGACGTTAGAGCCAAATACCTACCGCGGCCAGAAGAACACCAAGCCGGTCAAAGTGCTGGGCTATTACCTATTCATCGGCACTCAGGCAAAAGTCAGTGCCGACGTGGTGTATAGGGCGACCAAGGCCTTCTGGGACAATCTCAAGGAGGTTCACGCCACGGCCAAATACATGGAAGCGCTGGACAAGAAAACGGCGCTCGCCGCGATCACCGGCCCGTTGCATGTCGGCGCCTATCGCTACTACAAGGAAGCCGGGTTCGACATTCCGGCGAATATCGTCCCGCCGGAAGCGAAGTAGCGGATCGCTGGACCGATTTGCCGCCGGAGGTGCCATAGTACGCCCGTCCGGCGGCCGGTCTTATGATCGCTGGCGATGGTATCAGGCCGATGGCACCTGTTGATCAGGCCTCAGGGGGTGCGCCGCAGGGGAACGCTCAGCGGATAGCTGCCCTTCTCGTGGCACTCATCGGCTTCGGCATCGCCGCCGAGACCCTCTACGCCACGGGCTTCGGCCTGTTTTATCCGATCGAGCAACGAGCCGGGATCATCCTCGCCTCGGTCGTTCTGGTCATATTCCTTGCCTACACGCCGAGGGGCAGGTTGCCGCGGTCGCGTATCGCCAGGGTCGCCCGCGCCGCCATTGACGTCGCCCTGATCGTCGGAGCCGTGTGGTCGATCTGGCACTTCACGGTCGTCCAGAAGGTCATGGAAAATACGATCCATGAACTGGGCGATGTCGATGTGATCGCAACGGCGGTCGGTGTCGCAGTCTTGCTGGAACTGACGCGCCGCGTCTGGGGCTGGACGCTGTTCCTGGTCAGTGCAATCTGCTGCCTCTATATCATCTTCGGTGCTGGCCTGCCCGGAATCCTCGGCCATTCGGGATTTTCGCCGGACCAGCTCGCCGAGAATATCTGGTTCAATCTCAACAAGGGCGTGTTCGGCACAATCACGAATATCGTGATCAACATCGTGCTGGTCTTCATCCTTTTCGGCGTCATGCTTGAAGGGACGGGCGCCGGCGAGACGCTGCTCAAATTTTCGTTCCGTGCGACTCGGCGCACCCGAGGCGGGCCGGCCCACGCAGCCATCGTCGCCTCCAGCATGTTCGGCACGATGTCCGGCAGCACAGTTGCCAACATCGTCGGAACCGGGACCTTCACGATTCCGCTGATCAAGAGCCGCGGATTCAGCCCGGCCTTTGCCGGCGGCATTGAGGCGACTGCTTCCAGTGGCGGCCAGATCATGCCGCCGATCATGGGGGCGGCGGCGTTGGTGATGGCGGATATCGCCGGTGTCTCCTACCTGTTCGTAATCGCCGCCGCGCTGCTGCCTGCGATCTTCTACTATGTCAGCCTCTTCATCAGCGTGACCGTCGAAGCACGGCGACAGGGGATCGAACCAATCACCGATCCCGACGCCTACGAGCTGGAAGCGGCCGACTACTGGCGTTCGGTCATGTTCGTCGGGCCGGTGCTGGCGGTGGTCCTGGCCTTGGTAGTGGGCTTTTCGGCGGCGATGGCGGGCTTCATTGCTCTGATCGTTCTGTCGGTGGTCAGTTTCATCAACCCGAAAATCCGGCGCAATCCCTTCCGGCTGATCAGGAGCATGATCCAGGGTGCCATAACCTGCGCCGAACTGATGATCTCCGTCGCCGCTATCGGCCTCATCGTCGCCGTGCTCGATACTACCGGACTGGGCCTGAAGTTTGCCGGTCTGATCGAACATCTCGGCAGTCAGGACCTGTTCCTCTCGTTGCTCGTCGCGATGGGCGGCGCGCTGATCCTGGGCATGGGCATGCCGACCTTGCCAGCCTACCTGATCATCATCCTGATCATGGGGCCGGCGATCAAGCTGCTCGGGCTCAGCACGCTCACCGTGCATCTTTTCGTCTTCTACTACGGCGTTGCCTCGTCACTCACGCCGCCGGTTGCTATCGCTGCCTACGCGGCGGCACCGATCGCCGGCGCCAATCCAATCACCACCGCGCTGATGTCCATCCGACTCGGTGCCGCGAAGTTCATCATCCCGTTTGTCTTCGCCTACTACCCCTCGCTGTTACTGGTCGAGCGGTTCGACATGGCCGAATTCGCCTGGATCATCGTCCGCCTGCCGATCGCCATCTGGCTAATCAGCACCGCGTTAAGCGGCTTCGACCGGGTTCGCCTGACGTCTTGGATGGTCGCCTTGCGCCTCGCGCTGGCGATGCTGATGCTCGTAACTCTTTGGCAAGTCCAGATCCCGGCATTGCTGGTGGGAATAGCGGTCATCTACATCCATTGGCGAGAGGGCAGGATGTGGCCGGCGAACAGTGGGTTGCGCTGAATTGGGTTCCCGGCAGATAGACCAAGCGGAAACCAAGTGTTGGGACGAAAAAGAAGAAGCCGCCCTGGAAGAAGCCCGGCGGCGAGGCGGCGAAACGGATTGCCGCGACCGGCAACGCCGGCCCGCCACGAGGACCTGGAATTCGAAATTCTCTACTGTTTTGCGGCAGACGAGGCGCCCGAAGTCCGGTGTGAGGCCGCGGCAGACTTACTCACCTTGACCCGCAGCAATTGGATTAATCCTTCCATCCCCTGTTTGCTCAGCACGGAGCGAAACTCGGAACGCTGGGTGACCGCCATGCTGACGCCGGAGATCACAACGTCCAAAATCTTGTGGCCATTCGGCCCGTTTCGGACCCTCCAGCCTATCTCGATCGGCGGGCCGCTCGGCCTGGATAAACGTGTGCTCACCAGCACATCCTTCTTGCCCACCGGTCGCGCACCGGCGATTTCAAAGGCCTGGCCGCTGTAACCGCCAAGCCGCCTGGCGTAGGTCCGGAGGACGAAATCGCGGAACAATGTCTGAAACTGATTCAAATGTTCCGCCGAAGCGCTCCGCCAAGCCCGCCCGAGGACAAAACGCCCGATCCGATCGATGTCGATGTTTTCGGCAAGCAGCGAGCGAACCTGTTCTTCCTTGTCGCCGCGCTGTACGCCGTCGGCCCGAAGTATTCTGAGCGCCTGGCCGCTTAAATCGCCGAAAAACGCGGCCGCTTTGTCAGGCGAGGTTTCGGCGGCCGCGGGAGTATTACCCCACGCTACAAACATTACCGCAAGAGTTAGAACAAATCGCTTCACGGCCACCTTTCTCCCCAGGGCTTCACCGGTGCCGATTATATTTTTCGCCCTACGGGGCGGCAACACAATTTTCGGTTGTCCGAATCTCAACGGCGTCTACTATTCCGCCGCTTCGCGTTTGGCGCCGTCTCTCAGCAGTTGCACGGTTTCGTCGGTAAACCGGACATCGCCGAATATCTGCGCCATCATGCCGAGGGTTGCGTTGTGCTCCTCGTCGGTACGGGTCGCGTTGGCATCGGCGACGAAAATCACCTTGAAGTTCCGCATCATGGCGTCCCGCGCCGAGCACTCGCAGCACACATTGGTGAGCGTCCCGACAATGATGACCGTGTCGATCCCGCGCTCACGCAGACGATCCTCGATGTCCGAAGACCCGGGCATAAACGCGCTGTAGCGGTTTTTGCGGACATAGAGGTCGTCATCCCGGGTATCCAGGTCACCCCAAACCTCGTGGCCATGATCGCCATCCGTCAACCAGTTCAATGTCGTGTCCTGGCGGTCTTTCTTGAAGTCTCCTTCAAAAAACACCGACCAGTCGTCCAGGCAAGCTTCGGTCTGGGTCATCTGCACCCAAACCACCGTACCACCGCTCTCCCGGGCCGCCTGGGCCAACTTGTTGATATCGGGAACGATTTCCCGGGCATAGGGCACTTCGATGGGCGCCCCTTCTTCGAGAAACACGTTCTGCATATCGACGACCACCAGCGCCGTCCGGGCGCTGTCGATGGTTTCGAACAGGTGTTGACGCCCGCGGCGGCGCTTCGCGCCTTCAACGGCGTAGGCTGGAACTTCGCTTTTGTGCATGGGTCCGCTCCCGGTTACGAGTTGGTCGGATTGTAGCGCCAAAGGGGGTGTGGCCGAAAGCCCGTGATCACCCGGATTTGAGCAGGCGTCTATTGGGGACCGACCCCGCGGCACCGGGACCGGCTCCCGGTTCCCGGGCTTGAATTACCCCCGAATTGGCGTTTCAGTAGGGACGGTCCATGGATGGATCCAATCCAAACGACGTTGCCCGAGGGAACGGCCCGAGGGAACGGCCTGAGGGAACGGCCTGAGGAAACAAAATGTCTGATCCGCTGAAAATCGCCGTCATTGGTGGCGGGCCGGGTGGTCTCTTTTTCTCCATCTTGATGAAAAAAGAGAATCCGGCGCACGACATCACCGTCTACGAACGCAATCGGGCCGACGATACGTTTGGATTCGCGGTCGTGTTTTCCGATGAAACCCTCAAGGGCTTCATGGGGCGGGACGAAAAGACCCACGAAGCCATCACCGAGGCCTTCGGCTATTGGGACGAAATCGAGGTCCGCTACCGGGATCAGCGTATTCGGTCCGGCGGCCACGGATTTTGCGGTATCTCGCGCATCCAGCTGTTGAATCTCCTGCAGGCGCGGGCGACGGAACTCGGCGTCGCCATCAAGTACGAATACGAAGTCGACAATCTGGATCAGTTCGCCGACTGCGACCTGATCCTGGGGTCGGACGGGGTGAATAGCTGGGTCCGGGAAACCTACAAGGACCGGTTCAACCCGACCATCGACTATCGGAAGACCAAGTTCGTCTGGCTCGGGACCACCCATGTGTTCGACGCGTTCACGTTTATCTTCCGCGAGAACGAACACGGCTGGCACTATCTGCACGCCTACCGCATGGGCAAGAACCAGTTCGGCGACCAGGGCGCCACCTGGATTCTCGAATGCCACGAAGACACCTGGAAGAACGCCGGTTTCGACAAGATGTCCGAGGAGGAGACGGTCGCCTACTACGAGGAGATGTTCAAAGAGGAGCTGGAAGGACATCCTATGATCGCCAACCGCTCCATCTGGCGCAACTTTCCCGCCGTCTACAATGAGAACTGGCACTTCGACAACGTCGTGCTGATCGGGGACGCCTGCCACACCGCCCAGTTCTCCATCGGGTCCGGCACCAAGATCGCCATGGAGGACGCCATCGCGCTGGCCGACGCCGTTACCGGGCACGGCAGGGATGTGAAAGCCGGCCTCCAGGCCTATGAGGATGCGCGCAAGGACGAGGTGGGCATGCTGCAGCACACGGCGCTGGTCAGCCTGCAATGGTATGAAAACGCGCGGCGCTTCAACGTCTTCGATCCGCCGCAGTACGCCTTTTCGTTCCTGACCCGGTCCAAGAGCGTGACCTACGAGAACCTGAAAATGCGGGATCCGGCCTACGGCGCCGATGTGGATCGGTGGTTCGCCGAAATCGTCCGCAAGCAGGGCTTCGATGTGCCCCACAACGATCCGCCGCCGCCCATGTTCACGCCTTTCCGAATCGGCGACATGGTGGTGGAAAACCGGGTGATGGTCTCGCCCATGTGCCAATACTCGGCGGACGATGGGACGGTCTCCGACTGGCATCTCGTGCATCTTGGCGCGTTCGCCGTCGGCGGCGCCGGTCTGGTCTACACCGAGATGACCGATGTTTCCCGGGAAGGCCGCATCAGCCCCGGTTGCGCCGGCATGTACAAGGCGGAACACGTGGACGCCTGGAAGCGGATCGTCGATTTCGTCCACGACAACAGCCGGGCCAGGATTTGCATTCAGTTGGCCCATGCGGGCCAGAAGGGGTCGACCAAACTTTCATGGGAGGGGGACAACGAGCCCCTCGAAGAGGGCAACTGGGAAATCGTTTCGGCCTCGGCCCGGGCCTATCAGCCGGGCAATCAGGTGCCGAAGGAGATGGACCGGGCCGATATGGACAAGGTCCGGGACGACTTCGCCCGCGCGGCCGAGATGGCGGACCGGGCCGGGTTCGACATGCTCGAAATTCACATGGCCCACGGCTACCTGCTCTCCAGCTTCATCTCGCCGCTCTCCAACGTACGGACCGACGAGTATGGCGGGCCGCTCGAGAACCGGATGAAGTTCCCGCTGGAGGTGCTTCGTGCCGTGCGCGAGGCATGGCCGGCGAAGAAACCGGTCGCGGTCCGTATCTCGGCCACCGACTGGGTCGAGGACGGCGGCCTCACCGGAGACGATGCCGTTGAGGTGGCAAAGATGCTCAAGGCCGACGGCGCGGACATCATCGACGTTTCGGCCGGGCAGACCTCGACGGAAGCCAAACCGGTCTATGGCCGCATGTTCCAGGTCCCGTTTTCGGAGCAGGTTCGTTTGGAGGCCGGGGTGCCGACCATCGCGGTCGGCAACATCACGTCGGCGGATCAAATCAATACCATCGTCGCCGCGGGCCGGGCGGACATCTGCGCCCTGGCCCGCCCGCACCTCCTCGATCCGCACTTCACGCTGAAGGCGGCCGCCCATTACGGCTACAAGGACCAGATTTGGCCCAACCAGTATTTGAGCGCCAAGCCCCAGGCCGAGACCGTGGCCGAGCGGGACAACCAGGCCCTGGCCGAATTGCGCGAGGCGGCAAAGCCGCCCAGCCAGTGGCAGTACTGGGGCGCGGCCAAGAAGGACGCCGCCGAGTAGCCCGCCTGCCGCCCGGAAGGACTATGCCCCCAGCCGGCCGCCGATCTCCGGAGAATCTCCGGCATATCGATAGGCGCGGAACAGGGCGCCCACAGGGCCCAGCAACGGGCCCTCGTTCCATTCCGCGGTAAAGGGATTGACGTACTCCCAGACAATTTCGCCGTCGGGGGTCACTTCGAAGATACAGCCCCAAAGACCTTCGCAAATCAGCGTGTTGCCGCTCGCCAGACGCTGGGCGCCCGAGATAAAGGGGCTGGAGAAGGCGTGATGGGGCCGCGCAGAATATTCCCAGATCACGGATCCATCGTCCGGGTTCATCTCCAGGACCTTCGATCCCAGCGGCATTTGACCGACCCGATTGGCGAACAGCATGAGATTGCCATTGTCCAGAAAATGCGGGTCGTGGGGCAATCCCCATTCCGGGTTGCGGAGCTGCCACGAGAAGCCGTTGGTCTTTTTGTCGATGACCGCCAGGAGATTGAAATCCCGAAAGCCGACCAGGTAGCCGTCCTCACCGACCGGAACGACGGCATTCGTGTGACCCCATTCCGCGCGAAGCAGCACCGGCGGGATGGGCCAATCCTCGATCACCAGGTGCTCCTGGGCCCGCCATTCCCAGACGAGGTCACCTTCCGGAGACACCTCGCGCACCAGCTCGCCATATATGCCGTTCTCGTGTTCGGATCCCGGGACACCGCCACGGACTCGTGATGCGTTTTCCTCGCTCAATAGCTCCCACGCGAGATAAACGGTGTTGCCGTTCGGCAGCCGGCGCATGTCGTGGTGCTGTAGGCCGTCCAGATGTTCCCAGACCACGTTGCCGTCCCAGTCGACCTCTCGAATGATGCCGCCGCGCGGCAATATTCCCTCGGGCGTCGTCCCGCCGTCCAATGACGACAAGAGATTTCCATTGGGGAGCAAATGTGCGTAGGACCCAATTCGATTCGAGTGGCGCCACTGATGGACGATCTCACCCTCGAGGTCGATGAGGTAGGTATCGTGGGTGTAGAGCGGTGAGAAGAGCGTGAAGCCCGGGGTGGCTTTGCCCTCCATATTCAGCGTGAGACCCTTCGGTTCAAACCGCATCAATCGGCTCCAAACGCCGCCCGGGCTTGACCGGCGATGACCAGCTTCTGAATTTCCGAAGTTCCTTCGTAAATGCGCAGCGCGCGGATTTCCCGATACAGTTTTTCCACGGTACGCCCCGACACCACGCCTTCGCCGCCGAAAATCTGCACTGCCTGATCAATCACCTGTTGGGCGCTCTCGGTGGCGTGCAGCTTGGCCATGGCCGATTCCCGCGTGACCCGGGTTTCCTGCGTGTCCTTGGTCCAGGCCGAGCGGTAAACCAGCAGGGCCATGGTGTCGATGGCCACGGCCATGTCGGCGATTTTCTCCTGGATGAGCTGGAACTCGGCGATGGCCGAGCCGAAGGCCTGCCGGGATTCCGCGCGGCCGATGGCCTCGTCCATGGCGCGCCGCGCGAAGCCGAGAGCCGCCGCCCCCACGGTGGAGCGAAAGACATCCAGCGTTGCCATGGCGATCTTGAACCCGTCGCCGCCCTCGCCCAGCCGGTGAGAGCCTTCGACCCGGCAGTCGTTGAATTCAAGGGTGCCCAAGGGATGGGGTGCGATAACATCGATGCGCTCCGAAACCGATAGCCCCGAATTGTCCGCATCGACCACGAACGCCGAAATGCCCCGCGCGCCTTCCGCCTCGCCGGTGCGGGCGAAGACCACGTAATGATCGGCGATACCGGCGTTGGAAATCCAGGTCTTCTCGCCGTTGATCACCCAGCCGTTGCCATCGCCTTCGGCCGCTGTGGTCATGCTGGCGACGTCGGAGCCGGCGCCCTTTTCCGAGATCGCGAAGGCTCCGATCTTCTCGCCGGCCGCCACGGGCGGCAGGTAACGGTTTTTCAGTTCATCCGAGCCGAACAGCGATATGGAGCCGGTGCCGAGCCCCTGCATGGCCATGGCGAAATCGGCGAGACCGGAATAGTAGCCCAGGGTTTCACGGGCAATGCACAGGCTGCGCACGTCGAAGCTCTCGAAGGAGCCGCCATAGGCGGCGGGGACGCACGCCTTGAACCAGCCGGCCGCGCCGATGGTCGAGACCAGCTCCCGCATCTGGGCGTCCAGCTGTTCGTTGTTTCCGGGTTCGTCTTCGGTAATGCCGGGAATGGTTGCGGCCGCCCACTCGCGGATGCCCCGGGCATACTCCCGGTGCGCATCGTCGAAGAACGGCCAGTTGAGGAAGGTGGTATCGGGCATCGCCTAATTGCCCTCGAAGACCGGCTTTTCCTTGGCGACAAAGGCCCGGTAAGCCCGCTTGAAGTCCTCGGTCTCCATACAAACCGCCTGGGCCTCCGCCTCTGCCGCAATCGCCTGCTCGACGCTCATTTCCCACTCGTCGTTCATCATCTTTTTGGTGACGGCGTGGGCGAAGGTCGGACCGGCCGCAAGCTTGCGCGCGCTCTCCAGCGTTTTTTCCAATAGTTCACCGGACGGGTGGAGCGCATTGAAGAAACCCCAGTCGAGGGCTTCCTCGCCGGACATGGATCGGCCCGTATAGAGCAGCTCGGCCGCGCGGCCCTGGCCGATGATCCTGGGCAGGATGGCGCATGCGCCCATATCGGCGCCTGACAGCCCAACCCGGACAAAGAGGAACGCCACCTTGGCGCCGGCCGTGCCGTAACGGAGATCGCTCGCCATGGCGAGTATGGCGCCCGCGCCGGCGCACACCCCGTCGACGGCGGCGAGGATCGGCTGCGGACAGGCCCGCATCGCTTTCACGACATCGCCGGTCATGGTGGTGAACGTCCTCAGCTCGTCACCGTTCATTTCGGCCAGCGGGCCGATGATGTCGTGGACGTCGCCGCCGGAACAGAAGTTCCCGCCGGCACCGGTGATCACCACCATCTTGACGTCCTCGGCATCGTTCAATGCCCGGAAGGTGTCGCGCAGTTCCGCATAGCTCTCGAACGTGAGAGGATTTTTCCGTTCCGGGCGGTTCAACGTGATGGTCGCCACCTTGCCGTCGACGGACCAGTCGAAGTGTTCAGCCTTGATGTCGGATGCGTTCATGGCGTTTCCCTAGTTGGTCACCGAACCGCCGGAGACGACGATGCTCTGGCCGGTGATCGCGGCGGACGAAGGCAGGGCGAGCCAGGCAACCGTCTCGGCGACTTCATCGGGGGTGATCAGGCGGCCGATGGGGCTGGTTCCGGCCAGATGAGCTCGGACTTCGTCCGCCGACTGGCCGGTTTTCTCGACGATGTTGTCGACCGCTTCGGCCACCAGTTCGGTATCCGTATAGCCCGGGCAGACGGCGTTGACGGTGACGCCCTTGGTGGCGCATTCCAGCGCCAGGGAGCGGGTGAAGCCCACGACCCCGTGCTTGGAGGCCGAATAAGCGGCGATATAGGGGTAGCCGCGCAGCCCCACGGTGGAGGAAATGTTGATGATCCGGCCATAGCCTGCCTCGCGCATGGCCGGATAGACCTGCCCCGTGCAAAGGAACGTACCGGTCAGGTTGAGCCCGATGGTCATCTCCCAGAATTCCAGGCTCATCCGGTGCATGGGCGCGCTTTTCCCGACACCGGCATTGTTGACCAGGATCTGAGCCGGACCCAGCTCGCCCTGCACGGATTCGAAAGACGCCGCCACGTCGCCGGCCTGGGAGACATCGGCGGCGGCGGATGCCACCTGAACGCCGTGTTCGGCCGAGATTTCCCGGGCCTTGGCATCGAGATCCGATTGGCTGCGGGCAATCAGCGAGACGTTCGCTCCCATCCGGGCGAGAAACGCCGCACACGCCGCACCGATACCCTTGGAGCCGCCGGTGACGATGGCATGCTGCCCGGCGAGCGCCTTGTCGGCAAACATGTTGGATTGGGCCGAAAGCTCCGGCGCGGTGTCGTCCATTCATGACCTCCCTGCGGCCGCTACTGTGGCCAAAGGGAAGTCGTTGGGCAAGCCCGCCAAGCCACGTGTCCGGCTACTCGCCGCTCTTCAGAATTTCGTCGATGGTCACCATCCGGCCTTCCCTGGCCGACTTGACGCCGGCCCGGATGACCGCCAGCGAGCGGGTCGCCCATTCGCCGCCGACTTCCGGCTCGGTATCGTCCCGGATGCAGTCTCCGAACTCCTGCATCTGCTCGGCGATGGTATCGTTCTTTTCGAACGGCACGTGTTCGGGCCTTTCGTCGCCCTGTTCCAGGAAATACATGCCGGTGTGCAGGGTGTAGAGCGCCGACGCCTTTTTGCCGTAGATATTCATGACGTAGTTCTCGCCCGCCGACGCGTAGCCGGCATTGAGGGTCGAGACGGCGCCGTTCTCATGTTTGAGCACCAGACCGGCTACGTCGGGGTTGTCGCCCGGCAGCACGAGCTGGGACAGCATGCCCGAAACCTCGACAACGGGTCCGATGATCATCTCGAGGACATCCACATAATGGGGGCCTATTTGCAGCATCACGCCCCCCGGCATGCCCTCGGCGGTATAGCGCCAATGCCCCTCATCGAAGGCGCCCAGGCGGTCGCGGCTGATATTGGCCTCGGCCTGAACCAAAATGCCGAAGTCGCCGTTCCTGACCTTCTCATGGACCCATCGGAATTGGCTTTCGCGCCGGCGCTGAAAGCCAATGGACAATTTGACGCCGGCGTCCCGGCAGGTCTTGGTGATCTCGGCGCCCTCGCCGGTGGAATTGGCGATGGGCTTGTCGAGAAACACATGCTTGCCGGCTTCCGCCGCCTGGCGCGTGGTCTCCAGGTGGATGTCGTTGGGCGTCGTGTTGATGATTCCGTGGATATCCGGATCGGCGAGGATGTCCTCGTAGCTGTCATACGCCTTGCAGCTGTACTCCTCGGCAAAAGCCCGGCGCTTTTCCTCCGAGCGAGTGAAGCAGCCGGCGATTTCCACCCCTGGCGCCCGTGTCACCCCGTCGGCAAGAACGTTGGACCACCAGCCGATGCCCAGAGACGCCAGTCGGATTGTTTCAGTCATTGTCGTGTTGCTCCGTCGGATACGCGCCGGGACCGATACTCGGCGTAGAAGGACCAGAAGATTGAAAGCGCCGCCATGCCCAGGAAGACGACGCTGAACGGCGACGTGAAGAAGATTGTGGGATCGCCCTGAGAGCTCGCGAGGGACACGCGAAGATGCTCCTCAAGCGGCCGGCCGAGAACCAGGGCCAAGAGCAGCGGCACCACCGGCATGTCGAGCCAGCGCATGGCGAGACCCAGCAGCCCAAACCCGAACATCACATAAACATCGAAGAAATTGTTGCGCAGCGCGTAGGAGCCGATGACGCACAAAAGCGCGATCGTCGGCATCAACAGCGCGTTTGGCGTCGCCAGAACCTTGACCAGCAGCCGCAGGCCGAGGAACCCGATGATGATGTTGAAGAGGTTGGCAAACAGGAAGGAGAAGATCACGCCGAAGGCGAAGCCGCCATTTTCGACGAACAGCAGCGGCCCCGGCGCCAAGCCATGAATCAGCAGCGCGCCGATGAGGATCGCGGTGACGGGATCGCCCGGAATCCCCAACGTCATCATCGGCACAAGCGCACCGCCGGTGACGGCGTTGTTGGCGCTTTCCGGCGCGGCGATACCCTCGACCGCGCCCTTGCCGAATTCGTCACGGTTCTTGGAAACCCGCTTGGTGTAGTCATAGCTGATGAACGCGGCGATGGGACCGCCGGCACCGGGCAGAATTCCAAGAAATGCACCGACCGGCGCGCCGATGGAGACGGGCAGCCGAATCCGTTTCAGGTCCGCCCAGCGGGGCAGCACCCGCTTGATGCGCGTGGCCTGGTACCGGGTCTCCTTGTCGCCGATCAATTCGACGAAATTATCGACCAGCTGGGGGATGGCGAACAGGCCGATCAGCGCCGTCAGAAAGTGGATGCCGGCGATCAGGTTTACCTGGCCGAAGGTAAACCGCTGCGAACCCATCATCGGGTCCTGGCCGATGGTGACGATCATCAACCCGATGACGGCGGAGAGCAGGCCCTTGATAATCGATCTGGCGGCAAAGCTGCAAATGATCGTCAGGCCGAAAAAAACCAGACTGAACAAATCCGGCGACTGGAACCGGAGCGCAATCTCCGCCAGCAGGGGTGCGATGAAAAACAGTCCGGCGAACGAGACCATGCCGCCGATAAAGCTCGCCGTGATGGCGAGGCCCAGCGCGCGCCCGGCCTCTCCCCGCTGGGCGAGGGGATGGCCGTCGAGGCCGGTGGCCGAGGCCGATGGCGTACCCGGGATGTTGAGCAGGATCGCCGAGAAACTGCCGCCGGTCATGCCCGAGACGTAGAGGCCGAGGAGCAGGGCGATGGAGATGGTCGGCTCCAGGACGAACGTCAACGGCAGGACGATGATGATGCCGGTGGAGATGGTCATGCCCGGGATCATCCCGACGATCAAGCCGAGCAGCGAGCCGATGCCGGTGGCGATCAGGCTCGACATCATGCTTGCTTGGGCAAATCCGTCGAGGATATCCGGGTTCATGCAATCACCCCCGAAAGAATGCCGCTCGGCAGCCGGATCTGAAAAACTTCACGGAACAGGAAGAACAGGGCGATTGAAATTCCGATGGAGCCGCCCAATAGCCAAAGCGGGCGGCGCTCGCCGTACAGGTACATCAGGGCCAAAAAGAACGGGATATTCGCCGCGAGGAAACCGAGCGTGGGCAATGCGGCGAGATAGACCACGAACGCAACGCCGCCCCACAGATATTTGTTCGGCGCCACATCCGGCGCCTTGGGCACCGCATCGCTTGCCGCCGGACGCAGACCCTGGATCAGCAGCGCGGCTGAGAGAACCAGGAACAGCACCGCGATGACCCAGGGGAAGAACGATGGTTGGGTGGTGCTGCCGATATCGCGCGTCGGCAGGTCCGCGGTGAGGACCGTATAGCCGATGCCAATGGCCAACAAGAATATGGCGGCAATAAGATTGCGCCTGCGCATATTGAGCCTTGCCCTCAAAAAGTTGGGGCGGTCCGCCAGGCAAACAGCAAAACCGCCCCGTGTCCTCCGTTACGGGTGCACTATTTCTTCATCTTGGATTTGTACATCCCGGCCTTTTTCATGATGTCGACGATGTTGGCGTTGGAGCGCTCGAGCTTGGCTGCGAACGCCTTCTGCCCCATCGGCTTCAACGTCAGGTTCAGCTTCTTCATACGGCCCGCGAAGTCAGGCGAGTTCGCGGCCTTGATCATCGCCGCTTCCAGCTTGTCCTTGATCGGCTGAGGCGTGCCCTTGGCGACCGAAAGGCCGCGGAAGAGGTCGAATTCCATGTCCATTCCGAGCTCCTTGGCGGTCGGAACGTCCGGGGCCGCCGGGTTGCGGCTGCCGCTGGAGAGCATCAGGAACTGGGCCTTGCCGGCCTTAACCAGACGCAGCGGAACGAAGAAAATGTCGACCGCCGCGTCGGCCTCGCCGCTCAGGATCATCTTTCGCCGGTCGGGCGCCTTTACGGGCAGCATGACCGGTTGGCAACCCGAGAGCGCCGACATGGCAACGCCTGCCAGGTGGGTCGCGCTGCCGAAACCGGCGAAGGCCAGCTTCAGGGTCTTCGGCTTGGCCTTGCACTCGGCGACGAAGTCCTTGAAGGACTTCCAGCGGCCGGCCTTGACCACCAGCGGAACAGGCTGCTGCGCAACCTGGCCGATGTGGTCGAACGCCTTGTAGTCGAAATCGACGTTGCCGATGTTCGTGGTGGTCAGGATCGACGTGGAATTCCACGCGACGGTGTAGCCGTCGGGCTTCGAGTTCTTCACATAGGTATAGGTAATAGCACCGCCGCCGCCGGGTTTATTCACCGGCACGACCGGTTGGCCAAGCTCGGCGCTCATCGCCTTGGCGATCATCCGGCCTTCGATGTCGGCACCGCCCCCGGCGCCGAACGGAATGACAAACTCAATCGGCTTTTCGGGCCATTCGGCTTTTGCCTGCCCGGCCCCCGCGATCAGCGCAATCGCCGCGGCCGATCCCAGAGCAACTGAAGTGAACTTTTTCATTTAAGTCTCCCTAGTAAATGAAGCTTGCTGTCTTGAATTGCACTCGACTTTATCGTTTCAAATTTATTCGATAGATGCGCCGACGGCGTCGACCGCCGCCTTGGCGATGTCTTGATCCTGTTCCCAGTCACCGCCGCTTACACCAATTCCCCCCAGGCATTCACCTTCGAAGAATATGGGAAAGCCGCCCTCCATGGCGGTCCAGTGATTTGCGCCGGCGGCGAGCGACAGGCCAATGGCATGCAGCGTATCGAGATCCTGACCCTGCGCGCCCCGCGTCGTCGTCGGGCGTTTGTTCGATGCAGATGTTACCGCCTTCGTGGTGGAGGAATGAACGGTATGGAACCGTCCCCCGTCCATCCTTTCAAGTAGAATCATATGGCCGCCGGCATCAACGATGGCGACGGTCGCGGCAATTCCGATCTCTTCCGATTTCGCGATGGCCGCCGCCATCATTTCCTTTGCGCCTGCGTTGGTCAGACGCCGGGTGGCCGCAACCGCGGCGGCGTTAGTCATCGGACTCTCCCTGTGGAATTCTTGATTGTTGAGCGCCATTGTTGAGCATCGGCCCTGGACGGCATGGAAACATAAATTTGCCGCGTAAGTCAAAGAGATTTAGCAATGTTGAATTATATTTCATATTATGAAATTATACTTCAGCGATTTTCAATCGATTGGATGATGATGAACGTCATATCCGCAGACGCCGGGGCCCACCCGAAGGACGGCCGGACAATCCAGTCGGTCATGCGCGCGCTCGACATTCTTGAAGTGTTGTCGATGTCGGAAGGAGAGATGCCGCTGAACGAAATCGCCCGGATGACCGGGCTGAACGTCTCGACCTGCCACCACATATTGCTGACGCTGCTGACCCGGGGGTATGTGGGGCAGGCGCAAAAGGGACGGTCCTACTCCCTTGGTTCGAAGGTCATCGAGCTGTCTTCAAATCGGGCCCGCCAGTTCAGTCTGGTGGATCTGGCGATGCCGGCCCTCCGGGAGTTGAATGACAGAACCGAGGAAAACGTCCACCTTGCCGTCATTCAGGGCAATGACCTGGTCATCCTGACCGAACTGGCCTCTCCTAAAATCGTCCGGGTGGTGACGGACTCGATCAGCCTGGCGAATGCGGCGCACGCCAGCGCCATCGGCAAGGCCATCCTTGCCTGGCTGCCCGAGCCGGAAATCACGCGGATTCTCGATCACAAGGGGCTGACCAAATTCACTGACCGGACCGTCGTCGACCGTCACGATTTGATCGAGGGGCTTCGTCATGTCAGGCGGTTCGGCTTTGCCATGGAAAAAGAGGAGTTTTTGCCCGGTGTCGTCAGTGTCGGGACGGCTATTCGGGATTACTCGGGCACGGTTCTCGGCGCGATCGGCTGTACCATTCCGGGCGGTCGCGCGGACGAGGATCACCTCGAACTCGTAAAAAACGCGGTCCAGGAGTGCGTAGGCTCGATCGCGACCAGGTTGGGACGGCCCTCCGAGGACCAAAGAGAGACCTAGGTCCTTACGCCGTCAAGGGCCCGAAGCGGGTGACGTCCGTTCCCTCGGCGCGGCGCTGCCCGCAGTAGGCGGCAAACGCCTCCATGGCCGGCGGAATCTCCGAGCTTAGGACCCCGGCGTGGTAGCTCGGCCGTTCCTTGATGCGCGCGTACCAGCCGAGAAGGTTGGGATGACGATCCAGCGGATAATCCATCAGGTCGAGCCGATGGACATTGGGCACCCAAGCGATATCGGCAAGCGAGAACCGGTCACCCAGAAGCCATTGGCGGTTGTTCAGGGCGCCGTCGAGCGCCACGAAATAGTCGTGCTGAATTTTCAGCTCTTCGTCGATTTCGTCCTTTGGAAAGCCGGCGTCGGATGCCCATACCTTCATGAATTCCGTCAGCTCGTCGTTGCGATGGGACGCCACCAGATGAGCCAGCGCCTCGGGCGGCATCTTGTGCATCTTGAACAGGAATTCGTGGGTCAACAGCTTCAGGGAGTGTTGGGCATCATCGGCATCGGCCATCCACTTCAGCATCTCCGCTTCGTCGTCCTTGTCCGCGGGCCTCAGCGCCGGTTCGGGGTACGTGGTGTCCAGGTAGTCGATGATGTCGATGCTCTCGATCATGACCCGGCCGTCGACGACCATCGCCGGAACCAGACCCTTGGGATTGATGGACTGAAATTCCTCGGTCGCGTGCTCCATCTTCTCCAGGTCGATCTCGTGGCCGGTCCACGCCAGTCCCTTCTCGTCCAACACCATCCGGACCCGTTGAGAGCAGCTCGAGAGCCAGAAGTGGTACAGGTGAATGCCCGTGAGTGCCTTCACTTCCTGGTTTTGCGTATCGATAAACGGCATTTCGTGTCTCCCACGTGTCCGAATAGTCCCTAACTGTGAACGCGGTCACAGTAATCTCGCGTGCCGCCATCTATTGTAATATGGTCAAGACCATCGACGGACGGCATATTATGAGATTACTTCTCGTTCTCGGTTTTGTCTTCATATGGCCGGCTCAAAGTATGGCAATTACATACGATGAGGCGCGGCACCTTTTGGCGCGGACCGGTTTCGGCGTCGCCGAGCCGGCCGATATCCAAAAGCTCCTGCCAATGAGTTTCGAGCAGGCGGTAGATCACTTGCTTGACGGCGTCCGGACCGAACCCGTGACGGCCGTTCCCGAATTTGCGGCGGACCCCACTGAACGCAAGAAAGTTCGGCGCATGAATGCCGAGGATCGCCGGGATTTCAACCGGCGCGTGAATGGGGACCGAAAGGCGATGAAAGCGTGGTGGGTGGGCGAAATGCTGGCGACGGATTCGCCGCTGACGGAGCACCTCGTCCTGTTCTGGCACAATCACTTCGTGTCCGAGGGCCGCAAGGTTCGGTTCGGTCAATGGATCTATGATCAGAACGCCATCTTCAGGAAACATGCCCTCGGCAATTTCGGCAAGATGCTGGTCAAGGCTTCAACTGATCCGGCGATGCTTTGGTATCTAGACGGGCATAAGAACGTCAAAGGCAAGCCCAACGAGAATTTCGCCCGCGAAGTCCTCGAGTTGTTTTCCATGGGCGAGGGCAGGGGCTATACGGAAAAAGATATCCGGGAGGCCGCTCGCGCCTTTACGGGTTGGACCGTCGACATGGATACCGGCAAGTTTGATTTCAAATTCGGCCGCCACGACAACAACATCAAGACCGTGCTCGGCGAGGACGGGAACCACGACGGGATGAGCGTACTTCGGATCATCCTGCGCCGGAACGAGGTCGCGGAGTTCATTACCGAAAAATTATGGCTGGAGTTCGTTTCCCGCGAGCCCGACCCCTGGACGGTCCGCGAGCTGGCAAACGGCTTCCGCGCTTCGGGCTATGAGCTCAAGCCGCTGCTAAGAGGTCTGTTGCTCAGTAAGGCCTTTCGCGATCCCGCCAATAGGGGAATTCTGGTGAAGTCTCCGGTCGATCTGGTAGTTGGCACGCTGCGCCTGTTCCATTTCAAACAGGTGCCGGCAATCAAGGCTTTCTGGTGGCAGAAAAATATGGGTCAGGAGCTGTTCGATCCGCCGGACGTGAAGGGCTGGCGCGGGCATACGGCTTGGCTGTCGTCCACAACGGCGCTGCGCCGGGAGCAGTTCATCCGCGCGGTTCACCGGGGCCTCCGGGCGGGGCGGGCGGCACAAAATGGCCAGATGATGAAGGCCGGGCCGTTTGGCGCCGCGAATGCGGAAACCTTGCAGGCAGCATTCAAATCGGAATGGCGGCGGTTGCCCGGTCTCCTGCTTGCGGCCGCCCCTGTCATGCAGCTGTCGACGAATGGCAAGGGAATAAAACGCCTGGCAAACCTGACCCTCGATCCGGTCTATCAGTTGAAATAGGAGACGGACATGAACCGACGGAAGTTCCTCGCCTATTCATCCATGACCGCCGTCGCCTCGGCGGCGCCGTTTGGGATTCTGATGCCGCGTGGTGCCCATGCCGCCGACGCCGGCTGGGACCGGACGCTCATTTTGCTCGAGCTGAATGGCGGCAATGATGGTCTGAACACCGTCGTACCCTACACCGACCCCAAATATTATTCGCTGCGGCCCGAACTCGCCGTGCCGAGGGATAAGGTGATCCGGATCGACGAGAAGCTGGGATTCCATCCACGGCTTGAACCTCTGATGGGCTCGTGGCGGGACCGGGAACTGGCCATCGTCCTGGGCGTCGGATATCCCGATCCGAACCTATCCCATTTCAGGGGAATCGATATCTGGGACAGCGCATCCGATTCCAAGGAAGTATTGGATGACGGGTGGGTCTCCCGCCTGGTCAAGGAATCCCGCCCGCCGGAGTCATATGCGGCGGACGGTCTGGTGATGGGGCGGAATTCGATCGGACCCTTGATGGGCAGCGCCGCCCGCGTCGTCCAGCTGCCCAGGGAGCCCGGCAAATTGCTTAAACAGGCGACGCGGCTCAGGACCGGCGGCATGGCCCCGCCGCACAATCCAGCGCTTGTTCATCTGCTGAAACAGCGGCGTGATCTCCGCAGCGCGGCCGACAAATTCGTCGCCAGGCGGATCGCCGATACGGATCCGGGCGGCGGTTTTCCCGAGACAGGGCTTGGCAAGCAGTTTGAGAATGCCGCCCGTCTCATCGTATCGGGTGCGAAAGTCCCGTTCATCAAGCTTTCGTTGGGTCAGTTCGACACGCACATCGAACAAAAGGAGTTGCACGCGGATCTTTTGGGAGAGGTTGCGGGGGCGATTGCGGCCTTCGCCGCGGCCATGAAGAGTACGGGCAACTGGGACAAAGTGGCTGTGATGACTTATGCGGAGTTTGGCCGCCGGCCCGACGAGAACAATTCGGCGGGCACCGATCACGGCACTTCGGCGCCCCACTTCGTGATCGGCGGCAAAGTCCGCGGCGGGTTCTTCGGCGAGCAACCGCCCCTCGACGACCTGGACAACAAAAATTTAAAGCATCGGGTCCATTTCCGGTCGATGTATGCATCCGGCGCCCGGGAATGGTGGGGGCAGCGGGCAAGCTTCATTCGCGAGAAGGGCTTGGGAATTTTTGCCTAGAGCCGATCATGGTTTGTCGGAATCGCATTGCGATGCCGACAATCCATGTGAATCGGCTCTACACTATTGATATAGATCGGATTCACATGTTTTGACGAAACCGCGCCGTGGTTCCGTCAAAACATGACCCGATCTAGGCCCATCGATCCAGGGAGGGAAAATGGGGCATCTGCTTGATGGCGAGTGGACCGATGACGAGGTACTGAAGGAAATCCGCGCCGACGGAAAATATGTCAAGTTCGACAGCATATTCAGGAACTGGATCACACCGGACGGGGACGACGGGAAGGGAGGCTTTCCGGCCACGGCCGGGCGGTACCACCTTTATTCCTCGGTCGCATGTCCGTGGGCCCACCGGACCGAGCTCATCCGAATCTTGAAGAAACTGGATGGGATCATCGGACACACGGACACGCGCCAAACCATCGGCGGTCAGGGCTGGACGTTCGTGGAACCCCACATGGTGCCGGGTACAGACCGGTCCGCCGCCTATTTGCACGAGGTCTACGCGCTTTCGGAGCCCGCGTACACCGGCCGGGTGTCGGTGCCGGCGCTTTGGGATTCGCACACGCGAAAGATCGTGTCCAACGAGAGTTCGGAGATCATCGTCATGTTCAACGGGGCGTTTGACGAGATTGCGCCTCCGAGCCCGGACTACTATCCCCCGGCACTGAGGGAGGATATCGACGCGGTCAACGCCATGGTGCTCGACGGCATCAACAATGCCGTAAACGAGTGCGGCCGAGGCGTCAGTCAGCAGGCCTACGAGGCGGCCTTCGACAAGCTTTTCCGGACCTTGGACGAACTGGAGGCGCGGCTCAGCCGACAGCGCTATCTGTGCGGCGATGAGCAAACGCTGGCCGACTGGCGCCTGTTTCCCAACCTGGTGCGCTTCGATGCCATTTATTATCTGGGATACAAGTGCAATCTCCGGCGTATCGCGGACTATCCCAATCTGTCGGAATATCTTCGCGACCTCTATCAGGCCCCCGGCATCGACCGGGTTTGCGACGTGGCCGGCATGAAGGACGGGGTTTATGGCGGTGCCGGCCCGATCCCCACCAACGGCATCGTGCCAAAAGGACCGGAGATGGACTTAAGGGAAGGGCATACCCGGAATCGGTTCGGCTGACGGGAGTTTGACGGGCGCGGACGGGCTGGCCGTTGAATCACGCGATTGAATCAGGCGAATTTCAACCAATTCGGACTTTTGTTCGCCGCGAAACGTTCGTAGGTTTGGAGACCGCAAACGCGAGCTTGTGGGGAACAACCGATTGAACGGCCCAGAGCCGGCAGACAATTGACGCGAGGACGGCGATGAACGCCCTGAGAAACCTGACGCTTGGACTGATATTCGCCGTCGCGCTTTCGGGTCTTGCTCGAGCCGAAGATGCCGCGATCGACGCTTTCTACGGCACCTACGTCGGTAAGGCGATCGTCGAGAAAGACGGCGTCTCCAGCGAGCGCGACCTCAACGTGGTCATCAAGCCATTCCGCAAGGGATTTACGGTCGAGTGGACGACGGTCACCCGGCGAGCCGGCGGCAAGACAAAACGGGCTTCCTACAAAATCAATTTTCGGCCGAGCCGCCGCGAGGGCATCTTCGCCTCGGCGATGAAGATCAACAAATTCGGCAAGGGCGTTCCTCTGGATCCCCTGAAGGGTGATCCCTATGTCTGGGCGAGGATTTCCGGCAAGACACTCACCGTCCATGCGATGATCATTCTGGACGATGGCGGTTTCGAGATGCAGACCTACGACCGGACGCTCACCGACAGCGGAATGTCTTTGGACTTTGAGCGCATCCGCGACGGCCAGCCCCTCCGCAAGATCAAGGCGTCGCTGGAACGCCAAGGAAAATAGCGTACTCCGGCCCGGATCGGCACAGGATATCGGGCTAGGTCCTGTTGACAATTAACGGACTATTCATGGTTGGCGTGATTCAAGCAAGACCGTTTCAACTGGCGGGAGCGTGTCATGCTTCGACGGGAACTGACGGATATGCAATGGGACCGGATCAAGGGTTTGGTTCCGGGCAAAGAGGCGGATCGCGGCTCCACGGGTCGGGACAACCGCCTGTTTGTGGACGCCGTGCTGTGGATCGCCCGGGCGGGTTCGCCGTGGCGCGATCTGCCGGACGCCTTCGGCAACTGGAACAGCGTCTACGTGCGCTTTTCGCGGTGGGCCAAGGCGGGGGTTTGGGAGAGTCTTTTCAATGCCTTGGCGGAGGATCCCGACTTCGAATACCTGATCGTGGATTCGACCATCGTGCGGGCGCATCAACATGCCGCCGGCGCAAAAGGGGGGCTCAGGCTCAGGCCATCGGCCGCTCGCGCGGCGGCCTGACGAGCAAAATCCACATCGCCGTCGATGGCCTGGGCAATCCCTTGCGGTTCATCCTCACCGGCGGCCAGGTGGGCGACGTCACCCAGGCCGAGGGGCTGATCGCCGGGCTGCCGGGCGAGACCCTGATCGCCGACACCGCCTACGACGCGAACCGCTTCCGCGCCCGCCTCGACAGCGCCGGGATGGTGGCGGTGATCCCCTCCAACCCGTCGCGGGCACAAGCCGTGCCGTACGACCCCGAACTCTACAAGGAAAGGCACGTCGTCGAATGTTTCATCAACAAGATCAAGCACTTCCGCCGCATCGCCACACGCTACGAAAAGACCGTCACCGCCTACATGGCCATGCTGTGCCTCGTCGGGGCGCTCATTTGGATGCGATAAATGTCAACAGGACCTAGCCCTTCTTCGACTCCCTGTATTCCTTGATGATCCTGAAGGCGTCCTCGCTGTACTCCGCGCCTGGATTGTCGCCGCCGATGACGAACAGCATGATATGCTCCTCGTCCGGCTCATCCTCGGTGACATTGAAGAACCGCCGCTGCAGGCCCGGCGGGAACGACACCACGTCGAGCGGTCCCGCATCCACGTACTCGTAATCGTCCCCCTCGTTCCAGGCGCAGCGCCATGTGCCGGTAATGGGCATGAAGGTTTCGTTGGTATCGTGGTTGTGCATCAGGGGGCCGCAGCCGGGCTTGGCCTTGACGAACCCCATGTTGAAGCCTTCCGAGATGGGAATCGCGGGGGCGGCCGATGCGTCCACGCCGACGGGCGATAGAACCGTACCCGAGCCGTCATCCTCGGGCGGCTGAAACCCGATGACATTGATCAGTTCCCGGTGGCATTCGGGCAGTTCGCTATCATCGAGACCGCCGCGGGAACCTTTAAGGTCTTTGAAGCGCGCCACCCGCTTCATCATCTCTTCCTTGGTCCACACTCGTGCTGGGGGCAGCATGGTTCCTCCTCCAAATCGGTGCAATTTGGTCAAACGATAGCGATTACGGCACCAATCGTCATCCGGCAATTACGAGGGTACGCCTGGTGGCTGGTTCAAAAGACGCGAAGAAATCGCCCTGATGCAAGGTCGTTTGACCGGATTAGGCCCCGGCTGCCACCCCCTCCTTCAGGAGCCTCTCCACTTGCGCATTCTCGTAGCCCAAGACGCCGGTCAAAATTTCCCGCGTGTTCGCGCCGAGGGCAGGCGCGGCGTTTGCAGGCAGTTCCGGCGCTTCGGAGAGGAAGACCGGCGAGCGGGCGAACTTGAATTCTCCGACCTCGGGATCGTCGATGGGCATGAGAAGACCGCGCTCAGCAACGTGTGGGTCCGCAAAAATATCTTCCGCTGTATTGACCGGGCCCGTGGGCACGCCCGCCGCGTTGAGCGCATCGACGGCTTCGGCGCGGGTGCGCTGCTTAAGCCACTCTTCGATCAGCGGCCGCAGTTCGTGGGCGTGATCGGCGCGCGCGCCTGCCGAGTTGCTCTTGGGGTCATTGGCCAGTTCCGGATGACCAACCGTTTCGGCCAGCCGTTTCCAGATGATCTCATCCGGGACATTGAGGGCGATATAGCCGTCCGAACACTGAAACGCGCCGCGCGGCCAGACATTGCGGGAGCGCCCTCGGCTGGGGTTTTGCCCGGCGACCGAATGCACCGTGACCATTGCCTCGTTGAGCGAAAGCATGGCATCGAACATGGCGCTGTCGACCAACTGTCCCTCGCCGGTCTTCTCCCGCATGAACAGGGCCTGCATGACGCCATAGGCGGTGCACATGCCGGTATAGATGTCAGCCATCCCATAGATGGTCCATGACGGCGGCTTATCCGAAAACCCGACCAGATGCATGATGCCGCTCATCGCTTCGGCGACGATGTCGAACGCGGGCCGGTCGGAGTAGGCGCCGCGATACCCTTCGAGGCGGCCGAAGCCGGAAATGAGGGCCCAGATCAGGCGGGGATTGCCCTCCTTGAGGGCCTCGTAGTCGAGACCGATTTTCTCCATGGCGCCCGGGCGAAGGTTCTCGACCACCACGTCGGACTTGGCGGCCAGGTCCCGGAATACCTGCCGGCCGTCTTCGGATTGCAGATCGAGCGCCAGGCTCTTCTTATTTCGGTTGTAGCCCATGTATCCGGCGGCCTTCTTGACCCCGTCCTTCTCGACGAAGGGCGGCATGGCGCGGCGCGGGTCACCGCGTCCCGGCCGTTCGATCTTGATGACTTCGGCGCCGGCATCCGCCAGCAGCATGGTGCAATAGGGGCCGGCCATATACTGCTCGAGGCCGATGACCCGAATTCCGTCCAGGGGGTGCGCCATGGCTGCGGCCTAATCGCCGATCCACTCGACCAATGTGGCCGAGCCCATACCGACCCCGACGCAGAGGGTCGCCAGACCATAGAAGGGCCTGGGCATGTCCGGCGCCCGCCGTTTCATTTCGTGCATCAACGTGACGAGAATGCGCGATCCGGAACAGCCGGTCGGGTGGCCCAGGGCGATAGCGCCGCCGTTGACATTCGTTTTGGCGTGATCGATCCCGAGTTGACGCTCGCAGCCGATGACCTGGGAGGCGAATGCCTCGTTGAGTTCGATAAGCCCGATGTCGTCGATACCGAGGGCGAAGCGGTCCAAGAGCTTTTGCGTCGCCGGTATGGGGCCGTAGGCGAAGTGGCTGGGGTCGGTGCCGGCGCTTGCCGACCCGATCCAGCGCAGCATCGGCTCGAGGCCAAGGGCTTCGGCCTTCTCGCGGCTGGCGAGCAGGAGGGCGGCGGCCCCATCGTTGATGCCGCTGGAATTTCCCGCTGTGACCGTGCCGTCTTTCTTGAACGCCGGGCGCAGCTTGCCGAGATCGTCCAAGGAGGTGGCGAGCTCGTAGCTGCCGTTGGACTTGGCGTAGCGGGGGTGTTCGTCCGTATCGACAACGATGGGATCGCCCCGCCGCTGCGGCACCGCAATCGGCACGATCTCGTCGAAAAACCTACCGTCGTTGATAGCGGCGATGGCCCGCGAATGGCTCTCGAGAGCCAGGGCATCCTGCTCTTCCCGGGTGATCTGCATTTCCTCGGCCATGATCTCCGCGCCTTCGCCGAGGCTGACGATGGGATAGAGCTCGTCCATCCTGGGGTTGTTGAACCGCCAGCCGACCGTCGTGTCCCACATTTTCGGGGCCGATGTGGTCGGTACGCGGTCCGGTTTCATCATGGCGAAGGGCGCCCGGCTCATGCTTTCGACGCCGCTGCCGATGGCGAGACCGCCCTCGCCGGCGACGATGGTCTTGGCGGCGATGTTGACCGCCTCGAGCGCCGACGAGCAATTGCGGTTGACGGTGACGCCCGGCACCTCGTGCGGCATGCCGGACAACAGGATGGCCATGCGCGCGACGTCCCGGTTGTCCTCTCCGCCCTGGTTGCCGCAACCGGCGAATACTTCCGTCAACTCGGATGGGTCGATGCCGGTCCGCTCGATCAGCGATTTGTAGACGTCGCCCAGGAGATCATCGGGGCGTACGCTCGATAGTGCGCCGCCGAACTTTCCTATGGGCGAGCGCACACCGTCAACGATGACGACTTCGGTCACGGGTTTCCTCCACGGCTAAATTCTCAGCCGCGCAGTCTGCCACGCGCCGGTCAGAGAATCACGTCGGGAGATAGAGGAGTTAGTTGAGCCGCCGGATCGGGGCGCGGGCCGGCAATGCATTCACCGGCGGCATTGACCCGCCGGACGAGGCGACCGAACCGTTCTCACGGGGCGCCACGGTGATGTCCATCTCGGAGCCCCGGAGAGTCTTGGATTGGATCTGAACCGTCATCACCCGCTCCGCTCTGGTAAAGGCAAGAACGCTGATTTCCGAGCGGACGGATGTAACCTCCTGCCAGCCGAATTCCGGCGAACGCTGTTTGAAAAAGGCGAACATATCGGCGGACTTGTGGGATGACGATATGACCAGGCGGCCCACCCAAACCTCGTTGCCGCCAAGTACCAGGGTACGCTCAAGGTTCATGACGGCACCGGTCGGAATCGGAATATCGGAGAACTGAGCAAAGCTTGGTTGCGGCGCCGAACCCTGTTTGTTTTCGGACGGCGTGGCGGTTAATCCAATGCCTTGTGAACAGGCGCCAAGAGCCAATGCGGAAATGAGTGTGACGACGGGAAGAACGCGTTTCTTGCCGAACATGACCGAATACCTCGCAAGTCCCCCAATAATGGGCGGATTTCAACTGCTTGAGGTCATATCACCGGTGTCTAAACGAAAGGTAAACGAAGCTCGATTTGCGATTCCAATCGAATGGGTATATTTTTTCGTTTCCGGCGGGATTTAGGGTTTGAC
>CBDBMR010000014.1:0-57500 GCA_965207535.1 Rhodospirillales bacterium | reverse complement strand
ACGCTCCGCACTTCACCCCACCAGCGTGGGTCGCGGGTTTCAATGCCGCAATTGAAGAAATTTCCAAATCACCGCTGTAACCGGGCCCGTCCGGACCATACCTCTCCGTGGCACGGCACAGCCGCGGTCAGGCGCGCTTCACCCAGACAATTGGAGCCGCCCAAAGTAGCTTCTGATTCTCGATCGGTGCCGCATTGTAGGAGACCAGCGTATAGGTATTGGCACGGGAACCCTGGACGAGTTTCTTGATGTAGCCCTCGTTCTCGGAGGTCCTGACCACGCAGTCCTTGTTGAGGGCCTCCTGCATGTCGGCGCCTCGGCGCCGGGAGCAAATCAGATAGTCGCCGGGCCGGTAGACGGGGAGCATGGACTCGCCCCGGACCTCTACCGCGATGGGATCAGGGGCCACCAGGTTAAACTCGAGCTCCTCGAAGCCTCCACCCATCGGCGCGTCGTCGAACGGTACGAAGCTCTCCCCGGAAGCCAACCGGCCGACGACGGGAATATTGACCACCGCCGGGCCCACCTCGTAGCGAAGCCAACTCTCGGTGACGCCAAGCGTGTCCGCGAGCCGCAGCAGGGTGTCTCCACGCGGTTGGTCCACCTTGCCCTGGAGGTATTTGTAAACCTTCTGTTCGTCCAGGCCGGCCCGGCGTGCGAGTTCTCGCTGGCTCCAACCCTTCCAGGATAGGGCTTTCCAAAGGCGTTTCGACCAATGATCCATTATCTATACCGCTAATTCCACATTGCGGCCCATTATGTACCCATGGTCGGAATTTTCCAGTCAAATTGGTATGTCGGTTTTCGGGTTCCTGGCGGCTGGATTGGGGAAATTGGCTTCGGGTCGTTGGACGACTTGATATCACCGAGTGTTGGAAAATTGGTTTTACGGGACCTCGATGGCTTCGATACGCTGACAGAGGTTCTCTTGGGCAAGGATTACCGCGCGTTGCGCGCGGCCTTGATTCCCTGTGCGGTCGTGCCGGAGCGATGCAGATTCGTCTAGTATACAAACAGCCATAAGTTCATGCTCACCGACGACATATGGGAGGACGCACGGGTGACCGACGCGACCAAGGAAATCGGCGCGATCGAGTCGGAGAGCTGATTTCAGCCGGTTTCGATGGGCGGGGACTCTGCCGCATTCGCGAGTCCTATGGCTCGGGTGAACAGTCGCGCTGCAAGGGACGACCCGCACGGTGGAGGAGGAGTGTTGAGGTATGGCAGGAATCGGCGACAGTTCGGCCCTGCATGACTGGTTGAACGGAAGGGCGGTGGAGTTCGCGTGTGTCCTGGCGACGCGTGCCGCACTGCGCGCCGCACCCGTGCTGGAAGCAGGGCTTTACGAGGACGGGGCGGAAAGACGTCGGGATATCGTCCTGCCGTGGTTTCGTGCGCTGGCAGCATCAGGATTTGCGGGCGCATGGCCAGAACGCGCGAGAGAAGTCCACAGAATTGCCCGGTCTGCGGGTCAGGATGCCAGGACGACAGCTAGAGATCTCGAAGATGACGCTCGCATGAACGCCTTTGAAGCACGAGATGCGATACCCTTCATGAGCTATGAGGTCTGGCATTACGAAAGCGAGGCCAGCGCGTTGAAGGATGTACAACGTGCCGTGGAAGCTGCGGTAGAAGCCACGCAGTCGGTTGTTGCTGTTGCGGATGCTGCGGAGGGGATAGGCGGTTCGGCTACGGTTTACGAAGCAGCCGTCTTGGCCGCGCAAGCGGCGCACAGCGCGATCGACGGTATCCATGGAGATACCGAGTTCTTGGAGGTTCCGGAGGAGGATGAATCGGAAAGGGTCGTCGCCCCGAATATCGAGGGGTTCTGGAATGCGGTGGCGCTGGACGTCGAGTTGCTGGAGTCGGGTGAGAATGCGGGGGAACCGCCCGAGGCGACGGTGGCTGGTCTCAGCGAGAAATCTCTTTGGCTTGGCGGGACGCCGGTCTGGGTGAGCAGATGGTGGGCGGACTTCAGGGACAGATTGCCCGACGCGGAAGGGTGGCAGGTCTGGATTGAGTGGTATGAGGCGCGTCTCGCGGGTCGAAGGCAGGACGCCGCGCTGGAGGCCGATCTGTTGACGATTCCGGATGAGGAGTGGGCGCAGGGGCCGGCCCATGTCAATGCGATCATCGCGACATTGATTGCGTCACGTTCAGATCCCCTACTGGCTGCCGTGGCACGCGGTTTCGAGGACCTGGAGGCGGTCAGACAGGCTTCCTCGGTCGACCTGACACGACACATGGAACGGATAAGGAATGCCTTGCCCGATGACCCCAATCTGGCGATCGGCGCGACCAAGAACATGCTGGAAGCGACAATGAAGACCATCCTTGATCGTCGGGGGAGCAGCACACCGGAAAATATTGGGTTTCTGGACTTGACTACCCGCTGTTTGGCGGAGTTGGGACTCAAGAGAAGCTCGCCCCCGGCGACTGAGGCTGAAAAGCATTTGGGAAGAATCGCGAGCAGTGCGCAAAGGATGATCGTGGCGGCGAATGACGTCCGCCGCCGATTGGGTACCGGACATGAGCGGGTGGTAGGTAAGGAGCCTGTCGTTACGGCGGCGGACGCCAGCCTTGTCGCGTCTTGCGGCTACATCCTGGCGGCATGGTTGCTGCGCCATGACGCGGAGGGTTGAACGAAGCTGGGCCAGAGGCATTTCCGGCTCGATAAAAGACGGGCGCATCATTTCGCTTCTTGGAGGTTAATGTATCGATGGATGCGGCAAAGAACGAGGAAGAGTTTGTGCGCCCAGGGTGACAGCGCGCTATCACTCGGGCCAGGCAATTGACAGCGGGAAGCGGTTGCCCGAGAGTTGGGCCCGGTTTCAACTGATCGACGCATACCTGCCAGCCGACATCCGGGAATTTCCCGGAAAGGGTCTCCAGTTCCCAGTTGCGCTGGTCCAGAGAAGCCGCTGTGTGAGCCATCCAGATACAGAAGATCGATTCAATCGACGCCATGGGTTTATTCGCCCAGTTGTCATCGATCTTCCACACGCACAATTTGGAGGGAATAGACGTCACGCGGACCAGCCGCTCCGCATTCCAAACGAACAATTCGAGGGCCCACTGTATGCCTGAACACGGACAACTCCCGAAAATGCCGCTACCCGCAGGCACGAATAGGCATCGAGAGCATTAGAGGGCATACTGACCCTGACGCAGGTCGAGAATCAATAGACATCGCAGGATGCGATATGCACGACCGCGTGATCGGTCTACGATTTCGGCGGCTCCGGCTTAACCAACGCTCGGCGGTGTAGCATCTATCGCTATAGTTGCTGATCTGTATTGTGTTTCTGGTTCAATCTGCTGAAATTGCTTGTCTTGGAATGGAACCTTGGTTATGGATGCGCCCAGATTCGTGAGGTCATTTCCACCTCTGTTTGACGATCGACGGGAGCTCGCCTTCCCGTCGCTTCGTCGTATCGACTTCCCTGCAAAGGACGGAAACGCCCTTAGAGTCCATCGAACCACTGGTGGATCTAAGGGACCCATAGTGCTAGCCCCCGGCACGGCAATGACAGCCCTAAGCTATTGCATTGATACGGTGCCGAAAAACTTCGTCGAATTCCTGGTCGAGCGGGAATTTGATGTGTGGTTATTTGACTGGCGGACAAGCCCGGAACTACCCGCCCACGAGCACCAGTACAGTTTGGACGACGTTGCCCGATATGATTGGCCTGCGGTCATCAAACTGGTCCACGGCGAAACAGGGAAGGCAGCCAGCGTTTTGGCCCATTGCCTGTCTGCGCCAACATTGTTTCTCGCTTTGGTCCGCGGGTATGTGCCAAGGGACTCGGTCAAGGCCTTCGTCGCCAGTCAGGTCGCCCTCCATTTGAATTTCACGTCGCTCGGAGAGCGAAAGGTCGCTTTGCACCTTGATAAGCTGCTACCGCGTCGAAACATGATTCACCAGATCGAAGGCGACGCCAAATTCTCGATCGGCGATGTCGCTGCCTCGTTTCTCTCAAAGGTTATTCCGACCAGTTTCAAGTGCGACAATTCTGCCTGTTATCGCCATGCCGCTACGTTCGGAGAGATAATCCAGCATTCGCGGGTTGACCCGGAGACCCATAAACTGATGGGTCCGCTTGTCCCAAGATGCATTGCCGCATTTCTCAAAGATGTCGCAAAGCAAGGCCGTCCCGACCATATACTGACCGATTCGGACCTTCAGAACCTCGACCGTTTGAAACTGCCCATCCACTTTGTTTCGGGCCGTGAAAACCGGATGTTCGTTCCGTCGGGTACAGAAGCCTCGTACCACATGCTGTGCGCTGCCAACGGACCCGATCTTTACCGACGAACGGTTTACGACGGTTTCGGCCATCTGGATTTCTTCATCGGCAAGGGCGCCGCTGAGGAAATCTGGGGCGATCTCGCCGCTAGCCTCGACCGCTGAACAGCGTCAAAGCTTCACCGCGGACTATACGTCAATCCCCGTCGTGCCAAGTCGCGTGCGCCGCTTGGTTGCGCCATAGATACGGGTCGAAGAACCGTTCATAATACTCTAGTTCTAGATGGTGTGTCTGTACCCAGAACCCAGGCGTGTAGAAGGCGTCGATGTGAGCGGGAAACCGGCCGTAAGTTTCGTGGATATAGTTGCAGACGTCCTTGGTGTACTGAATTGCTTCGGGTGAATGCCTGTTCTGAAACCGCAAATAGGTCTCGGCATCCTTGGCATGCTGGTAGGGGCGTGAAAACTGATCTTGATCGGTGAATATGCCGTTTGGGCCGTATTTTTCCTCAAGGACGATGTCGACGGCCTCATCCATCGATGAAACATAAGGTGGGCACAGGCCCTCAAGAATCCCGTCGAGGCCAACGGGGTTGTGCTGCGAGGCGGGAATCGGCGCCCAAGGCGCGTCGCTTTTGGGCAACTCGTGGCGGAAACCCAGCCCAAACCACTTCTTCTCCGGGTCGCGCTGGAAGACGTGCGCCGGCCAGATCGAGCCATGGCCCCACACGCCGATACCCATTGCCTGCCCCAGAAGCATCAGGTTCTGAAGCAGGAAATAGATCTCATAGTCGGTTCTCAGCGCGTAGCCGGCGCCCAACGGGACAACGATGTCCGGATTGACGAATCCGTCCATCGCCCTGTCAATGCCGCCGATCGGTTGATACGGAATTTTGGGACCCAGTCCGATATGTTGCCCGACCCAAGCCTTGATGTCCTTCCAGCTGCGCGGCCGAAACCGTTGCCAGTCGTCGACAATCAACGGACGTTGACCTTCGGGTTCTGACAGCACGATCAGCAAAATGTTGATGTACTGACGCGTGCAGTCCACGACCGGCAGAAAAATCGTTGTCCCCGGCACATTCGAGAATTGCTTGTTCCAGCCGATGTAGTACGGAAACTCCCGCGGAAAGCTCATCCGGTCGTCATGAACCTTCACCTTGACGGTAGCGGCGGCGCGCAGCCAGTCGTCCTCGCTCCAATCACTCCAGGACCGCGGCAGGGAGTCGAGAACGTCCATACCCTCTTTACCGCGTAGGCGCTTCAACAGCCAAATGCCCTCGTCGTTGATCATGAAGAGTGACGTCGCCTGGCAATTGTCGGCGCTTGGTCCCGCACGGCCCGTCAGGTTCCAGAACATAGAGCCCAGGTCCTCAGGTTCGCCCGAGGGTTTCTTGAGTGGACCATCGTGCATGACGGGTCCGGTTAATCCCGTGGAGCAGATAAGAACAGCCTCCTCCAACAGGCCCAACGGCGACGGTTCGTTTTCGCTGTTGTGCGACAGGGGTCCTGCAACGACAGAACAGCCTCGAGCGACCCGGCGAGTTCGTCGCTCGGCAATCGCCTGAATCAAGGGATAGGACAGCATCGTGGTCAGGCCAGGATTGCGGCTGTCGGGCGGATTGATATGATTCGGATCGGCAGGATTCATCGTTTGTCCCTCCATTTCGTTACCCAGCAGCACCGCTCTCCTCGACGCCGTTTCTTAGGTCTCGCGCCAGCCAGCGGCTGGTTCACCAGCCTCTATTCCAACCGTTGACCATAATATTTTGTCCTTATGAAAAATAGTATAGCCTATGATTAGTACAATAATTGGTTATGTAGGTTTGCGCCTAAATTGTAACACCTGTCTTCATCCGAAATTGTGCGCCGCAGGGCTTGAATTCGTTGTGCGATAGTGATCCAGCGGGCGCCGGACAACCATGGGGGGGGATTATCGATGCCTGCTTTAAGGACTCCTGGCCTCGGGCCGATCGTCGGCCATGTGACGGACACGACCGCGTGTCTCTGGGTCCGTGCCAGGGATCATGAGGACGCCGGCGCCGCGCTTCACTCCGGTCGCCGAACAATTGGCGTGATCGCAGTGGTAGAGGCGCCGGACACCTTCCAGGACGCGGTCCCAACTGACGCCGACATTGAAGTCCGCTGCCGCGAGCTGGCGGCAAATCCGGACGGCGACATTCCGGTATTCTATTTCCGCCTGCACCGCGAGTTTGATCGCACTGGAACGTTTTGTTTCGGCGACCAGGCGTGCATCACCGGCCGCGATTCGCCGCCCCTGAGGCCGACAACACGGCACATTGCACTGCTCGGGATTATTACTCTCGATGATCCCTTCGACGACGATCAGAACGTGGCGAACGAAGATCTTGCGGGACGCTTACCTGACGCCAGCGTCTGGCTCCCCGATTTGTTGTCGCTGCCTTCGGGCTCCTCGACAGCGTGTTTCCGGACATTTGGGAAAGCCGGAGATGGACCCGGGTCACTGAACTTCATCCTCGGATCATGCCGCTATCCCGGCATACTTTGGAAAAGCAAGGAAGCCGACCGGATCTTTGGCCCGCTCCTGCACGAGGCCACCGGCAGCGCCCAGCGCGAGGACGAAGACCTGCAAGAGGACGTACCGACGGCGCCGACTGATTTCGTTCTGATGGTTGGCGATCAAATCTATGCCGACAAGTTTAACCGGAACGTGCCTGTTGGACTTGCGGATACGGCCGAGGAGTTCCAGGAGCGTTACCATACAGCCTTCGGGTCGCAGAATATGCGCCGCCTTCTCAGGCGAACGCCGACCTACATGATTTTGGACGACCATGAGATCGAAGATAACTGGACGCAGGATCGGATACATGATGCTGAGTCCCGCAAGGTCTTCAACCTCGCTATTGGCGCCTACATGAGCTACCAGTGGAGCCATGGACCGCGCAGTTTCGGAACTCGGCTTTACTACAATTTCAGCTGCAACGAGTATCCGTTCTTTGTCCTCGATACACGCACCCAGCGATTCATGGACGATATCCGCGGAAGCCTTGACGACAACCATCTGCTCGGACGCCCGACGCTTGCCTCGGAGGAACCCGGCCAACTCACCCGGCTGTTGCTTTGGTTGCGCCAACAACAACAAACCTTGGGGGATATTCCAAAGTTTGTCGTGAGCGCCAGCGTCTTTGTTCCGAATCCGATTGGCGCCCGCGAAGGCCGCGAGGGCTCTGACCAACAGAAGACGAAATGGAAAGAAGCAAGCGACTCGTGGCCGGCGTTTCCACGCACGCGGCGAGCCATTTTGAGAAATATAATCGAACACGGCATTCAGAATGTCGTGTTCCTCTCGGGCGATATTCACTGTGCCAACGTCGCGGAAATCAATTTCGAGGGCTCCCAGGCTGCCGAGAACCTGAAGGCGTTTTCCATCACGTCGTCGGCGTTCTATTGGCCGTTCTTTTTTGCGGACGGCGAGCCGTCAAATTTCGTTCACGATTCGACCGATGACGGCACTCAGGCCCGGGATGGGGACGGTGTCGATCAGTCTGACACGTTCGATATCGACGGTCGTCATGCAATGGACTATCGCGCCTGGAACTTCACCCAGGACGACAATTTCTGCCGCGTCGACGTCGATCGCCACACGCACACGATCAACGTCGCTGCGATCGGTGAGGACGGTGAGGTTATCCGCAAACGAAATTGGCTCGGCATGGCGACAGGAAGCCCGATCGTGTCGAAGCTCGATTTGGCACCTTGGTAGGGAAGGGCGGAAGGATGGCAACTGGAATTCGCTTCAAGGAAACCATGGCCGGGTATGTTGGGATGGGCGAAACGGATCCGGTCGCGGGGGCCCGAAAAGGCCGCGCCGACGGGACGAGACTGGCGATGCATGCGGAAGTCAGCATCGCCTCGATCGACGATTTTCTTGCTGATCCGGAGCATGTCGGCGGATTGTCGGGGTCTGTTGATTACCAGCCCATCGGCGGCGAACACACAGCCGATGATGGTCTCTTCAGGCTGTTCTCGCCCTCCGAAGAACCCGATCTGCGTTACATGGTGTACCAGTTGAAACTTGACCGTGACGGCGCGCCGCACCTTCTCAGCGGCCGAAAGCACGTACGCGATGATTCATGCTTTGACCTGTGGAGAGACACGACGACCCTCCACACTCTCATTCACGAAGGCGAAGACGAGAACGCGCCGGCCCTCGCGGCCGGGATTCTTCGCTTGGACCTTGGCGAGCTTCTGCGCCTTCTCTCCACGTTGGAGACGCCGGGTGCGACGTCGATCGGGGACAAAACAGACGCCGTATCGAAGTTCGGGCTCTTCTTCATGGGAGAACTTTGGCGAATATACGGACCGAGCACATAACGCGCGCCGGGCAGGGAGAGTGGTGAATGGACCGTTATGATGTCGTGATAGTGGGTTCGGGTTTCGGCGGCGCCGTCATGGCCTGCCGGTTGGCTGAGGCTGGACGACGCGTCCTTGTCTTGGAGCGGGGGCGCGAGTGGACGCCCGAGACATATCCGCGCGGACCGGGTGACGCCTGGGTCTGGGATAACGATGACCCGGCCAAAAATAATGGCTGGATCGATATGCGCCGTTTTCCCGATATGACCGTTGTCCAAGGCGCCGCCGTCGGTGGCGGCTCGCTCATTTATGCCAATGTTTCCATCGAGGCAAAGCCGTTTGTATTTGAGACAGGTTGGCCCAGCGAGATCACCTACGACCGATTGAAACCGCATTACGACACCGTCGGGGAGATGTTAAATGTCCAGGAGTTGCCCGACTCGCAATTGACGGAGCGATTCAAGCTGATGCGGGAGGCGGCCAACGCCGCCGGGCACGGCGAGCGGTTCCAAAAGGTCGAACTCGCGGTAACATTTGATAAATCGTGGCATTACGGGCTCGACGACGCGACTTCCGATCATCATTCCAAAACCTGGCAGAACGCCCATGGGAAAACCCAAGGTACGTGCGTTCATTGCGGGAACTGCGACATCGGGTGCCAGGTCAGCGCCAAGAATACCCTGGATCTGAATTACCTCGCCCGTGCCCGCGATTGCGGCGCCGAGATTAGAGCGAACCACCTTGTCCGTTCGTTGGTCCCGCTTGACGACGATGCCTACGAAATCCAATTCGATCGTATAGAAAACGGTGATCTGGTGCCGGGGCGAGTCATCGGAGACCGTGCGGTACTCGCCGCGGGATCGCTCGGCTCGACCGAACTGCTGCTTCGGTGCCGCGACGAACATAGGACGCTGCGCAACCTTTCTTCCCGACTGGGCCATGGATGGTGTTCGAATGGTGATTTCCTGACGCCAGCACTGTATTCGAACCGGATGATTTCGCCGACGCGTGGACCAACAATCACCTGCGCGATAGATTTCCTTGACGGCTCTCAGGAAGGTAACCGATTTTTTGTCGAGGATGGGGGTTTTCCCGACGTCATTGGAAACTCCTGGCAAGACGTGACACAGACGATTGCATCCGGAGCTGGCCAGCTCGCGACCATGTTTACCCGGATGGGCGAGTTGGCCGAGGATAGCGATCCGCTGAGTTGCGTGATGCCATGGTTCGGACAGGCAGTGGATGCGCCCGATGGCCAGATGACGCTTGGGCGTCCCTGGTGGAACCCCTTCGCCAAGCGGTCATTGCGCCTGGACTGGGACGTCTCGCGATCCGAAGCGGTTGTTTCCGCAATGATCGCAATGCACAAGGAGCTCTCAGAAAAGACCGGCGGCTTCCCCGTCGAACCATTGTCCTGGCAGCTTTTCCGTGATCTGGTCACGCCACATCCTTTGGGCGGCTGTTGTATGAGCGACGATCCCGCTAGCGGCGTGGTTGATGCCAATGGTCGCGTATTTGGTCATCCCAATTTGTACGTTGTTGATGGCGCGATCATGCCGCGGGCGATCGGGTTGAACCCATCGCGGACCATCGCTGCGCTAGCGGAACATGTAGCGGAGCAAATGGTTATCAACTGGGACGTCCATTAGTGTCCGGACTCAATTGAGCCACCATAGGAGTGTTGCGGCGATAAGGACGGCGGATAGGAGTGTGTCAGCACGTTTGTCGTATCGTGTTGCGATTCTTCGAGAGTCCTTGAACCGGCAGAACATGCCCTCGACCACATTGCGACCTCGGCAGGCGATTCGGTCGTGAGCGTGGGATGTTTGTCTGTCGGCTTCGGAGGGACGACGGTCTCGCAGCGCCGCTCGTCCACTGGCACGGCCTGCCGCCGTGCTACGGGAAGTGGAAGTCGGCGCATAAGCGTTTCACGCGCTGGGCCAAAGCGGGCGTGTGGGAAAGGGTGTTCGATGCCCTGACGACGGACCGCGACCATGAATATTTGATGCTCGACAGTATCATCGTGCGCGCATCAGCAGGTGGCCACCGGAAGGGGGGCTGGGAAAAGGCTCTGGGGCGTTCCAGAAGCGGACTGACAACCAAGATCCACATTGCCGGCGACGCACCAAGAGCCCTGGTGTTGGTGGAGGGGTTCCGGCCCCGCCATGTGCTGGCCGACGCGGCCTACGACGCAAATGCCATTCGCAACCGTATCGCCGACATCGGGGCTGAAGCCGTCATCCCCTGCAATCCAATGCAAAAGCGCTTCATCGGCTATGACGCCGAAATCTACAAACACAAAAAACCGCATCGAACGCTGCTTCAACAAGATCCAGCGCTTCCGGCGCATCGCAATCCGATACGACCGAAAAGCAATACACTTCCAAGCCTTCATCTATATCGCCGCAGCTATGATATGGATGCGATAAATGTCGAACCCGCCTAAGCGCCGGCCGGGTTCGGACGAGGGAAACCCGACCGTCCACCCGCAACAGGTGAACGACCCCAGTAACCCCGCTGAGACGATTTGCACGATCCGGGCGCAACTATATCAGCTCGCCGAGCGATTGGCTGCGATGGCAATGAGACCGCGGGCAAGCGTCACGAACGTATCAACCGTGGGTCAGCTTGACCGGGCTTTGAATTCCAGGAAGCAGCTCGTCTGGGCGGTTGCCGGAGGTAGCCGATCTTTCTCCGCGAAACCGGGAGACGATCATGCCGGCGAGTGTGATCGGCCGGTGCTCAGTGCGGATAGGAACTTGCTGCGAAAGCCGGCGTTATAGTACCGTCGATCCTGAACCGGACGTTCGAAACGTCGGGATAGTGTTGTGCAGGAGTGTTGAGCAGGTCATGGAGGATCGGCGAACTATTGAGGACGACGAAATCGTGCGCACCGGGGAAGAGGATATTGACGAGGAAATCGGCTCTGGAAGGAACGACAAGGGTTTCGGCTATTTCAGCAGCTGGTTCAGGCGCGGCCAGGTCAAGAACGCCAGGAACCTCCAATCCTTTCGCGAGGTTGTTTCGATCAGGGAAGTCACCGCGCTGATCCACTACGTCACCGAGCGCGGCATGGATCCCGACGGGAAGATCGTTTGCCCGCTGCATCGGGCACTCGTCAACTACAAGCAGGCGGACGCGATCGAGGCGCGGATTTCCTCGACAAACGAGATTCTGGTCGGCTATTCGCAGTTGTGCCGGATCACCTATTCGGAACATTCGATAAACGGCAGAACGCTGCGCGATTCCACACTGTCGGCATGGTACATGAAGTCCATCATCCTGTGGGGTCTGATTTTCATTTTCTGTGCGCTGTCCATCCACTATGTCGAATACCGATCTCACGACTTAGCCGACGAGAACGCCCTGCAAGGTTGGGGGGCGGTGCTGGCATTTGTTGGCAAGACCGGCTCGATACAGATCGTTCCCCTGTTTTACGGCGGGCTGGGAGCATGCATATACCTCCTGCGGTCACTGTCGAAGAAGGCGGCCAACGGCACGTTCGACGCGCGCAAGCTGCAGGGCAGCGGGGCGCGGATTTTTCTGGGCGCAATCTTCGGGTTCATCGTCGTCAATCTGTTGTTCCACACACCCGAATCGGGCACGCGGATTGCCTCAAACCTGGGCCTGGAAGACTTGCAGCAGAACGCGGTCGCCTTCTTTTGCGGGCTGGGGGTGAAGGCGATTTACGGCATCTTCGAGAGGAGCGTGGAGTTCGTCCACGACAAGGTCGTCAAGTTCGGAACATGAGCGCATTTGGCGGCAAGAATGGCGCGGGCAATGCCGCGGCTCCAGCTCTGGCCGGGCATCGACATCCGCGACGAGACCGCGGCTGCCATGCTCTCCGTTCCCGGGTTTCCTGCTGGCGGCGGACAAATGCAAGACGCTATGCGCACTATAAGGCCCAGAAATTGATGATTGTATGCTGCCCCGCCTGACAGGAAAGGAAAACTCCCCGCCGCCAACAATGAGTTCTTTGACCCTGGGAGGCCGAAGCCAAAGGGCCCCATCATGAAGCAAGCAAGCCAGAGCGCCAGCAAAGACTTCGTAGACAACCCTGTACCCGGCGACGGCAAGCCCGGAGGAGTTGACCCGAAAGCCGGAATTAGTCAACACATGAATTTTGCGTCACCGTGCGGCGGAGAGTCTCGCACCTCCCTAACCCCATCGCACTCAGATTCGGATCAGCGACGATGCGAAGAAGGTTTTTTGATATTGGCTAATTAAAAATTATATTTTGAATTAGCCAATATCGCTGTTATGCTGTTCGCCATGATCGCACGCGACCTTACTCCACGGTTGACGGAAGCCGCGCGGACGTGGCCGTCCATCACGCTCACCGGCCCTCGGCAAAGCGGCAAGACGACGTTGTGCCGTGCCTTGTTCCCACAACACAGGTACGAGACGCTGGAAGCCCCGGACGTGCGGGCCTTCGCCACCGAAGATCCACGCGCGTTTCTGGCTCAGTTTCCGCAAGGTGCCATCCTCGACGAGGTACAGAGGGCACCCGAATTGCTTTCCTACCTGCAAGGCATCATTGACGCAGATCCGGCGCCCGGCCGTTGGATCCTCACGGGCTCGCAAAACCTCGCCCTGCAGGAGTCGGTCAGCCAGTCATTGGCCGGAAGGACAGCGGTCCACAACCTACTCCCCCTTACGCGGGGCGAGACGATACGATTCTCGCGGCATCCCGAAGCTCTGGATCAGAGTCTCTTTGCCGGCTCCTACCCGCGCATATTCGATGCCGAACTTGACCCTGCGGATTGGCTCGCTTCCTACGTCGCCACCTACATCGAGCGCGACGTGCGGACAATCAGCAACGTGGGCGATCTCACAACATTCCAGCGCTTTGTAGCACTTTGCGCCGGCCGGACGGCGCAGTTGCTGAACTACTCGTCCCTGGCCGGTGATTGCGGCATTTCGCAACCCACCGCGAGGGCGTGGCTCGGCATCCTCGAAACCAGTTTTCTCGTTTTCCGCCTGCCGCCTCTTCACTCAAATCTGCGCAAGCGGCTCGTGAAGATGCCGAAGCTGCACTTTTACGACACGGGTCTCGTTTGCTGGCTGCTTGGCATCCGGACGCCCGAACAACTTCACGCCCATCCGCTTCGCGGTGCGATCTTCGAGACCTGGGTAGTCTCGGAGATCGCTAAGCACCAAGCCAATCATGGTGAAACAACGGATCTGTCGTTCTACCGCGACCGGAATGGGGCGGAGGTCGATCTCATCGTCGATCGCCCGAATGCTACGACACTTGTGGAAGCCAAGTCCGCCGAAACAGCATCATCCAGCCTATTTGACGGTTCCAAACGCGTCCGAAGACATCTTACTCAATCGACCAGCCCGTGTTCCGTCGTCGTGGTCTACGGCGGCGACCAACCCCAGCGCCGAGGAACGGATAGATTGGTCCCCTGGAGAGAAATGCACGAACTCGACTGGGACGCATCCGATTGCGTAGTCATCGTCCGGACCGCCGGCCAACCGATATCCGGCGTTAGTGTGCTCGCATTGTTCCCCAACAAGACTTGGAAAAGCGCGGTCACCGACGAAAACGGAACTGCCGTGCTTGACCTGCACACCGCCGATCTTCCGATGACCGTATTCGTGGCGGTACAAGGGTTTGCCGCACACGTTGAGCACAACTGGACACCCGCCGAGGGGGCGCTTGACCTCGAACTCACTAGACTGACCGATGGCGGAGCAGTCATCTTCCGGAACGGGACAGGACATGTGCCTGTCCTGCAGGGACGGCTCAACCCAATTCTGGACACTCATGACCGCACAAATCTCTATGCCGACAACATCGCAATTAACGGCGGACTCCAGCAGCCCGTCGCCTTTGCGTTCGGCGAAGAGTTGCACCTTTGCGATGCCGAGGGGCAGAACGCGTCAGTGCGTATTGTTTCCATAGTGGGCCGGGCCGCTTTAGTGCAGTATCACCGCACTTAGGGACTATCCCGCCATCGCACGCCCCCAGTCGACCTTGCCGCCCACGTATTCGCCGGTCTCGTCTATGACCCCGCACTCGAGCTTCGACGCGATCATGTGCCACCACATGTCGACATCGGCGGCGATCTGCTCTTCGCTGATGCCGTCATGCGCCAGCCGCTTCGCAGTGATGGCCCGTGCGACCGCCTCGATGCTATCGCTCCAGCTTACCATGCCCGCAGGTTAACGCCACCCTGGCGGGCACTACAATCCATTGGTCAACTTCCATCCAGCCGCTTCACCCGGGGTCACTCCCGCCGCTGTGCGCGGGCGCCGTCGGCGGTCACGCGCCTGAAGTCAACCACCAAACCGTCATCTGACAGCTCCGATGCTGTTCAGCCACCCACAGTAAAGGAGGGCCTTGACCGGAGCGAAGACCGGACATCCGGAGGGTGCCGATCTTCGCCATTTTCTCGTCAATCCGGAGGCCGCCCATGACCGACGACTCAGACACCGTTTCCGCCGACTACACGCTGCGCCCGAGCGAGCTTGCCGAGACCCTGGCCCTGCTCGTGGAAGCCCGCCACCCCCGAAGGCGTCCCCGCCTATGATGCGCGGTGGCGCTATGCGGGAGATTTCCGGGACGGCATCGCCGTCGTGCAGTCGGACGACGGTCGCTCGACGCATGTCGATCGACTGGGTGCCCAGATCCACGGCGCCTGGTTTCTCGGTCTCGACGTCTTTCACAAAGGCTTCGCCCGCGCCCGTGACGAGGGCGGGTGGATGCACATCGACGCCTCCGGGCGCCCGCTGTACGGGCAGCGGTTCGCGGCGGTGGAGCCGTTCTACAACGGACAGGCGCGGGTCGAGCGCCTCGACGGCGGCCTCGAGGTTATCGGCGAGACGGGCGCTTCCGTCGTGGAGCTGCGTCCGGCGTTGAAGAGCGAATTCGCGACCCTGTCCGACGATCTCACCGGGTTCTGGCGGACGCAGACGATTTGCGCCGCCGTCGAACTGGGGGTCTTCGAGGCATTGCCCGCTACCGCTGCCGGGCTCGCCCTCGCCTGCGGGCTGGAGCCGGACCGGGCGCGGCGGCTTTTGCGCGCGCTTGCCGAACTTCGCCTCGTAGAGGTCGGGGACGGCATGTGGCGTGCGACCGGGCGCGGCGCCTTCCTGGCGGCTGGCCACCCGTGGACGCTCGCCGATGCGGCGGTGGAGTACGGGCGGCATTTCCCGCGCATGTGGGAGACGCTGCCCCGGGCGCTCCGGGCCGATAACGGGTGGCAGTTCCCCGACATATTCGGGGAGGTAGCGGCCGACCCGGCCCGGGTGGCCTCCCATCACCGGATGCTGGCGAGCTACGCCCTGCACGACTACGATCCGGTGCCTGCCGCTCTTAATCTTCGGGGAGACGAGCGGGTGATCGACGCGGGCGGCGGTCTCGGGGTACTCGCCGGGCTTCTCACGGAAGCCTACCCGCAACTCCGGGTCACGGTTCTCGATCGCCCGGAGGTGATCGAGCGTGCGGCTTCGGAGGTGCAACCGGACCGCGTGACCTTTCGGGCGGGGGATTTGTTCGAGCCCTGGGACGTCCAAGGCGACGCAGTGGTCCTCGCCCGTGTGCTCCATGACTGGGACGATGATGAAGCGGTTCGGATTCTTCGTAACGCGCGCCGCGCGCTACGCTCGGGAGGGCTGCTGTTCGTGCTCGAGAGGGTGCTGCCCGAGGATGGATCCGCCGGCGGCCTGTGCGACCTTCATCTCCTGACAGCTACCAGAGGAAGGGAGCGGACGGCATCGGAGTTCGCCGCGCTCCTCGACCGGGCTGGATTTGCGTACGGCGGCGTGCGCCGGCTGCCGGCCCTGCCTTCGGTCCTCGTGGGTGCGGTGAAATGAGCGCAATGGCCTGGCAAATTCCAGCGTCCGTAACGCAATGGCTGGACGCAACGCCGCGGGATGCGTCGGTCGCGGTGCCCCGCCGCAAGAGGGGTTTCAGCGGCGGGGCAAGGCAGCGGGCGACTCCATGTAACCCGCTGCCGGTCGGCAGGAACCTAAATCAAAATGAAGCCGCCCGGGGTCGGATAGCCCGGGCGGCTTCTGAAGGAAGAAAAGATCGAAGTTGCGTTCGATCCACCATCAACCGGCCGCCCCATCGAAAGGACCAAAACCGGAGCGGCCCGGTTGATGGAAGTCTATTCGCCCGCGATCATGAACGCAACCGGAATCGGTCAGGACCCTCATATCTGGATGATCGCCCGGACCGTCCCGAAATCGACGATGGCAAAGTCGCAACGCGGCTGGTTCCGGATCGGCCGGGCGTGGTTAACCAGCCGCTTGGTCAGGCTCAGGGGCAGCATGATATCGCGGTTGGTGACGGTGATGAAACAGTTGTAAAGGGCATGGAACCAGAACCTCGCCCCGCCCGCTTCGCCGACGAGATGGAGGTTGCGGCCTTTATCGCCTTCAAGAAGCTCGACCGTAATCGGGTGGAGGTAGTGACCGACGGCGGCCCGGGCGTGACCGGATAGCGGGTATTGTCTCCCGTCGGGACGGAGCGGATTACCGGTGGTTCCCTGTGCGAGGCCTTAGGTGATCAGGACAAAAACCTGGCCGGTGCTCAGGCAACTTCAGCGAGCTGTTGGGCATTTGTCTTTGGCGAAATCCCGCTAGGCGGCGCCGGTCGCACGCGCACTCGCCGAGGAAGTTGTGGCTTGACAATTGCGGTCCGGTAGTGGCTATCCGCCGCCCGCGTGGCAAGCTCGGTCAAGAGGTCCGCGAAATCGCTGGCTCTTGGGCCGAGGGGAAGTCGATCCCAATCCATGCGCGCTCCGATTGGTGTACAGAGGAAGCTTTGACAGCGGCGGAGGCTTATTCACCGCCCATGCCGGAGATTCAGCCTCGTATGGTTGAGACGGCTCGGTTATGGTGCTGGACTAGGCAGGCAACTCTGAAGTCCAGGCACCTGACCTAGACGCGAGAGGCACCGAGGTAGTTGCAAGGAGGGCAGCGAAGGCAGCAATACCTGCGTCGTTACCGTCAACGGCCCCGAAACAGCAGGGGCTGGCACGAAGAATGGTATGGTAAGAACCGCCACCGTCCCGCGGGAGCCATCGAATACGCCCGCATTGGAGATCGAAGTAGACCAACAGGAGCAGGAATATGGAATACGAAGGGCAACAAAAATCACAAGACGAAGGACGCGTCGGAGAGAAGGGCTGGCCGGAGAGTCAGCGGCTGACCGTGGGTCGGGAGATTGACAACCGCAGGGCGTTGGACACATGACCTGTCCGCGTTTCGCGGCCCGAGGGCCGCGGAAACGCAAAGCCGCCGGCAAGGACCGTCGTCAAATCAAGAAGTATGACAAAATCATGAAACGACTTCTGATCGCGAGTGTGTCGACCGTTGCCGCTTTGGGCCTTTGGTCCGGGGCCGCAGCTGCCGCCGACAAGTTGACCGTCGTCTCCTGGCGCGCCGCGCCGTTGCTGACGGTCAGCACACTCGATCGCACCTTCGCCCAACTCGGCTACGACCTCGACCGGCTGCGGGACGGGGACGGGCTGGTGCCGAGGCATTTCGTCGCCGCCATGCCGAGCGATATGCGGGCGATCCGCGTGCCGGCCAAGCGGAAGGCGCTGTTCATCATGACGGTGTTGCCGCTGATTCTTCAGGCGAACGACGAGATTCGCGCCGACCGTGCGCGGCTCGAGCGGATTCTCGAACACAAGGGCGACCTGCCCGCGGTCGACCGGCTTTGGCTGGCGGCCAAGGCGGAGATTTACGAGGTAAAGCGTGCCGATCTGAAGGGCCTGCGGGTCCGCATGGACGTGATCCCGCCCTCGCTGGCGATCGCACAGGCGGCGGAGGAAACCGGTTGGGGCACCTCCCGGTTCGTGCTCGAGGGCAACGCGCTGTTCGGTCAGTGGACCTTCTCCCGCAACAGCCACATGGTGCCCCGGAAACGCGCCGCCGGGCGCAAGCATCAGGTTCAGGCCTTTCCAAGCCTGATCGAGGCGGTCCGGGCGTATATGGAGAATCTCAATACCCACCGCGCCTACCGGGGATTCCGCACCTTGCGGTCCGCCCAACGGGCCAAGTCGCAACCGCTCCACGGCCTGGAACTGGCGACGACGATGACCAGTTACTCCGAGCGCGGCGAAAAGTACGTGGAGACAATTCAGGGATTGATCCAGTTCAACCGGCTGCAGGCTCTTGACGGCGCGCGGCTTGGCGTCGCGACGGTTTCCCGCCGTTCGCCGGAACCCGCGATTTAATAATTCGCTCTAACAGGCTGCTGGAAAAGTGGCTCGTTCGGCTTTGAGGGTGGCCTCATCGCCGAGATGGTAGGCAAACTCAATCTCCAACGATCCGTCGTCGAGGAGTTCGGCCGATCCCGACCCGTTGACTTCGTCCATCTCGTCGAAGCCGGCCCAGGTGAAGAACACGATGGACCGGCCGTATTCCAGATCGAGGCGGGCGTTCAGACGGCGGCGGCGGCGCGGCCTCACCAGCCCCTCCGCGCGCAACAACTCGCCCATGGTGCTCGCCGCCGGCCACGCCTGGCCGGGATGCTCGCGCATCAGCACCCCGCGCAGCTTGCGCGGACCCCAATGGGGACGCTCACGCCGCAGCGCCACAATCGCCGCTGCGGTCTCCGGCGCCATCGAACGGCCGTGGCGGCGCGGTGCGCGGGAGAGATCCTCAAGGCCCGCCGGGCCGTGCGCACGATAGCGGGCCAACCACTTGTAGCCCGTCTTGCGGCTGATGCCGTAGGCCGCGCACAGCACCGCCTCTATACTTACCCTCGAATTGCGACACGGGACGGGTACAGAAAAAAATGTTCCTGCTCCATTCGCTGAGTACAATGAAGGCTTCCCTTTAATTTTGATTTGCGCCGCCGCACGAAAAATTCAAAACTGACCGCCCTGGGACAAACCGAAGCCGGCGGGCAGCCGCCGCCATCCGAGATCGGGATCAAGGCGGCTTCCGTTCGCCGTCGCTCGGGATAGGATAAGAGCCACGGACCGATGTCGAACGCCCCCACCGGTAGAAGCGAGATACGCGCGGCGCTTTCGGAGAGCCGGCGGCTGTTCCTGTCGGTCGGCTTTTTCAGCATCTTTGTGAACCTGCTGATGCTGACCGGTCCCATCTTCATGCTTCAGGTCTACGACCGGGTGCTGACTTCGCGTTCGGAGGCGACGCTGGTGACGCTGGTCGTCATCACCGCGTTCCTGTTCCTGATGATGGGGATACTGGATCATGCGCGCGGGCGGGTGCTGGCGCGCGCCGGGGCGCGGTTGCAGGCCCGGCTGGATTCGCGGGTGCTGCGCGCGATTCTGACCCGGGCGATCGCGCCGTCCGAGCGGGCGCGCCCGGCGATGGGGTTGCGCGATCTCGAGGCGATCCAGCGCTTCACCTCGGGGACCGGTCCGTTCGCGTTTTTCGACGCGCCGTGGACGCCGGTGTTTCTGTGCGTCCTGTTCCTGTTCCACTGGATGCTGGGCGTACTGGCGGTGTTCTCGGGTTGCCTGCTGCTTCTGCTTGCGGTGATCAACCAGGCGCGGACCAGCCGCCTGCAGGCCGAGGTGGGCGAGGCGACGGCGCGCTCGGCGCACTTTATCGAGCAGATGCGCGCCGGCAGCGAGACCGTGCGGGGCCTTGGCATGCAGGACGCCGTGGTGGCGCGCTCGTCCGAGTTGAGGGGCGGGCTTCTGGAACGCGCGATGGCGGCTTCGGACCGGAGCGGTTTCTTCGGCGTGACGACCAAGACGCTGCGCCTGTTCCTGCAGTCGATGATGTTGGGCCTCGGCGCGTGGCTCGCGATCCAGGGGCTGGTGACATTCGGGGTGATCATCGCGGCGTCGATCCTGCTGGGGCGCGCGCTGGCGCCGATCGACCAGGCGGTGGGCCAGTGGCCGCTCTTGCAGCAGGTTCTGGCGGCGCGGCGCTCCCTGGCGCGGCTTCTGGAGGAGACGCCGCCCGAGCCGCCGCGGACGGAACTGCCCCGCCCCCGCGCGCTCCTCGAGGTCCAGGGCATCACGGTCGCCGCGCCGGGCGCGCGGGTTCCGGCGGTGCGCGGGGCGACATTCCGGCTCGAGCCGGGCCAGGCGGCGGGGATCGCCGGTCCCTCGGCGTCGGGCAAGTCCACCCTCGCCCGCGCGCTGGCCGGGGTGTGGCTTCCCGCGGCCGGCTCGGTGCGGCTCGACGGGGCGGAGCTCGACCAGTACGGCGCCGCGCTCGGACGCTATATCGGCTACCTGCCGCAGGAGGTCGTCCTGTTCGAGGGCACGGTGGCGGAAAACATCGCGCGCATGGACCCCGAGGCGAAGGACACCGAGGTCGTCGCCGCGGCGAAGCGGTGCGGGGCGCACGACATGATCCTCAACCTGCCGGGCGGATACGACTTCGAGGTCTCGGCCGGCGGCGCGGCGCTGTCCGGCGGTCAGCGCCAGCGAATCGCGCTGGCCCGCGCCTTCTACGGCTCGCCCGTCGTTCTGGTCATGGACGAGCCCGATTCGAACCTCGACGCCGAGGGAACGATGGCGCTGGCCCGCGCGGTCCAGGGACACAAGCGGCGGGGCGGCGCGGCGGTGATCGTGGCCCACCGGCACGGCGCGTTCGCGCAATGCGACACGGTATACGTCATGGAGGGCGGACGCCCGGTCGCCGCCACGTCCGGCCGCGGCAAAGCGCCGGTCCGTCAATTGAAGGCCGGCGCGGCCGCAAAGGCGGGCGAACCCGCGCCCGTGGAGCGGCCGGCGGCAATTCCGCGCAACCGTCCCGCCGCGCCGGTCCCCGAACCCGCGTCGGCCGGGGCGCGGGTCAAATCGCTTCCCGCGAACGATCCCGGCGCCGCCCGCCGCGCCATGGGTTCGCTTGAGCAACAGATCGACGCCGCCATCGCGCGCGTCACCGGCTACCGTCCCGATGCGGACACGCAGGGCGGCGGGGACGGCCTCGCGGCCGTGACGCCGGCAACCCGGGACCGGACGCCGTGACGACGCCGTCCGCGCATGAGAGATTTTCCGCGCGCCGGGGACTGGTTCTCGGTTTCGGCGGCGCGTTCGTGCTGATCGCGGGCGTTGCCGCCTGGAGCGTGCTGGCGTCGGTGTCGGGCGCGGTGATTGCGGCCGGCTGGATCGAGGTGGAGAATCGCAACCGGACGGTCGAGCACATCGACGGCGGCACGGTGAGCGAAATTCTGGTGCGCGACGGCGACCGGATCGCCGCGGACGATCTCCTGCTCCGCTTCGGCGACGGACAATTGCGCTCGGAGGAGGCGATCCTTTCCGCGCAGCATGTCGAACTGGCCGCGCTGCGCAACCGGTTGGAAGCGGAGTTGCGCGCCGCCGACACCATCGCCTGGGACGCCGATCTTGCCCGGCGGGCTAGGACGGAGCCAAAGGTGAAGGCGGTTCTCGACGGCCAGAAGCGCCTTTTCCGGGCGCGCGCCCAGGCCCGTTTCGACCAGGTCGCGCGGTTGCGCGAACGGATCGGTCAGGCGCGCGACGAGATTACAGGGCTTCGCGCCCAGTCCGAAGCCCTGGAGCAGCAGTCCCAGCTGATCGACCGCGAACTCAAGGCGCAGCGGACGCTGTTCAAGAAGGGTCTGTCCCAGCTGCCGAGACTGCTCGCGCTCGAGCGCACGGCGAAGAGCCTGGAGGGCCGGTCCGGAGCAACCGCCGCCAGGGTCGCCGGCATTCGGGGCCGGATTTCGGAGTTGGAGATCCAGATACTCCAGATCGGCTCCCTGCATATGGAGGAGGCCGAGGAGAAGGTCCGCGACGCGAGCGCTGAAGAGAACGAGGTGAAGGAGCGCTTGGCTTTGGTCCGCAAACGCCTGGGGAGGATGGAATTGCGCGCGCCCATTGCGGGCGAGGTGTTCGGACTGACGGTCTTCGCCGCCGGAGAAGTGGTGCGGCCGGGCGAACCGATTCTGCAAATCGTGCCCAGGGACGCGGGCCTCGTGGTGACGGCGCGGCTCAATCCGATCGACGTGGACCAAGTGTATCCGGGACAGCCCGCGCTGCTGCGGTTCTCTGCCTTTCCGGCGCGCGAGACGCCGGAGTTCGACGGCCGCGTGGTCCGGGTGTCGGGCGACGCCTTGCGCGATCCGGATTCCGGCCTTTCCTGGTACGAGGTGCAGCTTGCCATGGACGCGCCGGGGGCGGGCGCCGGAGCGGCGGACAGGGGGCGAGACGGGGACACGCGCCGCCTGTTCGGCCATCTGGAAGTGACGCCCGGCATGCCCGTCGAGGCGCTTATCCGGACCGGCGAGCGTTCCGTGGTCAGCTACCTGGTCAAACCGGTGACCGACTTCTTCCACCGCTCGCTGCGCGAAGATTGAGTGACGAGGGCCTCGCGAATGACCGACGGTTCCAAGGATGCGACGATCGAGATTTCCCTGACGAACGACCTGCGCAAGATCGCCCGGGTCGCGGCGCGCATCGACGAATACTGCTCGGCCCATGGTGTCGTCCCGGAGATCGCCTACTCCGTCAACCTGGCGATCGACGAACTGCTGACCAATACCATCAGCCACGGCTACGACGACGACGAGCCGCACCGCATCGAGGTCATCCTGCGCCTGGAGGGGGATATGGTCATCGTGGCGATCGTCGACGACAGCGCGCCGTTCGACCCGACGGAGATGCGCGAACCGGACATCGATGGCCTGATGGGCGGGGAGGAGATAGGCGGGCCGGAGATGGACGGGCTCGGCCTGCTGCTGGTCAACCGGACCATGGACGGCGTCGAATACCGCCGGCGGGGCGGCTGCAACGTCGTCACCCTGACCAAGAATGCGGCCGGACAGGAAAGCCGGTAATGTCTCGGGAGCGGGACCGTCATGCTCCGGCCTAGTTGCGGGGCATCCAGGATATTCACCACACTCCAGCCGTCATGCCCGTGCTTGACACGGGCATCCACGCTTAGCGGCCGGCGGCAGACGTGGATGGCCGGGCCACTTTGCCGGCCGGTTCGGCAAAGCCGGTCCAGTGGGCCCGGCCATGACGCTCTTCATGTGGCGCCGGGCGAGGGGGGCGCCAAATTTCCCGTGAAGAGCCGAAAAAATCGAAATTGCAAACAATGGTTTAATTTTGTTAAGGTTCGGCCTACGACGCTTGTGATACGGGGATAGTCCTCAGGAGGGTGAAGTTCGATGCCGATCTACATTCATGTCGGAGACTCGAGCGGCGAGAACCGCCAGGGCGGCGATGGCCTCGATATCATCGACCTGGGCAGCGGCGCCGACACCGCGGGCGGCGGCGGGGGCTTCAACATCATCCTCGGCGGCAGCAACGCCGATTTCCTTAGGAGCGAAGGCGTCTGGGAAGACATCCTCGGCGGCAGCGGCGACGACACGATCGTCGCGACCGGGTACGGCGGCTGGCTCTTCGGCGGCAGCGGCGCCGACACGATCACCGGTTCGGACAATGACTGGCTCAGCCCGGAACATATTTTCGGCGGCTCCGGCGACGACACCATCGACGGCGGCGGCGGCGGCGACTTCATCATCGGCGGGGCGGGAGACGACGACCTGACCGGCGGCGCCGGCGCCGATACCTTCTTCTTCTGGGAAGGCCACGGCACCGACACGGTCCAGGACTTCAATCTCGCCGAGGGCGACCGGATTCACCTGACCAATTTCGACAAGACGATCACCTGGGCGCAACTGCAGTCGAAGATCACGCTTGTCACCGACCCGAACGACCCCAATACGGTGACGGGCGTTCAGATCGACCTCAGCGACTGGGGCGGCGGCACGATCGTGCTCGTGGGCATCACATCCATCGAGGACGTCACCGAGGACATGTTCGTGCTCGACCAGATCGTGGGCAGCGACGACACCGACGATACCCTCGAGGGCGGCACCGACGACGACACGATGACCGGCGGAACCGGCGCCGACACTTTCGTCTTCGACGAGGACAGCGGCAACGACACGATCACCGACTTCAGCACGGCCCAGGGCGACAAGATCGACCTGAGCGGCTTCGATGCGGCGATCACCTGGGAACAGTTGAGTTCGAAGATTACGACCGTCACCGACGAGCACGGCACGGCGACGGGCGTCCGGATCGACCTCGGCGATTGGGGCGGCGGCACGATCACGCTGGAGGGCGTCGCGTCCGCCGACCTGACCGCCGACATGTTCGTGCTGCACGCGCTCACCGGCAGCGACGACTCCGACGACGTGCTGATGGGCGGGACCAGCGACGACACGCTGACCGGCGGGACCGGCGCCGACACCTTCGTCTTCGTCGAAACCTCCGGCAACGACACGATCACAGACTTCAGTCAGGCCGAGGGCGACAAGATCGACCTGTGCGGCTTCGACGCGGCGATCACCTGGAACATGCTGAGCACGAAGATCACCACCGTCACGGACCCGAACGACCCCAATACGGTGACGGGGGTCCGGATCGACCTCGGCGAGTGGGGCGGCGGCACGATCGTCCTTCAGGGCATTACCTCGGTCAGCGATGTGACCGAGGACATGTTCATCCTCCCGGGCGGCTCGACCATATGGCGTTTTGGCGCCGAGGGCGCCAACACGATCGCCGCCGGCGGCGGCGACAACATCATCTACGGCATGGAGGGCGACGACACGCTGCGCGGCGAGGGTGGCGACGACATGATCTTCGGCGGCGAAGGCGACGACACGCTGGACGGCGGCGTCGGCGACGATGTGCTGATGGGCGGCGAAGGCGACGACACGCTGGACGGCGGCGAAGGCGACGACATGCTGATCGGCGGCGAGGGCGACGATGAGTTGACCGGCGGCGGCGGGGCCGACACCTTCGTGTTCGGCGAGGACAGCGGCGACGACACGATCACCGACTTCGACACCACCCAGGACAAGATCCACCTGAAGAGCCTCTCGCAGACGATCACCTGGACGCAGTTGCAGTCGAAGATCACGCTTGTCACCGACGAAAACAACGTGGTGACGGGCGTTCAGATCGACCTCAGCGACTGGGGCGGCGGCACCATCACGCTGACCGGCATCACGTCGGTCTCCGACCTGACCGAGGAGATGTTCGTGCTCGACCAGATCGTGGGCAGCGACGACTCCGACGATACTCTCCAGGGCGGCACCAGCGACGACACGATGACCGGCGGGACCGGCGCGGACACCTTCGTCTTCGACGAAACCTCCGGCGACGACACGATTACCGACTTCGACACGGCCCAGGACCAGATCGACCTGACCGCCATCACCGCCTCGCTCACTTGGCAGCAGCTCCAGGCGGCGATGTCGGCGGTCGAGGACGATCCGAACTCGCTGGAGACCGAGTCGGGCACGGTCATCGACCTGACGGGCTTCGGCGGCGGCACGATCACGCTGGAGGGCGTCGCGTCCGCCGACCTGACCGCCGACATGTTCGTCCTCGACGACTTTGCCGGCGGCGACGGCGCCGACACCATCGAGGGCGGCGCCACCGACGACACGCTGACCGGCGGCGGCGGCGCGGACACCTTCGTGTTCGACCAGGACAGCGGCCACGATACGGTCACCGACTTCAGCCAGGCCGAGGGCGACCAGATCGACCTGAGCGCCTTCACGGACATCACGTCGCCCGGCGACCTGCGCGGGTACCAAGCCGGCGACGCCGCCGTGATCTTCCTCGGTTTCAACGGCGGGGGCTCGATTACGCTGGAGGGTGTCCAGATCAGCGACTTGAGCGCGTCCGACTTCATTTTCTATCAGAGCGAGTATACCGGCACCGCGGAAGCGGACACGCTGACGGGCGGGGCGGGCGACGACACCATCGCCGGCCTGGGCGGCGACGACACGCTGACCGGCGGGGACGGCGCCGATAAGTTCGTCTTCGCCTCGGGCCACGGGGACGACACGATCACCGACTTCACCGACAGCGAGGATACGATCGATCTGAGCGCGTTCACGAGCATCACGGGGTTCGACGACCTGACCGTTACGCAGGACGGAAACAATACCGTGATTACAGTCCCCGGCGGCGGCACCATCACGCTGCAGGATTTTACGCAGAGCGACCTTGACGCGAACGACTTCGTGTTCCACGAGGAGCAGCAGGACGGCATGTAGGCGGCGGACCGGCGTCCGGCGCGGGAGGATGAGAACATGGCGAGAGTAGTGGGCACCACAAGCGACGAAGATCTCGCTGGAAGCGTCGGCGAGGAGGATTTCTTCGTCTTCACACAGTACAGCGGCAACGACACAATCGCGAACTTCGAGCCCGGCACGGATGTCGTCGATCTCTCCCATTTCGGCCGGGAAATCTCCTGGGCCGACCTGAGCGCCAGCATCACGACGGTCACCGATCCCGACGATCCGAATACGGTCACGGGAGTCGTCATCGACCTTACCGAATGGGGCGGCGGGACCATCACGCTTGATGGGGTCACCTCCGTGAGCGACCTCACCGAGGCCTCGTTCAGGATGCCGGCGGTCAACGTCATCGAGGGCACCGACGGGTTCGATCTTCTGGTCGTCCGCGGCTCCGGCATGGACGAGATGCATGGCGGCGCGGCGGGCGACATTCTGGACGGCGGCGGCGGCGACGACGTGCTCCACGGCGGCGGCGGCTACGACCTGCTGGTCGGCGGTGCCGGCGATGACGTGCTCCATGGCGAGGAGGGAAAGGACACCCTTGATGGCGGCACCGGCGACGATGTGCTCTACGGCGGCACCGGCGACGACACTCTGGACGGCAATGTTGGCGCGGACACCATCGTCGGCGGCCTCGGAAACGACACCCTGTGGGGCGACCGGTGCGCCACCGAGAAGAGCGCGGATACGTTCGTTTTCGGGCTGAACCACGGCAATGACACGGTCAAGGACTTCAGCACGACCGAGGGCGACAAAATCGACTTGACCGCCTTCACCGCCTCGCTCACCTGGGCGCAACTCCAGGAGGCGATGTCGGCGGTCGAGGACGATCCCCTCACGCCGGAGACCGAGTCGGGCACGGTCATCGACCTGACGGGCTTCGGCGGGGGCACGATCACGCTGGAGGGCGTCGCGTCCGCCGACCTGACCGCCGACATGTTCGTCCTCGACGACTTCGCCGGAGGCGACGGCGCCGACACCATCGAGGGCGGCACCACCGACGACACGCTGACCGGCGGCGAGGGCGCCGACACCTTTGTCTTCGCCTCGGGCCACGGCAACGACACGATCACCGACTTCACCGACGGCGAGGACACCATTGATCTGAGCACGTTCACGGGCATCACGGGGTTCAGCGACCTGACCGTCGCGCAAGATGGCAACAATACCGTGATTACGGTCCCGGGCGGCGGCACCATCACGCTGCAGGGCTTCACGTCGACCGACCTGGACACGAACGACTTCGTGTTCCACGAGGAGCAGCAGGACGGCATGTAGGCGGCGCGTTTCCCAACCGCCATTGGGTCTGTACTCAATTAACGGACTCCGGTTGGATCGAATGTCTGACAACGGACAGTCGGGTTAGAACTGGTTTTGCGAGAAATGAATTACCGACTACGCCATTGAAGGGATCGAGGGTAAGCGCCGCGCCGTCACCCTCGTTGTAGTCTGAGAATTTCGTGGTCATCTGGACCCCGTCAACGACGGAGGTGACAGATGTCAGACACATTGCATGAGTGAGTGACGGAGGACGCCACCGGCACCTTGATCGCGGCCGCGACGGGCGCGAACGGCGCGGGGGTCTGGCCGGAAGCGGTGAAGGCGCGGATCGTCCCGGAGACGTTCGAGGAGGGAGCGACGGTTGCCCGGCGCCACGGCCTCTCGCGAACGCAGTTGAACGGCTGGCGGCGCATGGCGCGGGACGGGCTTCTCGGCCCGGTCGCCGGCGCGGGCGACGATCCGTTCGACCTGGTCCCAATTACGGTGTCGGTCGCTGCCGAGCGGAACGGCGCGGCCTCGGTGCCCGCGGACGGTATCGCGATCGAGATCGCCGACATCCGGGTGGTGGTGCCGCCGGACTTCGACGCGGGGCATCTGTCGCGCATCCTGGTCTGCGTTCCGGCCGCGCCATGATCCTGACCGGGGAGAAGGTCCGGGTCTGGCTGGCGACCCGCCCCGTCGACTTCCGAAAGGGACATGACGGGTTGTCTGCGGTGGTGCAGACGGTAGTGGGGCACGACCCCTATAGCGGCGCGGTTTTCGCCTTCCGCTCCAAGCGGGGTGACAGGATGAAGATCCTGGTCTGGGATCGGACTGGGCTGGTGATGGTCTACAAGCGCCTGGAGGGTGGCGGCTTCCAGTGGCCGCGCCCGTCGGACGGCGTGATCGGGCTGTCGCCGGCGCAGTTCTCGGCGTTGTTCGAAGGTCTCGACTGGAAGGCGGTCCGGGCCGTGCGACGGCCTCGGCCGCGCCAGGCGGCCTGACCGCGCACCTTGCCGCCTCACCGGGGAACGGTGTCCATCCCACCGTCTCCCCGGTGTCGCGAGGACAAGCTCTCCGGCCCCGTTCACGGCGGGGCCTGAAGCCTGTTCACCTTGCATTATCTCATTGATTCTGCTACACGAATCCCATGCCAACCAGCATGGGAAGCGCCGTTCCCGTGAGCGATCTGCAACGCCGTCTGGCGGCCGTCGAAGCCCAACTCGCGAAGGAGCGCGCCGAGCGCAAGGCCGCCGAGGACGCGCTGGCTGTGTCCGAGCAGGCGCGCGAACGCCTGGAGCGGATCATCGCCTCGCTGAACCATGCCGTGTGGGGCGCGCGCTCGGAGAAGCGCCATGCCGATCAGGACCGGCTGCCGCTGTTCGAGGACATCGCGGTTGCCGACAGGAACCCCTGTTTCTTCAAGCCCGCGATGATCTCCGCCCGCGTCGCCGGCGTGCCGAATCGTCGGCCAGGACGACGCCAAGCGCGCGGTCGCCGTGGCGCTCCGCAACCGCTGGCGGCGCCAGCAACTGGACGACGACCTCAAGGAAGAGGTGCTGCCCAAGAACATCCTGATGATCGGCCCGACGGGCGTCGGCAAGACCGAGATCGCCCGGCGGCTCGCCCGCCTCGCCCAGGCGCCGTTCCTCAAGGTGGAAGCGACGAAATTCACCGAGGTGGGCTATGTGGGCCGGGATGTGGAGAGCATCGTCCGCGACCTGGTCGAGGTGGCCATCCACACGACCCGCGAGCGGCTCCGCAAGCAGGTCCAGGCCAAGGCCGAGGTCAACGCCGAGGAGCGGGTGCTGGACGCGCTCGTCGGCGAATCGGCGAGCGCCGAGACCCGCCAGAAATTCCGCAAGATGCTCCGCGAAGGCCAGCTCGGCGACAAGGAGATCGAGATCGAGGTTTCCGCCGGGTCGAGCGGCATGCCGACCTTCGAAATTCCGGGCATGCCCGGCGCCCAGATGGGGATGATCAACCTCAACGACATGCTGGGCGGCGCGTTCGGCCAGCGCGCCAAGCCCAAGCGGGTGACGGTGTCCGAATCCTACGGCCTGCTGATCGCCGAGGAGAGCGACAAGCTGCTGGACGAGGATCAGATCGTCCGCGAGGCCATGAGCGTGGTGGAAAACGACGGCATCGTGTTCCTCGACGAGATCGACAAGATCACCGCGCGCTCGGACCGCCACGGCGCCGACGTGAGCCGGGAAGGGGTGCAGCGGGATCTGCTGCCGCTGATCGAGGGCACCACCGTCGCCACCAAGCACGGCACGGTCAGGACCGACCACATCCTGTTCATCGCGTCGGGCGCCTTCCACCTGGCGAAGCCCTCGGACCTGCTGCCCGAACTGCAGGGCCGGCTGCCCATCCGGGTCGAACTCAGCGCGCTCACCCACGAGGATTTCGTCCGCATCCTCACCGAGCCGGAAGCCAGCCTGATCAGGCAGTACACCGCGCTGATGAACACCGAGGACGTGACCCTGGAGTTCACCGGCGAGGCCATCGAGGAAATCGCCCGGCTGTCGGCGGAGATCAATTCCGGCGTCGAGAACATCGGCGCCCGGCGCCTGCACACGGTGATGGAGCGCCTGCTGGAAGAGATCAGCTTCACCGCCACCGACCGGGGCGGCGAAACCATCGTCATCGACGCAGACATGGTCCGCGACCGGGTCGGCGAACTGCTCAAGAACGCGGATTTGACGAAGTTTATTCTTTAGGTTCAGGACTCATAACCGGAAGATGAAGATTGCGGTGTGCGTCGGAAGGCCTAAGTATTTCCCCTTCTTGCCAATATTGGTTAGTATCCGATTGACATTGCCGAAATCGTTCTTGCCGGAGAGGCCGAAATGCTCGGAAGAATTCCTTTCAGGACTGCTCTGATCGGCGTATCCGCCGCCGTGTTGCTGGGCGCCTCGCCCGCCGGCGCCGACGAGATCGAGGAACTCAAGGCGCAGATCAAGGCCCTGCAGGAACGGCTGGCCAAGATCGAGGCCGCGCAGAAGGAAGCCGCGAAGAAGACGGTGACCGCCGGCGAGAAGGGCGGCTTCAAGCTGCCGGGGAGCGACACCTCGGTTTCGATCAGCGGCTACGTCAAGGGCGATTTCATCATCGACGGCCGGCCCGCGAGCGGCGACACCTTCGACGCTCCCGCCATCCCATTCAAGGACGAGAAGAGCGCGGACGACGACGGAAATGTCGGCGTGCACGCCCGCCAGTCGCGGCTCCGCTTCGACACCCATACGCCGACCAAGATGGGCGCGCTGAACACCCGGATCGAGACCGATTTCTACGGCGACAGCAACGTGCTCAGGCTGCGCCAGGCCTATGGCTCGCTCGGCCCGGTGCTGGCGGGACAGGCCTGGTCGATTCTGGGCGACGATCACGCGTCCGCCGATACGGTCGATTTCGACGGGCCTGTCGGGTCTATCGCCACCACACGCAAACCTCAGCTCCGCCTGAGCTTCCCGGTGGGCGAAAGCTTCACCGGGCAGGCGGCGGTCGAGCCGGCGGTGAGCGGCAACGATCTGCCGACCTTCCTCGGGGCTCTCCGCCACAGCGCGGACTGGGGCACGGTCAACCTGACCGGCGCCGCGGGGCGGGCCGATGTCGGGGACCAAGGCGTAACCGCCCATGCCCTCCATGCGGGCGCCACTTTCAACGTGACCGACGCCACCCGACTGATGGCGACATATAACGTCACCAACGGTTTCTCCGGGCGGATCTGGGGCGGCGGCGACGGCACCGCCACGGACGCCGCCGGCAATCTGAAGGCGCAGGAGACGATGGGCGGCTTTGCCGGAATCTCCCATCGCTGGTCCGACACCCTCCGCAGCGGGGCGTATTTCGGATGGGTGGAGAACGACACCGCCGATGGCGTGACCGCCAGTGCCAGGGCAGGCAGCCGCAGCGGCGACGATTACACCGCGCATAACAAGGCGCTGCAAACGCTGCACCTCAATTTCATCTGGAGCCCCGTGCCCCAGGCCAGTATCGGCTTCGAGGTCATGCACGGATGGCGCGAGGTTCACCCTCAGACCGACGACCAGGGGAATATCGACCCGATGAAAGCGACCAAGGGCGAGGCGACACGCTTCCAGCTGGGCCTGCAGTACGGCTTTTAGCGAATTTAGAGGCTACTCGTCGAACCCCATCTCGGCGAGGATGCGCTCGATGGTGGCGTCGTCGAGCTCCGAGATGTGCCGGGCCATGAGGTTGGCGAGCAAAGTCGCCTTGGGGCTCAGCCCGCCCGTCTCCACCGGCACCCTGGGGTGGGACAGCCGGGCCAGTTCCTTCAACTCGTCCACCTCGTCCCAGATCAGCTCGAAATAATGGGCGATCTGCATGACGAAGCCGGGGCCCGGGCGGCCCCGCTTGCCGTGTTCGAGGGCCGAGAGATAGGCCGGCGACACCTGGAGATCGGCGGCCATTTGCTTGAGCTGGATGCCGTGCTTGCCGCGGAGTTCCCGCACCCGGGCGCCGACGGTTTAAACTGTCAAGTGATTACCATCTCAATACAGACATAGATACCTTTGTTGAAACGGCGTATACGCATCATCAACGTGGCCGGGCGTAACCTCGCTCGGGCGCAGGGCTCCGAAATCCGGCGTAGTTTCGGGATAACGCCGTGCAAGGGAGGAGAACTCCATTGCGGGACAAAACTACCAAACCTCACCTGACCAAGGCAAGGGCTTCAACTCGGCCGCCCGCTGACGGCGAACGACGCCATCGAGAACGCTCGCAACGTCAAGCTCGAACCCGGCGACGGTGATGAAACAGTTTTGCAGTGCGTGAAATCAAAACCTCGACCCGCCTTCCTCGCCGTCCTTGTGATCGAGCGCATGTTCTGCCAGCCCAAGGATTTTCGAAGAATCGCAACTCGGCACGACAAACGCGCCGACACCTTCTTGTCCCCCGTCCTCATCGCCGCAACACTCATATGGTGGCTCAATTGAGTCCGGACCCTAGTTCAAGCTCTCAAACCGTTTATCCATTTATTAGAAGCAATTTGCCAGGACTAAAATATTCGAATACTATACTCGCGGACAAAAAGAAAGATCGAATCATGTCAGTTAGATATATCCTCTCGTTCTTCTACTGTCGCCAGGAGGCGGAAGACATCCCCCCCCCCGGTACCGGTCGAGTTTTCGCACGGTCCGGCATTCGCTGTTCGCACCGCTCGCGCTGCTGCTTGCCGCGCTGCCGCTGACCGCGGAGGCGCAGAACCGCACCCCTCCCGAAACCGCCACGATGAGCCACAGCGCCACCAGTATTACCCTGCGGGCTCCCGATAGGCCGCCCCTGCCGTTTTATTTCCTGTCGCAAAACGTCCAGATCTTACCCGATCCGAGCTCCACGATATTCGACGATACGAATTACGCACGTAACTCTTTTAATTGTACAAATGTGCCCGGCGCGGTGCTTATCGCGGTAAACCGTATGTTCGGCAACGGAAATCTCAGCGGCGGCGACATCAAAGTGCCGATGCGCACCTGCGGTTCACATACCGCCGGAGAGACGTTCCGGATTCTCTGGTACGGCGATAGCAGCAAGGCTTGGCGGACGTGCAGGCAAACAGAGTACGGTCAGGTGTGCGGCTTAAATCGCACAGGCACCGGAACACCGGCCCGCGCGTACTTCTCGTTCGACTCCGGCGCCAACTGTAAGGGGCAATCGGTGGTCACAACGGAGATGGGCCTTGTTACGGGGGCCACGCACTGCTGGACCACTGTGACGATTCAATGAGGAGGCATGTGCGCTCTTCAACCAGCTCTATGCGCCCGCCCGCTAGCTAGGGACCGTGATCGAGGCCTTGTTCTGGAGGCATAGCCGGAGGACGTTCTACGAGTTTGCCGATATCGCGGCGGGCAAGAGGCGCGGCAAACAGGCGCTGCCGGTCTCGCCGTTGGCGATAGGGCAGTGAAGCGGGTCGATGTACTGTTCGACATCGAGCGCGGGATCAATGGCGGGAGTGCCGGGCAACGCCTCGCCGTGCTCCTGGAGTTGAGCGCACTGAACGCGCCGGGCTGTCGCGCCACGCCTCGGGAGGCCGGGGAAGTAACTTGGTCATCGGGCACCCGCGAGGTGATGAAATTCTCACCGGCAATATCGCCGATTTAGCCCGCAGCGTGCGCATTTTCTCCGGTCAAGCTAAAGTTCTCCGGTCAAGCTAAAGCCTTATCCGGGAATCGGGGAAACAATTATTAAATTCCGACACCAAAGCAGATTTTGACAGGCTGCTGAAGAAAAACTCGCCATGCGCGACCGGTTAGGTGGGTTTGGCCGGTTTTTCCGGGTTATTGGCGGCGCGGTTTGGGGTTGGCCGTCCGTTCAAGGGACCATTGGAAGCCGGTCGCGATCGGCGCGGCGGCGTTCGAGGATGGCGGTGAGCTGGCGGGTAACGGGGAACGCGAGCGGCTTGCCGGACTTGGTGTACTCAATGCGCAGTACCCGCGCCGCCATGTCCACATGCGCCCATTCCAGGCCGAACACCTCGGGCTGGCGCATGCCGGTATAGAGGCCGAAACGGAAGGCGTCGCTGGCGACCGGTTCGGACGGCGGCGGGCTGACCGGGGCGGTGCTGACCTCGACCGGCTTCGAGGCCTCGATGGCGGGCGGACAGTACATCGTCACCATCGCGCTGGCGGTGTTCGCCTTCACCACCATCCTCGGCTGGTCCTATTACGGCGAGCGGTGTTGGCAGTACCTGTTCAAGGAACGGAGCCTCGTGATCTATCGCGCGCTGTGGGTGCTGGCGGCTCTCGCCTTCGCCAACGTGAAGGTGGACTTCGTGTGGAACCTGGCCGACACGCTCAACGGGCTGATGGCGGTGCCCAACCTGATCGGCCTGCTGTTGCTCGCGCCGATGGTGTTCAAGGTCACGCGCGATTATTTCGAGGATTTGGGCAAACCGCTCTGATGACAGCGCGGCACTGCGGTGGCGGGTCTTCCGGGACTCCTCCACCGCCTTAGTGGGATCCGGACCGTGCCAACGGACCAGTCTGTCCCTCACGGCGTTCGCTGTCATCGCGTACGCAAACCGACCCCCATAGGTGACAGTGACACGGCCGATCCGTGGGCTAGAGCGTTTTGCGTTTAATCTGATGCATATCCGGCAGCCTTAAGGAAGTCCCAGCATTCTGTGGTGTCAAAGAGGTCGCAGATGTCGCCGGTGGCGTTGATGAGGTCGTCGTAAGTTCTGGCGCCGATCCGCCGGAGATGCGCCTTGATCTTGGAGAACGCCTGCTCGATGGGTCGGTCAGTCGCTTCGCTTTGTGACCTGAGTTGAGATCGGGACTGTAGGGCGGCAGGAAGAGGAACCAGCAGTGGCATTTCTTCAGGGTCTCGGCGGCGCGGGGGCTTCTGTGGACGCTGAGGTTGTCGAGGATGACGATCGTTCCGGGTCTGAGCCGCGGCGCGAGTTGGGTTTCGACATAGGTTCCGAAAGCGGCTTGGTTGATCGCGCCGTCGATCACCCAAGGGGCGATCAGTTGGTCGCTGGTCAGGCCGGCGATGAAGGTCTGGGTGCGCCACTTGCCGAAGGGCACGCTACCGTGGAGGCGCTCGCCGACAGGCGCCCGCCCGCGCAGGCGCGTCAGGTTGGTCTTGATGGAGGTCTCGTCGAGGAAGACCAGCCGATGCGGCTCGTCACGCATGTGTTTTTGGTGCCGGGTGATCCACAGGTGACGGGCAATGCGCACATCCGAACGGTCACGCTCCTGCGCCACCAGCCCTTTTTTATATGAATAACCCGCCCGGATCAGCGCGCAATGGATCGAGGAGAGGTGCACCTCGACGCCCCTGGCCTCGCTCAGGGCCTCGGCCAGCTCTTGCAGCGTAACGTCGGGCTCCGCCTTCACCCGCTCGACCAGAAAGCCGATATGTGCCACCAGCTTGCTCTGGGTACCCGGAGTTCGACCCTGCGGCTTGGCGGCAATGCTGCCGTCATGGCGGTAAGCCGCCGCCCAACGCACCGCCGTGCTCGCAGAAACACCAAACACACGCGCCACCGCCCGCGCCGTGTGACCCTCTGCCACGTACCCGACAATCCGCTCACGAAGATCCAGAGAATACGGTTTGCCCATGATCCACCTCCAAACATGGTGAATCAGAAAAATCCCTTCTTGGGAATCCCCCAATTCAATTCAAACGCAATGCGCTCCAGTACGAAAGCGCGATCATCAAGTGGATTGAGTGCTGGCAACAGGTGGAATGCCCGACCGGCCGCTACATGCTCCTCCGTTGCTGGATTCAGCCCCTCCGTTGAGGCTCGTTTCTCGTTGGAAATTGGACAAGGCGTTTTCGTGCAGTGTCCCCAGCGCTTCAATTCGTCAATGCAGCGCCCGTGGCATCTTCGATGACGGCGGTCTTGGCACCCGTGAAAACCCAGGTTCCTATCGACGGTACTTGCCTCCAGCCACTACTGCAGGACCGGACGGCCAAGGGGGGACATAAAACCCACTGCTCCAACTTTCTCATCCGGATCGAGAAGGTCTCGTCCCCTTCCTCCACATCGTCGCTGAATGTTTCCACCGAAATCGTCAACGGATCGCCAATCTCGCCGGTCACATGATCTCTCCACGAATGGGCCGTCTCATAGTCCTCGCCTTCCGTGGCCGTGCCGCCGTCCGTGTCGTACCACAGGCGGATTTTCTTCGCTGATACCCCTTCGACATATTGGGGATGGGTCACAACGATGGAGAAGTCCACCTTGTTGCCTTCCAAAACGGTCAGGCTCTCGGCGTGAGCGGTCCCGGCAACTAACCAGGCCAGAGCCGCGATCGAGAGCAACTTCTTGGGCTCATTACTCCTCATTCTTGGCACCTCGAACAAAACTGCATGGCATATTGTACTCCCTGTGGTTCACGACAACCGCAAGAAGGAGTACCCCGATGCCACAGCGAGCTGTGACGATTGAGAGCCTACCACAGGCCTTTGAGGTTGTGAAGGAGATGCAGGCGGACGGACTGGACTGGGGCGAGGGCTACCGCCCGCTCGGCCGCCAGGCGCTGGCCGGGATCATCGAAGGCCGGATGGCCGAAGCGGTGGACCGCTGGCTCGACGGCCTCGATGGCAGCGCCATACGCGACCGGCGCAACGGCACCTACCGGCGTTGCCAAAGGTCATTCCTGCGGATTGACCGGACTAAGCGAGCTCGGCGGATCAAAAAGCGGACCAACCACAAGAAGGCCTGTGTGGCCCTGGCACGCAAGCTCGTGGTGATCCTCCATCGCATGTTGATCACTGGCGAGCCATTCCGCTGGCCGGCCCGAGAGGTCCAGGAGGCGTGAGAGAACGGATCGCGTAGACGACGGTAACGAGCACGAGGAGACAACATAGTTCCGCACGAGCGGAAAGGCGCGTCCCCGCCGGGACGTCGGCCGAGGCGATCCCGTTTTATGTGTTGCAAGGCGGTTCAGGCCGCCAACAATGGGTTCTCTGACCCTGGGAGGCCGAAGCCAAAGGGCACCATCATGAAGCAAGCCAGCCAGAGCGCCGGCAAAGACTTCGTAGACAACCCTGTACCCGGCGGCGGCAGATGTGTTACAAATCTTGAACGAAGACGGGGAGCGTATTGCAGAAGATTAACGTCACACTTTTGGGCTTCTGGCTGGCGGCGGCCGGTCTTGCGCCATCGGCCGCGGCGGAAATTCTGAGCGCGGAGGTTGATTCGGTCTATGAAGGGCACAAGCTGGAATTCAAGTTCATCACCACGAGCCCCACGAGCAATCGCATGCGCTACAAGTACAAGACCCAGGACGGGACCGCCACCGGCAGCGGGTATTTCGCGGACTACGAGCCGGCTTCCGGATGCGTCTACTGGGCCCCCCATGCTTACGAGGCCGAAGCGGTTGTGACCGTGGAGACCAAACAGGACTCGACCTGCGAACACGACGAGACTGTCAAGATCATCCTGAACGAACCGAAGTTTTATAACGCCTTGGTAGGATGGCATGGGTCCTGCGGCGGCTGGTTACCTTGCCGGTTCGAGGCGACGGCCAAGATCAAACAGCACGAACAAGGATGCGCTGCGGGCCAGTTCGGCGAGTAAGCCCGGCGCGCCCCGGCCGGGCCGCCCGCAAGCAAAACAAACCATAAACACTATTACCCATGTAACCGGTCTATTAAGTGTTACCCAATCTATATGTGATACTATGACGATGTGATACTATGACGTCAGTCCAAACGCTCACTACTGAAGGTTGTTTCCCCATGATCCAATATATCCTTAAACACAGCGGGGGGGGGGGTGGACTCCACTTCCTGACGCTCGCGCTCCTCGTTGCGCTGGCCGCCCCACCGGCAATGGCAGACGACGACTGGCCGGCACCGTATTACATCATCAAACACGCCGGCAATCCGGACAGCCTTCAGGCGACAGCGATGTCGCCTCTCGCGGAAGGCCAGAGCCATTCAATCAGGATAATGTTTCAGGCGCGCAACATTCACATATCCGATTTCTTTCGGGCCCCGAATACGGCTTTTGCGGACGATGCGGCTTGGCAGGCCTGGGTGACGGGCAATTGCGGTGGCGGACCCGCGAAACGGGTCTGGGGCGGCTGCTATCACCCGAAGCCCAATTCGGGTCACAGGCCTCGGATCGATCCATACATCGAGGTTGCTCTTGGAACCGTCGACAGTGCCGCGTGGACCATCAGCGAGTCCAGCTATCCCACCAGCACGGGCGCTTCGTGGAACACCGAAGTGCCGCAGGGACCTGTCCTGGAGCACTACGAGCATTTTGTGACGCTCACGATCGTGGCCGTTGACGACACCTGCAGGGGGCAAACGCCCCACACGATCACGGCAAAAATAAGGGGAGACGATCCGGTCCGCGATCTGGCGTCCGAAACGTTCACGATCAAGAAAAAGGACAATGACCTGTTAGCACCGGCGTGCTGACCGGGGAGGTTTGAAGAGCGATGGGAAGACCGGCTTCCCGTTCGCCGCGTCAAGCCGGCAACCGGCTGACCGGCGGCGGGCCACCGAAAAAGCCCTGGCACGTCCGCGCATGACGTGATTTGCTACACCCCATGGCGGTTGCAGTATTCAACGAAGGCCGGGGGTGGCGGCGCGCTTTGGCCGTTCTGACGTTGTGTTTGTTCGGCCCGGTTCCCGCCGCCGCCCAAACGCCGGCGGAGGCGCTTCCCGGTTGTGCCGCCGATGTTTGCGAGTTGACGCTGAAAGACACGATCGGGCTGGCGCTGGCGCGGAACCGGCCGCTTCTCGACAGCCGGCTCGACCGGGAGGCGCAGCGGTTCTCGCTGGATGTGGCCGAGGACCGCTATATTCCCAAGGTCACCGTCGGCCCTTTCGCCAGCAAGGACCGGCGGAGTGACCAGAAAGCGGGCGTCGGCGCGCAGATGAGCCTGCGCGTTCCCAGCGGCGGTGAGGTGTCGCTCGGCTGGGACGAGACCCTTTCCAGGAATTCCGAGGGGGCCGGCTCGCAGATCTTCAGCTTTACCCAGCCCCTGTTGAAAGGCGCCGGGACGGATATCGACAGCGCGGGGGTGCGGCAGGCGCGGATCGAGGAGCAGAGCAACATCCTCGCCTTCCGGCGGACGGCGGCGGAACTGGTTGTTTCCGTAATCGGAGCGTACCGGACGCTTGCCGGAGCGGCGCGGCAAGTCGAAATCGCGGAGGCCTCGTTGCGGCGCGCCCGAGAACAGCTCGAGGCGACGCGCACGCTGATCGGCGCCGGGCGCGTGGCCGCGCGCGAAGCCGGGCGGTCCGAGGCGGCGGTTGCCAACCGGGAGCTGTCGCTGGTCCAGGCGCGGAACAGCCTGGACGCTGCGCAATTCGCGCTGATCGACATTCTGGAGCTGCCCGGCCGGACCCGCATCCGTCCGCTGGAGGAGTTGAAGGCCGGGCAACGGGACGCCGCCCTCGCGCCGGCGCTTGAAGACGTGCTCCGGCGGCGCGCCGATTATCTCCAGGCTGGTTTGGCCGTCGAGAGCGCCAGGATCGCGCTGACAGTCGCCAAGAAAAACCTGCTGCCGGACCTCGCCCTCAAGTTCACGTGGTCCCACAGCGACGCCGGCATCACGACGAACCAGGTGCGGTTGGACGCCAAGGTGCCGCTGAACGACCGCGCGCCCAAACTCGCGCATCTGCAGGCCCGCAACGCGCTCAGGAAGGCGGAGAGAAATGTCGCCGAGCTGCGGGCGTCGATCGGCGCGGCGCTCAGCCAGACAGTCAACGATGTCGAAGTGAGGCTCCGCGCGGCCGAATTGGCGCGCGCGGCACGGACGCTGGCGGCGCGGAATCTGGCGGTGGAGGAGGAGAAATTCGCCCAGGGTCTGTCGTCCAGCTTCGAGGTGACGTCCTCCGAGGAGGAGCTGGTCCGGGCGGAGGAGGCGGAGAGGAACGCCATCGTCTCCTACCTCAATGCGCTGACAGCGCTCGACCGGACCGCCGGACGAACGCTCGACCGCTGGGGAGTCCGGCTTGTGGCGGCGCCGCCATGACCGGCCGCGATCCCGGCATTTACCGCGCACTGCTTGAGAACCTGTCCGACGGGGTGACCGTCATCGGCTTCGACGGGTCGGTCAGGATGGCCAACGCGGCGTTCCACCGGATGTTCGGGCTCGGCCCCGATGAGGCCGCCGGGCACTCCTTCGGGCAGATCTTCATCGCGCTCGAGGGTTTCGACGAATTCACCCAGATTGTCCTCGACGCCGTCGCCGAACGCGGGGAGACAGCACGGCGCATCGCGCGGATCCGCGTCGGCGAGGAGACCCGGTCGCTGTCAGTCACGGCCTCCTGCCTGATGGCGGGAGAGGAGCGGACGGCGGTGATCGTCGTCGTCTCGGATATCACCGAAATCCGCGAGTTGCGCGAGACCGAACTGCGCCAGGCGGCAGTCATCGAGACGCAGCTCGGCGAGCTGCGGGGCGCCTATCGCGACCTCGAAGCCCGGAACGAGGCGCTCTCGACGATGACCCGGCGCATCCGCGTGGCGCGCGGGGCGGCGCTGTTGTTCGTGCCGGCGCTGTTTCTCGCCATCGGCGCCTGGTATGTGCAGCCCCTGGATCTGTTCAGCGCCACCGCCGGGTTCCGCCCCGGTCCGGGCGCCGAAGCGGGCGATCCGGGCGCGCCGCCGACCGTGACCATGCGGCCGCGCGATTTTCAGTCCACCATCGCGCTCAGGGGCCATCTGGCGCCGGGCCGCGTCGACAAGGTCGTCAGCCCGATCGAGAGCCATGTGCGCGCTGTCCATGCCGCCCCCGGAGACCGCGTGGCGGCCGGCGACCCGCTGGTCGACCTCGACACCGTTCAGCTCTCCGCGGATCGGCGGCGGGCCGAGATCGATTACATCAAGGCGCGGGACCGGCTCGCCGAAATCGAAAACTGGCTGAACAGCGCCGACATGGCGCGCGCCCGGCGCGCCCTGCGGCAGGCGAAGGTCGCGCTCGACGACGCCGAGCGCCATCTCGGGCGGATCGCCTTCCTGCTGGAGCAAGGACTCGTTCCTGCCTCGCAGCACGAGGCGGCGCAGCGGCAGCGGCAGAGCCGGATTCTGGATGTCGAGGAGGCCGAGCGGGAACTCGAGGCGGTGAAGGCGAGGGGCGACGACGAGGCGAAGCGGGTGGCGCGGCTGGAGGCCCGGACGGCCGAGGAGCGCCTGCGCGCGCAGGAGGAGAAACTGGGCCGGGTGCGGATCGTCGCGCCGATCGCCGGGGCGGTCATGGCGGTGGAGGGCCTGGGCGCCAAGCCCCTGACGAAGGGCCGGCCGGTGACGCAGGGCGAACTGATGTTGAGTATCGCGGACCTGGAGCGCCTTTCCGTGACCGCGAACGTGGGCGAGGCGGATGTCAGGAAGGTCGAGGCCGGCCAGCGAGCCTGGATTACCGGACCCGGATTTCCCGGTCTCAGGGTCGAGGGTGCCGTGACCCGCATCTCGTCTCGGAGCGGCGGCAGACCGGGGATGCGCAGGGCGCCGCAATTCGAAGTCGTCGTCGCCCTGGACAGGCTGGACGAGCAGGCCCGCGGCCGGCTGCGGGTCGGCATGTCGGCCTATGTCACCATCGTCGTTTATCGCCGCCCGGCGGCCTTGATGGTCCCGATCGTCGCGGTGGAGCATGGGGACGGCCAGACTTGGCTGCGCGTCCTCGCGGACGGCGCCGTGGAACGGCGCGCGGTCCAGCTCGGCCTCACCACGCTCGACTCGGTCGAGGTGGTGAAGGGGCTTTCGCCGGGCGACGAGGTCGTCCTCGCCCGATGACGACGAGCGGGACATGGCCGCGCGGACGCCGGGCGGGATGCTGAGGCTGTCCGGCATCCGCCGGTCCTACCGGATCGGACCGGCCACGACCGAGATCCTGCGGGGCGTCGACCTGGAAGTTCACGCGGGCGAGTGGGTGTCGATCATGGGGCCTTCGGGCAGCGGCAAGACGACGCTCATGAACATTATCGGCCTGCTGGACCGGCCCACCTCGGGCGCCTGCCTCCTCGACGGGCGTGATGTCTCCGGGCTCCGCGACGACGAGTTGTCCGCGCTCAGGAACCGGCATATCGGCTTCGTGTTCCAGTCTTTCCACCTGCTGCCGCAGCTGACCGCCCTGGAGAATGTCTGCCTGCCGCTGGTCTATCGGGGCGCCGGGCGGCCGGAGATGCGCCGCCGCGCGCGGGAGGTCTTGGAGCGCGTCGGCATGGCGGACCGGACCGGCTACCGGCCGGACCAGCTGTCCGGCGGCCAGAAGCAGAGGGTCGCCATCGCCCGGGCGCTGGCGGGCGAGCCCGCCCTGCTGCTGGCCGACGAGCCCACCGGCGCGCTCGACACGGAGACGGCGGGCGAAGTCATGGCGCTGCTCCGGCGTCTGAACGAGGAGCGGGGCGTCACCATCCTGATCATCACCCACGACCTCTCGGTCGCCGTCCAGTGCGCGCGCCAGACGCGCATTCGCGACGGCCGGCTCTTCGAGCCGAAGGCCGGGCGCGCCGGGCCGTAAGGCGGGCGTCCGGGCGATGTCGAGACGCTTCCAGGTCCTGGCGGCCAATGCCCGCGAAGCGGCCGAAAGCCTGCGCCGAGCGCGGCTGCGCACGGTGCTGGGCCTGATAGGCGTCATGATCGGCATTTCCTCGGTCATTGCGATGGTTTCGCTCGGCGAGATCGCTAAGGAGCAGGCCCGCAAGCAATTCGAGGCCCTCGGCACCGACATCCTGGTCGTCCTTCAGACCGCCGGCGCCTACGCCGCGGGGATTTCCCTGGCGGACGCTCTGCGATTGGAGGCGGCCGTCCCGTCGATCATCGAGGCGGCGCCCCGGATATCGGGACACGGCGCGTTTCGCTTCGCCGGCAGGCGGGTCGGGGAGGGGCCGGTCCAGGGCGTCACCCGGTCTTTCGCAAGTGTGAACAAGCTGTCGCTGCGGGAAGGCCGGTTCGTGTCCGACCTGGACACCGGGAGATACTGGTGCGTAATCGGCGCCGAGATCGCGGACGCGATGCGCGAGGCGGGAGCGGATCGCCTCACGGGGCAGGTCGTCGAGATCGACGAGGCCCTGTTTACCGTCGTCGGCGTGCTGGAGCGCAGGGCGGAGAACCATGCGCTGCCGGTCCAGGTGAACGCGGACAAATCCGTCTTCGTGCCGATAACCACCTCGCGGCGGCTCGCCCCCAATTCCGGAATCCAGTCCATCGTCGCCCGCTCGCGCGCCGGCGTCCCTTACGAAGCGGCGGCGGAGGATGTCCGGTCCTGGTTCCGCAAACGGGCGCCAGACGCCAACCTCGAAATCGTCACCGCGAAGCAGCTGATCGCCCAGATGGAGGCGCAGATGGGAATCTTCACCCTACTGCTCGGCGCGGTGGGCAGCATTTCCCTGATTGTCGGCGGCATCGGGATCATGAACATCATGCTGGTCTCCGTGGCCGAGCGGCGCGCGGAAATCGCCATCCGCCGGGCGCTCGGCGCGCGGCGGCGGGACATAAGGAGCCAGTTCCTCATCGAGTCCGTCATCCTGACCGTCACCGGCGGCCTGCTCGGCATCCTGCTTGGCCTGGCGGCGACCTGGACGATCTGCCGCTTCACCGACTGGGACTTCCTGGTCTCCGGCCTCTCCGTGGCGAGCGGCCTCGGCACGGCGGCGGCGGTCGGCCTGTTCTTCGGCTTCCAGCCCGCCCACCAGGCCTCCAGGCTCGACCCCATAGCCGGACTGCAGGGCAAGTAGCCGGCCGCGGGAGCGGCCGGCCTCACTCACGCTATGCCATTGACTTACACGCGGGGGGGGGTATCTAAACTTGGCCGAAACGAAATTTCTGGAGCGGCAACAAGGCCGAACATGACAAGGAATCCGTTTGCACGAACGGCAGGCTCCACACAACCAGGAGGTGGCGAATGATTCGAATTGCAATGACCTTGGCGGCGGCGGCGCTCCTGTCGCCGGCGGCGGCGCAGACCTTTTTGCCCGGTCCCTCCCCGAAGATATGGATCGAGTCGGTCAGCCCGACCAACCTGGGCTGTAAAGCCGAGGCCCGCTTCAAAATCAGAACGAGCAATTGGAATTTGAGTTCGACTCAAACAGTCGTCGTCACCACAACGGCAACGGGCGTGGGAGATCCGCCGGGACCGGGACCAAGCGTCAATTCCGACGGAATGACGATTTCAGGCAGCGCGTCTTTCGCTTCTGGCGCAAGCAGGAATTACGGATCCTCGGGGACGTCAATAAATATGGCTCAATTCGTGAATCGTAGGCATTGTGGTAGAGTCTTTCCCGATTCGCCTTGGGAGTCAGTGGGATGGATCACGAGCGGTTTCGGGATTGGTTCTCGCGTGTCGATGAGTTGACGGCAGCGCAGCGCAAGGATGTCGCGGCGGTGCTGTCGGAGCCTTCGGAGGGGGCGGCCTCGCTGGCGGCGATCGAGCTGCGCGTGGATGACGAGCGGCGCTGTCCGCATTGCGGCAGCGGCGGGGCGGTCAAGCGGGGCAAGGCGCGCGGTCTTCGCCGCTTCCGGTGCAAGGAGTGCGGCAAGACCTTCGGCGCGCTCACGGGCACTGCACTGTCCGGGCTGCACCACAAGGAGCGCTGGCTTGCCTTTGGCGCCTCGCTTGCCGAAGGCGAGACGATCAAGGCGTCTGCCGCGCGCTGCGGGATTGCGCCGAGCACGGCGCATCGCTGGCGCCACCGCTTTCTGGCGGCGGTGCGCCAGGCGCCGGACCGGCTTGCCGGGATCGTCGAGGCGGACGAGACCTTCGTCCTTGAGAGCCGCAAGGGGGAGCGGAAGCTGGGGCGCAAGCCCCGCCGGCGCGGCGGCAAGGCACGCAAGCGCGGCCTCTCGCGCGAGCAGGTGCCGATCCTGGTCGCCGCCGACCGTGGCGGCGAGACGTTGAGCCACACCCTGCCGGCGTTGAACGCAGACAACGTGAAGGCGGTGCTGGAGCCGGTCCTCGCCCCGGACGCGCTTCTCGTCTCCGACGCCAACCGCTGCTATCCACCTGTCGCGGCGGCGCTCGACATCCCTCACGAGAGCATCAACGCCTCCGCCGGCGAGCGGGTCCGGGGCGCAGTGCACATTCAGACGGTCAACAGCCGCCACAGCCAGATCAAGGACTTCCTGCGCGCACGCCGAGGCATCGCCACCAAGTACCTCGACAGCTATCTGAGGTGGTTCCATCTCATCGCACTCGGGGATCAGCCATCGCCCAGAGCCTGCCTTGAGGCGGCAATGACGAAGCCATGCATACGATTTGCGAATTGAGCTATAAATATACCGGCGGGCAACTCATCTCATAATATATTCGTGCCGTTCAGGGGCACCGGCGATAACGTCGGTCGGGTGCGCTTCAGCGTCAAGGCCGACTCGATGAACCGTTACCAGCCCACCTGCACGGGCTGCGGGTATTTTTATTTCAATGACGCGTGCTAAGCGGCAACCGGCAAGGAGAGGAGGAAAGAGCCGCACTCACTTGAAGGTGGACGATCCACCGGTTTCCTCTCGCCGGGACGCGGCTCCCGATGATGCACGTCGTATTCCTTTTGCCGAAGCGACTTGTCGGGTTCGAGCACGTGAGGGAGATGGGCACTCGGGAACCGTACCGGACCAGGCATCAAGTTGGCAGCCGCTGAGCTGACCACGGACGGAAGCGAGAGCCTGGCGACGGACACATTCGGCATCGTTCCAACCGAACCGCCTCCGGGGCGCCGAAATCCTGCCCGGAGACAGACAACCCGCGGCAACCGCCGAGGCTCGCGAACGCCGTTCCGAGCCGGCCCGGGCGGTCGCTCAAATCCGTGCTTGACCCCAAACGCCCCATTGTGGAAGGGTTGCGGCACAGTTGCTCTCCCCATTAGAGCGTCGGGCGTGAATTTTGAATCGTTGGGGATTCCTTTTTGTTTGGAATGGTGATTCCCTGTGCCCAGGAGGTGTTGTTATGGGCAGAGCGATTTCGACTGATCTTCGTTTGCGTATGGTGCGGGGGATATCGGCGGGCAAGTCTCGTCGGGAGGTTGCGGGGCAGTTTGAGGTTGCTCCCTCGACGGCGATGCGGGTTCAGGCCCGCTATGCGGCCACCGGTTCGGTTGAGCCGGCCAAGCAGGGCCGTCCCAAGGGGTCCGGCAAGCTTGGCCCCTATCGTGCGGCCCTTATCGAGAAGGTGAAGGCTCAGCCTGATATCACAAGGTCATTTCGCTCCGCGAATTGACCGGCCATGCCGAACCTCGCGGTCTGGCTGGAGGCGGAACATGGCATCACGGCCGATCCGTCGAATCTGTCCAAACTGCTGTGCAAGGCGGGCTTCACCTATAAAAAAAACGCTGCTGGCCTCGGAGCAAGAACGCTCTGACGTCAAAGCGGCGCGCCGGACATGGATTAACCGTCGCCAACCCTTCATGCGCCGCCAGCCGGCGCGGCTCGTCTTTCTCGACGAGACGAGCGTGAAGACCAACATGACGCCGTTGCGCGGGCGCAGTCTCCGGGGAGAGCGGCTCATGGCCGATGCGCCCTTCGGCAAGTGGCAGACGCAAACCTTCATCGCGGGGCTGCGCTGCGATGGACTGGTCGCTCCCTGGATTGTCGACGGCGCCATGGACGGCCCGGCCTTCGATGCTTATGTCCGCACTCAGCTGGCGCCGAGCTTGAAACCCGGCGATGTGGTGATCCTCGACAATCTCAATGTCCACAAAAGTCCGCGGGCGGCAAAGGCCCTTGCCGAGCGGGGCGCCTGGTTCCTGTTCCTGCCCAAATACTCTCCAGACCTCAATCCCATCGAAATGGCCTTCGCTAAGCTAAAGGCCCTGCTCAGAAAAGCCAAAGCACGCACCTATGACGCCCTTTGGCGCGCTGTCGGCGACATCTGCGCCCTCTTCGACCCACAGGAATGCAGGAATTACCTCAAAGATGCAGGGTATGTTGCAGATTAAACACCCGAGGCTCTAGCCTGGAGCCGCAGCGAGCTTGTGGCGGACTGGGATTCCCAAGGGGAGCGGCTCAGAACCCGTCGGGTTCCAAGGTCGAGTCGTAGAAGGTGAAATCCGTCGCATCGAGGTCGGCCGCACTGACGCCCTCCAGCCGGATCGTGCCGCCGCCCGCGCTGGTCATGTCGATCACCGCCGTGCCGTCGTCATCGGTGATGGCGAGGTCGCCGAACCCGGTCACGTTGGTGAGGCCGACGGTATCGATCTTGATCGTGTCCTCGCCATCGGTGAAATCTTTGATCGTGTCGGTTCCGTGCCCGGCCTTGAATACGAACTCGTCGGCCCCAGAGCCGCCGTAAAGCGTGTCGTCGCCCGCCCCGCCATTGATGGTGTCGGTGCCTTCCTCGCCGAACAACATGTCGTTTCCGGCGCCGCCGTCGATCGTGTCGTCACCCTCTCCGGCAAATACAAGATCGTGGCCGCCCTTCATCAGGTACGTGATGTCGGCGGCGGAACCGATGACGGAGTCCCCGCCGTCGGTTCCTTCAAACGGATCCGTCGCGCGTGCGACGGTCGCGCCTTCGCCGGTATCGTATTCGGTCGTGGGCGGCGTTGTCGGCAGGTTGAAATGTTCGGCCGTCAGATCGGACGCGCTCACGCCGGTCAGGGTGAGCGTGCCGCCGAGCGCGCTGTGGGTGACGGTGACGCCGCTGTTGTCGGAAAGGTTGGTGATGGCGAGGTCCGCGAACGCGACCGGCGTCTGCAGCAGGCTGAGATCAATCGTGTCCTCGCTGACGTCGAAGTCGGTGATCGTGTCGTTGCCGGAGTTCTCGATGAAGAGGAAGACATCGGCGCCGGAACCGCCGGTCAGCGTGTCGTCGCCCGTACCGCCCATGATGTGGTCGTCGCCGGTGCCGCCATCGATCGTGTCGGCGCCGGCGTCGCCCAGCAGCAGGTCGTTGCCGGTGCCGCCGGAAATGTTGTCCCCGCCGCTGCCGCCCCGGACCACGTCGCCGCCCGCGCCGCCGGCAATCGTGTCGACTCCGCTGCCGCCGCGAATGATGTCGCGGCCCGCGCCGCCGGTAATGGTATCGTCGCCCGCGTCCGCGAGGACGATCCCTCCGTTGTCATCGACATTGATGGTGTCGGCATCGCCGGAGCCGACATGAATATAGCGCGTCATCATTTGCCTCCTTCAGTTGTCCGCCTTGGTTTCGACGATTACACAACTCGCCAGCAGGGCATCGGCCGACGGGTCGGGATGCCGCGCCAGTCCCAGAAGAGCGCATGACCAAAATCGCTGAATCGTAAACTCGAAGCTCCCGGTCCACAAGTCCGCCGGCGGGACGCGAACGGACTTCCGTCTTGCGCCTCGGCGGATTCCGGTGCGAAGTGCAGCGCCGGAGACACGGGGCGACCCACGGCACGGGAGGACGCATGGCGATGACGGCTTCGATCCGCGCAATGCTGGAGCAATGGGCGACCTGGCGCGTGGCGCTCGCCGCGCTGGCCGTCGCCGCCGCCTGCATCGCGGGGCTCGTCTGGCGCCGGGACCGGCTGGGTGGCCTCGAACTCCTCGACAGCCGCTCCTGGTACACGCCCGGCGAGGCGGCGGCGCTGTTCGAGGCGCTCGACCGCCTCGACGCCGGCGCGCGCACGCTCTACGCGGCGACCGGCCTCACCATCGACATGGCGTTTCCGCTGGCCTACGGGCTGCTGTTCGCGATCCTGCTGGTCCGCCTGTTCCGGGCGCCGTTCTTCCTGCTGCCGCTCGCGACGGCGGCGGCGGACGTGCTGGAGAACGCGACCGTCGCCGCGCTGGCGCTGGGCTACGCCGGCGCGCCGTCGCCGCTGGCGTGGCTGGCGGCGGCGTTCACCCTGGTCAAGGCGCTGTTCGGCTACGCCGGGCTGGCGACGACACTCGTCGGCACCGTCCGCTGGCTGTGGCGGCGAGGGCGGCGGTGACGGGTCATGGCGGGAACGGTGCCGCGCGCGGGCGCCGGGCGGCGGAATGACGACGGCATCGAACGGTATGCGGAGCGGCACGACGGGCTTCGCCACCGCCGGATTCCCGCCGCCAAAAGCTTCCGGCCCGATTCATGGACAGGGCCCGCCCCCGCTACAGGCAGGTCTCCGAAAGCGCTGCCGTGCGCAGGCGTTCGTCCGGTCCCAAGGGCGGTATTGTGCCTTCGAGACCTTCGGATTCTGGGTCCACCGTTCCTGAGCCATCGTAAAGGGACACAATTTGTCTTGCTACGCCTGCTGACGACGAAGAATTCCTACTTCCTTGGTAACGGAAACGATGTCTGGCCTCTTGATCCGCCAAGTCAAACGCTGCGGGCTTTCGTCGAACGTGGATCGGGGCCAAATCGCCGTCGCGAGTTTGGAAACGTGGCGATAGTGGTCAGGGCGTTGTTGACAGAGATGCCGTGCCGCCGCTGAAGAACTGGTGTTTTCAGCTCCATAATCGGTGCAATTTCTCATTTCTTCGTCCTGCCAGTGCACACGACGCTTGGTAACGTTACCGGAATATCGTAACACAGTAGGGCGTGGTTCCCGATACTCGGCATGGGCTGGCAACTGTGCCGTGCAGGCTCGGACGGAGAGGCGCATGCTGACCTTCACCGAAGAGATGCTCCTGTTGTTGGGCGACGAGAATGGTGCATTCCTTCCGATACGGCAACACGCTTTTGAATGCGCCCTCGCCGGCGCGGTACTGTTGGACTTGGCGTTCGCCGGTCGTATTGACACCGATCTGGAGACGCTAGTGGTTACTGATCCCGCGCCGACCGGCATTGCAATGCTCGACCGGGTCCTTTCGAGGATTGCGTCGTGCACGGAGGCCACCGATACGCAGACCTGGATCCGGGAATTCGCTGCCTGCGACGGGGTCGGGATCCGCGAGCAGGCGCTGGCGAGTCTTGTCGAGCGCGGCATCCTGGAGCGGCGCCAGCAGCGGTTCCTGTGGGTGTTCGGCTCGGTTCTCTACCCCACGCTCGACCACGGCGCCGGGCGAGCAATCAGGGTACGGCTCAAAGCGGCGCTCACCGACGACATCCCTTACCCCCGCGACATCGCCTTGATCGCTCTGGCGGACGCGTGCCAGCTCCTTCCCGACCTCTTCCCTGACCGGGCGGCCGAGCACACCCGAATCGCGCAACTGCGCAGGATGGACCTGATCGGGCGCGAGGTGGCGGGCACCGTCGCGGACATCCAGCGCACGATCGTGCTTGCGGCCCGCGCCCAGGCACAGCGTTACCGGACGCTGCTGCTGGCGCTCTCGATCGTGGGAGCGGCCGCGGTCGCCGCGACGCTGCTGCTCCCCCGCGTCCCTGTCCCGGACCGTTTCCCGCCTGCCGTAGCCCAACGTCTCTGGCTCGACGGCCTCTGGCAGCAGTGGAGCGGCTACCTGCTGCTCGCGCTCAGCGTGGCCAGCCTCGTCATCGCGGTCGTCGTCCGCAAGCGGCTCGCCCCCCGGATCGCCGGTTCGCAACGGTGGCGTCTCTCCCACGCCGTCATTGGCGCCATGTGCGTGCTGGCGTTGTTTGCCCATACCGGGTTTCGGTTCGGCGACAACATCAACGCAGCGCTGATGAGCACCTATCTTGCCGCACTGCTCTCGGGTGCGCTTGCCGGTGTTGCGATCGGCGGCGCGCATCGACTTCAGCGAGCGGGAGCCGGCAGGGTCGGTATGCCGCTCCGCACCCTCCTCCGGGTACATGTGTTGGCCCTCTGTCCGCTGCCGGCGCTCGTCGCCGTGCACGTACTCCTGGTCTACCTGTACTGAGGACGTCGCGCGATGTCGCCGAGGATCATCGTCTGGTTGGTGGGGGGAAGCCTGCTCGGCGCGGCCTATGTTGCGGCCACGATGGTCGTGGGAGGCGACCGGCGGATGTTGCTCATCGGCAAGACCACCGATGCGCACCATCAGATCGAGATGGCCTGCGAGACCTGCCACGCCGCATCCCCGTTCGCCGGTGCAAAAGCGGCGGAGAAGGCGCTGAACGGGACCTGCCGGAACTGTCACGAGGACGAGCTTCAGGCCGCCGGCGACAGTCATCCCCGCAAGACGTTCCGCAACCCGAGAATGGCCGTCTTCCGCGAGAAACTCGATGCGCGTCTCTGTACGAGCTGCCATATCGAGCACCGGCCTGAAATCACGCGCGCGAGCGCGGTCACGGTCGCGATGGACTTCTGCGCGGCGTGCCATTCCGAAGGCGAGCAGGACGTGCGGCAAACCCGGCCGAGCCATGCGGGCCTCACCTTCGACACCTGCGCGGGCTGCCACAACTACCACGACAACCGGGCGCTCTACGAAGACTTCCTGGTCGAGCATGCGGGCGCACCCTGGCTCGCACCGTCGCCGATCCATGCGCTGACCGCACAATTTCGTGCCCGGCAACCGCCCGCGGAGAAGGCGCTCGGTCGCCGCGATGCGGTGGCCCCCGCGGCCGCGCTGGCCGACCCCGAAGTCCTGGATCACTGGGCGGGCTCCGGTCACGCGGCGGCCGGCGTCAACTGCGCCGCCTGCCACGCGGCCAACCTTGCCGCCGGCGCCGCACCGGCCGGGATCGTGGCCCACTGGGCCGATGCGCCGTCCACCGGGGTCTGCCGGGACTGTCACGAGCCACAGGCGAAGACCTTTGCCGAAGGCCGGCACGGCATGCGCAGCCACCCCCGCATCGCCAGGCCTCGGGATCCACGACGCGGATTGGAGACGATCGGGCTCTCCGGCGTGACGCCCGAGGCGATCGCGAACTGGCTCGCCGATCCCGTTCCACCCGCGCGCATGACCGTCGGCGAGGCGCGCCTCGCTATGCATTCCGACGCCGACCCGCACCGGGCTCTCGACTGCGGCACCTGTCACCGGCCGCACGATGTGGATATCGTACACGCTGCGGTCGAAGCCTGCGCATCCTGCCACGACGACCCCCATACCCGGGCCTACTTTGCGAGCCCCCATCACCGGCTCTGGCAGGCCGAGCTGGAAGGCGCCGCGCCGCCCGGCGCCGGCGTGACCTGCGCGACCTGCCACATGCCCAGGACCGAGCGGCGCGGAGAGATCGCGACCGATCACAACCAGAACGACACCCTTCGTCCGAACGAGAAGATGATCCGGCCCGTATGTCTGGACTGTCACGGCCTTGGCTTCTCGCTCGATGCGCTTGCGGACACCGGGCTGATCGGACGCAACTTCGACGGACCCCCTGCGGTTCATGTCGAGAGCATCGACTGGGCGGTGCGGCGCGCGTCCGCGAAGGAGCGGGACACGGGACGTTGACGATACAAATGACCGGTTCGACCACCACCGCCGGAATCCGACAGAGGAGAAGACCGATGAAGCGAAGAACACTCACAATTGGCGCCAGCCTTGCGTTCGCGGTCGCGACAACGGCGGCGGCCGCGGCCGAAGGGATTCCGTACCGGAAGGTCGCCGACATGCTCTACCGGGTGATGTCGGCGGACCGCGAGGTCTACACCCGCATGGTGGTGCAGCGTCTGACAGTGGACAGAAAAATCCTCACCGCATCGGAGCACTTCGAGGACGATGCAGCGCTGCCGCTGCCCGCGCAGATGTTCCGCTTCGGAGCCGAGACGGTGATGGACAATACCGAGGACTTCTCCTACGCGCTGCTCTCGCTCCATCCGATCAACCCGAAGAACGGTCCCGGAACGAAACTTGAGAGGAAGGGCCTCAAGCACGTCGCTGAAAATCCGGGTCAGAATTTCTACGGCGAGGAGGAGCTTGGCGGCGAGCGGTACTTCACGGCTATCTACCCCGACTACGCAGTCGTCGAAGCCTGCATCGCCTGCCACAACAGCCACAAGGACTCGCCCCGCACCGATCTAAAAGTCGGCGACGTAATGGGCGGAGTGGTCATACGCATCTCGGTGGAATAACGCATATACCCGAGGCGGCCTGATTCGCTCGGCTCACCCGTACTGCAACTGCGGCAATGGGGATTCGGTCGGAGCGGGGGGTGGCGGATTCGCCGCCTGCAAGGTGATCCGTCGGACCGGGACTCAGCCCCAAGTGCGAGACAATTGCTTCTCCTCCGCGAGACCACCACGAACGCCGCCGCCACGGCCCTTGGGGTGTGGCCCACGTCCCCAACCCGGATCGGCCTCAAGGACCTCGCCGGCAAGCCCTTGTCCGGCGGCGACGGCAAGGAGAAGCTTCCCTATTCCGGCCGCTGGCTGGCCTCGACGATACGGGGCAGGGTCACGTGGCCGACAGGCGCGCCGTTCCGGCCGATGACCGTCGCCTGGGCGCGGCCCGCCTTGGCCAGCGCTACCGAGGCGTCCTCCAGGACCGTCTCGGCGGGCAGTTCCATGCCCGTATTCACCCCCTTATAGCCGGTCATGATCGAGGCCACGGTCACCACCCGCCCCCGGTTGATGTGCTTCACGAAGTCGGCGACATAGCCGTCGGCCGGACGCATGATGATGTTCTGGGGCCCATCCTCCTGCGCGATCTCGCCGTCCTTGAGGATGGTGATCTTGTCCCCCAGCTTCAGAGCTTCGTCCAGATCGTGGGAAACGAACAGGATGGTCTTGTTGAGCTCGGCCTGGAGGTTGAGGAGGACATCCTGCATCTCGGCCCGGATCAACGGATCGAGGGCGGAAAACGCCTCGTCCATCAGGAGCACCTCGGCATCGGTCGCCAACGCCCGGGCGAGACCCACCCGCTGCTGCATGCCGCCTGAAAGCTGGGCCGGATAATGGTCCTCGTAGCCGGTGAGCCCGACCCGCTCGATCCAGTTCCCGGTCCGCCGCCGGCGCTGGTCCTTGCCGACGCCCTGGACGTTGAGCCCGTAGCCCACATTGTCGAAGACGGTGCGGTGGGGAAACAGGGCGAAGCGCTGGAACACCATGCTGACCGCGTGACGGCGAAACTCCATCAGCGCCTTGCCGTCCATCGCCGTCACGTCGTCGGGGCCGACCAGCACCCGGCCCTCGGTGGGGTCGATCAGCCGGTTGACGTGGCGCAGCAGCGTCGACTTCCCCGACCCGGACAGCCCCATGACCACGTGGATGGACCCGGGCGCCACATCCATGTCGATGGCCCGGAGGCCGATGACATGGCCGGACTCCTCGAGTAGCCGCTGCTTGTCGGCGCCGTCCCGGACGCGGGCCATCACCGCCGGCGGATTGGGGCCGAATACCTTGTAGAGCCCCTCGATCCGGATACCGACGTCGCTCATGAGCCGGCGATCTGGCGGTGCCTCTGCAAACGCCGGCCGTAATTCTGGGAAACCCGGTCGAAGACGATGGCGAGCGCGACCACGGCTGCGCCGTTGAACAGGCCCAGCGCGAAATACTGGTTGGTCACCGCCTGAAGCACCGGCTGCCCCAAGCCCTTCACCCCGATCATCGAGGCGATAACCACCATGGACAACGCCAGCATGATGGTCTGGTTGACGCCGGCCATGATGTTGGGGAGCGCCAGCGGCAACTGGACGCTGACCAGCCGCTGCCACGACCCCGCCCCGAAGGCGTCGGTGGCCTCCAGGATGTCCTTGTCCACCAGCCGGATGCCGAGATTGGTCAGCCGGATCACCGGCGGCAGGGCGTAGACCACGACCGCGATGACGCCCGGCACCTTGCCCAATCCCAGCAGCATGACCACCGGGATCAGGTAGACGAAGATGGGCATGGTCTGCATCACGTCGAGGATCGGCAGGATGGCCCCCTGGGTGCGGTCGGAGCGGGACATGGCGATGCCGATGGGCAGTCCGATGGCGACGGCGATCACCGTACAGACGCAGATGATGGCGAGCGTCCGCATGGTATCCTCCCACATGCCCAGGACGCCGATGACGGCAAACGCCGCGACCACGCCCACGACCATTCTGATGCTTCGGCTGGCGCCGAAGGCGATCGCGCCCAGCGCGATCAAGACCAGCCACCAGGGCGACGCCAGCAGGAGCCGCTCGAACCACACCAGGAAGGCCAGCAGCGGATCGAAGAAGTTCTCGATACTCTCGCCGAAGGTTCGGGAAAAACCGCGGTAGCCTTCGTCGAGGGAGCGGCGCATCGCCCGCAAGGTCTCTCGGTTCAGTTCGGGAAAAGTCAACAGCCATTCGGGCATGGTAAATCTCCGCGCGGTCGCGCGTCCCTACGGTTCAACCTTGGCGCCTGCGTGCGGAATTTACGACGTCGCCGCCTTCACCTTCGCGGCGGTCGCGGCCGGCACCCATTGCGTCCAAACGCTCTCGAAGTTCTCGATGAAGTATTCCGCGGTCTCCTCGGCATCGGCCTGCTCGTTGTCCTTCCAGGCCAACACCGCGTTAACCACCTTGTTCTTCCAGGAGAATTTCTTGACGAAGCTCATCGCCTCCGGCGCCGAATCGTCGAATTTGGAGGTCACCACGGTCAGCACCTTGGACGCCGGGGTACATGTTCGGCTTGGGAGTCGCGCAATCCGGCTTGGCCATGCATGCCCAGCTGGCCGGATCGTGGGTCATGCCCTTGAGCCGGACCATCGGATACTTGCCGAGGATCGAGGTCGGCGCCCAGTAGTAGCCGAAGAACGGCTCCTTGCGTTCCGTAGGCCTTGGCGATGGCCGCGGAGAGGCCTTCGCCGGATCCCGGATCGAACGACACGAAACCGGCCTTCTTGAGGCCGTAGGCCTCGAACAGGTTGCCGTTGATGATTTGGCAGGCCCAGCCCGACGGGCAGCTGTAGAAACCGGCCCTTGCCGGGCTCCTCCTTGTCCGGGAACAGGTCCGGACGCTTCAGGACCGCCTGGAGCGTGGTGAGCTCGGGATGTTTCTTGAGGAAATAGTCCGGTATCCACCAGCCCTCTTCGCCGCCGTCCTTGAGGATTTCCCCGGCGATCTTGAGCCGGCCTTCCTTGACCGCCCGGCCAACGACCTCGCGGGCCGAATTGATCCAGATTTCAGGCGCAAGGTCCGGTGTTCGCCCTTCTCGGTCATGGAGGTGGTGGTCGGCACCGTGTCCGCCGGGCACCAGCTCGACGTCACAGCCGTACCCCTTTTCCAATATGGTCTTGTACACGTGGGCGGCGACGGCGGCCGATTCCCAGTTCATCTCGGCGATGGTCCACCTTGCCGCAGGCGGCATGACTTTGGGTTGGCGCCGCGAGCCAAGCCGTCAGCACGGCCGCCGCGATCGTCAATTTACGCATGGGAAACTCCCTGAATTCGGATTGTGTTTAGGCGTGAGGCCTAAGCCTAGCGCGGACCCGGCTCAAATTGCAAATTGGCGGCGGATTCCGAGCCCCTTGGCGGACGTTGGGACCGCACGGGCCGCGACGAAGATCCCGACGCGCCACGCCGTCTGTACTACGTGGCCATGACGCGCGCGGTGTCTTGATTGCATCGCAATCAATGCGTAGATTGGGGCAAGTAGACCGGAGGACTTGACCGTGGCGAGCATCACGATCCGCAATCTCGACGACGACGTGAAGACGCGCCTGCGCGTGCGCGCTGCGCAACATCATCGCTCGATGGAGGAAGAGGCCCGCATCATCCTGCGCGATGCGGTTGGGCGCAAGCCGGACACCCGCAATCTTGCCGAAGCCATACGCGCCCGGATCGCACCGCTGGGCGGCGTGGATCTGGAGCTGCCGCCTCGCGAGCCTGGCCGCGAACCGCCGTCTTTCGACTGAGTCCCCGGCAATGTCCGTACTGCTGGATACGAACGTGGTGTCCGAACTGCTCCGCCCTTCGCCGAACCCGGCGGTGGAGAGTTGGGTTGCGGCGCGCCCGACGGCGGAACTGCATTTTTCGGCAGTTGGTGAGGCCGAGTTGCGCTACGGGGTCTTGATCTTGCCAACGGGCCGGCGCAGGGATGCGCTTGCGCTCGTCATCGAGGGTATCCTGCGCGAGGATTTCGAGGGTCGTATCCTGCCGTTCGACAGCGCCGCCGCGCGCGCCTATGCGGATATCGCAGCCACGCGCCGTTCCGCCGGACGCATCGTGGCGCCCGCAGACGGCCAGATCGCGGCCATCGCCCGTACCCACGGCATGGCGGTGGCAACGCGCAACGTCCGGCACTTCGAGGATACCGGTATCGAGGTCGTCGACCCCTGGGCGGCACAATGAACCGTGTGGCCGCGTTGGGCGATGGCGTGTCATTCCGGCCAGCCTGCGTTTCTCTCGATCTTGAAGTCGGCAAGGACGACCGCATTCATGCTTTCGGTGCGGTGCGCGGCGATACCGGCCGCAGCATGACGCATTCGGGCGGCGACTTGGCCGCCGCGCTGACGAAATTGGACGCCTTCGCCGACGGCGCCGAGTTCGTTCTGGGACACAACCTGA